>CAZBWQ010000043.1:1881-30999 GCA_964495565.1 uncultured Sandaracinaceae bacterium | reverse complement strand
CTGACCCCCTGAAAGCCGACGGCGTGCTTCCGGGGGAAGCTTTCGGCGTCTAGCGGTTCTTCCAGTCGAAGACCCGCGCCGTCCAAATGCGCTCGAAGGGCATGTTGGCCGTACGCTGGACCTCGCGCACGGTCTCGGCATCAGGTGCTTCGTACTCGCAAATCATACGGCGCCGGTCTCGAGAGAAATAGCTCCGAATGAACTGCACGCGATGTTGCTCGAGACACCAAGCGAAACGGTCCTCTTGCGCTTGGATTTCGTCGAAGGCCTGCGGTTCGTCGAACCTCCGCTCCACGATGACGCGCGCCATCACTTCGCTCCCGTCATCTCGAGCTGGCTCGACGCGGCGATGCCGACTGCCGCGAGCTCGTGCTCGACGATGTGACCGACGTGTCTGGCATAGCCCCGAATCTGTCCGAGGGCAGTCGCTTCTCGTTCGATGGCCGCCGAATCACTCCGCTCGCGCGCGATCCGCAGAAGCACGGCTCGGGCGAGCGCGGCTTCGGTCGGTTGCTGCAGCACCCGTCCGAGCTCGACCGCCTCGAGCGCGCGCGCCTGCGCGACGTCGAGATCTCCACGCTCCGATTCGATCGACGCTGCCTGTGTGAGCACGAAGGCCAAGCGCTGTTTGGCGTCGACCTCCCGAAGCGCGCGAATGGCGTCCTCCAAGGCGGGACGGTAGTCGACCTCGTCTTTCCGGTAGCGACAAAGGGCGAGCAACGCGCGCCCGAGTGGACGCTCACTTCCCTCGCGGAGCTTTTCCCCGATCATCGCGAGCTCTCTGGCGTAGTCGCATGCCTGGTCTTCTTCCCCGCGATGAATGCTTACCGCGACCAGGTGCTCGAGCGACATGAATTCGTGAAGACGGTCTCCCTCTTTCTTCGACAGCGCCCACGCTTGCTCGAACGCGACCTTCGCTTCGTCGAGAGCGCCCGCATGCAAACGAAGAAGCCCGAGGCCGTCGAAGACGGCCCACTCGGATTCCCCGGACCTTTCGGTCAGCGCCCTGGCTTCGAGCAGAAGAGCCTCGGCCTGCGCGAGGTCGCGCTCCAAGATGACGAGGCACCTCGCGGCCTCCGCGATCCCGACGGCACGGTCCCGGTCTTCTGCGCCCCGACTCGCGAACTCTGCCCGCAACGAGGCCCGATGGGCGTCTCCGACGGCGCCCTCGTACCACCGGAGATAGCTCACCAAGGTGAAGCCGAGGCGTGCATGCTCTGCACAGCCCGCATCGAGCGCTTGCTCGGCCAGCGCCTCGATTCGCTTCGCTTCGGCCTCGGGGTTTTGCGGCCATTGCGCGTCGAGGCCGACTTGCTCGAGCTCGATGCGCAGCCGGAGCCGCTCCGGGTCGGGGAGCTCCTCCACCAAGCGAAGGCCGCGACGCGCGTGCGCCAAAGCCTCGGAATTGGCGAAAACGCGCAAGCACCGGTTGCCGGCTGCGACACATGCCCGTGCTGCCATGGCGGCATCGCCTCCCACCGCTGCATGATGCGCGAGCTCCAGCGCGATGGTGCCGTCGGGATCGTCGCGATCCTCGAGGCGACGTGCGACGCGAAGATGCATCAGCTTTCGCCGCGGCTCGGAGATCTCGGAGTAGACGACCTGGTGTACGAGGGCGTGGTGAAACGCGTACATCCCCGTCGACCCGTGCGTGCTCTCGAGCAGCGCATGGCGCTCCAACTCGCTCAGCGCGTTCATCAATGGATCGAGATCCGTGGAGACGAGCTCCGTCAGGCGCGACACGTCGAACGCCGGACCGAGAATGGCAGCCCAGCGAAGCACGTCGCCGGTGACGGGAGCCAGTCGAAGCACGCGATCCTTCACCAGCTCCTTGAGGGACCGCGGAATGGGATCGCCACGGTTCAGCGCGGCTTGTGCGAGCTCTCTGGCAAGCAGTGCGTTGCCGCCGCTCAACGTGAAGACTTCTCCGGGATCCGCAGCGCTGTGCATGCCTTGCACGAGCTTCTTGACGTCCTTCTCCGAGAGAGGGAGGAGCAGATGCTCGTCGATGAGGCCGTCTCGTCGAAAGCTTCGCAACATCCGCACGACGGACTCGTTGTCGATCAGCTCTCCATCTCGCGCGCCCAGCACGATGGCCACGGGGTGAGAGAGCGTCATCCGCGCCACGTAGTGGAGGAGCTCGGTGGTCGCATCGTCGGACCAATGTACGTCATCGAACAGGACGACGGCGGGCTTCGCGGGCTCGGCACACGACGTGATCACGTCGACTACCGCACCAAACAAGCGATCGCGGCTCTGGGGACTTCCCCCCGTTTCTCCGAGCTCGGGAAGCAGGGGAGCAAGAGCCGCGCGGTCGCTCTCGGCCGTGACCACGGCGGGCAACCGTCGGAGCGCGTCGATCCAAGGTCCGTACGGCCGTCCTCCCTCCGCTTCGTACGCGGCGCCCTCGAACACCGTGCAACCAAGATTGCGTGCCGTGCGTCCGAGCTCGCTGAGCAGTCGCGTCTTGCCGACCCCCGATTCGCCTTTCAGCAGGAACACGCGCAACCGTCCCCGGCCGGATTCCTCCAACAGGGAATGCAGGCGCCCGAGCTCTTCTTCGCGGCCGATCAGCAGATCGGCTCCGCGCCGGCCCTGATTCGAGAGCTCGCTCGGCTCGGCGGCCGGAGAAATCGCAGAGACCGTGTCGTCTGCCACCCGTAGGCCGCTTTCGACCTGCCGCCAGGCGGTGACCAATGGACCGACGGGCTGCGCGCCGAGCTCTTGGAGCATACGAGACGCGCTTTCGTATTGCGCCTTGGCTTCATTGGGTCGTCCGGCCCGCGAAAGCAGGCGAATCAATTCTGCCCGAGCTTCTTCGTCGAGCGGATCGATGCGAACGAGCTCGCGGGCATGGGGAAGCGCTTTTTCGGGTGTGTCGGCCAGTCGCGTCACCAAGGCTTGCAGGATCGTCGCATGAAGCTTGCGCGCGTGCTCCCGCTCGGCTGCACACCATGCCGTGAACTCGTCGAAATCGAGTAGGTCCAGCCCTTCGAGAAGCTCACCGCGAAACGCCCCAGCAATCTCGGCCAGTCGCTCGGACGAGATCGCGTCGGTGCCCTTTGCCAACTCCTTTCGAACCGAGAGCCAGTCGAGCGAAGAATCGTCGAGCTGCAGCTGCACGGTAGCGCGATCGGCGATCAAGCGGCGCTTTGCATCGGAGTCCACCAGAGGGCGGATCTTCGAAAGGCTCCACCGTAGCGCACCGCGTGGATCGTCGGCGACGTCCCACAAGAGCGAGCAGAGCCGATCGCGACGGTGGGACCGACCCGTGATCGCCAGGTAGGCAAGCAGCCCGCGAGTCTTCTTCGATTGTGGAAGACGCGCCGGCTCACCGTCGCGGATCACGGCAAGCGGTCCGAGAACTTGGACCTGAAGATCGGCGAATCTCACTCGACGAGGATCGCTCAGGACGACGCGCTCCGTCAAACGTTGGTTTGGGCTCTCTTGCGCGGCTCGCCCGTGGTAGAATCGGCCGATGGAATGGATCGTCATCGAGCGCGAGTTTCCCGAGGCGCTGACCGACGATGACGTTCATCGCCTGTACGACGACGCGCAGTGCGTGGATCTGTACCGGGTTCAGGGCGTTCGCAGCTATCTCAGCCCGGATCGAAGGCGGATGGTGTGTGTGGTCCGGGCGCCGGACGCCGAGTCCGTGCGAACCTTCCTGCGGGTGAATCGCTCGGTCCCGGGCATCGTCCACACGTGTAGCCTGCATACGCCGTAATTTCAGCACCTTAGGGCCACGAGCGCGTCGGTCTGGCTCTTTCCACGCTCCCTCACACGGAGGCTCACACGGCCTCTCCGTAGGTTGATTTGCGTGGACGGGAACGAGTCCCGCCACCGCAACCCAAACCCAAAGAGAGGACCATCATGGAAAACACGACCACGCAACCTACGCAGAGCAAGCCCCGCCGGGAGAAGCGGCCCCTCAACGGCGTCGACGTCCCGACCTTGTTCGCCACCATCAACGCAGTTGCCGAGCAACCCGAGCTCGCCAAGTTCCAGTTCCGCGCTTCGAATCGGTGGATCAAGGGCACCCACAGCCGTAGCCGCATCGACGGCTACAGCGGCGCCGGCGGTGAGCACGCGCAGACCGGAGACTTCGTCTACGACGGAGACCACCCTCCCGTTCTGTGCGGAGCGGGCAATGCACCGACTCCGGTCGAGTTTCTACTTCATGCGTTGGCGGCTTGCATCACCGCGGGCATCGGCAACGTCGCGGCTGCTCGGGGCATCGAGCTCGAGTCGGTCGAGGCTCGCGTGGAGGGCGACATCGATTTGCGCGGCTTGCTCGGCATCTCCGATCAGGTGCGCAACGGGTATCAGGGGGTCCGGCTCTCCTTCAAGGTGAAGGGCGATGCCGATGCCGAGACGCTTCGCAAGGTCGTCGCCCAGTCGCAGGCGCGCTCGGCGGTTTACGACGTGCTCACGAACGGGGTTCCCGTCTCGATCGAGGTGGACGCCGAATGAGGAGCCGACGGAAGTAACTGACCGGCCCCGCGACTGGGGCCGGTCGGTGACGTCCGCCGCGTGATTGGGAAGGAGCGAGCGATGAAAAGAACGGACACGATCATCATCGGCGGCGGACAAGCCGGGCTCGCCATGAGCCGGTGTCTGGCTGACGAAGGCATCGAGCACGTCGTCCTCGAGCGCGGCCGCATCGCCGAGCGCTGGCGGACGGAGCGCTGGGACTCGCTCCGGTTGTTGAGCCCGCGATGGCACACTCGTCTGCCTGGCTATCGCTATCAGGGGAACGATCCCGAAGGGTTCATGGGGATGCCGGAGATCATCGCCTACTTCGAGAGCTACGCGCGGTCGTTCTGCGCGCCGGTCGTCGACGAGACGACCGTGCTCGAAGTCGCGAGAGATGGATTCGGTTTCACCGTCCGCACGGATCGCGAAACGTGGAAAGCTCCGACGGTGGTGCTGGCCACTGGTCATTGCGACGTGCCGTTCGTTCCGGAGGCCGCGTCGACGCTCACGGGGCGTGTCCATCAAATCGTTCCTTCTCGCTACAAGAATCCCGCGCAGCTACCCGACGGGGGCGTGCTCGTGGTGGGCGCCTCGGCTTCTGGCATCCAGCTCGCCCAGGAGATTCATCAGTCGGGCCGTCCGGTGACCCTCGCGGTCGGCCGTCACACTCGGATGCCTCGCCGCTATCGGGGTCGGGACATCGCGTGGTGGCTCGAGGCCAGCGGGATTCTCGACGAGCGCGCCGACCGCGCGTTCGACCTCGAGTCCGCCAGAAGGCAACCCTCGCTGCAACTGGTGGGGACGCCCGATCATCGGACGATCGACCTCGGAATTTTGCAGAAGCGAGGGGTCCGTTTGGTGGGACGGGTCCAGGCGGCAGACGGAACGCGGATTCGCCTCGCCGACGACCTGAGCCATCACATCGAGGCGGCGGAGCGAAAGCTCGACCGAGTGCTCGGTCGAATCGATTCGTTCATCGAAGAGACTCGAATGTCGGCGGCCGTCCCCGATCGACGGCCTCCGATCGTCGTTCGAAAGACCACCACCGAGCTCGATCTGCGTCGAGCGGGGATCACCACCGTTTTGTGGGCCACGGGCTATCGACGACGGTATCCGTGGTTGAAGGTGCCCGTGCTCGATGAACGCGGAGAGATCCTTCATCGAGAGGGCGTGACACCCGTTCCGGGTCTCTACGCACTCGGTCTGAGCTTCCAGCGTACGCGCAAGTCGAGCTTCATCGACGGAGTCGGAAACGACGCTCGCGTCCTCGCCGCCGACATCAATCGCCGATTCACCCGAACCTCCATCGCCGCCTGAGAGAGAACGCCATGCCCATCCAACCCATCCAAGAACCAATCGAAGACACCTACGACGCCATCGTCGTGGGAGCCCGCTGCGCCGGGGCCGCTACCGCCATGTTGCTCGCAGGCTTCGGCTTGCGCGTGCTGGTCGTCGACAAGAATGGCTACGGGACCGATACCTTGTCGACCCATGCGCTCATGCGTCCAGCCGTTCTCCTTCTGCACCAATGGGGCCTCATCGGCCGCCTCGAAGCGGAGGGCACGCCGCGGATCGAAAAGACTTCATTCATCTATTCTGACGACCACCATGGCTCCGACACCATCGAAATCGACATCAGGCCGAGGTTCGGTGTCGATGCCTTGTATGCGCCGCGACGGTTCGTTCTCGATCGCATCTTGGTCGATGCGGCCCGTGAACGCGGTGCTCACGTACATCACGGCGTGCAGATGGTCGACCTGGTGCGTGAGGGACAGGGCACGGTCGTCGGCGTGAAGCTTCGCGACCAGCGCGGAGCGCTCCGAGAGGTGCGGTCGCGTCTGGTCATCGGCGCCGATGGGCGGCGTTCGTCCGTCGCGGCCTTGGTCGGCGCGCCCACGTACGCGGTTGGACGTCACATGACGAGCTGCGCATACGGCTATTTCGAGAGACTCCCAGTCGACGGAAACCGTTGGTACTACCGGCCCGCGATGGGTGCCGGCACGATTCCGACCAATGGCCGAGAGACCTGCCTCTTTGCATCGGTCACGGGGAGCTTTGCTTCGGGCAACCCGGCAGCGCGCGCTCGCGCTTTTCGGCAAGTCGTCGCTCGAGTCGCGCCCGACCTCAGCGAAAGGCTCGACCATGCCGAGCTCGTCGGGAAGCTCCGATTCTTTTCGGGGATGCGTGGCTTCTTGCGGCAGCCGTGGGGAGAGGGTTGGGCGTTGGTCGGAGATGCGGGCTACATGACCGACCCCATCACGGCACACGGGATCACCAATGCGCTTCGAGATGCCGAGCTCTTGGCGCGCACGATTGCCGACGAACGCAGCCTGGCCGAGTATCAAATGGCCCGTGACGACCTCTCCCTCGAGTTCTTCGAGCTGTCGGATCGGGTAGCCTCGCTCGAATGGGACATCCCGACGCTTCGGCAGTACCACAAGATGATGAGCCGTGAGATGAGCCGGGAAGAGGAAGCGCTCGTCGCCTTGCAAAATCGGTCTGCCAGCGCTGCCTGACCACGATGACGCTTGCCATGTTCGTCCTCGTGTTCTACCGGTCCTACGAAAGACATGTCCAAGCAATACGAGTTGTCGCCCTCCGCTCTCTACGTGCGCTGTGACCCCGAACGACTGGGATTCGAGAGATCGACTGAGCTCGAGGAGCTGGACGGCTTGGTCGGACAAGAGCGTGCCTCCGAAGCGATCGACTTGGCCGCGAGCATCGATCAGGAGGGGTACAATCTCTACGTGCTCGGCCGTGAGGGGACCGGTCGGCATTCGCTCGTGCGGCGCTTTCTCCAAGACAAGGCCCGCCAAGAAGAGCCCGCTTCCGACTGGTGCTATCTCAACAACTTCGAGGAATCGAGAAAGCCGCGCGCGATCGAGCTCCGGGCGGGCCGAGGTCGTGAGCTGGCCGAGGACATGCGGCAGTTGATCGAGGATGCTCGGGCTGCGATCCCAGCGGCTTTCGAGACCGAGGACTATCGAACCCGCCGCGAGGCGATTCAGAACGAGCTTCAGGAAGAGCAGGAGGCGGCCTTCGAAGAAGTGAGCCAGCGCGCGAAGGAGCGCGGCATCGGGATCATCCAAACGCCGACCGGCATCGCCTTCGCCCCGATAAGCGATGGCGAGACGCTTGGACCCGAAGAGTTCAAGGAGCTGCCCGAAGAGGAGCAGAAGCGGCTCATGCGCGAAACCGAGGAGGTTGGCAAAGAGCTGCAGGCGGTGATGCAGCAAGCTCCCAAGCGGGTGCGCGAGGCTCGACGGCGGATCCGGGACTTGGACCGAGAGGTTGCGCTCTGGGCGGTAGGAAGTCTCATCGAAGAGCTGACGACGAAATACGAAGACCACGAGCAAGTGGTCACGTATCTTCAGCAAGCTCGAGAAGACATCGTCGAAAACGTTTCCCTGTTTCGAGCCTCACCCGAAGAGCAATCGCAAATGCAGCAGCTCTTCGGGGCCCGCACGGGCGGAGATGCGGAGGCCTCCCCTGCGATGCAGCGCTACGGCGTCAACTTGTTGGTCGACCATTCCGGCGCGGAGGGAGCTCCCGTCGAGCAAGAGCTTCATCCCACGTATCATCAACTGCTCGGCCGAATCGAGCACATCTCCCAGATGGGCACGCTGGTGACGAACTACCAGCTGATCAAGGCTGGCGCATTGCACAAGGCGAACGGCGGCTATCTCGTGATCGATGCGCGAAAGCTCTTGACGCAGCCATTCGCCTACGATGGTCTGAAACGCGCCCTGCAGTCACGAGAGCTTTCCATCGAACCGCTCGGACAGGCCTACAGCATGGTGAGCACCGTGTCCCTGGAGCCGCAGCCGATTCCTCTTTCGGTCAAGGTGGTCTTGGTTGGCGAGCGCATGCTCTATTACCTCCTGCAGTCGCTCGATCCCGAGTTTTCGACCCTCTTCAAGGTTGCAGCCGACTTCGAGGACGAAGTGGCTCGGAACGAGGAAAACACCGAGCTCTATGCACGGCTGCTGGCCACGCTCGCAAACCGACAATCCCTCAAGGCCCTCGACTCGACGGCGATGGCCCGACTCATCGAAGAGAGCGCGCGGGAAGCGTGGGACGCCGAGAAGCTCACGGCGCGCATCCGCCCCATTGCCGACATCATGCGCGAAGCAGACTTCTGGGCGACGAAAAAGGGTGCGGACTTCATCGACCTCGAGGCGGTGGAGCAAGCCATCGGAGGACGCGTCCGTCGTAGCAGCCGCATTCGCGATCGCATTCGAGAAGAGATCCTGCGCAACACGATCCTAATCGACACCGAGGGCAAGAAGGTGGGACAAATCAACGGGCTCGCCGTGTTGCAGGTCGGGGACTTCGCCTTCGGGAAGCCGAACCGCATCACGGCGCGAGTGGCCTTCGGATCCGGCAAGGTCATCGACATCGAACGCGAAGTCGAGCTCGGCGGCCCGATTCATTCGAAGGGCGTCTTCATCTTGGGGGCCTACTTGAACGCGACGTATTCCGCCGATCAGCCGCTCTCGCTTTCCGCAAGTCTCGTGTTCGAGCAATCTTATGGCGGTGTCGAGGGAGACAGCGCCTCGTGCGCCGAGCTCTGCGCGTTGCTCTCCGCCTTGTCCGACTTGCCGATCGATCAGTCTCTCGCGGTGACCGGCTCGGTCAACCAGCGAGGAGACGTGCAGGCGATCGGCGGCGTCAACCAGAAGATCGAAGGCTTCTTCGAGATCTGCCGCGCCCGAGGGCTGACCGGGTCCCAGGGCGTGTTGATCCCCGAGTCGAACGTCAAGCACCTGATGCTACGTCGAGAGGTCCGGGAAGCCGCCGAAAGTGGACGGTTCCACATCTACGCCGTCAGCCACGTCGATCAGGCGATCGAGATCCTGACTGGCACCCCCGCCGGGGAGCGCGCTCCCGACGGCTCCTTCCCCGAAGGCACGGTCAATCAACGAGTCAGCGCACGCCTCGCGGATCTCGCGGAGAAGCGCCGGAAGCTCCTGAGCACGGAGAAGCCAGGAGGCAAGGTTTGACGGCCGTGATTCGAGAACGGCGTTCACGCCGGATTCTGGTCGTCTTCGGGGGTGGAAGCGCGGACGCCGGATTGCTTCGATTGCTGAGCACCTTGATACCGAAGAGCGGGGCGGACCTGGCCGGCGTCTTCCTCGAAGATCAAACCCTCTTCCGTCTGGCCGGCCTTCCGTTTGCGACGGAGATCTCGCGCATCACGAGCGCGCGACGCCCGCTCACCGCCGGCGAGCTCGAGCGTCACTTGAAGGTTCAGGCGCGTCGCGCCGAGCGGCAGTTGCGGAGCATCGCAGAGAGTCTCGGCCTTCCTTGGACTTTTCGGACGCACCGAGGGCCCCTTCGAAGCGCCGTGAGCGAGCCGGGCCAGTTCGATTGGTTGTTGCTCGGCACGGCCCGGCAGGCGCTGGTGGGCGAGGTGCGCGCTCCTTCGCACTCCCGGTACGGCGCGACGGCCGAGCGTGTTCGGCCCATCGCGGTTCTGATGGAGTCGGCTGCTTCGGGTGCGGGTCCGCTCGAAGCAGGCATCGACCTCGCCCAGGATACGGGCCGACCTCTCCTCGTCTTCGTCACCCAGAAGCCGGCCGAAGCTGCCGGCGAGCTTGCAGCGCGGTTGCGGTCGTTCGGCGCTCGGGCCGAGATTCGTGCATTGCCCCAGGCCGACCCGGCTGCCGCGGCCGCAGCCATTCGTCGTGCGTCCCCTGCGGTGCTGATCACGAGGGAGGGGCCCCGAGGGCTCGACGAGGACGAGATCGCCACGCTTCGCCGAGGTCTTCGATGTCCGGTCGTGGTCGTCCGGTCCGAGCCGCCTAGCCCTTGATGCACAGCATCGGCTCCAGTCGAGCCACTTTCCTCGCCAACCCCGAACGGTGCGCCGAATCCACGACGGCGCGCACGTCCTTGTACGCTCCGGGGGCCTCTTCCGCGACGCCGCGCATGCTGACCGAACGAACGATGATTCCACGGTGAGCCAAGTTCTTGACCAGCTTGCTGCCTCTCCAGCGCTTCTTCGCCGCATGACGGCTCATGCTGCGCCCGGCGCCATGGCACGCCGAGCTGAAAGCCAAGGACCGACCCTCCGCCGTCCCGATCAAGATCCACGATTCGGTGCCCATGCTCCCCCCGATCAGCACGGGCTGGCCGGTTTCACGGAGTTGATCGGGAAGCTCTTCTCGGCCCGGTCCGAACGCGCGAGTAGCTCCCTTCCGGTGCACGAAGAGACGGCGCCGTGCCCCTTCCACCACATGCTCCTCCTCTTTGCAGGTGTTGTGAGAGACGTCGTACACGAGAGGGAGTCGCGCGTCGGGCAAGATCCGACCGAAGACCTCGCGCGTGAGGTGCGTGATGATCTGTCGGTTCGCCAACGCGCAGTTGATCCCAGCGCGCATCGCGCCGAGATAGCGTCGACCCACTTCCGAGCGCAGTGGGGCGCAGGCGAGCTCTCGGTCCGGTAGCTCGATGCCATGTGCCTCGGCTTCGATGGCCATCTCGCGCAAAAATTCGGTCCCGACCTGGTGTCCCAAGCCCCGCGAGCCGCAATGAATGCTGACCACGACATCGTCTTGTGAAATCGACAGGCCCCGTGCGATCTCCGCATCGAGGACCTCGGCGACTCGTTGTACCTCGAGGTAGTGGTTCCCCGACCCGAGGGTTCCCATCTCGTCTTGTTGACGGCGCCGCGCCTTCTCCGAGATGTGCTCGGGTTTCGCGCCTTGCATCACGCCGTGCTCCTCGATCCGTTCCAGGTCCTCCGCGAAACCCCAGCCACGGTCGACCGCCCAGCGCGCCCCGCCGCCGAGCATGGCGGTCATCTCATCGTCGTCGAGATGGATCCTTCCGGTGCTTCCCACGCCTGCCGGAATGTGCTCGAACAAGGCATCGGCCAGCTCTTCTTTGACCGACTCCACGTCGGCCGTACGAAGCCCGGTGTGCAAGCACCGCACCCCACACGAGATGTCGAAGCCTACGCCGCCAGCCGACACCACGCCGCCCTCGTCCGCATCGAACGCGGCAACGCCACCGATGGGAAAGCCGTAGCCCCAATGGCCGTCGGGCATGACGAAGCTGGCGTTCACGATGCCAGGCAAAGTGGCCACGTTGGAGGCTTGCTGACGGACTTTGTCATCCATTCCCTCGAGAAGCGCACGATCGGCGTAGAACACCACCGGGACGCGCATCTTGCCGGTGGGAGCAAGCTCCCATCGGTCCTCGGAAACTCTGCGTAGCTTGTTGGTGTCCATGCTGCTCTCCTCAAACGTCGACGATGCATTGGGCTGTCCACTGGCCATCTTCCCCGCGCGTGACCGACAGCTCGGTGAACGTCGCGCCTTTGGGCTCGACGGCCGGTTGGTGGCGGTGTCGGTCGACGTGCTCGCCCACGGCCTGACCGGTCAGCTCGAAGCCCTCGATACGGACCCGAAACTCACCGAACAGCATCGACCTCGTCGTCATCTCGTAGATGACCGCATTCAGCCAATCGAGAAGCAAGACGTCCAGGTTGGGCGCTGTGCACTGGATGTCGATTTCGACCCGCCGTTCGACGAGCGCAGGATCTGTCATGGCCGCCGTGAGCGCGAGAGCGGCCTGCTCGAAGGCCGCCGCGACCGAGCCACCCCGGCCGCGTACGCCGATGTCGGCTTCGTGGGAAAAATGCTCCCAATTACCCATGGGGAACCACCCCCAAGACGTCAATCCACCTTTCCGATGAGCTCGACCGTGCTTGCTTGCGGGCCTGCCTTGCCTTCGCCCTCCGCGAGCACGTACCGCACCACGGCCCCGACACTGAGGTTTTCGAAGGCGCCGTTCAGCACCGCATTGCGATGAAAGTAGATCTCGAGCGACTGGTCTTCGAGAAAGCCGTAGTCGTCCGTCGGGAACAACTTGGTGATCCGGGCGTGGGTCGGAAGCGCGTGGTGCTTCACCTCGCGTCGCTGCTTGTGGGCGATCTCCTGCAACTGGCGTCGCGCGGCGCGGAACGCATCCCGAAGGGCGACGTACACGTCTTCGTGCGCGTGATCTTTCGGGCCTTGGTGACTCACCACGATCTCGCCGCCCGGGACAGTGATGTCCATCCGGACGTCATACAACCGGCCCTGATTCGAGTGCCGGTGAGGCGCCTCGACGACGACGTGGCAATGGGTGATCGGCTGGTAAAACTTCTCCAGCTTCGCAGCATTCTCTCTGACCCACGCCTCGATGGAAGCCGAGGATTCCATCTCTTTGAAAGTGATTTGCAAGGGTTGTTGCACGGCCTAGCTCCTCTCGAGTCGGACTTACGCAAAGTTCATGCCGACCACGAACCTCGCCATCGCCGGGAAATTTCGGTCGACGTGGTAAGACGTAGGCGCAGATCTTGCGCCATCAGGCTTCCGTTGCGCCATGTCTTCGTCCCCGGCGGTTCGCGAACCGCGATTGTTGACGCTCCGTGAGGCTCTTGGCGTGGTTGTTGCTTCTCTCGTGACCACCATGGGTGACGCAATGAACACGCAAGAGAAACGCAATGAAATGGTGCGCGCGCAGATCGAGGCGCGTGGGATTCGCAAGGCCGAGGTGCTCGAGGCGATGCGCACGGTTCCGCGCGAGGCGTTCGTTCCCGAGCATCTGGCGGAGTTCGCGTACGAGGACACGCCTCTGCCCATCGAGGAGGGTCAGACCATCTCGCAACCTTTCATCGTCGCCGCCATGGCGGACGCATTGCAACTGGAGCCCGGCGATCGTGTGCTCGAGATAGGAACCGGTTCCGGTTATGCAGCCGCGGTGTTGTCCGAGATCGCCGAAGAGGTGTTTACGGTCGAGCGCCACGGGGCGCTCGCGGACGGGGCAAAGCGACGTTTCGAGGAGCTCGGCTATTCCAACGTCCACGTCTTGTGCGGGGACGGGACGCTCGGGTGGCCCGAGCACGCTCCCTACGATGCGATCCTCGTATCCGCGGGCGGCCCCGAGGTTCCCAAGACTCTTTTGGAGCAATTGGCCCCCGGCGGGCGCATGGTCATCCCGGTGGGCCCAGACATTCGCGACCAACGCCTCCTGCGCGTGACCAAGGAAGGCGACGGAAGCACACGCACCGAGGACTTGGGAGGCGTGCGTTTCGTCCCGTTGATCGGCGCGGGCGGGTTTCCCGCAGAGAGCCCAGAGCCGCCTCGCGCCAAGCGCATTCCGACACCTGAGCCACCGATTTCCTCGCTCGTCCGAGAGGCATGTGAGCCTTTTTCGGCCATCGAAGACGCCGAGCTGGGCCCGCTGCTCGATCGGATCGGAGACGCCCGAGTCGTCTTGCTCGGCGAGGCCACTCACGGAACCTCCGAGTTCTACCGCATGCGAACGCGCATCACGACGGAGCTCGTCCTGCGCCGTGGATTCAACATCGTCGCCGTGGAAGGGGACTGGCCCGATGCGGCACGGATCGACCACCACGTGCGAGATCTGGATCATCCGATCCGCGAAGAGCCCGTGTTTACGCGGTTTCCCACCTGGATGTGGCGCAATCGAGAGATCGTGGAGCTCGTGGCTTGGCTCAAATCCCACAACGACCTGCTCGACGATCCGGGGCGGCGGGTCGGCTTCTATGGGCTCGATCTCTACAGCTTGTACAAGTCGGTCGATGCCGTCCTGGCGTACTTGCACGACGTCGATCCCGAGGCGGCCCGCATCGCCCGCGAGCGCTATGCCTGCCTTTCACCTTGGGAGCGCGACCCGGCTCTTTACGGGCGCGCGGCCATCAACGAGGGGTACGCGAAATGCGAGAGGCCCGTCGTCGACGTGCTTCGCGATCTCCTGAAGCGCCGCCTCGACTACGCGGAGGCGGATGGCGATCGCTTCTTCGATGCCACGTCCAATGCGCATTTGGTCGCGGCCGCCGAGCAATACTACCGGGTCATGTACTACGGCGGCCCGGACTCGTGGAATCTCCGTGACCAGCACATGTTCGACACGCTGGAGCGGCTGCTCGACTTTCGGGGCCCCGACGCCAAGGCGGTCGTGTGGGCCCACAACTCGCATGTGGGCGACGCGAGAGCGACCGAGATGGGCGCGGCACGCGGAGAGCACAACATCGGCCAGCTCTGCCGGCAGGCCTTCGGAGAGGCTGCCTTCAACGTCGGCTTCGGCACCCATACGGGCACGGTGGCGGCGGCAACCGACTGGGGCGGCCCCATGGAGATCAAGCACGTGCGTCCCTCGCATCCGACCAGCTACGAGCGCATCTTTCACGAATCACAGGTCCCCGCCTTCCTGCTGGCCTTGCGCCACCCCGCACGCGATGCGATCCGCGAGGAGCTCGCAGCACCGCGTTTGGAGCGGGCGATCGGCGTGATCTACCGGCCGGAGACGGAGCTTCAAAGCCACTACTTTCAGGCTGCGCTTCCTTGGCAGTTCGACAGCTACGTGTGGTTCGACGAATCCCGCGCGGTGGAGGCGCTTGACGCGGAGGCGGCTCGCGCTGAAATTCCCCGGGTCTACGGATGAAGCTTGGCGCAAGTCGCCGAAGGAAAGGGGGCAACATGTCAGAACGAAGAGAACACGACGAGCCTGCGCTGCAAAGTGACATCCTGGCGCTCAGGAAACGGATCGAGCTCTTGGAAGCGCGCATGACCGAGCTCGAAAAAGAGCTTCGGGAGACTCAAGAAACCGCGCCTGCCGACTACTGACTTGGCGAGCGCGAGCTTCTTTGCGGTTGAAACCGGCCGCCCACGTGACATGCCGGTGAGCGGATGGAAACGCAAATCGAAGCCTTCTGGAAGTCCACCACGCTCCTCGTGGTCCTGCTGAATCCGTTCTTGATGAGCGTGTATTTGATGGATCTCATCGAAAGCTTGGATGATCGCATCTTCACCGCGACGTTGGTCCGCGGAGTGGTCATCGCGACCGTAATATTCTGCTTGTTCGCCGTCGGGGGGGACGCGATCTTCGAGGACTTGTTTCAAGTGCGGTTCGCCTCGTTTCTCATTTTCGGCGGAATCGTCTTCATCGTGATTGGGTTGCGATTCATCCAGGTCGGTCCCGAGGCGCTCGCGGAGCTTCGGGGCAATCCCGCGCACATCGCCGGCTCGATTGCGATGCCCTTCATGATCGGCCCGGGAACGGTCAGCGCGAGCGTGTTGGCCGGCGCGCGTCTTCCGGTGGCGTGGGCCGTCGCTTCGATCGTGATGGCGATGCTCGTCATGGTGATCGGGCTCTTGGGCATCAAATGGCTCCACGGAGTCGTGAAGCAACGCAATGCCATCTTGGTCGAGCGCTACGTCGACATCATCGGCCGTGCGTCGGCGCTGCTCATCGGCACCATCGCGGTCGACATGGTATTGACCGGGATCGAGCTGTGGTGGGATGCTTGGCAGGCCACTGCGTAGAGGGGGTCGGCTACTGCTTTTCCAGCTTGGCCGTGCCGAAGCCTTCGATTTGCTTCTGCAGCTTGTCGAGCATGGCCTTCGACCAAACGATCGACTCGCGTGAGCAGATCGGCTCGGCTTTGGCCTGGTTTGCTCGGGTGATGCACGCCTCGTAGTAGGCCTGCTTCCACTCGAGGTTGTCGTTGTTGACGCGGAGACCGTGCTTCATTCCCTTGACGTAGCCGTAATCGTAGATGCTCAGAAGCACGCTTTCGACAGGCACCTTCCACTTGGCTTTGCTCGCGAGCGTCTCGATTTTTTCGTGGCCTTCTCGATATTCGTTGCCTCGATGACGGGGCTCCGGTCCGCGGACCTTCACACATGCCTGGAGGGGACCCTCGACGAACGGAAGCGCCGTCTTGCAACCCTGTGCGCGCGCGAGCTCGAGGTAGTGCTCGTGAACCTGCTGCCAGTGCAGGACGCCCTGGATCGCTCCGAAGTCGTACGCGGCCTCGACCTTTCCTCGAACCTCTTCGAGGCCTTCACGGTACGTCACGCTGTTCCGGAGCTCGGCCAGCCACTGCTCTTGCGTGACTGGCTCTCGCTTGGCTTCTTCCGCGCGCGCTGCGAAGCCAAAGGCCAAGCACGTTCCGATGACGATTGATGCGATGCTTCGTTGCATTCTGTTCAATCCCTGTGCTTCGGTACCCGTGTCCGTGCAGACGTAGTCGTACGCTGCCCAATGCCTCTTTTCAAGGCTCCGGCTTTCGTGAGAGCCTGGGACGCCCGGACGCCGGAGAGCCGGCAGCCGCTGACTCGACGAAGCCGATGAGCTCGCTTGCATGGATCGTGATTGGGGGACTGCTCATGGGCGCGATCGCGCTCGTCGGAAGCCTCACGCTGCTCATCGAGAAGCGCACGCTCCAGCGTATCCTCTTGCCGCTCGTGGCCTTCGCAGCCGGATCGTTGCTCGGGGGTGCGCTCTTTCACATGCTGCCTGCTGCTCTCGAAAGGCCTAGCGAGCCGCTGTGGGTGTACGGATGGACGGCGGTCGGGTTTACTTCCTTCTTCGCGCTCGAACAGATGCTCCATTGGCATCACTGCCATCGTGCGCAGTCGGACTGCCGGCAACCGCTCACCTACCTGATCTTGATCGGCGACGGATTGCACAACTTTCTGGGTGGACTCGGAGTAGCCGGGGTCTTTCTCATGGACGCGCGCCTCGGCATCGCCGCATGGCTCGCCGCCGCCGCGCACGAGGTTCCTCAAGAGCTCGGTGACTTCGGGGTGTTGGTCCATGGAGGATGGGCACCGCGCAAGGCGCTGCTCATGAACCTTCTTTCGGGTCTGACCTTTCTCCTCGGTGGTCTCCTCGCGTGGTGGATGGCGTCGGACCTCGACATTTCGTTCCTCATTCCGCTGGCCGCGGGAAACTTCCTCTACATCGCCGCGTCGGATCTCGTTCCGGAAGTCACCAAGCATCGTGACGGCCCGGCGAACGTGCTTCACTTCGCGTGTTTTGGCGCAGGCCTTGCACTGATGTGGCTCACGCGAATCGCGCTCGGCTGAACCAGGTCACTCGGCCGCTTCGGCCCAAGCCTCCGGCAAGCGCTCGATCTGCTCTTCGAGCAGGTCTGCCCAGGCCCGCAGATAGGCGATCACGTTCTCGCGGTGGTGATGCGGGAAGTCGCCGGTGTTGTTGCCGAGCCTCCGGCGGACGCGGGGATCGCTCAAGCGCTCGAGGTGACCGACGTCGTCGGCGCTCAAGCCGAGCGCGTACATGTCGGCGAGTACTCGGTCGAGAGGCGCTCCGGTTACCTGACAGGTGCCGACGTCTTCCGGTTCCCAGGCGCCTTCGTCCAGGGCAGGGCGATCGCCGAAGTCGAACTCCGGGAAACTGCGCCTCGCCGAATCGCGTGCCTGATTCGCCCAATCGCCTTCGCGTCGCATGGCTCGCTTTTGGATCTCTTCGGGAGCGAGCCCCGTGATGGTCTGGGCGAGGTGCCCGCAGTTGCAATGCGCGAAGCTCGCCCAACGATAGGTCACGTCGTGTCGAGACAATCGCGCCGCGGTTTGTCGCAATGCGACGATGAGCTGAGACGAAGCACGCGCCATGCACGGAGTGTAGGGTCGAGGGCGCTCGAGTCCAGCCCATGCTAGCGTCGCCGGATGCTACGCGCCTTGCTTTTTCGCCTGTTGATGACCGTCGCGATCGTCGCCGCTTTGCTCGCGCTGATCCTCTACCTGCGATACGGAGGCGGAGAGCCATATCCCGACGTCACCTCGGAGCCGCTCGTCGACGAGAGCGAGCTCGAGATCGTGGTGACCAGCCCCGAGCCGATCGGCAACGTCGCAGTTTCGGCCGACGGTCGCGTGTTCTACACGATCCATCCGGAGAGCCGGCCGACGGGACCGAAGCTCTTGGAGTGGACCGATGGAGTCCCCCGGGCTTATCCGAGCGAAGCCGCCCAGGCCCAACTCGAGACCCCGCTCGGCGTCGTGGTCGATAGGCAAAACCGCCTCTGGGTCATCGACCACGGCAACCACGGGACGGGCGCGGCGAAGCTGGTGGCCTACGATCTTGAAACCGGCGCCCTCGCGCACGAGCACGTGTTCGACTCGGCGGTGGCGCAGCTCGGCTCTTTCCTCCAAGACCTGCAAGTCGATTCGGCGGGCAAGCACGTGTTCATCGCCGACGTCAGCTTCTTTCGAAAGAATCCGGCTCTGGTGGTCTACGACGTCGAGCAGCGACGGGCCCGCCGCGTGCTCAATGGCCACCCCTCGGTGTCCCCGCAGGATTGGCTGATCCGAGCTCAGACCAAGGACATGGAGTTTTTTGGCGGCTTGCTCGTGCTCAAACCCGGGGTCGACGGCATTGCCATCGACCGCTCGGACCAGTGGCTCTACTACGGCGCGATGGCGCACGACACGCTCTACCGTGTCCGCGTGGAAGACTTGCTGGACGCATCGCTTCGCGAAGCCGCGCTGGGCGCAAAGGTTCGTGCCGTGGGGCGCAAGCCGCTCAACGACGGCCTGAGCACCGACCTCGAGGGCAACGTCCTCATCACGGATGTCGAGCACGGCGCGGTCCTACGCATGACGCCGACCGGCGATCTGACGACTCTGATCCGGACCGATCGGATTCGCTGGGCCGATGCGCTGAGTTATGGTCCCGACGGATGGCTCTACGTCGCCGACAGCGCGATTCCCGATCAGATGCTTCGGTCGAAGGCCCACATCCAGGCGAGCGCGCCCTATTTCATCTTTCGATTCAAGCCGCGCATCGACGGGATCCCGGGGCAGTGAGCTTGCAGGGCTGTCCTGGACAGATGTGCGATGGTCCGAGGCCCGAGATCGTGTCAACTCTAGGGCCATGAATCTGACCTTCACCGAGGAAGAAGAGGCGTTTCGCCGCGAGGTCCGGGACTGGATCGAAAAGGCGATGCCGGAGGACATCCGCCGCAAAGCGAAGGGCGCGGGGCACTTCACCCCCGAGGACTCCGCGAGCTGGCACAAGATTCTCTACGAAAAGGGCTGGGTGGCGCCGCACTGGCCCAAAGAGCACGGAGGCACTGGATGGGACGCCGCCAAGCGCTTCATCTTCACCGAGGAGATGGAGCTTTCCGGTGCGCCGCAGCTCTCCGTGTTCGGATTGTCGATGGTCGGTCCGCTGATCATCAGCTTCGGGACGGAGGAGCAAAAGAAGCGCTTCCTGCCGAAGATCCTGAGCGGCGAAGAATTCTGGTGCCAGGGCTATTCCGAGCCCAACGCCGGAAGCGACCTGGCGTCTCTTCGCACGACGGCCGAGGACGCGGGCGATCATTTCATCGTCAACGGCCAAAAGACGTGGACCTCGTATGCGCAGTACGCCGACTGGGTCTTCTGCCTCGTTCGCACCGATCCCAACGCAAAGAAACAAGCCGGCATCACCTTCTTGCTGATCGATTTGAAGAGCCCCGGCGTGGAGGTGAAGCCGATGCTCACCCTCGGTCACACGCCGGCTTTTTGCGACACGTTTTTCGAGAACGTGAAAGTGCCGAAGAGCAACGTGGTCGGCGGCATCAACCAAGGGTGGACCATGGCCAAGGCGCTGCTCGGCCACGAGCGCACGCTCCTCGCCATGATCGGCCCATGCCGAAAGACGCTGCAAAGCATCAAGCGAATTGCGGCGACCAAGATCGTCGACGGGCGACCCATGCTCGAAGATCCGGCCTGGCGCGCGAAGATCGCACGGCTCGAAATGCGCTTCCGGGCCCATCTCATGGTGAGCTACCGAGCGCTCGCCGATCAGCAAAAAGGCAAGATGCCGGGTCCCGAGTCGTCCATTCTCAAGCTCGTGGGCACCAAGCTGGTCCAAGAGATGACCGAGCTCGCGATGGAAGTCATGGGGGAGAGCTCGCTCACTTGGTACAACGAAGGCGTCTGCTCGCCCATCGAGGAGTCGATCGGGCCCTATTTCTGCTACGAGCGCGCCGCGACGATTTACGGCGGCTCGAACGAGATTCAACGAAACGTCATCGCGAAGATGATCCTGCAGCTCCCGAGCAGCTGAGAGCCCCACGAGAGGAAAGATGGACTTCGAGCTCACGGAAGATCAACGAATGTTGGCAAAGACGGTATCGGACTTTGCCAAGAACGAATCCCCGGTAAGCCGGTTTCGCAAGCTTCGCGACGACGACGTCGGCTACGACCCGGCGGTGTGGCGCAGCATGGGCGAGCTCGGTTGGCTCGCGGTGGCATTCCCCGAATCGGTGGGCGGTCTCGGGGGAAGCTTCGTCGAGTGCGCAATCGTGCTCGAGAACCTCGCGACCACCCTGACGCCCGAGCCATACCTCGCCTCGGTGGTGCTCGGTGGCATGACGCTCTTGCGCGCGGGCAATGCGAAGCAGCACGAAACGTATCTGACCCCGATGCTCGAGGGAGAGAGCACGTTGGCACTCGCCTACTCGGAGCCTCGAAACCGGTACGACGTCGGCGCGGCCGAAACCAAGGCGGAGCCGAGCGGTGACGGCTATCGCATCTCCGGTCGCAAGGTGTGGGTCCTCAACGGGCACCATGCCGATCAACTGCTCGTGTCGGCGCGCGCGCCGGGCGGTCTGAGCTTGTTCGTCGTGCCCCGTGATGCGCCGGGTGTGGAAGTCACGGTCGCTCGGACGATCGACGGCCACAAGGCAGGCTTCGTGACCTTCGACGGGGTCGAGGTCGGCTCCGATGCCCTGTTGGGCGACGAAGGCTCGGCGCTCGCGGCGCTGGATCGCACGATGGACTACGCGGCCGCGGCGGCGGTGGCGGAAGGCGTGGGGATCGCATCCACGATGCTGCACATGACGATCGACTACCTCGGTACGCGAGAGCAATTCGGGGTCAAGATCGGCTCCTTCCAAGCCCTCCAGCATCGCGCGGTCGACATGTATGCCGAGACCGAGCTTTTGCGCTCGATCTCGATGGCGTCGATGGTTCGGGCCGACGAGGAAGATGCAGCCGCGCGGCGTCGTGACGTCTCCGCGGCGAAATACCAGCTGGCGACCGGGGGCATCTGGGTCGCGCAGCAGTCGCTGCAGCTTCATGGTGGCATCGGCGTCACCGACGAGCACGACATCGGGCTCTACTTCAAGCGCATGTACGCACTGAACGCGCTTTTCGGGGATCAGGAGCATCACGTCGCCCGCTTTGCGAGTGACCCGGCCTTTGCCGAGACGGTGGGTTGAGATCGCGATCCACGGCTCGCTTGACCGAACGCTGCCATCGACGCACCTTCCGACTCGCGATGCTTCCACGACACCTTTTCGTTTGTGCGATTGTTGCCGTCATCGGTTTCGCGCTCGGCTGCAACGACCGCGATTTGGGTGAATGCAATCTCGACGGAACCACCGAGGATGGGCGGCCTCTTCCAGGCCCGACCGCCTTCGATTTGGTGTACAGCTCGGTCGACGGCCGGCCGATGTACGAGGGGCAGGCCCTGATCCAGTCGAGCTGCGGCAACGGGAGCTTCTGCCACGCGCCGAGCGCCATCGGCGGAGCACGTTTCGGCGTCCCCAAGGAGCTCGACTTCGATGTGTCGCTCGCGTGCACCGACCCGAGCATCGATTCGACCTGCGCGAGCTTGCAACCGTGTGATGGGGCCGGGGAGGGGACTCCTTATTGCGAACGACTCGATCGGCTCGTCGACAACCGAAACACCACCACGTCGTGGGGCGGCGACATCATCAAAGAGATTCGCGACGGCACGATGCCTCCCGGGGCTGTCGGTGAGCAGGTTCAGGATCGCACGTCGTGGCTTCGTCCGGACCTGAGCGAGCTTCCGAGGCTCGAGACCGCGGAAGGTCAGGACATCGTGCGCAACTGGCTCGCCTGTGGTGCGCCCGTCGTCGCACGAACCGAGATTGCGCCGACCCCGCAGGACGAGCTCGCTCCGTGCGCATCGGTGGGAGACGAAATCTGCATCTACTCCGGGTCTCAGGCGGACCTGCCCGACCCGACCTGGAGCTCGATCTATTGGAGCTTGATCTTCCCCCAGTGCGTGAGCTGCCACGGTCCTGCCAACGACAACGTCGACACGAATCCCGACAATCCGTTCGAGAACGGCTTCATTCCAGGTGGTGCGAGCGCGCAGGGATTGGCGGCCCTCGACCTGACCGGAACCGACACGACGGACACCTCGAACTGGCCCTCGGAATCCCACAGCGCCCTCGTGAACGCGCCGGCGTCGGCAGCCGGCGAGTGCGAAGGGCAGGGGATCAACGTGATTCCCAACGACGCCGCTGGCTCGTTGATGATCCAAAAGATGCGCGCGATTCAGACCTGCGGCGGCGAGATGCCGCTGGGCGCAGGCACCCAGACCATCCCGAATTCTGTGATCGCCGTCGTCGAGCAATGGATCGACATGGGCGCGCCGAACGACTAGCGTCGTCGCTCAGGTGTCGTCCCCGCAATCGAGCGAATCGCGCCCCGCGCATTGTTCGAGCGCGTCGACACAGACATCATAACCCGGGCAACTCAGGCACAGGGGCTGGCACGAGCTCACGTCGCAGGCGTTCAGGCAAGGTTCTCCGCTGCACCAAGCGTGGTCGCCATAACAGGTTGCACACTCGGTCGAGAGACCAGCGACTGCGTCCACGACGCAGTTGGTCACGCACTCTTGGAAGGCCATTTCGAACGCGAGCAGATCCTGACACTCCCGGAGCCCGCAATCGGCTGCAATCTGACGCGCGTTGGTGGGGAGCAGCGACGTCAGCGCATCGACGTCGCTTGTGTTGTTGCATGCGCCGCTCGAGCCAGCAGTTCCACCGATCCCGCCCGTCCCCGCCGTGCCGGCCGTTCCGCCCGAGCCCCCGCTTCCTGCACTGCCACCCGTACCGCCGACACCCGCGGTCCCGCCGGAGCCGCCCGTCCCGCCGGTTCCGTCGAACCCGCCGGTCCCATCGAATCCGCCTCCGCCATTCGTGCCCCCCATCGGGGGCGGCGGCGGGGCTTCGTAGCCGCAAGCACAAACGGCTACCAAGGCGGCGAAAAGCATCGAGACGCGACCTGAGGACATGGCCCTAGGCTATCAACCTCGATTCCGGCCGTCGAGCCGTCGCGATCAGTCGTGTACGGTCACTTTGACCATCTTCACCGGTGTCACCGGCCGATCGCCGGCGCCCGTACGCGTGGTTTCGATCTTCTTCACGACGTCCATGCCGTCGATGACCTTGCCGAATACGGGATGCTTGGACGGCCCCGGGCTGAACCAGTCGAGATAGGCGTTGTTCGCGGTGTTGATGAAGAACTGCGAGCTCCCGCTATTCGGCCGGCCCGTGTTGGCCATCGAAAGGGTGCCGGGCTCATTCGAGATCTTGGCGTCGGCGGGATGCTCGTCTTCGATGGTGCCCTTGGGGCTGTTTCCGGTTCCGGCGCGAGGGCTCTGCGGATCACGGCTGTGGGGGCATCCAAACTGAATCATGAACCCGTCGATGACTCGATGAAAATGAAGCCCATCGTAGAAGCCGCTCTTGGCGAGCTCGATGAAGTTACCCGCGGTGATCGGCATCTTGTCGGTAAACAGCTCGACCTCGACGTTTCCGAGCGAGGTCTCCAAGGTTGCGGTGGGGTTGGCCATGGGGAGGTGTTATCAGCTTTCCCGCTTGGCGCACGTCAAAGAGTGAGCTCTAGAGCCGTGCTTCGCCAAAGGTGTCGCACTGCTCGGGGTCGCCCGTCTCGTAGCCCCGCTCGAACCACCGCACCCGCTGCGCCGAGGAGCCGTGGGTGAAGGACTCCGGGGTCACGTAGCCACGTGACTGCCTCTGCAGACGGTCGTCGCCGATGGCGCTCGCCGCGTTGAGACCCTCCTCGATGTCTCCTTGCTCGAGGAGGGCACGGGACCGGTCGGCGTGGTGCGCCCAAATCCCGGCATAGCAGTCGGCTTGCAATTCCTGACGAACGGAAAGCTGATTGGCCTCCACCTCACCGACACGCGACTTCTCCCGTTGCACGGCCTCGGAGAGGCCGAGCAGCGTTTGCACGTGGTGGCCGACCTCGTGGGCGATCACGTAGGCCTGGGCGAAGTCCCCAGGGGCGCGAAACCGAGTCTGCAGATCGGTGTAGAAGCTCAAGTCGATGTAGAGCTTTTGGTCCATCGGACAGTAGAAGGGCCCCATCGCGGCTTGCGCGAATCCGCACGCGGACTGTACCGCCTCGGTGAAGAGCACCAGGGTCGGTTCGCGATACCGAAGCCCAGACTGCGCGAAGATCTCGCTCCAGGTGTCCTCGGTGTCGGCCAAGACGACGGCGACGAATTGCGCCTGCTCGTCGTTCAGGGGGCCTTCGGCTGCCGTGGATGGTGCGACCGTGCTTTGCTGCGTCTCGACGACCTGAATCAAGGTGCTCGGATCGACCCCGAAGAGCAGGCCCACCACGATCAGCACGAGCAAGCCGAGACCTCCGGCCACGGGGGTTGCTCGCATCCCCCTCCGGTCTTCCACGTGGCGGCTCTGCCTTCGACCTTTCCAGCGCATTCGGCTCGCTCGACTGCGGGGAACATATCAGAAGCTTCGTGTCGCGGAAGCTCCGTCGAAGGCAGTGCTGAAACAAGCGGCCGGAGACGGTGCATGGTCACCCCATGGCGCAATGGGGGCTCGCGGACGGCCGCGGCCGAGCCCGTTGCTACGCATCGTTCGGACCGTGAAGTTTTCGACAGCGCGGGTGTGAGCTTCGAACCACACCCAGACCCGACCGTTGAGATCGGGGGTACGAAGCTCCGGCGAAGACGGTGGTCTCCAACCTGGCATACCTGATGCAGCACGACGGATCGACACACGGAGGCCGTGATGAGGTTCGTGACTGCATGTTGGCCAGCCGTACTCCTGTTCGCGCCGATCGAGGTGACTGCGCAGGCGGGAGACTACGAGTCAGCGATCGAGCGCTGGCATCCGGAAGCTTTCGTGAATCCTGCCGCGCCGGCGCCCGAGCGCGCGCCCACCGAGCCCGCGCTGAAGCTCGAGCTCACGCCGGACGACGTGGTCGTGGCGCCGAGCGCACCACGAAGCGCCGACGGATACACCCTCGACGAGATGGAGCTTCGAGTGAGGCGAGCCAAGATCGGAGCTGCGGCCTCACCCTTGTTCCTCGCTGGCGGCGCATCCCTGGTCGCTTACGGATCCTTGGGTGACGACTGCTGGTGTATCCTCTTTTGCAAAGATTACGTGCGCCCAGCGAAGTGCGACGCGGCCGTCGGGGTCGGCGTCGTCGGCATCACAGGTGGCTTGGCAGGCGTCATTGCGTCCAGCATCTTGCTGCACCGCCGCAAGCGGGATCGAGATCGTCTGAGGCAGGCGGTCGGCGGCCAAGCGCGCCGCGTCCAATGGGACACCGCGCAATCGCGTCTCGTGTTCTGAATTGCGTGGGGTGCCTGTCCGCCGGGTGGGCTTCGCTCCGTTGGGGCGCCTGTGCCCCGGCTGTGCCTCGCTCCGGGCGTCGCTCCCAAGGGGCGGCAAAACACCGAATTGCTCGCAATTCAGTCCCCCTGTGCTGCCAATCGGATCATAGGCGAGCCCGTCATTTCGACGTGGCCGGGGCGCACCGAGAGCCTTCTCGTTGAGGAGCCCTCAGAGATCGATCAAGAACTCCGCTCTGCCCGTCAATCAGGAGCGCCAACATGACCGTAGACACCCAGGCGATTGCGTTTCCCCAAGAGCTGAAGAGCGACGAAGCTCGTGAGTTCATTCGAGAGGTGGCTGCTCTGTGCCAGCCGTCGGAGATCCACTTCTGCGACGGCTCGGAGCAGGAGTATCAGCATCTCTGCAACCGTCTCGTCGAGGCGGGCACCTTCGTGCGTCTGAACGAGGAGAAGCGGCCGAATTCGTTCGCGGCGTTTTCGGACCCGGCCGACGTGGCGCGAGTGGAGGACCGAACCTTCATCTGTAGCCTCCGCAAGGACGACGCCGGTCCAACCAACAACTGGCGGGACCCGGCAGAGATGAAGGCGACGCTTCACGGTCTCTTCGAAGGCTGCATGGCGGGCCGCACGATGTACGTCATTCCGTTTTGCATGGGGCCGCTCGGCTCGGACATCGCGAAGATCGGCATCGAGATCTCCGACTCCGCCTACGTGGCCGTGAACATGCGGATCATGACGCG
The DNA here is from genome assembly GCA_964495565.1 of uncultured Sandaracinaceae bacterium. GTDB lineage: Bacteria > Myxococcota_A > Polyangia > Polyangiales > Houyiibacteriaceae > SG8-38. The sequence goes on along the minus strand of CAZBWQ010000043.1, from coordinate 4,591 downwards.
AATGGGCAAGCAGGTCTGGCAGTATCTCGAGGGCGGCGACTTCGTGCGATGTGTCCATTCGGTCGGCGCTCCCCTCGCCGAGGGTCAGCAAGACGTGCCGTGGCCCTGCAACAACGACAACAAGTACATCGTCCACTACCCGGAGGAACGGGCGATCTGGTCGTTTGGTAGCGGCTACGGGGGCAACGCCTTGCTCGGAAAGAAGTGCTTCGCGCTTCGCATCGCATCGGTGATGGGACGCGATCAGGGCTGGCTCGCCGAGCACATGTTGATCCTCGGCGTGGAGAGCCCGGAAGGCGAGAAGACGTACATCGCAGCCGCGCTTCCGAGCGCGTGCGGAAAGACCAATTTGGCGATGCTCAATCCGCCGAAGCCGTTCGCCGAGGAGGGTTGGAAGGTCACCACGATCGGAGACGACATCGCATGGATCAAGCCCGACGCACAGGGCGTGCTTCGCGCGATCAATCCCGAGGCGGGTTTCTTCGGAGTCGCGCCGGGGACTTCGGCCAAGTCGAACAACAACGCGCTGCAGTCGTGTCGGGCCAACAGCATCTTCACCAATTGCGCGCTGACGCCCGACGGCGACGTCTGGTGGGAGGGCCTCACCGACGAGCCGCCGCCGGAGCTCACCGACTGGCGCGGCCAGAAGTGGACGCCCGACAGCGGGCGACCTGCGGCGCACCCCAACGCGCGGTTCACGGCGCCCGCCTCGCAGTGCCCGGTGATCGACGCCGACTGGGAAAACCCGGCAGGCGTTCCGGTCGGGGCGTTCGTGTTCGGGGGCCGGCGGGCCAAGACGATGCCGCTGGTCGTGCAGTCTTTCAATTGGGCATACGGCGTCTTCATGGCGGCGACGATCGGCTCCGAGCAGACGGCGGCGGCCGGCGGCGAGGTTGGCAAGGTGCGACGGGATCCGTTCGCGATGCTGCCGTTCTGCGGCTACCACATGGCGGACTACTTCAACCACTGGCTGCAGATCGGACGCGACACCGCGGCGCCCCCGCGCATCTTCATGATCAACTGGTTCCGGAAGGACCAAAACGGAAAGTTCATGTGGCCCGGCTTCGGTGAAAACATGCGCGTCCTACGTTGGATCGTGGACCGAGTGCATGGACGCGCTGGCGCGACGGAGAGCCCGCTCGGCTGGATGCCTCAATACGAGCAGCTCGATTGGCGCGGACTCGATTTTTCGAGGGACGCCTTTCACGAGGTGATGAGCGTGGATCGCGAGGAGTGGAAGAGGGAGCTCTACGATCAGAACCTGCTTTTCGACCGCCTCTACGACAAGCTGCCCCGGGAGTTCGGCCACATGCAGGAGCTCACGCGCTCGGCCCTGTGGCGATCCCCCACCGTCTGGGCCCTCGCGGCCGAACGCTTCTAAAGACGTCCAGTCCCCAAACTTCCCAGGTTGAGGTTGCCCCCCTGCCGCGGGAATTCGGCCACATGCAAGTCCCCAAACTTCCCACGTTGAGGTTTTGGAGTTTGCATGAAGGGGTTTGTTTGGTGGCCGGGGTGCGCGCTCCGCGGCTCGCCTGCGACCATTCCAACTTCCCCCACAGCTTCCCACGTTGAGGTTTAGGCGTTGAGGTTTTGTCCCACGTTGAGGTTTAGGAGTTTGTGTGAAGTGGCCCGTTTCGTGGCCCGTCCGCGACATGCGGGTATGCCGTACCGTGATCGAAGTGGATATCTAACGCCCCTGCCACCGTCGTCGGACGACAAGGAGCAAGCGAAGGGCGCACGAACCCCCTACTTGAGACGCCTTTGGGCTGGGCGGTTCGTCCGGTCGCTAGGTCACTGCCCGGGCTCCGGCGTAGCGGACCACCCACCAGGTGCCGAGCGGGAACTCCACGTTCCGCTCGCCCTCGCGCCACGTCGCATACGCTTCACGATACGCTCTTCGAAACGCGCGAAGCCGTTCCACGATCTCTAGCCACTTCTTCCGCGTCATCGCCGAAAACGTAGGGCTAAGACCAAAGGGAGATTTTCTAGTCCTGGGCCGGTCGCTCACGCGAGTTGCCCGAACCCGCTTGACTCCGAGATAGGCCTTTCCTTTGCGTCGATGGGTTGCCCACAGCTCACCGAGTCGACCCCGGACCAGCTCCTGGAGCGCCTCGAGGTACGCTTCCTTCCGCGAGAAGCCGGGTGGCAACGTCCATTGAAGTTCCGCCGTCTTCGGTGCCCGGTCTTTGAACCATACCGGGGGCCGTCTGGTCTTCAGCGCGCCACGTCTGAGCTCGGCACACGTGCTCACAACTCCGGGCCAGTGGCCTGGCTCGCGGACGAGCCCCGCGCTCACCGGGTTGAGAATCGTGTAGACCACTTTATCGAGGATTTCGGAGATCCCGGTGAGCTCGACGGCGCTCGTCGAAACATTGGGCTCCCACACTACTTCGTCCCAGCCTCGAAGGCGCTTTATGCACATCGCGAGATTGCGGTGGAAGCTCATCAGAAAATCCGGAAGCACGCCCCGAACGTCCGTCATGACTAGGTGATAGTGATTGCTCATGACACCGAGAGCGTGAATCGCGACACCGTGCTTCGCGGCCGCGCGAGCCAGGCAATAGACGAAGACCTGGTTGAGGACAGGGTCAGGACGAAGCAGAAAGCGCCGGCCGAGGCAGCGGCGGGTCACCAAGTACGTCGTTTCCGGGAGCACGCGGCGAGGAAGCGTCATGCCCTCCCTATTCGGCCGAAGCCTTCGGAGGTTTCC
>CAZBWQ010000043.1:0-1781 GCA_964495565.1 uncultured Sandaracinaceae bacterium | reverse complement strand
GTACCTCAGCGTGCTGGCGGCTTCTCGAGCTCGAGCAATGCAGCTCCCTGAGCGAACACCGTGATGTCCCCTGAAGACTCCGAGATAACCAAGGCGAGCGAATCGGTCTTGGCGGTCATGGCGGCCGCGGCCACGTGTCGTGACCCGCGACCACGACGTACTCGAACATTCTTGCCCACGGGTGCATCTAAATAGGCACCAGCGGTCACCACGACGCCACGCTTGTCGACCAAAAATGCCCCATCCAAGGCGGCTAACTCGCGAAGCGTCTCCACAAACTCCGGGTTGTGGATGTTGCGGGCGGCCTGAGGGTGTCCCTTACAGGGATTGAAGATCAACTGGCTCGTGTAGCGGTCCATCTTCTCGACGTCGCCCAAGACGAAGACCGCACCGATCGGCTTGCCTTCCCGCCCCTCTGCCGCAAGGCGGATGGCAATCTCGAGGAGCCGCACGAACTCGCGCGACATGAGCTTTTCGTCCACGTTGGAAATTTTGTGTTGCCGAAACCACGGGAAGTCCCGGCTCGGGTTGATGATGACCAGCATGTCGAGGCGCTTGGATCCAGCCACGCCGGTCAAGCAAACCACACTGCTGTCGACCTTGACGTGGCGCTGCAGTACGGCCAGCGTGAGTCCCAGCTTCACTTGGTCCAGTCGGTCGAGCGCCGTGGGGGGCAGTGCAATACAGGGATCGTGCTTGGGGATTTCCGGGTAGCCGCTGCGCTCCCCGGCGTGCGTCAGCCAGATGACCGTCTCCTCCTCCCGCACTCGCTCGACCAGGCGTCGATCGGTAAGCAGGTCCGCCAAAACGAGGATATTTGGAATTCCAAGGCTACGCGCGAGGTCGAAGGCCGAGGCGACCAGGATGTGAGACTCCGAAGCTTTCGAAGGCGGGTGGTTGGCCTTTGAGCGAGACTGGGCCTTGGTGGACTCGGGCATGGAGCGCAACCTACACGCAAGCTCGGATGATTCAACGTCCAGTTGTCGGGCAAACCATGATTTCCCCAGCAATTCTCAGGGGCCAAGTCTCGGGCTACACTCAACCTGGGAAGGGAACAACAGGGCTACACTCAACCTGGGAAGGGAACAACAGCGTTGCTGGGCAGTGAGAGGGTGGTGAGATGATGAAGTTTGTCGGGTGTTGCATTGTCGGATTGGCCTTCGTGGTCGGCTGCTCGACGCAGCAACCGTTCGATGGGCCCACCGAGGACGTTTGCTACGTCGATCGCGGTGGCGATGCCGAAGCCTGCGTCACGACCCTCGACATCTATCTCCCGGAAGAAGAGGTCAAAGATGCGCCGGTCATGATGATGGTACACGGGGGCGGCTGGGAGAGCGGCGACAAGAAAGACGCAGTGGTAACCGAAAATCAGGCGCCATGGTTCACCAGGCAGGGCTGGATCTACGTCAGCATCAACTACCGACTGGCGCCAGACGTCATGGCCGACGCAATGGCGAGCGACGTGGCCGCGGCCGTTGGATGGCTTCGCAAGAACATCCGCAACTACGGTGGCGACCCGGACCAGATTAGCGTGATGGGACACGAGGCCGGAGCGCACCTCGCCGCGCTCGCAACACTCGATCAATCCTACTTCGAGATGGAAGGTGTATCGGGCAGTAAGCCGGTGCAGAGCCTGAGCCTCTACAACGGTGTCGCATACGACATTGCTGCGGTGCTCGAGAGCACGGAAGACGAAGAGCTTCGGCGTCAGATTTCGCAGGCGGTGGGTGCTGACCCGACGGCACAGGCCGCAGCCTCCCCGATCAACTACGTCGACAGTC
>CAZBWQ010000042.1:0-32053 GCA_964495565.1 uncultured Sandaracinaceae bacterium | reverse complement strand
CAACGTCGGCTGGTCGGGCCGAAAGAACTTGTAGACGTCCTCCAGCACCAGGATTGGCTTTGCGAGCTGCGGCTGGCTCGCGCGGGCGCCGGCGCGGAAGAACGGAAACGGGCGAACGACCTTGGTTCCCTGCATAGGGTCCCGCTAACCCGTTCAGCGGTCACCGGGCAAGAAATCGGCCAACAATCCGCGGTTGCCGGGCACCGTGAGAAGGCTAGATTCTGCACCCATGGTCGAGCCAGCGGTCTTGTACGAATCAAAAGGGCGGATCGGCACGATTACGCTCAATCGCCCCGATGAGCGCAATGCGATGAGTCCCGAGCTTCTGGACGCATTTTCAGCAGCGATCGCGGAGGCCCGAAAAGACACCGAGATTCGAGCTTTGGTCCTCACCGGCACGGGCCGATGCTTCAGCGCCGGGGCGGACCTGCGTTCCTCTCTCCAACGAAAGGACGTGTCTGCGAGCTCGACCGAGGCGTCGTTTGCGATGTACGAGCCATTTTTGAAGGTTCTGGACGTCGAAGTGCCCGTCGTGGCGGCCTTGAACGGTCATGCGGTCGGGGGCGGTTTCGGGCTGGCCCTGCTCGCCGACATCCGCATCGCGAACCTCGAATCGAAATATGGCGCCAATTTCGCGCGCTTGGGGATCCATTCTGGACTCGGCATAAGCTACGTGCTCCCGCGCTTGGTCGGAGCGGCGCACGCGTCGGAGCTGCTGTTCACCGGCCGACTCGTCACGGGCGAGGAAGCCCTTCGGATCGGCTTGGTCACGCACGCGACCGAGGCAGCCGACGTCTTGCCCACGGCGCGGAGCTTGGCCCGGTCGATCGCGGCGTCCGCCCCCATGGCCGTACGACAAATGAAGGCATCGATCCGGCGAGGGCTCGGCTGGGACATTCGCGAGGCCGCGAGGCGCGAGGCCGGGCTGCAGGCGGCAAGCCTCGCGACCGACGATGCGAAGGAAGGGATCGCCGCAGCGCGGGAGAAACGAGAGCCCGAGTTCGTGGGAAGATAGACTCCGAGAGCAGGCTGCCAAGAGAACCCATGCTGACGATCCCCGAGTTGCCCGTATCTCTCGACGAAGTGCCCGAGCGCCTGAGGCGATTCGCCGATCCCAAGGCGCCCGCCCCCGCGAAGATGATGGCGGCCAGGGGCATGGTGCCTATCAAGGGCGGGGATTTGGTTCTCCTCTTGGTTCAGCTGACCGCGGACGGCGACCAAGCGGTGTCCGACGCGGCCACCAAGACCCTGCGCGAGCTGCCGGAAAACGTGCTTCTGCCAGTCTGCGAGCAGGAGCTCCCTGCGGCGATCCATCACGAGCTCGCACGCCAGTTCTCGACCCACGAAGAGGTCTTGGCGAGGCTGGCCGCCAACCACACGGTATCGGATGCGACGATCGCCGAGATTTCGAAGCATTGTCCAGAGCGCATCACCGAAATCATCGCGGTCAACCAACAGCGATTGATTGGGGCTCCAGAAATCATCGAAGCGCTTTACAAGAATCGCAACACGCGCATGTCCACGGCTGAGCGTCTCATCGAGCTCGCGGTGCGCCACGACGTGGAGCTGACCGGAATCCCCATGTTCGAGGAGCTGAAGCGGGAGATCAAAGGTCAGCTCATCCCAGAGCCGAGCGACGAGCCGCTACCGAGCGACGAGCTCTTCACGCGAGCGCTGGAGGAGGATTCGGACATCGATGCCGTCGAGCGCGACGACGTCGAAGGAACCGAAGAAACGAAGGACGAGTTCGTCCCCTTGCAAACGAAGATCCGCAACATGAACACCGGGGAGAAGATTCGGCTCGCGCTGCTCGGAAACGCGGCTGCACGATCGATTTTGGTTCGTGACCCGAATCGGGTCGTCTGCATGGCCGCGATCTCTTCACCCGCCATGACGGAAAACGAAGCCAAGAACGCTGCGCAGAGCCGGGAGGTCTCCGAGGACGTGTTGCGATACATCGGACGCAAGCGCGAGTGGCTGCGGAGCTACGAGATCAAGCGCTACCTCTGCAACAATCCGAAGACCCCACTCGCGTTGTCGATGGGATTCCTGCCTCACCTGCGACGCAACGACTTGAGAGCGCTTTCCCGGAGCCGTGGCATCCCGAGCCCTCTGAAGCAGGCCGCCAAGAGAAAGTCCAAGCAGTTCGAGTAGCGCATGGGGCTCTTCAAGAAGCTGTTCGCCGCCGACCCGGCGGCTCTCGTGAAGAAAGCGGACGCTTTGTATGCCGCCGGTGACTACGGGCCAGCGAAGCTCGCCTACGAAAAGGCCCTCGCCGCGACGCCGCCCGACGCGCAAGCGAATCTCGAGGCAAACGTCCGGCGATGCTTGGACGGCATCGCGCGACAGCGAATCGACGAGGCTCGAGCGTACCTCGCGAGCGGGTCCACGGAGCTGGCTGCGCACGAGCTGCAGGGCGCGCTGGAGGTCGCCGACGACCCGGCCGTTCGGAACGAAGCGCAGGCTCTGCTCGACGGGCTCGAAAGCCAGGATGCGCGTGCGCAGGCCGTATCCCTCGAGATGACCGACGAGGAGCGCATCGCCCTTCTCGTCGGCCAGTGGGAGGAAGCGCAAGCCGAGGAGTACGAGGCGTACGGCGACGAGCTCTTGGACGCGCTCCTGCTCCTCCACAAAGAGCAGGCGAAAGACGCGCAAGGCCGTCTCGAAACGCTGCTCGAGGCCGCGCCCGAAGCGCGCTACCTGTGGCTCGAGGTGGCCCGCGCCCGTCTGCTCGGAGACGATGCGGTCGGCGGCAAAGAGGCGCTTCAGCGCTTTCTCGAGGCGACGCAACCAGACGAAGCGGTCGAGGCGAGGCTCGCGGCCAACCTCACCCTAGCCCGCCTTGCCGACGACGAAGGCCGGTTCGAAGAGGCGACGGGCTATTTCGAGGCTGCAGTCCAGACACGCCCGGAGGACTACCGCCCCTACCTCGCGATGGGCGCCTTCCTGCGCGACCGAGGGCATCCAGGGGAGGCGCTCGACGTATTGCAGACCTCTCTCGAGCTCAGCCGAAGCGCCAGCACCGATTGGCGGCTGCTCGAAGAGCTGGGGCGGGCCTCCCAGGAGGCGGGAAAACCGGACGATGCGCGGAAATTTTTCGAGCAAGTCATCGAATTCTTTACGAACCACCAGATCACGGACTTCCCTCCCGAAACCGCGACGAGCCTCGCGCGCTTGCACGAATCCGAAGGCCGCCTCGAGCGCGCCGCAGACCTCTACCGGGCGCTCAGCCAGGGGAGCGACCACTCTCGGCACGCCCTGTATCACTACGAGGCGGGACGTCTGCTGCAGGCGCTCGGCCTCGGCGAGGAGGCCCGCCGAATGCTCACCCGGGCCGAGGCGCTCGTCTCGGAGGACGATCAGGAGCTCCGGCTCCGGATCGAGGCTCTCCTGGGCAACTGAGCGAGGAAACGCGGATTTGACTGCGTTTTCGTCGACGGTGACCGTTTTCGATTCGGTGCTATGGTTATTGGGCGTCGAGGCGTGGACCGGGAATCGACCCGGCCGCGACCAAAGCGAACCCGAGCGATGAGCGAATCAGGACACCCGTCCCCGGGGCGGCCGGTGACCGTGCCGCGGCTTCGGAGCATGAAGCAGCGAGGCGAGCGAATCACGATGGTCACCGCGTACGATGCGACCTTCGCGCGCCTCTTCGACGAAGCGGGCGTCGACGTTCTCTTGGTCGGCGACTCTCTGGGGATGGTCGTGCAGGGGCAGGACTCGACTCTCCCGGTCACGGTCGACGAGGTGATCTACCACTGCCGAGCGGTGGCCCGAGGAGCGCGACGCGCGCACGTGGTGGGAGACATGCCGTTCTTGAGCTGGCAGGTCAGCCCCGAGCAGGCATTGGCGAATGCGGGTCGATTCTTGTCGGAGGGTGGCGCGCAGGCCGTCAAGCTCGAAGGCGGGGTCGATGCGGCACCGACGATCGAGCGATTGGTACGCGCCGGGATTCCGGTGATGGCCCACGTCGGTCTGATGCCGCAGAGCGTACACGCGATGGGCGGCTTTCGCGTGCAGGGCAAGACGGAAGAAACCGCCGAGCGGATTTTGGCCGATGCGGCTGCCGTTGCAGATGCCGGAGCGTACACGCTCGTGCTCGAAGGCATTCCCACCGACCTCGCGCAGCGAATTACCGAAACGGTGTCGATTCCGACGATCGGAATCGGCGCAGGTCCGCATTGCGACGGTCAGGTTTTGGTGTGTTACGACATGCTGGGCTTGACCCCCGACCTGAAACCGAAGTTCGTGAAGCGCTACGCCGAGTTCTTTCGAGAGGGGGTCGCCGCGGCCCGCCAATACTGCGACGAGGTACGTACGGGCATTTTTCCGAGCGCAGAGTTCAGCTTCGGCCACGTGCGCAAAGACGAGCCGGAGGGCTCCAAGAGCGGGCTCAGCTTGGTGCACGACGCGCGCGCCGGCTACGGACCCAAGGGATGACGACGTCGATACGCAAGCCCGCCGAGCTGAGGCAGGTCTGCGACGATGCCCGAGCCGCGGGCCGCACGGTGGGTCTCATCCCGACCATGGGCGCGTTGCACGAAGGGCATTTTTCGTTGGTCGACGAGGCCAAAGCCCGGGCGGATTTTCTCGTGCTGACGATCTTCGTGAACCCGCTGCAGTTTGCGGAAGGCGAAGACCTCGACCGGTACCCGAGAACGTTCGAACGCGATCTCGAAGGCTGCGCCTCGCATGGAGTGGATTTGGTGTTTGCGCCGGAACGCCACGAAATGTACCCGGCCGGCTTTCAAACCACCGTGGCGGTGGGAGAGCTCACCGAGCCCCTCGAAGGACGATTTCGACCGACGCACTTCGGTGGTGTGACCACGGTGGTGACCAAGCTCTTCAACTTGGTGGGGCCGTGCACCGCCGTGTTCGGCCGCAAGGATTACCAGCAATGGAAGATCCTGTCCCGGATGGTGCGCGACCTCGAAATGCCCATCGAGGTCGTCGGCTGCCCCATCGTCCGGGAGCCGGACGGCCTGGCGCTCTCGTCGCGCAATCGCTATCTGTCGGCGTCGGAGCGTGAGCGCGCTCTCGCGATCGTCGGCGGGCTTCGCGCGGCTCACGACGCCTGGCAGCAAGGGGAACGCGTAGCCGAAACCCTCCGGGAGGTAGCCACTCGAAAGATCCGGGATGGCGTGGATCGCGTCGACTACGTCGCCGCCGTCGACCCGGACTCGCTCACGACTCCGGCTGATTCCCCGGAACGCCTGCTCGTCGCCGTCGCTGCACACGTCGGTGCCACACGCCTCATCGACAACGTCGTCCTCGGAGAAGACCCGCGTCCTTGAGATCGCCCTAGGCCCCGAGCAACCACCAGAGCAACCACGCGAACGAGAGCGAGCTCCCCGCAACCATGAGCCACTTCGCTTCGAGAGGTCCGCGTTCGGGTCTTCGCCAGCCGCTCAGAGTGTTGCGTTCCGCTTCGGCGCCACGCGGAGGCATTCGGCACACCGTGCTGGGATCGAAAAGCGGCACGTCCGGCTCGCCATCACGCGTCGGTGGCAGCTCGACGACCTCCGAGCCCAATGCCGGCAGCTCCGCCAACAACTCGCCGAGGTCGCGAGCTGGCTGCGTCGGCGGCCTGGCTTCCAAGAAGGCCCGGAGCTCGTTCGCCATGCTTCGCGCATCCGGATAGCGCTTCGCGGGGCTCGACGCAGTCGCACGCGCCACGATCGCATCGAGCTCCCGCGGTACGCCGGCACGAACCGACGACGGAGGCGGAACGTCGGCCCGACGGACCGACCGGAACAAAGACGCGAAATCCGGCGCCTGGCGCAAGCGCCGGCCCGCCAGGAGCTCCCACAACACGACGCCGGCCGAGAAGATGTCCGTACGGTGGTCGACGGAAACGGCGTGAGCCTGCTCCGGAGACATGTAGAGATACTTCCCTTCGACGAGCTGTTCTTTCAGGGCTCCTCGTTCGAGCATCGTCTTCGCGATGCCGAAGTCCGCGACTTTCACCTCTCCCGCGAAGCTCAGGAGGATGTTGCCCGGTGAGACGTCCCGATGGATGATTCCGGCAGGACGGCCCTCCACATCGGTGCGCCGGTGCGCGTGATCGAGCCCGGAGCAGACCTCGGCCATCACGAATGCGGCCAAGTCGAGAGGAAACGTCCGGCCGATCCGACGAAGCCTTTCGAGCACGTAATTCAGATCGAATCCCTCCACGTGCTCCATGACCAGGAAATGAGTCCCCCGGTCCATCCGGCAGAGGTCGAGGGTTTGGACGATGTTGGGATGAGAGAGCGAGACGGCCAGCTTGGCCTCGGCGATCAAAGCTTCGTGGGTGTCGCCGTTCGTCTCGGAATGGGCGTGGACTCGCTTGATCGCGACGGGCTTTTCGAATCCGCCATCACCACGAAGCTTGGCGAGGTACACCTCCGCCATCCCGCCGGCGGCAAGCCTCTCGACCAAGACGTACGGTCCGCATGGCTGCGGCGTGTTTGGGCCGACCATCGAAACCCCGCGGCCAATCTATCTCATTCGATTCCATGACGTAAATGAATGGTTCGCGTATGCTGAAAGGATGACGCCACCGCCGACGCCCACGCTCACGCCACAGCACTTGGCCGACATCGGCCTCTTCGGGGGATTGAGCAAGGCTACCCTCGAGGTCTTGGCTTCGTCCCTTCCGACGAGCCGCATCGAAGCCGGAGAAATGGTCGTCGAGGAAGGCGACCTTTCCACGCAGATGTTCGTGGTCGTCGCTGGAGAGCTCGAGGTGATCAAAAAAGGCCAGTCGGGCGGAGACGTCCGTGTCGCGGTCCTCGGCCCCGGGGATTGGTTTGGCGAGATGTCGATCATCGACGTGCAGCCTCGATCTGCCAGCGTGCGCGCGGTCGCACCCACACTGGTGCTTTCGGTGACGGCAGAGCACGTGGACAGCTTGCTCTACCGCCGTGACATGAAGGACTACGCGCTGTTCGTCATGAACATCGCCCGCGAGCTGAGCCGAAGGCTCCGCGTCGCCGACGGAATCCTCGCCCAGTTTTACGCGGCCCTCTCCACTCAGTACGGTTCGCAGCCCAGGCGCTGACGCGACCGGCGCCCCGACTTCACAGAACGCGCGGCGGAGGCATGGTGAGCCCGCGCAACTCCTCGCGCTCTTTCAGGGCGTCCAAGATGATGGTCGCGGTTTCCTCGATGGCGCAATTCGTCACGTCGACGATCATCCAGTCCGGATGCCGTCGAAAGATCGCATGCGCGTATTCGAGCTCGGCCTTGACGTGATCGCGCAGACCGTAGTTCGCATCGGCTGGCATACCGAGCTGTTGGAGCCGCTGCTTGCGGATGTCCATCAGCTGATCGACGTCGATCGTGAGGCCGACCACCCGATGACCCGGGAGCTCGTAGAGCTCTCGTGGCGGTTCGACGTCCAAGACGAGCGGAACGTTCGCCACTTTGAGCCCTCGGCCCGCCAGATACGTCGAAAGCGGCGTCTTGCTTGTGCGACTGACGCCGACTAGCACCAAGTCGGCTTTGTGAAGATTTCGCGGCTCCTTGCCGTCGTCGCTCTTGACCGCGAACTCGATGGCCTCCACCCGGCGGAAGTATTCGGCAGACAGCGGCATCTCCGCCGTGGGAATGTTCACGGGATCGGCTTCGAGAAAGTACCCTATCTGTCTGATCAACGCCCCGATGACGTCCACGTGACGCACGTCGAGTAGCGCGGCCTCCTGGTTGAAGTGATCGCGCAGCTCGGGCCGCACCAGGGTGAAGACGACCATGGCATTTTGCTCGGCGGCTTCTTGTAGAATCGTCGTCAGCCCACGTCGATCTCGAACGCGACGCTCGATCTTCAGTCGGACCTGATGATCCGGAAACTGAAGGAGCGTCGCGCGAGTCACCCGCTCGGCCGTTTCGCCGGTCGAATCACTGACGACGTAGATGACCCTGGGTTCCATCTCGCCACGGCTCAGACGCGCTGACCCAGCTTTCGCCCGTGCATTCGGTTGATTCGGCGGCGGTTCTTCGCCTTCCGTTTCGCGTGGCGGCGAGCGCTCTTGTTGCGCTTGCGGGGTCGATCGCGGTGGATGATGTGCAAATACATGAATCAGCTCCTCGTGGGTTAGCGCGCTCGCTTTGGAACGAGCAACCAGTAGTCCAAGTCCAGGACTACGCTCTTTTCATAAGTTTCTCGCCCGTCCTTGGTGACCTTGAGCGGAAAGCCGGCTTCGGTCGGCGGTACGTCTTTCAGGCCGACGAGGCGCACGCGCAGCGCGCCCACGTCGTCGCGGCCCGGGATCTCGGCCTTGTCCAGGATCTCGCTGTACGCGTAAATCGTGTCGCCCGCGAACGTCGGATTGGCATGGGCACCTCCGTTCCAGGCGAGAATGCCGAGGACCCGCTCCATCCCATTGAACGACAACGAGCGAGCCACGCTGATCACGTGCCCGCCGTACATCAGGCGACGCCCGAACCTGGTGTCTTTGGTCTGCACGGCGTCGAAGTGAACCTTGGCCGTATTCTGGTAGAGGCGCGTCGCGGTGGCGTGCTCGGCCTCCTCGATGGTCATGCCGTCGACGTGATCGATCTTCTCGCCGACCTCGTAGTCTTCGAAGTAGGCGCTTCCGCCGGAAGGCCATTCCTCGTATCCGCTCAAGTCTAGATTGGCGGGCACGACCAGATCGGAAGGCGCTACTTCGTCGGGCATGTCAGGACGGTCGTTCGCGCCGGTCGGAGTCGACGGGTCGCGCTTGTGAACCATCACCCACCGGTAGTACTCGAGCACTGGCTCGTCCCGTTGGTTGGTTCCCACCGTCTTGACCCACACGACGCCGGTCTTTCCGTTGCTGTTCTCTTTCTTGGCGACGACCTCGGATACCGATCGGAGCGTGTCCCCCGGATACACGGGGGCGAGGAAGCGAACGCCGGCGTAGCCGAGGTTCGCGACTGCATTCAAAGAAACGTCATTTACCGTCTTGCCGAAGACGATGTGGAACACGAGCAGGTCGTTGATGGTCTCTCGGGGATGGCCCAGCGACCGGGCGAACTCGGCCGAACAGTGCAACGGATACCGGGAGCCGGTCAGCCCGACATACATGGCTGCGTCCCCTTCGGTAATCGTTCGAGGCACGGCATGAACGAGCTCTGCGCCCACCTCGAAATCTTCGAAAAAATTCCCTGGATTGGTCTTGGCCATCGGACTCCTCGATTGCGAAGCCCGACTGTACGCGGGCCCGGGTCGAACGCAAGGGGTGGTCGACGAAACCGGTTCGGTGGTATCACCTGATGGCATGCAGGCAGAAAAAGAGCGGGCGAACATGGTCGAATACCAACTTCGACGCCGTGGTATTTCGAACGAGCGCGTGCTTGCCGCCATGGGCGAGGTGCCGCGCGAGGCGTTCGTGCCCGAGTCGCTACGACGCGAGGCGTATGCCGACGGCGCCCTTCCCTTGTCACACGGCCAGACGATCTCGCAGCCCCTGATGGTGGCCATGTCGGTCGAGGCGCTCAAGCTCGAAGGCGACGAAACGGTGCTCGAGGTCGGCGCCGGGTCGGGCTACCAAGCGGCAGTGCTCTCGAAGCTCGCGAAAAAGGTGTACGCGGTGGAGATCATTCCAGAGCTCGTTTCCAACGCACGCCGCGTGCTCGAGTCCTTGGGAATCGACAACGTCGAGTTGATTTGCGGGGACGGCCGCAAGGGATGGCCTGCGGGCGCACCGTACGACGGAATCGTGGTCGCCGCGGCCGCCGAGGAAGTGCCTCAGGCGTTGATCGATCAACTCGCCGAAGGGGGGCGCTTGGTGATTCCGGTCGGGGGACGCTGGAGCCAGGCCCTGCAAGCGCTGCGCAAAGTGGGCGGTCGCCTCGAAACGGACGAGCTCTGTCGCTGCGTCTTTGTCCCCCTGGTTCATGGAAGTTAGACTTCCGGCCGCGGAGGACAGGAGCATGAGCATGATCGTCTTTCGATACCTTCACTTTCTGGGTATCGTTTTTTGGATAGGCACGGCCGTGGCAGTCGCCATGACGGCATCGAAGGCGACACCGCAGAGCGGCATCGCGCGAGGTCTCCGCGAAGTCACGCTTCGGGTGACGTCGCCGGCCATGCTCCTCGCCTTCGCCGGTGGCTTTGGGATGCTGATCCCGCGCTTTGCGGACGTCTATGCCAAGCAGGGCTGGATGCACGCGAAGCTCACCCTCTTGCTGGTCTTGGCAGGGGTCACCGGGGTCTTGACCGGGAAGCTGCGTCGATGGGCCGACGGACAGGATGTCGACGCACGGACCTTTGCTCGCCTCGGCTGGGCCGTGGGGATCCTCGCGATCGCGATCGTGACGCTGGCGATCTTCCGACCGTTTTCTTAGCTCGCCTGGAACGACGAGATCCGCGCCTAGGAAGGCCTCGAGTCGCAGCGGTTCGGGCGCGGGCTTCGTCCGCTCGCGGGCGCGTGATAGCTTCGTTCGCGAGGGAGCCCGTTGTCAGACTCGATCATCGTCGGACGCGAGCGCGAAGTCAGCCAACTCGCTGCGGCGCTCGATGAGGCCATCGAAGGCCGAGGTGCCGTCTGGTACCTCACGGGCGAGCCGGGGATCGGAAAGAGCCGTCTCGCCGAAGAGGTCGGCCAGCTCGCGCGAGAACGCGACATGGGCGCATTTTGGGGCCGCTGCTGGGAAGCGGGAGGCGCGCCGGCCTATTGGCCCTGGATTCAGGTGCTTCGGGGGCTCCTGCGAGCTGCTGAGTCCGACCCCGACGAAGCGCATCGTGAGACGCTCGCCCAGATCTTGCCCGAGCTGAGCTCCCGAGCCACGGCGCAGGGATCCGACCTCACCCCGGACCAAGCGCGCTTTCGGCTGATGGACGCGATCGGCAGCACCATCGCGGAGGTCGCGCAACGATTGCCGCTGCTGATCGTGCTCGAGGACCTTCACGCGGCCGACGTGTCGTCCGTCCTGCTCCTGGAGTTCCTGGCTGCGCCCATCCGCCATCAACGCTTGCTGATTTTGGGCACGTTCCGCGACGTCGACCTCGCCGCCGCACCGGCGGGCACCCAGCTCATGCATGCGACACGGCAGGGACGGCGCCTCTCTCTGGAACGATTCGGCAAGGCCGACGTGGCTTCCTTCCTCGAGCTCGCCGGAGCACGCGGAGGCCCCCGACTCGTCGATACGCTCCACGAAGCGACCGATGGTCATCCGCTCTTCTTGGTGGAGGTCGCGAGACTGTGGGGGGCTCGAGGCTCGGGCGCGGTCCTCGACCCGCTCACCATCCCCCGCACCGTTCGAACGGCGATTCGCGAACGTTTGAATCGGGTGACGCCGCGATGCCTCAAAGCACTCGAGCGCGGCGCAATCGTCGGACGCGAGTTCGACGTCGGGCTCCTCGAAGCGTGCCACGACGAGGAGCCGATCGACTATGTCGCCGGCTGCCAGGAAGCCACCGAGGCCGCGATCCTCGTCGAAACTGCGCCGCAACGATACCGCTTCGTGCACTTCTTGATTCGCCAGGTCGTCTACGAAGCCCTCGACGAGGAAGAGCGAAATGCCGTCCACGCGAGGCTCGCCGAGCTTCTGGCGCAGAGACGTTCGGACCGCGGACCGCGATGGTCCGAGGTAGCGCACCACTTGGCCGCTGCGAACCGATGCTGGGAGGCGTCCGCCGCATACCGGCGAGCCGGCACACAAGCGCTCGAGCAGCTCGCATTCGAAGAGGCCATTCAGGCTCACCAGGGAGCCATCGCCGCAGCCGAGAAATCCGGCCAATTGGATCGGCGTCTGCGGGGCGAGCTTCTGCTCGAGCTGGCGCACGCGCAGACCAGAGCCGGCGACATCGCCTCCGGAAAACGAGCCAGCGCGGACGCAGCCGTGCTCGCCCGGCAGCTCGATGATGCCGAGCTTTTGGCGCGAGCGGCTCTCGCGCATGGAGACGTATTGATTCACGCGAAGGTGGACCCCGAGCTCGTCCACTTGCTCGAGGAGGCGCTCGAGCGGCTCCGTGATCGCGACAGCGTGCTCCGAGCCCGCGTGATGGCTCGACTCGCTGCGGCGCAGCAGCCCTGCCCCGATCCGCAGGGGCCGATGGAGATGGCCCGCGAAGCGATTGCCATGGCGCGGCGCCTCGAGGATCCGGAGACGCTGCTCGATACCTTGCGCAACGGCGGCTCGGCATTCGTCGACCTCGGCGACCTCGAGGAACGCCTCGCACTCGACCGCGAGCATGCCACGCTCGCGGAGGCGCTCGGAAACCGCGTGGAGGCGCTACGCGGAAACTTGCGCTCGATCATGGACTACCTCGAGCTCGGTCGCCTGGACGATGCGTTCCGCGCGATGCACGCGTGCCGCCGCATCACAGAGGAGCTCGACCATCCCTTCTACCGCTGGCGGGCAACTGCCATGGATGCGTTGCGAGCGACGTGGGAAGGTGACTTCGAGGCAGCCGAGCAACTCGTCGAAGGGGCCCGAGAGCTCGGACGGGCAGGCGGCGATCCGAACGCCGAGGTGGTTTACGCCGCCCAGAAGGTCCGCCTGCTTCAGCTCCGGGGTGAATACGACGCACAGATCCCGCTTTTGGACGAGCTCGACCGACACTGGGGTGACTCGGAGCTCGGACGGACGACCGCGCGCATCATCGTCGGCGCCGAGCACGTATTGGCCGGGCGCACGGCGCGCGCCTTGCGAGGATTCGACGCCGTGGCTGCGCAGAGCGTGCTCCGGCTGGGCGACCATACCCTACATCTGAGCCTCTCCAGGCTCGCCATCGCTGCAAACGATCGAGAGCTCGGTGAGCAACTCTATCGTGCCTTGTCGATGAATCGGGATCGGCTCGTGACGGGAGGGATGTTGCACATGACCCTGGAGGGACCCGCTCGCTGGGGACTGGGGGCCCTCGCCAGCTTTCTCGAGCGAGACGAAGAAGCACGCGAACACTACGATGAAGCGATCGAAATGGCGCAGCGCACGAACGGCCTGCCGACCGGAGTCTCGATCTCCCTCGAATACGCGGCGTTCCTCGCCGAAAGCCCCGATGAGGGGTCGAGAAAGCGTGCCCTTCAATTGGCGCGGGAAGCGGTTGCGACCGCACGAGACCTCGGCATGCGCGGCGCGGTAGCCGATGGGGAGCGAATCCTGGCGAGCCTTCAATCCGCGAAAGAGCCCGGCGGCTCCGTCTCTGCCGAGGTCCAGGAGCTCGTCATGCGTCCGATCGGCGATGCGTGGTTGGTGCGCTACGGCAACGTCGAGTTTCACCTGAAAGACGTACGCGGGGTGCGCCTCCTCGCTGCGCTCATCGCGGCACCGGGGCGGGAGATTCACGTCCTGGATCTGAGTGGGGAGAACCAAGCTCCACCGAAGGCCTCGCAGCACCTAGGCGACGCCGGGGAGACACTCGACCAGGAAGCCCGCCGGCAGTACGAAGCGCGAGTGAAAGACCTCGGGAGCCAGATCGAAGAGGCCGAGGCTTGGAACGACACTGAAAGAGCCCAGCGAGCACGTGAGGAGCTCGCCTTCATCGAAAGCGAGCTGGCCCGGGCGTTCGGCATCGGGGGGCGCCCACGAAAAGCGAAATCGGCCTCGGAACGCGCTCGTGTCAACGTCCAACGGCGAATTCGAGATGCGATTCGGCGAATCGAGGAACATCACCCGGCGCTCGCCAAGCATCTGAGCCGCACGGTTCGAACCGGCACTTATTGCAGTTACGATCCTTGACCGAATCGTTCGATTCGGGGAGCCAACAAGTAAGGGTACGGCCTTCCCAAGATGCGTCGATAGAGCCAGCGATCGGCGCGACGCGCAGCTTGCATCAAGGCATAAGTCTGCGCATCGCTCTTGTAGTGCGCCCGGACCTCCCGTTCGGTGATGCGCGGAGCCAATTCGAAGACCTCGTTGGCGAGGGGAAGCAAGGGAGGCAAGAGGCTTTCGAGCCCTTCCTTCACGAGATTTCCGAGAAAGTCCAACGCTTGGCCACGCACCGAGTGATAGTTGTCGAGGATTCCCTTCAGCAGAAATCGGTTCACCAGAAGTCGAATCGGAGCTGGCAGCGCACGGGTTTGCTCCGTGAAATCGAATAGCTCGTCGCCCCGGTCGTCCCGCAAGAAGGGCGTGCCCACGTCCAAGTAGCGAATGCGATCTCCCTCGATGACCCAGTTCGAAAGCTGACCATCTGGGGCGAGCGTCGGAGTCACGGATGCGGCGATGTGCTCGAAAATGCGACGCACGTATGGAGCGGCCTCCTCGCCGCTCTTGTCGCGCAAAAAGGCGGGACCCAGGGTTTCCGGATCGAGCATCGGCTGGACACAATAAAGAACGTGACCTCGCGAAGTTTCGAAGATCGGGGTTTCGGTTTCGACGACGTCCAAACCGCTGGCTTCCAACCGAGCGACGTACGTGGCGATGAGCGACGCAGCCCGCTCGGCAGCCTGGGCGGAGGAAAAAGGAACGAGGCGCTTGCAAGCGAAGTCTCCGCGATCCGTGCTCAGCTTGACCGCCACGGTGATCTCGCCAAAGCCGATGATCTCGAGATCGTCCGTGTTGCCGCAAATTAGGGCTTGCTCCAAGCGCCGCTCGAACCCTGCGATTTCCGAGGCGCTCACGAACGGCATCACACGAACGCTCGCGTCATTCGGGCCGTCAGATCGTCGGCTTCGTCGTCGGTCAAAATCAGGGGCGGCAGGAACTGAAGCACGCACCGGTCGTTTCCAGCCGGAAAGCAAAACACGCCCTGCTGCAGGATTCGCAACAAGGCGCCCAGGGCTTCCATTTCGGTTCCAAAGCGCAAACCCATGAAGAGACCGCGCCGCCGCAGGTCGAATGGAAGCGACTCGAAGGCGCGGCCAAAGCGGTCGGACAGCGCCTGCACCCGCTCGAAGAATCCCGGCTCTTCCAGGATGTCGAGGACCGCCTGCGCCGCCACGCAGCCGAGCTCGGCTCCGCCGAAAGTCGAAATGTGCAAAAACGGGTTGGCCTCGGCGTCGAGCACCTCGTGCATCTCGCGCGAGAGCAGCGTCGCGGTGATCGGGTAGATCCCACCGGAGAGCCCCTTGCCAGTGACGATCGCATCGGGCACCACCGACTCGTGCTGAATGCCCCACCACTTGCCGGTACGCCCGAGCCCGGTCTGTACTTCGTCGATCAAGAGACGGACGCCCCGCTCGTCACACAGCTTTCGGATGAACGGAAAGTAAGAGGGCCGCGGAATCGGCATGCCGAGCGTAGCTGGAATCGCTTCGACCAGAACTGCCGCGGTTTGGTCGTCGACGGCCGCATCGATTGCGTCCTCGTCGTCGAAGGGCACCTGGACGAAACCCGGAAGATTCGGTCCGAATGGATCTCGAAACGCGGCGTCCCCCGCCGCGAGAGCGAGCCCGGTGTGTCCGTGGTACCCACCTCGAATCGACACGATCTTGGGTCGACCCGTCACTCCTCGCGCCGCCTTGATGGCCAGGTCGACGGCTTCGCCACCAGAGACCCCGAACACGACTCGAGGAAGAGCGTCGTCGAACGTCGCCGAGAGGCGCGACGCGAGTCGTGCGCGCTGCCCGGATACGAAATGGTGATTGCCGATGTCGAGCTCGCCGAGAGCTCGAGACACCGCCGCGGTCACACGCGGGTTGCAGTGGCCGAGGCTGAACACGCCGCCATTGCAATGGCAGTTGATGAAACGAAGCTTGGTGTACGCATCCTCGAACCAAATCCCTCGTCGCCTGCCCATGACGAGTTGGAGACCGGTTCGCTCGTAGTAGGCGAGCTTGTTGGGCGCGACGTGCGCTCGAAACGCGGCGGCGAGCTCGTCGAAGGATGCGAAGGGTTGGAACAGGGTTGGTTCCGGCATGCGTGGGATTCTACCCGACCGCACGCCTCGGGCATTCGACCGTCCACTCGGCGAAAGCGCTGCGCGCGGAGGCGGCACGCGCGCACTTTCTGCGCCGCGGGGTGCCGAAAAATCGCCAGATCATCAACGAAAGCGGCATCCTAGAAGCCTTCGGCACCCGATTTGCAAGACTGTGAGCTGGCGCAACGAAACCCCGCGAGGATACCCGTGACCGCATCCCATCAGGTTCACCGCAATTCGTTCCCCAACCGCTCCCCCGGGCCATCGGGGACCGAGTGGATCGACGACCTCTGCGCCGATTTCTCGACCCATGCGTTCCGCCGCAAGACCACGGAGACCTGTCCCTGGGTCGGACGGCTCGCCTATGGGCTCGATCGCGTCGCAACCGCCGCGATGTCGATCCCGTTCAGGCACAAGATCCAACCGCACCTTTCCGACACGACGTTGCAGGAGTACATCGATTACCACGCCTTCTACTCCCAACCGCTCTTCTTGGACGACCCCGGACGAGCGTTCGTTGCGCCACCCAGCGGACATTCGGTGGTCGAGCGTGCCACGCGGCGTCGCTCGTGGGATCCGAAGGACGCGAAGCTCGCGAGCATCGACTTCTACAGTCCCTTCGAGACGCTCGATCCACGATTTCGTTCCGAATACGCATCGCTCGAGCCCAACGAACGAGTCGAATCGCGCGGCTGGTTTCACCGAGACGGGCCACGGCCGACGATCATCTTCCTCCACGGGTTTTCGGCCCCCGACTACCGAATCAACAAGATGTGGTTCTCCGCCCAGAGGTTCTACGAGTCCGGCCTCGACGTCGTGTTCATGAATCTCCCTCTGCACGGTGGTCGTCTACCGAAGTCGGCCGCATATCACGGCAGCGCGATCATCCAGCCGTCCCTGTGGCGTTTCTGTGAAGCCTGTGCGCAAGGAGTGATGGACCTGCGCATCTTGATCGATCACCTGCTCGAACGGGGCGCGCCGAAGGTCGGCATCATGGGCTACAGCTGGGGCGGCTTCCACGCATCGATGCTGGCTTGTCTCGAGCCTCGCACCGATTTCATCGTGAGCGTAGCGCCCGTGGTCAGCATCGCGGATCTCGTGATGAGCTGGCCTACCCGTTCGTTCTTCGAGCAATCGATCGACGAGCCGGCCATGATGATTCGGGGGCTTCGAAGGATCTTGGCTCCCTTCACTCCACTTTCTCACGCGCTTCGAGTGCCGACCGAGCGGGTGTTGCTCGTCGCAAGCGTGCACGACGGAATCATTCCCGCGATCCATACCGAGGCGCTGTGGGAGCATTTCGGTCGGCCTCGCGCATACTGGAGCTGTGGCGGCCACATCTTGTATTTTGACAAGGGACGCGTGACGGAAAGAGCGTTGCGCTTCTTGCGAGAAATCGAGGTCGCCTCTTGAGCTCCAAACCAGTTCGCGGCTACAGCCATCCGGATTTTCGACCGCTTCGGGACGTCTTGCGATGGTGCGTCCCCGCAAGGGGTCCCGGTGGCGTCGCGATCTCCGTCTATCATCGCGGCAAAGTGGTGGCCGACCTCGCGTGCGGTACTCGCAACCGCCGCGGCAATCCATTCGAGCCGGAGACGCTCGCACTGAGCATGTCGACGGGCAAAGGCGTCATGGCCACGCTGCTGCATCAGATGATCGACCGCGGCGTCGTCGAGCTCGATGCCCCCGTGGCCAAATACTGGCCCGCTTTCGCGAAGAACGGCAAGGGAAGCATCACCATCCGGCAGGCGGCGTCACATCGTGCGGGGCTCTACTCGATCGCCCGAATCATCGACTCCGCCGAGGAGATGTTCGACTGGGATCACATGATACGCGTGGTCGAGGACATGTGGCCAGTGCACAAACCGGACACCGACTTCGGGTACCACGCGTGGACTGGCGGGTGGATCATCGGGGAGGTGCTTCGCCGGGTGACCTCGAAGACGTTTCCCGAGCTCGTCGAGAAGCACATCGCCAATCCACTCGGCCTCGACGGGCTCTACATGGGTTTGCCGCCGAGCGAGCTGCCGCGGGTGGCGGAGTTCTTGATCCCGTCGATCCCCCGGCGGGTGCTCAAAGGCAGGCCTCGAGGGCTGCGGGCGCGGGTGCGGCGATCCGCCTCGACCACCGTGCGCTGGCACTCGGCCGTGGGACAGGCCTTCGACGCGATGGTTCCCCCTGGCCTCGGGCGCGTGCTCGGCGATCCGCGATGGCTCACCTCGATCATTCCTTCGGGCAACGGCGTCTTCAACGCGCGATCCTTGGCGCGTCTCTATGGAGCGCTGAGCCTCGGCGGAGCGATCGACGGCGTGCGTCTGCTCTCGGCGTCCACGCTCGCCGATGCGACCGAGGACCAAAACGCTCCGATCGGTCGGGTCATCCCCTTCCCTCTTCGTTTCAAGGTCGGATACATGCGGCCGGTTTCCCTTGGGCTCCGGATCCCCTTGCGAAACGGAACGTTCGATTTGGGCCGCCCCAATCCCCATGCGTTTGGCCATTTCGGCTTCGGCGGTTCGGGGGCCTGGGCGGATCCCGAACGGCAGCTCGGGGTTGCGATCGTCACCAACTGCTTCGGCGGCCGGATTCCCGGCGATCTACGCCCCGTCGCAGTCGCCACGGCGGCGGCGCAGTGCGCCGACAGGCGACCGAGCTAGCTCAGCTCCGGACGCGCCACGGCTTCACCTGCTCGAGCTGGGTGGCGAGCCGAAGCAAGGTCACCTCGTCGCCGTACTTCCCGAGGAACTGCACCCCGACCGGCAGGTCATTTTCGGTCCGATGAAGTGGCACCGAGATCGCGGGGACGCCGGTGAGGTTGGCCACCATCGTGCGGTGCAACACCTGTTGCGAGAAGGCTTCGAGCTGCGCATCCATGACCCCCTCGCGCGCGCGACGTATCCGGAACAGACCCGCCGCGGCCGGCGAGACCAAAAAACGCATCAGTCGCCGCTCGGCAGGGCTCGGCTCCGTTTGCTCGAGCCGCACGGGGACCCGGCCGAGGGTGGGCGTGACGAGCACGTCGTACCGGTCGAAGAACCGTGCCAAGGCGAGCCCGATCCGGCGAGCCGTCGATCGACTGGTCACCACCTCCTCTGCCGTCAACGAGCTCCCCACCCGGGCGAGCAGTAGGGTGACGTCTTCGAGCGAAGCACGAACCCGGGCACGCCCGTGGTCCGCCTCCCGATCCCTGACGAGGACTGCGGTGTGGGCTGCCATGAGCATCACGACCGTCCGCAGCACCTCCCACTCGTCGTACGGGAGCTCCACCTCTTCGACGACGTGCCCTAAGTCCTCCAAAATACTAGCAGTTAGCCGGACTGCGTCCCTGCAGCCCTGCTCCATCTCGACGCCAAACACACGCTTGGCTGTCGATATACCGACACGCAATTGCCCAAGATCGGTCTCGAGGGCCTTCAGATAGCCCTCGCGTGGCGGCGCGGGTGCGACGTACGGAGACCCCGGTTCCACGCCCTGCGTGATGTCCAAGGCCGCGGCCGTATCACGGACGGTCCGGCTCACGACGTGCGAGGTGGAGAGCCCTTCGAGCTCCCAAAGGAAGTCGGGGCCCACCGGGTTTCGCCCGCGGCTCGGTTTCAGCCCAAAGACTCCACACGCCGAAGCCGGCATCCGGATGGAGCCCCCCTCGTCGGTCGCGGAGGCCATCGGAACGATCCCGGCGGCCACGGCCGCTGCCGAGCCGCCGCTCGACCCACCCGCCGAGCGCGTGGCGTCCCAGGGGTTGCGGGTCGCCCCCCAGGCCTTCGACACGGTGAAGACCGAGAGCTTGTACTCGGGCGTGTTGGTCTTGCCGAACACGACCAGACCGGCATCGGCGAAACGCCGCACGATTTCCGCCGTGAAGGTCGAGATCTCGCCCTGGTGGAGCCGCGAGCCATTGCTCATCGGTGTCCCAGACAGGGCGTGGTGGACGTCCTTGAGCAGAAACGGCACTCCGGCGAGGGGCCCACGGAGCTCCTTTCGCGCGCGCACGTGCGCCTGCTCGTAGAGCGGAGTGACGATGGCGTTGAGCTCCGGATTGAGCTGCTCCGCACGCAAGACGGCCGCCTCGACGACCTCTTTGGGGTGCACATCGCCCTTTCGAATGAGCTCGGCGAGCCCGAGCGCGTCGTAGTGCAAGTAGTCCCCAAACATCTCAACGGCCCTCGGGACGCCCGTCGAGCCGTGGACGCAACTCGCTGTGCACGAGGTCACGAACCCCGTCCATCGACAAGAAGTCGTGAGGGAAGCCCATGTCGACTCGACTCAGGTCGTCGAGGCGGCGCAAATGTTCTTCCATGAGCGCGACGTCGACGCTCCCCAGGCTGTCGACGATCTGCTCCACCTTCCGCGCGCCCACGATGGGAATGAAACGGTAGCCACGGGAAAGAACCCATGCCGTGGCTACTTGCGCCGAGGTCACTCCGAGCTCGTCCGCAATTGCATCGACTTCCCGCGCCACGCGCAGGCTCGACTCCGACGTTCGACCCCTCTGCTCGTTGTTTGCCGCCCGAAGCGAGTCGTTGTCGGCGGCGCTTCGCGTATACTTTCCGGTCAACACGCCGGCGCCGAGCGGCGCCCAGGCGAGCACGGAAAGCCCGAACCGCTGCGCCATCGGAAGAAGGTCCCGCTCCGGCGTGCGTTGAAGAAGACTGTATTCGATTTGAATTCCCACGTACGGGCTCCAACCGCGTAGCTCCGCCAGCACGTTCGATGCCGACACCAGCCAGGCCGGGGTATCGCTCACGCCCACGTAGAGGACTTTGCCGGCTCGCACCACGTCGTCGAGGGCCCGCATCGTCTCCTCGAACGGAGTGTGCTCGTCCCAAGCATGGACCCACAACAAATCGATGTAGTCGGTCCGAAGTCGCCGAAGACTCTGCTCGACGGATCGGATCAGGTTCTTCCGGTGATTGCCCGCGGTGTTCAGATCCTCGTGATCCATGGCGAGGGTGTACTTGGTGGCGACGACGTTTCGATGCCGCCGCCCTTGGAGCCATCGTCCGACGATCTCTTCGGTCTGTCCGCCGTGATACTTGTTCGCGGTGTCGAGAAAATTTCCTCCCGCTTCTGCAAACGCATCGAGCACGCGATGGCTCGTGGCCTCATCGGCACCAAAGCCCCACTGATCACCGAAGCTCATCGTGCCGAGGCAGACCTCGGAGACACGGAGGCCCGAAGTGCCCAACAGACGGTAGCGCAGCATGACAACTCCTCCGGAGGACACCATTCACGCGAGGTGCGCGCGGTGTCAAGAGGCCCTAGCCCGTGCGCTCGACATCGCTGCAATCGATCCGACGCTCACCACCGCAATCACGTAAAGTCCACCGTGATCGAAGATTCGATCGTGCAGCCGATACACGGCCAAGCTCGCGGCGATGCCGAGCGCGTAGGCGAGCCAAGGCTGTTCCGTCCATCGTATCCGCTGCCTTCTGGTCCAGGACGCGACGAACGGCCAGAACGAAGTGGCGGCGACATACTCGCGATATGGCTCCCCGAGCTCGTCGGTGAGCCGCCGATCCTGATGCACGGCGCCCACGAACGCGAACACCAGCGCCCCGACGAAGAAGACGAACGTCACCTGAGATGGCGCCAGCAACGCGTGGGCTGCCGCCCAAAGCGCAAACCCCGAAAACATGGGATGCCGGCTCACCTGTTGGATTCCCCGTACCGGAGTGACCCGGTGACGAAACGTGGCCATCGGAAGGCCGGGGTAGACGATCACGGCCGCCACGAACAACGAGAAGCCCGCGGCCGAAATGCCGAGGAGCGCTCCACGCACGGGCGGAATCGTGGCCAAGAATGCAGTCTGCGGATCGTCGAAACGATGCTCCGCCACGTAGTGGACGAGCGCGGCAAACGTGACGATGGCAATGGCAGAATAGACGACCACGAAACCGGTTCGTCCCAAGGCGCTCACCAGGCGGCTCCGAAGCGGACGGGTGCTGAGGCCCACGTGCGCTCCGCCGAAGAGCAGCCACAACGAAGCCGTGATCCAACCCTCTTCCATCGAACGCTGCTAGCCTACGCCGACTCGGTCGGGCGCTCCAGCGGTCTTTCAGTCGACGTGGAACACGTCGTCGTCGCCGATCTCGGCGCCGATCGTGGTGTTGCGCCGAATCACGTCAGCAAGGGTCGTGTTGTCGATCTCTGCCATCTCGGCAGCAGTCATGTCCCATTGGTACCAGTAGCGGTCGCCGTCCCGAAGCGATTCGAACTGGAGCTTCAGCAGATGATGAAGCAGTGGGCCCACATGTCCGCCGTTGACGGGATCCTCCGCGAGACCACCGACCCAAAGATCGATCTGCTCCACGCTCTGATACACCGCGGCAAGGAGCGATTGAACCTCGGGGTCGGAAGAGACTTGAGAAAAGGTGCTTATCCAGCCCAAACCACGTTGCCCGCGAGCCCGCGCGTAACTCGGCATCCCGTGGTCCCGTCCCCTCTGAATGTTGAGAGAGACGAGGTCCAGACCTCCGGCGGTCGGATCTCCAAAAAGGAAGTTGCGCAGTGCGCCGACGACTTTTACGTCGATTTTGGACATGGGCTGCGCAGCGAGACCCCGCAAAATCGGCTCGATGCCACCTTCGCTGACCAGCCGTTGCGGTGCGAAGAAGGCGTCCTTCAAGGGCAGATTCCCGAACGGGATCGTCTGCCCGTTGGCGTCCAGCCTCAGAAGGGTCTCACTCACGGCGCTGTGACCGAATCGGAATGCGGCGGTCGAGAAGCAGTTCATGATCGCCGGGCTCACCGTCTCCTTGTATCCCGTGTACGGTGCAAGCGCGTCCGGACCCAACAGGGCCGGCAAAAACTCGTTGTACGTGATCCCCTGGATCAGCGCCGCGACGAAACGACGAGCCCGCTGGTAGATCTCCTCTCCGGAAAGGCTGGGATCGCTCGCGGCGATTTCGTCGGCAACCCGATTGTGCTCGCGCACGAACAACGTGTGCATGGCGGTGAGCCCGAGTTGCTCGTTCGCTCGAATGTCGCCCGCGACGAAGAGATCGGGATCATTGCCACCGGCATTGTGAAGCCCGTCGGTGTTGAAGGGCAGCAGGTTTCCGGCGCTCACTTTCAGCCGGCCCGTTCCGTCGTTGGTTCGAAGCGCCGCTGCCCGTGCTGGATCCGAACCGTAGACCACGGACCCATCGATGTAGTGCGTGATCTCGTTCAGTTGTTGTCGGGGATACGTCGTGTCGACTCCGGTCCCGGCGTGCGATCGCGAACGGAAGAAGTCGATCTGGGAGAGTCCGGTTCGAGCAGGATCGAAGAACGGATCGCCCGTTTCGGGTCGAATGTGAGCTGGCTCGAAGGGCTCACGTGTTTCCGTCAAATCGATGTCGTGATCGAGGAACTGTCCCCACTGCCAGAGGAAGTCACTGGTTCCCAGGAGATTGGGAGTCGGCTCGTCCTGATTGCACACGACGTTGCTGACTTCCCGGGGCGACGGCCGATTGGTCCCGGCCATCGTGGAAATCGCGTCGGTATAGCCGTTCGGAAGAATGCGACGCAGGGTGGTATGGGCGGCCCCGAGCTCGAAGTGAACCGTGTGGTTCCCGGTGCCGTCGATGTTGCGATAGTCGAAGGACGGCTCTCCGGTGATCGTCTCTCGGAAGTCGGGATGGATCTGTCGGTCGGGCGCGATCAGATCCACGGGCGACGGTCTGGGCGTCGAATCGCAGTCCTCGGCGCTGAGCAGCAGAAACGCGAACCCCGCCAAGACGGTGGCCCACGAACGTGAGATCCTTCGCGTCATCGTGTGATCCAGGAACGGGCACCGATTCGTATATCGGAGAATCGTTTCGTTTGGAAGATGCAACCGGTGGAGAACCCCGCTGAGCTCGACGAAATTCACCTACGAGGTGTGCAACTGTAAGCAATATCACAATTGATGCTCGCAGGGCGCGGCCCGGAGGATGCTCAGATCACGGCTTGGCGCAGCACCTCCCCGTAATCGTTGGCGATGCAGGCGCGCTCGAGCAAACCCCGCTCTCGGAGCATCCGATGAAGCTTGGGCAGGTTGTAGTGGGGCACGGTCATCAACAGGTGATGCTCGAGGTGGTAGTGGACCTGGTTGGGCGCGATCAGCAAGCGCGCCAGCCAACCGGCGCGCACCGTTCGAGTTTGCCCGAATGGGTCGGTCGGGTCGGGAACGACCGCGTGCTCGGCGATGGAACGGATGCGGGCCACGAGCTTGTTGGTAGTCAACCACGCTCCGAGCCAAAGAAGATAGAGCATCGGGTGGCCGAGCCTCCACAAGACCACCCACAAGAGCGCATTGGTCAGCACCGTGCCAAAAAGCATCCGAATCGCCCCGCGTCGCTCGAGCCGCAGAGGCAAGGTGCCCGCGTCGACCGATTGCCCTCGGAGAACCTGAACGATCAAATACGTGGTGCCTAAGAGCTGCTTGAGACCGGTCACCCCCAAGAGGTCTCGGGCGACTTTTCGAGCCATGCTGACCTTGGACACGGGGAAACCTGCGGCCAGTGGGAGGTCGGGATCACGCTCGGTCCACGTCTTGGCGTGATGCTCCAGGTGATGAACACGATACATGTCGGCGCTCAGGTAAATGGGGTAGCCGGCGAGCCAGTTGCCCACGAAATCGTTGAGCTTGCGATTGCGAAAGAGTGTGCGGTGCGCGGCTTCGTGCATGATCACGGCGAGGCCCAACTGCCTCGCTCCGATGATCGCCAGCGCCACCAGGACGGTGAGAACATTGGGCACGTAGGCGACCAGGGCCATCGATGCGGCGATCAAGCCGTAATTCACGAAGAGCGTCAGGAAGGCCCGGCCTTCGTCGATCTCTCGGAGCTCGCGGATTTCCTCTTTGGTGAAGCGCTCGAGCCACGCTCTCGGAGTGCGTTGCATCGCTCAGCCTCGCAGGATGTACTGCTCGAGCTGCTCGATGGTCATGTCTTGCTCGGCGACGATGCTCCGAACCAGATCCCCGATCGAAAGGATGCCGACCAGCTCGCCGTCCTGCATGACGACCAAGTGCCGCGTGCGTTTCCCGGTCATGATCGCCATGCAATCCCTCGTCGTCTTGTCGCAACCGACGAACAGCACGTCGTGCTCCATGGCCTCTCGAACCGGGGTCGTCGGCGAAGACTTGCCTTTGAGGAAGACGTTGCGCGCGTAGTCACGCTCCGTAATCAACCCGGCCACTTTGCCCTGGTCGATCACGACCAGCGCACCGATGTCCAGGTCCGCCATTCTTCGGATCGCGTCGTACACGGTCGCATCGGGCGCAATCGTCTCGACGTTGTGACCTTTTTGATTGAGTAGCTGCGCGACGGTGATCATGGCCTTGGCCGCTCCAAGGATACCATCATGGCGCTGGGAGAATCAAAGCGCCGCCACCCCCATTTGGCTGCACGCGTGCAGCATGCCACCGGAAAGCCGGCAGGCTATCCTTGGCGCCGTCCATGGCCAAGCCCAGAACCGCTCAGCTCGAGCTCGAGATCCTGCCCCAGCCCGACGACACGACGTGCGGGCCGACCTGCTTGCACGCGGTCTACCGCTATTGGGGCGACGAGACACCACTGGAAAGAGTCGTGAATCAGGTCGAGCCACTCCCCGGCGGAGGAACCTTCGCGGTGACATTGGCCTGCCATGCGCTGCGCCGCGGCTATCTGGCCGAGATCTACACTTACAACCTGCAAATGTTCGATCCGACTTGGTTCGACGGAGAAGTCGACCTCGCGGAGCGCCTCGAAGCCCAGCGCAAGCACAAACGAACACGAAAGCTCCAGATCGCCACGGAAGCCTATCTCGAATACCTCCGCCTGGGCGGCGTCGTGCGCTTCGAGGAGCTTCGCCCCGCGTTGATCCGAAGATTCTTGAACCGCGGTGTGCCCATTCTGACCGGCTTGAGCGCGACCTATCTGTATCGGTGCGCGCGAGAGCACGACGATCAATACGACGACATTCGCGGCGAGCCAGTAGGTCACTTCGTCATCCTCAGCGGATATGACCGGAAGAAGCGCGAGGTCACCGTTTCCGACCCCTCACACGACAATCCTCTGTTCCGTACACACCGCTATAGCGTTCGTATCGATCGTTTGATTACGGCAATTGCGCTCGGTGTGATGACATACGACGCGAATCTCCTGGTCCTCAACCCCGGACCGGCTCGAAAGGACCCGGCAGCATGAGCGCGCTGATCGTCGTCGAAAGGCCGGAGAACTGGCCTCTGGAAATCCCCGGAACCGAGGTCGTCACGGCAACCGAATACCTGACCAACCCGAGGTTCGTGGAGATGAAGCGGGCCAAGGTCTTCAATCTCTGCCGCAGCTACGCCTATCAAAGCGCTGGCTACTACGTCTCGTTGTTGGCCGCCGCACGCGGCCACAGGCCCCTGCCCTCGGTCACCACCATGCAGGATCTTCGACAAGCTTCGCTGGTCCGAATCGCGTCGGAAACCACGGAGCTCCTGGTCCAGCAGGTCCTCGCTCACATCAAGAGCGACCGCTTCGTCTTGAGCATCTACTTCGGGCGCAACATGGCCAAGCGCTACGACCGGCTGTGCCGGGCGATCTTCAACCACTTCCCCGCACCGTTGCTGCGGGCCGAGTTCGTCTATGCCGACCAGTGGCGACTCGAGAAGCTACGGGTGATCGCCTCTCACGAGATCCCCGAGTCGCACCGGGAATTCGTCATCGAGCAGGCGAAGCGGTTCTTTGGCCGACCCCATCCCTCGGGCGTGCAGCGTGCTCGGTACGACCTCGCCATTCTCGTCAATCCGGAAGAGGTCGACGCACCTTCGGACGAAAAGGCCATTCAGCGTTTTCTCCGTGCAGCCAAGAAAGTCGGCTTCGATGCCTGGGTGGTCGAGAAGGAAGACTTCGGACGAATTGCCGAGTTCGACGCGCTCTTCTTGCGTGAGACGACCGCGGTCGATCACTACACCTATCGCTTTGCCCGACGCGCCGAGGCCGAGGGCTTGGTGGTCATCGACGATCCGGAGTCGATCGTTCGATGCACCAACAAGGTCTATCAAGCCGAGCTCTTCGAGCAGAACGGGATCGACTGCCCGAGAACGATGGTGATCTATCGCGAGAGCGCGGACCGCGTCGCCCAGACACTGGGCCTCCCCTGTGTTCTCAAGAAACCTGACAGCTCGTTTTCGGCAGGCGTGGTCAAAGCGGACACCGAGTCGGAGCTTGCCGCGCACTTGCGGGAGTTTCTGCAGAAGTCCGAGCTGGTCATCGCCCAGGAGTTCGTCGCGTCCGAGTTCGACTGGCGCGTCGGCGTCTTGGATGGGAAGGCGCTGTACGTGTGCCGCTACCACATGGCGCGCGGTCACTGGCAAATCCAAAAGGCGGTCGACGACAAGCAACGCCTGTACGGCCGAACCGAGACCTTGGCCGTCGAGGACGCTCCGCGAGCGGTGGTCGATCTGGCCGTGCGGGCCGCAAGCTTGATCGGCGATGGGCTCTACGGCGTCGACATCAAGGAAGTGGGGGACCGTCTTCTGGTGATGGAGGTCAACGACAATCCGAGCATCGAAGCCGGAACGGAAGACGCGATCCTCAAGGACGATCTCTACCTCGCCATCATGCAAAGCTTCTACGACCGTCTGGAACGCCGGGGACAGCGAGAGCGCCGATGAGCACGACCAGCCCCCTTCACCTCTTCGAGGCGTTCGGCATCGAGATCGAATACATGATCGTCGACGCCGAGACGCTGGCCGTGCGCCCCATTGCAGACGAGCTTCTCAAGGCCGTTGCGGGCTCGTACGAGATGGAAGTAGAACGCGGCGCGTTGCGGTGGTCGAACGAGCTCGCGCTCCATCTGGTCGAGCTCAAGACCAACGGCCCCGTGCAGACGCTCACCGGCCTCGACCGGGTTTTTCAGCAGGACGTATCGGCGATCAACACCTTGTTGGCTCCGATGGGTGCGCGGTTGCTGCCGACCGCCATGCACCCCTGGATGGCGCCGGACGAGCTACGGCTCTGGCCCCACGAAGACGACGTCATCTACCGAAGCCTCCATCGCATCTTCGACTGCCGGGGCCACGGCTGGTCGAACTTGCAGAGCATGCACGTCAACCTGCCATTCGCAAACGACGAGGAGCTCGGACGACTGCATGCGGCCATTCGCTTGGTGCTGCCTCTGGTTCCTGCGTTGGCGGCGAGCTCACCGTACGTCGACGGCACCTCGAGCGGCTTGCTCGACACGCGGCTCGAGGTCTATCGCCACAACGCCCGCCGCATTCCTTCGGTCAGCGGCCGCGTGATCCCCGAGCCGGTGTTCGATCGTGCGGGCTACGAGGCGCTGCTGCGGGGCATCTACGACGATCTCGACCCCCACGACCCCGAGGGCATCCTACAGCACGAATGGATCAATGCGCGCGGTTGCATCGCACGATTCGACCGCATGGCACTCGAGATTCGCCTCCTCGACGTGCAGGAATGCCCACGGATGGATCTCGCCATCGCGCGCGCGACCATCGCAGCAGTGCAGGCTCTGCTTCAGGAAACGTGGGCGACTTTCGAGGAGCAGAAGGCTTGGGGTGAGCGTGAGCTCGAGGCGATTTTGCTCACGACGATTCGAGATGCCGACCGAGCCGAAATCGAAGACACCCGGTTCCTCCGCATGTTCGGCTTCGAGGGCAAACCGGTCGACGCGGCCGAGGTCTGGGCCCGCTTGATCGAAACCGGCCTCGGTGGGGCGTCCGAGCTCACCGAGGCCCGCGACGACCTGAGCCGGATCCTCGGCGAGGGCTGTCTCGCTCGGAGGATCGTGCGAGCCGCGGGGGCCAATCCCTCGCAGGAGCGGCTGCACGAAGTGTACGCGAGGCTTGCGGACTGCCTTGCTGGCGGCATTCCGTTTTCGAGCGATCGATGAGCGAGCGAAGGCTCTTGCTCACCTGCGAGCACGGTGGCGCACGCGTTCCGGCCGCATACCGTCACTTGTTCCAGAGCCGTGCGGCGCGAGCCGCCCTACGAAGCCACCGTGGTTGCGACCTCGGAGCTCTTTCGCTCGCCCGTTCCCTCGAGCGCTCCCTCGGGGCTCCTCTTCATGCGAGCACGGTGACTCGCCTCCTGGTGGATCTCAATCGCTCCGTCGGCCATCCTCGGCTGTTTTCAGAGCTCTCGAAGCGACTCGACGCCGACGAGCGTGCGGTGGTGCTCGACCGGCACTACCACCCCCATCGACGCGCCATCGAGTCTTGGATCGATGCCCGTGCCCGCGCGGGGGACCAGGTCGTGCACGTGGGGGTGCACAGCTTCGTGCCGCAGATCGATGGGCGAGCCCGGACGGCCGACGTCGGTCTGCTGTACGATCCGCGAAGAGCGACCGAGCGCGAATTTTGCGCTCGGTGGAAGGAATCGCTCGAACGGACCGATCCGATGCTTCGAGTCCGCCGCAACTATCCGTACCTCGGCAAGGCAGACGGCCTCGTGACTCATCTCCGAAGAGTCTTCGGCGAATCGAGCTACCTCGGCATCGAGGTCGAGGCGAATCAGGCCTTGCTGGCGACCCCGAGCGGACGTCACCGGGCGGCGCACGCGCTGGCGCGGAGCCTCCGGGACACGCTGTCGAGCGATGTGGGTCGTTCCGAGTAGGGTCAGCCAGCCGAGCCCGTCAGCTCGCCGACGATCCAGGCAAGACCCCAGCGTGCGTGCATTCGTCGGAGAGATCTCCTAAAGGCAGGCGTTCCTTCCTTCCGCATGCGGCCTCGCACAAGGAGCTTCGAAATGCGACCTTTCTCCCCGTCCTGGCTCGTTCTCGTCGTCGTCCTGCTCTCCGGCTGCGGAGGGGACGATGAGCCGCAAGCCCCGAACCCGAGCGACTCCCTCCCTGCCCTCCGGGCCACCCCCGACCCGGCCTCGGGCGGTCGCATCGTCGACGTGGATGGCCGCGAAGTGCTGCTGCGTGGCGTCAACGTCAACTCCTTCGTCGAGTACTGGCAGTACGACCCCGACTGGTTCACGACCTATCCCTTCACGGAAGAAGACGCCGACGAGATAGCCGCCATGGGTTGGACCGCGGTCCGCCTCTTGGTGAGCTGGTCCCGCATCGAGCCTTCGCCAGGCCAATACGACGACGACTATCTCGACGAGGTCGCCGACGCCGTCGCCCTGCTCCGCGAGCGCGGGGTCTATACCCTCCTCGACCTGCACCAGGATGCCTGGGGACCGTCGCTGGCCGCTGCTCCCGATGAGGCCTGCGAGCCTCCGGCGGTTCCGGCGGGCGGCTGGGATGGCGCCCCTGAGTGGGCGACGTTCGACGATGGGGAGCCACGTTGCACCACTGGTACGCGTGAATTCGTTCCGGCCGTCATCGCTGCCTGGCGTGCGTTTTTCGACGATCGGGAGGGTCCCGGCGGCGTCGGCATTCGAACACGCTACGTCCGCATGTTCGCCCACCTGGTCTCGCGCTTTGCCAGCGACGATGCCGTGGCGGGATACGACCTGATGAACGAGCCGAACGTGTTCGCGCCGGAGGATCAGCTCGTACTGTCGCAGTTTTACGAAGACGCCCTCGAAGCGATGCGCGAGGCCGAGCGAGCCGCGGGCGCACCGCCACGCTTGTTCTTGTTCGAGCCCACCGCCGCTTGGTGGGTCGGCTTTCCCGCGCCGCCTCCGTTCTCCCACGACGACCAGGTGGTGTACGCGCCGCACATCTATCAGGAGGGCTTGGGCGGTGGCACGCTCGAGGCTGGATTCGAGCGCGCGGCCCGGGAAGCCTCGGAGCTCTACGGGGGTGCGCCCGTCATCACCGGAGAATGGGGCAGTGGCCCAGAGCGTGCAGCCTCCGACGAGGACGACTACTTCGAGCGCCACCTCGCCGAGCAGGACCGATACCGCATCGGAGCTACGATTTGGACTTGGCGGGAGGCTTGCGGCGATCCCCACAAGTACGAGCCGGCTCGAAACGGGCAGATTCCGGAAGTCTGGGGTTTCTTCGAAGTCGACTGTGAAACCAACACCATCGAGGGTCCACGCGTGGCCCTGACCGAGGTGATTCGCAAGATGACCGTGCGGTTCGCTCCCGGTCCCCTCGGCATGGTGCAATGGGACCTCGACGACGAGCTGCTTCGAGCCGAGGGGCAAGACGCCCGCGCCGGCAATCGATTGGAAGTCTTCGTGCCCACGACGGACGCTTCTTCGCTGCTCGTGGAGACGAGCGGGCTCGGCGAGATCGCGACGCAACCCTGGTTTGGCGGGTCGCTACTCTACGCGGAGGCCGACGGAGGCGCTTGGTCGATCCGCATCGAGCGTTGACTGGGGCAGACACGGCCCAATCCAAAATCAATCGGGCTCGAGATCGACGTGTCGGGCTTCGGGGACCACCTCGGCCAGACGTGCCTCGATGCGGTCGACGGCGTCGCCGAGCGCCTCGGTCACGTCGTCGCCGAATTCGATGAGAAGCCGTTCCAGAGCCTGCGGGCCGTCGAGCTCGGCCCACGTTTGGTCGAGATCCCGAGTGGCGAGCACCTGGCGAGCGAGCTCGTGTCCATTGAATGCGATTTCGGCCTTGAAGCGCACTTCATCGGCGCCGAGCTGGGAAACCTTCACGTCTCGGATTCGTTCGATGATCGGGTCTTCCTCGAGCACTGCGATCATGCGTGCGACCGCCTCTGGCGGTGGTGCGGGGCCCAACAAGAAGCGCCTGTTTCGATCGATCAAGAACACCGCGGTGAACCCGAGAAGCACCCCGATGACGAGCGACGCTCCGCCGTCCCAAGCGGGATTGCCCGTCAGCTCCGTCAGCCCGATACCCGCCAACGCGACGGCCACGCCCACGACCGCGGACACGTCTTCGAGCACGACCGCGACACCCATCGGATCGGGCCCGCTCTTGAGGTAATCCCACATCGACTGCTTGCTTCGCTCGGCTGCACGCCGGACCGCTGCGATGCCGACACCCAAAGACACGCTCTCCGCCGCCAACGAGAACAGCAAGATCAAGAAGCCCCACCCCAGATGGTCGAGTGGCTGGGGGGACCAAACCTGCTGCGCCCCTCGAACGATCGTGACGCCGCTCCCGATGAAGAGGACCCCTGCGGCAGAAAGCAGCGCCCACACGTATCGCGAGCGCCCAAACCCGTATGGGAACCGGCGATCCGGTCGGCGCCCCGATCGAATGATGCCCACCACCAGAAGCAACTGGTTGATGATGTCGGCAAGCGAGTGGACGACCTCCGAAAAGATCGCGATCGATCCCGTGAGCAGTGCCGCCACCCCTTTGGCCACCGCGATCACGATGTCGACAGTCAGCGCGACTGCCACCGCCCGACTACTCGTCGTCATGGACTTCCCTCGAAGCTATCGCGAAGCG
>CAZBWQ010000041.1:0-32135 GCA_964495565.1 uncultured Sandaracinaceae bacterium | reverse complement strand
ACTGGCTCCAGCGGTAGGACTCGAACCTACGACCAAGCGATTAACAGTCGCCCGCTCTACCAACTGAGCTACGCTGGAATGGCTGCGAGGGATAGCTCGCCCTCGCGGGCTGTCAAGCCTCTGCGGCATTGGCAAATCCGGGCGCTCGTCGGCCGCCCGGGCGTTTCCGCAGCTCCCCGATGCGGACGCTCGTGCTGCGGGCAGACGGCCGCCGTGGCAGGGTTCGGTTCATGCAGGCCGAGGCCTTTTTCCGGCAGCTCGAAGAGGACTCTTTCGAAGCCTCCAAATGGACGCGAGGCCCTTGGAGCCCCTCTCACCAACACGCCGGTCCGCCCGCGGCCCTGATGGCCGGGCGCCTCGAGGCGATGCTACCGGCACCGTTCCGGGTCGTGCGCGTTTCGATCGAAATCCCACGCCCGGTGCCCATCGGGCGACTTCGCCTCGAGCGCGCGTTTCGTCGCGAAGGCAACACCGTGAAGGTGCTGACGGGGCGTTTGCTGAGCGAAGACGGCAAGGCCGTCCTGACGGCCGAAGCCTTGGCCCTCGCGGAGGCCCCTCTCGAGGCCGCGATCGAGCCGCCGCCCATGGACGAAGATCCGCCGAGCCGGGGCATCGCCACCCGCTTTCCTTTTTTCGACCCGGAGGACAACTACGCGGCGGCGATGGACGTTCGCTTCACGCGCGGGCGGTTCGGCGACGGCGACGTGATGGCGTGGCTTCGAATGCGAATTCCTCTGCTCGAGGGTCATCCTCCGTCGCCGCTCGAGCGGGTCATGGTCGCCGCGGACAGCGGCAACGGCGTGAGCCAGCGCCTGAGCACGCGCGAGTTCACCTTCGTCAATCCCGATCTGACGGTGACGCTGCATCGGCACCCGACGGGAGAGTGGGTCGGCCTCGGCGCATGCACCCATCTCGACCCTGTTGGCATCGGTGTTGCCGATACGGCGCTCTATGACGAAAGAGGGCTCATCGGACGAGGCGTGCAGACGCTGGTCGTTCGACGGCGCCCGCTATGACTTGGCTTCCGGTCGGTCGGCGCGTTCGGGCTCGTCCTCCGCAAGCGGCTCGCTTTCGGGCGCTCGCCCCGTCCAATGGGCCATCGACGTGTCGGCCCCAAAAAGATGAGAAAGCCGGTCATAGAGAGCAGTCGGCAAGATGTCTCGAAGAATTGGCGTGAGCTTCACCATGAAGGGTTCGAGCACGTGGACTTTGTTGCGCTCGACGGCGTGGACGATCTTGGTGGCGATGTCTTCGGGCTCGAGCAAGTGCGTGGCTTTGGGAGCCTCGGCGCCTTCGAACATCCCCGTGCCGATGTAGCTCGGACACACGATCGTGGTGTGCACGTGCTCGTTCCCCGTCAGATTGAGCTCGGCCCGGATCGACTCGCCGAAGCCGATGACCGCCCATTTGCTCGATGCGTAGGTCGAGCCGTAGGGCAACCCGATGAAGCCCGAGGCGCTCGCGATGTGCACCAGGTGGGCTTCCGGACGGGCGACCAGGTCGGGCAAGAAGGCGTGCGTCATCGCGACCAGTCCGAGGACGTTCACCTCGTAGGTCTTGAAGTGATCGTCGAGCGGAGTTTCGGTGAACGGCCCGCCGAAGACCACACCCGCGTTGTTGACCAAGATGTCGATCGGGCCGACCTCGGCTGCGATCTGTGCGCGCAGCGACGCGATGCTCGTGGGGTTGGTGACGTCGACTTGGAATCCCCAGACCGGCGCACCGAGCGCCGCGATCACGCTCTTGGCCTCGGGGAGCTTTTCCTCGTCGATGTCCGCGATCACGATGCCGCAGCCGTGCTCGGCGAACTTCTTCGCCATCTCGAGACCGATCCCCTGGGCTCCTCCGGTGATGAGGACCCGCTTTCCCTGCAACGTGGTCATGACGGGCCGGATGGTACCAGGAGTTTAGGGATTTGGTGAGAGCCGAAGATCCACTCGCGCAGATCGATTCGGAGTCGAGACCGCCAGGATTTCAGCGCTCGCGTCCCAGCTCCAGGTACAGCCGTCCGATTCCTCGCACCCTTCGAGGGCCCAGCCTTCCGAGTAGTGCCGTGCGGCAGGAACGTAGATCTCCGTTGGGAGCGTGGCGGAAGGCGAGGGGTCGAACCCGAGCCGGAAGATGCGCGTCTCGGGATCGTAGCCGAACGACCGGGGAATCCCCGCGACTTCACGCGGGTAGGGCCGGACGAGCGCGTTGGCGTTTTCGCGCTCGATCACGTTTCCCTCTTCGTCGCGCTCCCAAATGCCCCAGCCCCCGGGGTCGTATGACCAATAGGTCCACCCGAGCATCATGCGGTCGCCCATCTCGAGCAGCTCCTCCATGAAGAGGTCGGCCCCGGGCCAGGTCGGGTCGAAGCCCCATTCGCCGAGGAGAAGCGGCGCTTTTTGGGCCTCGGTTTCGATGTTGCGGTTGGCTTCCCAGTTTTCGAGCACCACGTCCGTATCAGGGGTGTACTCCTCGTTGAACTCGAACTGCACCGAATAGAGATGCGGCGCATAGACCAAGCGGGGCTCTCCCTCGCGCGGGTCTTCGAGCACCTGGATGAACGACGGCTGGCCGTTGGCCGGCGCCGCGACCCGCGGCTCGTAGAAGATCCAGCCATCTGGATCGACCTCCCGGATGGCCCCGATCATCCGGACGTAGAAGTCGGTGAACAGGGTTCGATCGAACTCGGCCGCGGCGCCATCGGGCGGCGTGTTTCGAATGTCGGAGGCGCTGTACGCCGAGCCGGGGGACGGCTCGTTCAGAATGTCGTACCCGAGCACCGCGGGGTGATCCTTGAAGCGTGCGACCACCGCTTGCCAGGCGCCAGCGAAGTGGTCCTGGAGGTATGGGTAGTCGCCCTCGTAGTCGAAGAAATTGTCGAACGCGGCCATCACCGCCGGCGCGAAGTAGTTCAACGACCAGACGGGGGCTTGCGTGAATTCGAGGCCGTCGTCCTCGATCGCCCACTCCGGAGCCCCGTCGCAGCAAAAGCGTTGCGCATAGACGTCCTGATGCATGTCGAGGATCACGTGCACGCCATGGGCGGCAAACCAGTCCAAGCGCTCTTCGGTGGCGTCGAAGTAGCTCGTGTCGTACTCGCCGGGAGAGGGCTCGACCGCATCCCAGAAGATCAAATAGCGCACGGCGTTGAAACCCCACTGGCGCGCGTAGCGCTCGACGTCGGCCTCGGTCAAATCCGGCAGACGCTCCGGGTCGCCCTTCGACGAGCTCATGACGTTCATGCCGCGCAGGATCAGCACGCGACCGTCGTCGTCACGAACGAAATAGGTGCCTTCTTCGGTTGGCTCGGCGGGCGCACCATCGTCGTCACAGGCCGGCAACGACGACAGCGCTGAGACCAACGCGATCGTCCGAGCCACGATGCGCATCGCGCGTTTACCGCCGAGGGTCACGGTGTCAATCCTCAGGCGGCAGAAGCACCGTGTCGATGATGTGGAGCATCCCGTTCGACGCGGGGCTCGATGCGATGATGGTGGCGTCGTTGATCATCACGGTGTCGCCGTCGATTTTGATGGTGGCCTTCTTGCCATTCGCCATCGCCAACACCTGGCCGTCCTTGAACGAGTCGACGTCGAGCCCGGAGGTCGTGACGTGGTACTGCAAGATCTTGCGCA
Source organism: uncultured Sandaracinaceae bacterium (assembly GCA_964495565.1). Lineage (GTDB taxonomy): Bacteria > Myxococcota_A > Polyangia > Polyangiales > Houyiibacteriaceae > SG8-38. Next base: position 28,512 of record CAZBWQ010000041.1, on the reverse strand, counting down.
GCTTGTCGACGTTCTCTGGCTCGAGCAGGCTTTCCACCGTCCCTTCGGGAAGCTTTGCGAAGGCGGCGTTGGTTGGCGCAAACACGGTCAACGGACCGGACGCGGCCACCGAGGTGACGTAATCGGCTGCCTTGATCGCGGTGACCAAGGTGGTGTGGTCTTCGGAGCGAACCGCGATGCTGACGATGTTGTTTTCGTCCAACGGCGGTATGTTCGAGACTTCTTTCTTGGGCGCAGGAGCTTCCGCGGGCTCGGTCGGGGCCGGCTCCTGTTTCTTGCAACCGAACATCAGCAAACCCAGGCAAAGGCCGGCGGCGGCCATCCCGATCAACTGCTTCTTCATGGCGTCCTCCCCTCGATGAATCGTCTCCAGGCGGGTGGAAGTATAGACACGGGGGTCGGGTTTCCGAAACCCAACGCCCGACGAAAGTCTTTCGTTCGAGCTCTCAGGCGGATGCAGATTTTTCGTCGTCCGTGATTTGCTTTGCTTGGGACTGACCCTACACTCCGCGCACAGGAGGCGGTATGCGCGTACGATTGATTGGCCTTTTCCTCGTTGGAATGTCGTTGGCAGCGTGGGGGTGCACCTCGGAAGAGAAAGCGCCTGCAGAGCAGAAAGCCGAGCCGGCCAAGGAAGAGCCCGCTGCTGCCGAGCCCGAGCCGACCGAAGTGGCTGCGGCCGATCCTGCAGCCGAGGCGAAAGAGATTTTCGAGACTCGGTGCACGGTTTGCCATGGGCCTGCCGGCAAGGGGGACGGGCCTGGCTCTGCCGCTCTCGATCCCAAGCCGCGTGATTTGACCTCGGCCGAATGGCAAGAGTCCGTCGATGACGAGCACCTTCGAAAGATCGTCGTCTACGGAGGGACTGCCGTCGGGAAATCGGCTGCCATGCCGGCCAATCCCGATTTGCAGAGCAAGCCCGAGGTGGTCGAAGCGCTCGTTCAGTACATCCGCGGCCTCGAAGGCAAGTAGGCACTCGGAAGCCGCCCTCGATTTCCTAGCCTTGCAAAGTTCCTTCGGGTCTGGTTTATGTATCCGGAACCGGGAGGCGCGCTTCGCTTGAAGCGCGAAATGCTCATTTAAGGACGCGAGGGAAGGCCATGAAGTTCAAGGCGATGGGTGCGCGTGGCGCATCGGGTATGGTCATTGCGCTGGCTGTCGCCACGTGCATTGGCTGCGGTCCCCAACAGGCACAGCAGGTGGCGCAAGCGCCGGCGAGCTCGACTGCGGAGCTGATGAAGAAGCGCGGTCTGAGCGAGGCCGACGTGAGCGCAGCGCTTCAAACGTACACGCCGACGGGGCAAAAAGACGATTACATCACCTTCGCCTCGGGCGGACACGGCGGGAATTTGATCGTCATCGGCGTGCCGTCGATGCGTATTCTCAAGTACGTGGGTGTCTTCACGCCCGAGCCTTGGCAGGGCTACGGCTACGGCGACCAGACCGAGAAGATCCTCGACCAGGGCCATCGCTTCGGAAAGGAGATCACCTGGGGTGACATGCATCACCCGGCTCTTTCCGAGACCAACGGCGAGTACGACGGGAAGTACTTGTTTCTCAACGACAAGGCCAATGCGCGAGTTGCCGTCGTGGATCTTCACGACTTCGTCACCAAGCAAATCGTGACCTCGACGCTGATTCAAAGCGACCACGGGGCGACCTTCGTCACGCCGAACACCGAGTACGTCGTCGAGTCGAGTCAGTATCCGGCACCGCTCGGGGGCGGCTACGCGCCGATCGAGGAGTACAAAGACAAGTACCGCGGCGCGGTGATCTTCTGGAAGTTCGATCGTGACAAAGGACGCATCGACGAGGCCAATTCGTTCGCGATGGAGCTGCCTCCGTACATGCAGGATCTGTCCGACGCTGGAAAGCTCGACAGCGATGGCTGGGTGTTCATCAACTCGTTCAACACCGAGATGTCCTACGGTGGCACGTTGGAAGGCAATCCACCGCTCGAGTCCGGCGCCTCGCAAAACGACATGGACTACCTTCACCTCATCAATCTCAAGGCTGCCGAGAAGGTCTACCAAGCCGGCAAGACCGAAGAGATTGCGGGGATGAAGGTGATCCCGCTGGAGACGGTCGTGGCGGAAGGATTGCTGCACCTCGTCGGCGAGCCCAAGAGCCCCCACGGTGTCGACGTGACGCCGGACGGCAAGGAGCTCGTGGTATCGGGCAAGCTCGACACGCACGCCACGGTCTACAGCTTCGAGAAGCTCAAGGGACTCATCGAAGCCAAGAAGTACGCCGGCAAGGACGACTACGGCGTCCCGATTCTGCCGTTTGAAGAGAGCATTCGAGGTCAGGTCGAGATCGGGCTCGGCCCGCTTCACACCCAGTACGACGACAAGGGCAACGCCTACACGTCGGTATTCATCGAGTCCACGGTCGCCAAGTGGTCGCTGAAGGACCTCAAGGTCATCGAGAAGGTCAAGGTGCACTACAACGTCGGCCACATCGTCGCGGCCGAAGGCGATACGGTGAGCCCCGATGGCAAGTACCTCATCGCGATGAACAAGTGGGCCCTCGACCGCTTCAACAAGGTCGGCCCGCTGCTTCCGCAGAACTTTCAGCTCATCAACATCGACAGCGATCCGGTCCAGCTCATCTACGACATGCCGCTGCCGCTCGGTGAGCCGCACTACGCGCAGATGATCAAGGCGGACAAGCTCGGGCCGATCGACGTGTACAAGCCCGCCGGGTACGACGTCGTGACGGACGCGCCGAATCCAAACGCGGTCAAGGCCAAAGAAGAGCGAATCGAGCGCAAGGGCAAGGACGTGCACGTGTACATGACGGCGGTTCGCAGTCACTTCACGCCGGACATCGTGCGCGTGAAGCAGGGTGACACCGTGCATCTGCACATCACCAACGTCGAGCAGGCCCATGACGCCACGCACGGCTTCACGGTCGGTTCGTACAACGTGCACAGCAGCCTCGAACCGGGCAAGCACGTGGACATCTCGTTCGTGGCGGACAAGGCGGGTACCTTCCCGTTCTACTGCACGGAGTTCTGCTCGGCCCTCCACCTCGAGATGGCGGGCTACTTGTTGGTGGAACCCGGATGAGTCGAGGCGCCGCAGGTGTCGGCCGGGCGCGGATGACGCTCGGCCGCGCATGCGGGTGCCTGTTGGCGCTGGTCGTGGCGGTCAGCGCTTGTCGCAACGGGGCTTCTCCACGGATTGCTGAGCCCGAGGCGTCGCCCCCCGAGCGGCTCTCCGGATGCGTACCGGTAAAGCCGGGTACGCTTCGTCAGGCCGTCGAAGAGGCCCCCGCGGGTGCCTCGCTCTGTCTCGAGCCGGGCTCGTATGCGGGGCCTTTGGTGATTGCGAAGCCGGTTCGTATTTGGGGCCCGCGCGACGCGGTCATCGAATCCTCCGGGCACGGCACGACCATCGAAATGAAAGCCGACGGCTCTGCCTTGCTTGGGGTGACCGTCGATGGGAGCGGTGGGCGCTTCGACAGGCTCGACGCGGCGGTCCACGTGGTCGCGGATGACGTGCGGGTCGAGGGCGTGCGCGTCCAAAACGCGGTGTTCGGTCTGCTCGTCGAGAAAGCGAATCGGGCGCGAATCGTCGACAATCACGTGCAAGGGCCGGACGAAGGACCGCTCGGCCTGCGGGGCGATGGCATTCGCTTGTGGGAGACTCGCGATTCCGAAATTCGGGGCAATCGCGTGATCGGCTCGCGCGACATGGTGATTTGGTATTCGAGCGACAACCGACTGGTGGACAACACCGTGGTACGAAGCCGTTACGGCACGCACTTCATGTACAGCCACGGCAACTACGTCGAGGGCAACCGGTACGTCGACAACGTGGTCGGCGTCTTCATCATGTACAGCAGGAACGTGACCCTGCGGGAGAATCTACTCGCACGCTCCTCCGGCCCAGGTGGGATGGGTTTGGGGATCAAAGAGTCGGGCAACTTGACGGTGTCCAACAACGCCTTCATCGCCAACACGAAGGCGGTTTACATGGACACATCGCCACTCGAGCCCGACGATTTCAATACCTTCGAGCACAATGCCTTCTTCCATTCGGAGGTCGGCGTCTTGATGCACTCGAGCGAGGATCGGAACGCTTTTTTGCGTAATGCATTCGTCAGCAATCACGCCCAAGTGCAAGTGGAAGGAGGGGGTGACGCGATGGCGGTCGACTGGATGAACAATTTTTTCGACGACTACGCGGGCTACGATCTCGACGATGACGGGTTTGGAGACATTCCCTACGAGCTCCGTCGTCTCAGCAGCCAGTTGCAAAGCAAGTATCCGCAACTCGGTTTTTTTCGAGGCGCCATCACGCTCGAGCTTCTCGATGCGATCAGCGCGCTGTTTCCCATGATCGAGCCCCAGACGATCTTGGTCGACCCCCGCCCGAAGATGGCGCGCATGGAGTGGAAGGGTTTCGATGCGCGTTGAGGCGAGGAAGGTGCGCAAGCGGTTCGGTCGCGTCGAAGCTCTTCGCGGCATCGACTTCACGATTCCGAGTGGGGGCAAAGTGGGGCTCATCGGACCGAATGCATCGGGCAAGTCGACTTTGATTCGCATCATCCTCGGCTTGCTTCGCTGCGAGGGCGAGCTGTTACTGGACGGTCGGACCAGACGAGGAATCGAGCTCGCGGATCGCATCGCGTACGTTCCACAGATCGCACCCAAGTTCGGTGCCACCGTCGACGAGGTGATCGCGGCGATCACCCGGGTGCGTGAAATTCCCGTGCAGGACGTGCTGTCTTGCGGAAACCGCGTTGGAATCGATCTGCGAGCCGTCGGCTCCCAATCGTACGTAAACCTCTCCGGGGGCGCGAAGCAAAAGACGCTGATCTCGCTCGCCTTGGCGAGCCGGGCGACGTTTTACGTCCTCGACGAGCCCACCGCGAGCCTCGACACGCAGTCCCGAAGAGACCTCTTTCGCCTTCTTTCCGACAACGCACGGGGTGCAACCATGATCTTGTGCTCGCACAGGCTCGAAGAGATTCGCACGCTGGTGGATCGGGTGATGGTGCTCGAGGAGGGAAGGTTGGCGTACTTCGGCCCGACGGAGGAGTACCTCGACCGGATGACGCTCAGCACGCTCGAAGTTCAGACGAAAAACGGCGCCGAGGAAGCCCTGCTTCGAGAAATGGGATTCGAGCCCGGGATCGGAGGTTGGTGGAGCCGCACGGCGACCCGGTCCGAAAAGCTGGCGCTGGTGAAGCGGCTTTCCACGGAGCTCGCGAGCCAACTCGACAACTTGCTGGTTCGCGATGCCGAAGCCGTTCAGCCGCAATCGAAACGGGGTACCGAGGATGTCGGTCAAGGCGTTTAGTTGGTTGCTGTTGGTTGCGGCGCTCGTCGCAGGCGTGATTGGGCTGGTGCGGCTCAATCGGGTCACGTTGCCCGAGGGGCCCCGTCCCGTGGTCTGGGATCGGGAAGTTTGCGCCCATTGCAAGATGCACATCGGGGATCCACGGTTCGCCGCCCAACTTCAGACGACCGATGGAGACGTGTTGAGCTTCGACGATCCTGGATGCCTGTTCGATTACGTGAGCGCTCACCCGGTCTCGCCCCACGCGATGTACTTTCGCGACCATGACGGCAGCGGCTGGCTTTCCAAGTCCGAGGTGGGCTTTCTGCCCACGGATGAATCGCCCATGGGTTACGGAATTCAGGCCGTCTCGAAAGACGTTCCGGGCGCCAAAGGCTTCGCCTGGGCGGAGCGGCGCGTCAGGGAACAGCGCGAAGAGCGCAACGGAGGCACGTGAGCCGGCGTTTGCGATCGTTTCGGGCCGTGGCGCGGCTCGACTTGGCCGAGGTGCTCCGGTCCCGCTGGCTTCTGTTCTGCGTGATCGTCTATGCAGCCTTGGCTGGCATCTTCGTGCTCGTCGGCATGCGCGAGTCCACGGTTTTCGGTTTCACCGGGACCGATCGAGTCCTCGTCTCGTACGTGCATGCGCTGTTGGTGCTGTTGCCGCTGATGGCGTTGGTGGCCACGGGCCAAGTGGTCAACAGGAGCCGGGAGGACGGCACGCTGGAGCTTTTGTTTGCTCAACCGATCTCGCGCAGCGCGTTCTTCACGGCGATCTCCAGCGTTCGCTTTCTCGTGTTGATGCTGCCGCTCGCCGTCCTGATGCTGGGAATCGGCTTGTTCGGCCGGATCGCCTTCGGCCAGCAGATCGCATGGGCTTTCATCGGGCACTGCCTGGTGCTCTGCGCGGTGCTGATTTGGGCCTTCTGCGGCATCGGTCTGTGGGTCTCCGCCACCGTCCAGAACGGGGCACGGGCGACCATGTATTTGCTCTTGATTTGGGTGGCCGGCATTGCGCTTCTCGATTTTGCGCTCGCGGGAATGATGCTCCAGTGGCGCATGGAACCGAGGGTCGTCTTCGTTTTGGCGACGCTGAATCCGGTCCAAAGCATTCGGATGGCGCTGCTTTCGTCCGCCGATCCCGAGCTCAGTGTGCTCGGGCCCGTCGGATTCTTCCTCGCCAACCGGATCGGAAACGCTGGCCTCTATGCCGTGGGCGTGGCCTGGCCGGTTGTGTTGGGGGCCGTGGCATGGTTGGCTGGCCTCTGGAGATTGCGCCACGGAGATGTCGTGTAGAACTGAACGACCGGAGAAAGCCTCATGTCGAACGCGTTGGATGCCTTTTACCGATTCCTAGACGAGCCGATCTTCCCCTGGGCGAGGGTCGTGCTCGCCCTTCTCACCATCTTCGTCGGCCTGAGCTTCACCGCGCCGATGTGGCACATTCACATGAAGGCTCCTCAGTACCCCCAGGGCCTCGACCTCTACATCTATTCGTACAAGGTCGACGGCGGCAACGATGGAAACGACGTCCAGGAGATCAATACCCTCAACCACTACATCGGGATGGCTCCGATCGATCGCGCTGCGCTGAGCGATCTCGATTGGATGCCCTTCCTCTTCGTGGGCCTCATCATCTTCGCCTTGCGGACGGCTCTCATCGGAAAGGTGAGCACGATGATCGACCTGTTGGTGATCACCACGTACGCGGGGATTTTCGGCTTCGGCCGGCTCTATTACAAGCTGTATACCTTCGGTCACAATTTGGATCCGAGGGCCCCGGTGACCGTCGACCCGTTCATGCCCGTCGTCTGGGGGAAGAAACAGATCGCCAATTTCATGACGGAAGCCTGGCCTGGGCTCGGCACCTGGTATGTCGCCGCCTTCGTGCTCGGCTTGGCCCTCTTGCTGCTGGCGCACTTGGTCATCGGCCGCCGGGAGCACGTGAAAGAGGTGCGCGCGTAGCCCGAGCCCCTGACTGGAGCCAGGGCCGTTGGCCTGACACAATGTAGGTCCCCTGATGGAACCCCGTCTCCACACGTTCGTCGTCTCCGACATGCATCTCACCGAGGCACAGGAGCTCGACCCGAGGCGTCCGCTGTGGATGGCCTACAAACGGCGGGAGTTCTTCATCGACGAGGACTTCGCCGCCTTCTTGGAGCACATCGAAAAGAAGTCGGACGGGCCCATCGAGCTCGTCCTCAACGGGGACATCTTCGATTTCGACAGCGTGACGGCGCTGCCCGAGGACGACGAGAACGTCGACTGGCTCGAGCGGGCACGCGGGCTCGACAGCGAGGAGTGGAAGAGCCAGTTCAAGATGCAGGTGATCATCGATCACCACCCTTTGTGGTTCGAGGCGCTGGGACGATTCATCGCCCGGGGTCACCGCGCGGTCTTCGTCGTCGGGAACCACGACGTCGAGCTCTACTGGCCCTCGGTGCAGCGCATGATCTGTGAGGCCCTCGATGCTCCGTTTCCGGCGAACATCGGAGAGGAGCAAGAGGCCGAGCCCGTCGTGTTTTGCAATTGGTTCTATCTGAGCGAGGGCGATACCTACATCAGTCACGGGCATCAGTACGACCCGAATTGCGTCGTTCGAGATCCGATCGACCCTCTGGTGGAGGTGTCCGGGCAGCCGCGCGTGCGGATTCCATTCGGAGACCTCGCGGCGCGCTACATGCTGAACGGGATGGGGTATTTCAACCCTCATCAATCCGAAAACTACATCATGAGCGCCGTCGCGTATCTTCGATTCTTCTTTCGATACATGTTGCGCACGCAGCCGCTTTTGCTGTGGACGTGGTTTTGGGGCGCGTATGCGACCCTCTGGGTGTCTCTTCGCACACACTGGTTGCACCCGATGCGCGATCCGTTGCTGGTCGACGACAAGGTTCGGTCGATTGCGCTCCGCTCTCGCGCCACACCGTCGATGGTCAGAAAGCTCAATGCGCTGCACGTGCCGTCCGCGACGAACAACCCCTTTCGCATCGCCCGAGAGCTCTGGCTCGATCGGGCTTTTTTCCTGTTGGCCGCCTTGTTTCTCGCCTGGCAAGTCGTGCTCCACATCAAGATCGCATGGCCGATCAGCACGCTTTGGGTGTTCGTGCCCGCGCTGATCTTCATGCTTCCTTACGTGGCCTATGCCTCTTCGGTGCGACCCACCGTCTTTCAAACGCCGTTGCTCACGGAAAGGCTCGCAGAGCTGATCTTCAAGATCACCGGTGCACGCCGCGTGGTGTTCGGCCACACCCACGAGCCCAAGTGCGAGCAGGTGGGGCCCGTGACCCTCTACAACGGGGGTTTTTGGTCAATGGCGTTTGCCGACCCCGAATGCACGGTTCGATTGGGAGAGCAGACGTTCGTGTGGATTCGCCCGAGCGGGGAGGGCGACGGACGCACGGCCGAGCTCTGCCGTTGGAAGAAATCCGAGGAGTCGCCGATGAGAGCGTTGTGCGTGGAGCCGACCCCGGCGAGTGAAATGCGGCCCGGACAGGCCCTCCAGCAGACGGGAAAGGGTCTCGCGTGAGATCCCCCTTCGTCTACACGATGCGGGTCCGCTTTCGCGATACCGACATGCAAGGCCACGTGTACTTCGGAAACTATTTCGTGTTCTGCGACGAAGCGCTGAGCGCCTACATGCGGCACATCGGGATGCCTTGGCAAGAGATGGTGGAGCGCGGAACGGACATTTTTTACGTTCACGCGAGCTGCGACTATGTCGGCAGCGCGCGGTTCGAGGACGACATCCACGTCGAGACTCGCATCTCGCGCTTCGGCACCTCCAGCTTCAGCAGCACCTTCGTGATGAAAAACGATCGAGACGAGACCTTGGCCAAAGCGACTTTGACGAGTGTTTGTGTCGATCCGACGACACGGCGCAAAATGCCCGTGCCGGACTGGTTCCGGCAGGCCGTCGAGGAACACGAATCGCAGGCAGCCCATGGATGAGCGATGGCCGGTTCGCGCCTCCGACGGGCATGGCTTCGAGCTCATCGTCCGCAGGCCCGAGCATCCGCGTGCGGCTCTCTTGTTCGTGTGCGCCATGGGGGTCGAGGCCAGCTACTACACGCCCTTTGCCGAGGCGCTGAGTCAACAGGGCGTTCTGGTCGCGCTGTGCGACCTTCGAGGCCATGGGACGAGCAGCCTTCGCCCTCGAAGGGGAGTGGACTTCGGCTACCGCGAGATCGTGGAGCTCGACATGCCGAGCGCGGTTTCGGCGATGAAGGCACGTCTCGGCAACATACCGCTCCATCTCGGCGGCCACAGCCTCGGAGGCCAGCTGGTGATGCTGCACGTGGCGGCAGCCCGGCCGGAGATTGCAGGGGTCGTCCTCGTGGCGTGCGCCATTCCCTACCATCGAAACTGGCACGGCAAGACGCGCGCCTGGATTCGTTTCGCCGCGGTCCTGTTTCCCCTTGCAGGACTGGTTCTCGGTTACGTGCCGGGTGACCGGCTTGGTTTCGGAGGCACCGAAGCGCGCACGCTCATGCGTGACTGGTCTCACAATGCCCGCACCGCGCGGTACGAGCTCATCGGGAGCGACGTAGACTACGAATCCGCGCTCGAAGCGCTGGAAGTCGATTTGATCAGCGTGCACGTGGAAGGCGACGAAATGGCGCCTCCGCACGCCGTGGACTTCATGCTCGTGAAGGTTCCTCATGCCCGTGGCGAGCGAGTCGGTGCTCAGCTCTCGGAGCCGAAACCGGGCGCTCATTTTCGCTGGGCACGCGATTCTGCCGACGTGGTGCGTGCGATCAGCGGCTGGATCGACTCCCGCTCGACGTGACAGGAATGTGACAGCCCGCGGCGGCTCGTGTGCTGGTCGGAGCCCGTTCCATGGGATATCGTCGCGGCCGTCATGACTACTCGTGTCTTGCGCTTTTTGGTCGCTGCCGCGCTTCTCGTGCTGGTCGCATGCGGGGATGACCGCCCTTCGGGGACGGCAGGCAACGACAGCACCCTCGTGGGTGGGCCCTGTGCAGACAACCTCGAATGCGACGAGCGACTCTGTCAGACGGGGGACCGATTCCCAGGAGGTGTCTGCACTCTTTCCTGCGGAAGCTCTTCGATGTGCCCTCGTGGATCGTCGTGCGCTGCGCTCGAGCAAGGATGGATTTGCCTGGTCGATTGTGTCGCCAGCGAGGACTGTCGCACCGGCTGGGCATGCGAGGCCGTGGTCGAGGCGCCACCGCCGCAGTCGGGCGACGATCCTAGCTTGGTCGACGTGTGCATCGGTCCGGAAGACGCATCCTGAACGAGCCCTTCATTTAGAACGCAATGCCGCGCAAGGCTTGTTGAAGGACGACCGGATTCGGTCTCGATGCCGCGTGGTAGAACGCCACCACCGTTCCGACGAAGGCTTCCCAGGGATTGAGCCGAAAGGATTCGGCGGGCCAACGGATCGACGTGGCGATCGCGTTCACGTGGGCGGCAAAATGAGGATCTCTGATTTCGGTTTTCATGACTGATGTCCTTTCTCTTCTCATGGCTTAGGCCGCGCGCTTCTCTTGCTTTTCGGCATCGATGAAGCGAACGGCAGAATCGGTGACCGAGGGCGCACGGAGAATCCGCTGGTGACCCAGGCCTTCGGTGATCAGCAGCTCCGCGCCCGGCCAGGCTTCGGCGATGCTTCGGCCGGCCTCCACGGATACTTCTTTGTCGTCGCGGTCGTGGATGATCAGAACGGGCGCGTCCATCGATCGCGCGATCACGTTTGCCAGCATGTCTTCCATCCGCATCGAAAGACGACGCTCGACGCGCTGCTGCACCCGCTCGCGCACCTCGTCGCTGATTCCGAGGACGACGCTGAAAGTCTGCAAGAATCGCCGAGGGTCCGTCGGAGGAGAAATCAAGACGGCGCGGTTCACCCGAAGTCCCTTCGACATCGCAAAGGTCGTCGCCGCGCCTCCGAGCGAATGCGCAATCACACCATGGACGTGCCCGAGCTCGTCGGCGATTCGCTTGATGCAGTCGGCCAGACCTGGCAGCGACAGCTGCTTCCCCGGGGACTGTCCATGTCCGACCGCGTCGAATGCGACGACTCGATACCCCCGCGAGACCAACGGCTGCACGAAGCCACCAAGCTGCGTGGCTCGGCCGTTCCAGCCATGAACCAGCAGCACGAGGGGGCCCTCACCCCAACTCCAGGCCTGCATTCCCGCGATGCGGAGCGGGGTCGCGCCCTTCAACACATCCCGCTCGTTCGGGCGAGGTGTGCTTCGACGGGTGGTGAAGAACAGCCGTTCCGCGGCTGTCGCGGTCAGCTCGGGCGCCAGCCGGCTTCCGAGCGAGAATCCCATGGTGAGAGCGTTTCTTGGCATCGCGTGCTTCCTCCTGTGCGATCCCCGTGACGAATCGCGGAACTTCGTTCCTTTGGTGGTGTCCGTGGTCATGCCGACGAAGCTACGAACGGCTCGTGTGACCCCGCGTGGAAGAGGGCGTGGAAATGGAGCACCCAATGGAGCAATCGAAATAAAACGATCGTTCGTGCTTTTTTGAGGCCAGATCAAAAGGTTCGTTTCATGCTTCATCGCTCGATCTCCCTATTGTGCCCTCGAGCGCTCGAGCAGCGATTCGAAGGCGCGACGCGCCTGACGCTCGGCCGCGGGGTCGCGCATCAAACGCCCGAAGTGATGATATGCCGCGGTGATCGAGCCGAGCTCGAAAACGAACTGGTCAACGTCCAAGTCGTCGCGAAACTGCCCCTCTTCGACGGCCATCTGTACGGCGCGTTTGAGGGCGTCTCGTTGATCGCGTTGAATCTGCACGAGGTAGTCGCGCGCGGGACCGGGCTGATCGTCGAGCTCGGCAGAAACAGCATAGAAAATGCAGCCGCCTGGCAGCTCCTTTTCCCATCGCGAGAAGGTGTTCTCGAACATCGCCCGAATGCGCGCCTCTCCACGCGGCTTCTTGAACGCCGGCCGCATGACCACGTCGATGAAGCGGCGCCGGGCCTCCTCGAGCACCTGAAGCTGCAGCTGCTCTTTCGATCGGAAATGCGCAAAGAGCCCGCTCTTCGACATGCCCGTGGCATTTGCCAAAGAGCCGATGGTCAGCTTCTCGAATCCCAGGGTGCTGGCGAGATCGACCGCCTGGTCCAAGATCGCTTGCCGGGTTTCGTCACCTTTGCTCATGGGAAGATAAATAGCACGACCGTTCGTGCTGTCAATCTCGAGGACGGATATTTCGTATTTCTGATGGAAATCCGGTTAGTTCCATGGCCCATGACTCTGCATCGATTTGGCAAAAATCATGCTGTCGTTTAAACATGGGCGCCAACTCGTGCGTCCAACTGGCATGCATGCCTCGACGGCGCTGCGCTCCTCCACGAGCAGGAGATCATTTGATGATACGTATCACAAGGACGGGCACGGCATGGCTTGCGGTCGTGTTGTGTTGCGCCGCGCCGCTTCTGGCGCAGCCGACGGCGCGAGCCAACTCCAATGACCCGGCGGCCAAGAACACGCTGACGATCAAGATCACGGGCTTGAAAGAGGACGAGTCCGGAAAGATGGCCTGTGCGCTCTTTTGGGAGAACAAGGGTTTCCCGCGAAAGCATCGACGTGCGCTCCGACGCATGTGGGAAGAGGTCGATGGGGAGAAGTCGATCGAGTGCGTCTTCAAGCGAACGGGCTTGGGCGAGTATGCAGCGTCGGTGTTCCTCGACCGAAATCGCAACGGCAAGCTCGACACGAGCGTCATGGGCGGGGTCGAGGAGCCGTGGGGGGTGTCCAACAACGCGCAGCCCAAGCGGTTCGGGCCGCCGGCTTACAAAGAGGCCACGTTTCGATACGAAGGCGGGCCTCGCACGATCGAAATCGAGCTCATTTACGAGGATTAGCCCCGCTCCGAGCGCCGACGATTCGGCTCACGCACTGTCGACGGCCGTGCGCTGTTCCCGCGGCGAATGAGCGCGTTCCCTCGGAAGCGAGCTCGGAAGCCCTGCGGGTCGCTCACGTACCGATGTGAGAAAACGAAGCGTTCCATCGAGCATGCGCGCGGTCCGCGGCGAGGCAAAGATGTCGAATGCATGCTGCGCACCTCGAAGCTCTGCGTAGACGACTTCGGATCGTGACGTGTCGCGCAGCCTGTTTGCGAAAAGCCTCGCATCCTCGACCGGCGCAAGCGTGTCGCGATCCCCGTGGATGATCAGAAATGGGGGCGCCTCCGGATGAACCCGGTCGATGGGGGAGGCGCGGCGGAACTTCTCGGGCTCTTCCTCTAGATATGCCTTCATGATCAACGGCTCGAGCATCTGGGTGCGAAAGCGTTTCAGCATGGTCCCCAGACGGTTCGTGAAATCGTAGACGCCATAGACCGGAACGGCCGCTTGCACGGTCGTGTCCGCGTCCTCGAAACCAGGTTGATACTCGGGATCGTTGGCGGTGAGGGCCATCATCGCCGTCAGATGTCCGCCCGCGGATCCTCCGGTCACCGCGACGAAATCCGGATCGACGCCGTAATCGTCGGCATGCTCTCGGATCCAAGCCACTGCGTACTTCAAGTCCGTCAGGTGGTCAGGCCACGTCGCGGCCGGGCTCAAGCGGTAGTTCACGTTGAAGCATACCCAGCCGTTGGCGGCGAGATGGCCGATCAGCGGCCATCCCTGCTCACGCTTGTCCCCGATGATCCAAGCCCCGCCGTGAATCTGCATGATGGCCGGCCTCTTCGTTCCCTGCTCTCGGGGCATCGCGACGTCCAACCGCAGGCTTCGGCCGGCGACTTTGCGGTAGGTCACGTCCCGAATGACCTCCACGCCGCGGCGTCGAAAGCGAAAAGGCATGATCAGCTGCGACAAGGGCAAGGGGGCCACGCCGGAGGGCTTCGGCAATCCCGAGAGCGCTTGCTCGAAGGTGTCGCGCGTCTTTCGGCCGTCGTGAAAGAGCACCAAAAGACCCAACCACGAAGCCGCGGTGATTCCCATTCCCACCATGCCCGGCCATTCGGAAAGAGCCCCGAACGACACGAACAGCACGGTTGCGAACGCTTGCCAGACGATGTGGTGAAGCGCGAGCTCCGCGGTGAGCCAGGATCCGAAGAAGCTCGGCACGAACAAGGCCGGGATCCTGCGCACGGGCATGAAGGCGTTGAGGGTGAAAATCGCGCCCACCAGGCTGACTCCCAGAAACAACCAGGCCACCAGGGTTTCACTCACCAGCATCGCTCTGGCTTTCTAGCACGTTCCGCGTTAAGCCGGTTGTCGATGGCGGATCCCGAGGTCTTCCACTCGCGAATTTCCCCTGGCCCCGGAGGGGCACTGATGCGTATCTGGGTCGTCCTGTCGCTCCTGTGTGTCGGAGGCGCGGCGTATGCGCAAAGCGCGCCCGTCTTCTATTCGTATGTCGCGGATTCGGGCCGCACGGTCTACGTCAACCGGTTCTCCATGGTCCCTCCCGAGAAGCGCTCGGACGCACGCGCCGTCGATCTGTCCGCGGTGAGCCTCAACGAAGACCTCGCGGAAGAGCTGGCAGAGGCGGTCGAAGAAGAGCTACGCGCATTGAAGAGCTCCGATCCGTGCGAGGAGGCGCGGGAGGAACGCAAGGCTGGAGCCTGGCCTCACGTTTGGAATCGCCACGCCCCCTGGGTCTTGGCGAGCCTGACCGCCCTGGTGCTGGTGTTGATGTCGCCTTGGATGGTTCACCGCACCCCGCCCGGACAGTGGTCGCGGTTTCTGATGGTCGCGCTTCCCGCGCTGGCGATGACGGCGTTGCTCGCGGTCTCCGCGACGCGCGCGACCCGATCTCTCGATGCGGTCGACGAGCTCGCGAGGCTATGTGAGGCCAACGAGAAGGAAGCCTCTCCGAAGAAGCAGCTCATTCGCTTGAACGAGATGCATGCCTACATCGATCAGCTATACAAAGATCAATACGAAAAGATCGAAAACGCGACGCAGGTGCAATGAGCAAACCCCTCGACTTCGACGACACGACCCGATGCCCGCTCTGTGGCGAGCCCAATCAGTGCGCGATGGCCGCCGGAAAAGACCCGGAAACGTGTTGGTGCATGTCCGAGGCCATCGATCCCCAGATCCTCGCCCGCATACCGCCGGAGGCGCAAGGCAAAGTCTGTATCTGTCAGCGCTGTGCCGCGGGCCCGACGGGAGGTTGAGGGCTCAGCCGACGGCCCTTGCCTCGTTGGGGCCACACGGTTTGCATTTGTTCGCCAGCTCGTCGTGCTCGACCTGAATGGTTGCATGCCCGATGTTGAATCGCTGCGCGAGGAGCCGGTTGGAGGCATCGATGATGCCTTGATGGTCAGCATCGGGGTCGATGACCAAGTGCGTGGTTGCGATGTTCTTGCCGCTCGTCAAGGCCCACACGTGGAGGTCGTGCGCATCGACGACGCCAGGTAGCGCTTTGAGGGCCTCGGCGACCTCGTCGACCGAGATGCCCTTCGGGACGCCCTGCATCAATACATCCAGTGTTTCTCGCACCAAACCCCACGCGGAGTAGAGCACCAATGCGGCGATGACGAACGAGGCGGCTGGGTCGGCCCACGTCCATCCGAAGAAATAGATGCACGTGCCGGCAGCGATGGCGCCGACGCTTCCGAGCGTGTCGCCCAACACGTGCAGCCAGGCCCCGCGCACGTTGAGATTCTCTTTGCGTCCCCCGCTGAGCACCCAAAGGTTCGCGAAGTTGATGGCCAACCCGCCGAACGCGACGCCCAACATCAAGCCTCCCTGCACGTCCGGGGGAGCCGACAGCCTTTCCCACGCTTCGCGGGTGATCAGCACCGACAAGACGAGCAGGGCCGCACCATTCGTGAGGGCTGCCAAGATCTCCGCCCGGTGAAATCCGTACGTACGCTGTGAGGTGGCCGGGCGCTGTGCGAGCATGACGGCGACCAGCGACAAGCCGAGCGCGGCCGCATCCGAAAACATGTGACCCGCATCGGCCAAGAGTGCCAGCGAGTTGGCAACGAGACCGCCAACGATCTCCGCAATCATGTACGTGGCGGTCAGGACTAAGGCCACGGTCAGCCGTTTGCGGTTTCCTGCCGCTGCCCGAGCACTCGTGTGATGGTGATGTTCGTGGCCCATCGGTGATTCTGACTTACCATGCAGACGGCCGAGGATCGATTTCCGCTGCAAATGGCTCTAGAGCTTTCATCTTCGGTGTAGTAAAAATCGCCTTTCGGCGCACGCGTGAGCACGCTGATACAGGGTCAGGAGGAGCCCCCATGAGCGAGAAGAAGGTCGTCAAGTACGAGGGTCGAGAAGCGGACGTCGAGTGGGACGGGAGGCTCTGCATTCACGTCGGCGAGTGCGGACGGGCCAACAACGAGCTGTTCGTCGGCGGGCGGCAGCCCTGGTGCGAGCCGGACCGCGTGGGTCTCGACGAGGTCGCGGAGGTCGTCCTTCGCTGTCCGAGCGGCGCGCTGACCTATCACCGCAAAGACGGAGGCACGGAGGAGAGCGCCCAGGCAGAAAACGTCGTCTCGGTGATGTACAACGGGCCGCTTTACGTGCGGGGCGATCTCGACATCGATGGAGCCGCCCCGGACATGAACGGAGTGCGGTTTCGGGCTGCGCTGTGCCGGTGCGGCGAGTCGAAAAACAAACCGTTTTGTGACAACAGTCACGAGGGCGCGGGTTTCCAGGACTACGGCGCCGTCGGCGAGATGGGGGACGGGTTCGACGCATCCGGTGGCAAGCTCGAGGTGAGGCGAGCTCCCAACGGGCCGCTTCTGCTCAGTGGCAACTTCACCATCGTCGCGGCCACCGGTCGCAAGGCGTGGCGGGGCACCAAAGCGGCGCTGTGCCGGTGCGGCCAGTCGAAGAACAAACCCTTCTGTGACGGAAGCCACAAGCCGGCCGGATTCGAAGCCGAGTAGGCCGCTTCTTCCGAGATGGAGGCGACGGTGAGCTTTTCGACCATGATGGATCGGCCGCTCTTGATCTCGGGCTTGTTCGAGCACGGGCGGCGCCTCTACGGCAACAGCCGGGTGATCACGGTCGGCGAGGACGGAGACCGCATCAGCACCTACGAGGAGGTCGGCGAGCGGACCGAGAGGCTGGCGAAGGCTCTTCGCGGGCTCGGTGTGCGAGGCGAGGATCGAGTCGGAACCTTTTGCTGGAATACCCAAGAGCACCTCGAGGCGTACTTTGCGATTTCTTCGATGGGCGCCGTCATGCACACGCTCAACATTCGGCTCTTTCCGGAGCAGCTCGCCTTCGTGATCAACCACGCGCAAGACAAGGTGATCATCGTCGACGACTCGTTGATCCCGGTCCTCGGACGGGTCGCTCGGGAAATGAAGACCGTCGAGCACATCGTCGTGGTCGGGGAGGGTGACGTCACGCCGTTGCGTGATGCGCCGCGCGCTTCGCTGCATCGCTACGACGAGCTGTTGGCGTCGGAGTCACCTGGCATCGAGTGGCCAGAGCTCGACGAGCGCGCACCAGCCTCGATGGCCTACACGAGCGGAACGACGGGCGATCCGAAAGGGGTCGTGTACAGTCATCGTTCGACGGTGCTGCACTCGTACGGCATCACCTCGGGCGCCGTGACGGGTCTGAGCGAGCGCGACCGAGTCCTCACGATCGTGCCGATGTTTCACGCCAATTGCTGGGGGCTCCCGTATGCCGGGTGGTGGGTTGGCACGGATTTCTTGCAGCCGGGCCGGTTTCTGCAGGCCGAGCCCCTCGTCGGGATGATCGAACGCCACAAGCCCACCTTTGCGGGCGCGGTGCCGAGCATTTGGACGGCGGTGCTCCACTACGGAGAAGAGCACCCAATCGACTTGTCCTCGTTTCGTCTCGTGATCTGCGGCGGCTCGGCGGTTCCCGAATCATTGATGCGCGCGTTCGAAGAGCGTTACGGCGTCACGATCTTGCAGCTCTGGGGCATGACCGAAACGAGCCCCCTCGGAACCGTCGCCTCGGTGCCCAAAGACGTGGAAAGCGAGGAGGAGGCGTGGCGATATCGAGCGCGAACCGGGAGGCCCGTGGCAGGCGTCGATTTGCGCATCGTGGACGACGAGGGAGCGGTGCTTCCGTGGGACGGCAAGTCGGTGGGTGAAATCGAGGTGCGTGGGCCTTGGGTGACGGGCAGTTACTACGGCGTCGACGCTTCCGAGAAGTTCCACGACGGATGGTTACGCACGGGTGACGTGGGGTTCGTCGATGCGAGGGGATACGTCCAGATCACCGATCGCTCGAAGGACGTGATCAAATCCGGTGGTGAATGGATCTCTTCCGTCGAGCTCGAGAACGCAATCATCGCGCACCCGGAGGTCTTGGAGGCCGCGGTCGTGGGGGTGCCCGACGAAAAATGGGATGAGCGTCCGCTCGCCTGCGTGGTGCGGAAGAAGGGAAGCACGGTGAGCCCCGAAGAGCTGCGCGACTACCTCGGAGACAAAGTCGCCAAATGGTGGCTCCCCGAGCGCTGGGCATTCATCGACGAAATCCCCAAGACCAGCGTCGGCAAGTTCGACAAGAAAGTCCTCCGCGCTCAGTTCGCGGGACACGCACTCCCTCCAAAAATAGAACAATTCTGAACACTTGCGACCCTGAGCGCGAAAACCCGGCGCACCGCCGCCGCCGACTCAGCAACAATCGAGACGCGCCCGCGCTCGCTCGGCCGCCCGGCGAAGGAGATGAAGGCTGCGGGTGACGCCGTCGCGGTCGGACTCGGGGATCTCGGCCAGGATCGTCGCGATGCTGCGTTCGGTTCGTCGGCGGAGCTGCGCCGCCTCCGTCCTTCCGGCTTCCGTCAGCGAGATGAGGACGCGACGCCCATCGCCCTCGGCCTTCTTCCGCACGACCCAGCCGCGCGCTTCGAGCCCATCGACCAAGCGCGTCATCGCCCCTTTGGTGACCCGTGTCGCCGAAGCGAGGCTGGTCACGTCCCACTCGCCCTCGAGCAGCGTCTGTAGCAGAACGCACTGTGCAGCGCTGACCGTTCCACAGCAAACTTGCTCGCGTTCGAACGACGAGAACATTCGGAAGAAGGCGACGACGTCTTCGCTCACTCGGTGCATGGCTTCTTGGCGGTGATCGAATAACTGAAGACGGTTTCGGCGAGCTCGTCGATCCGCTCCGAGCCGATGAGCTCGAGCGCCGCCTTCCACATCGGGTCTTGCAAGCTCGGTGTGAGCAGCGGCCCGGCGGGTTTTCGCGTGAAGCACACATCGCCGAACCCAGCGGCCCGAATGTGTCCGAGGTACTCTTCTTCGGTGGAGGCCCCGCCGACGCACGCGATCCAGCTTTCTGCAAGCGTGGCAATCTCAGTCGGCAATGGCTCGCTCAATACGATGTCGCTCACGGCCAGGCGTCCGCCCGGCTTCAGTACACGAAACGCCTCGCGAAAGACCTGGCCCTTGTCGGGGCTCAAGTTGATTACGCAGTTCGAGATCACCACGTCCACGCTGTTCGAAGCCACCGGCAGCTGCTCGATGAGGCCCTCCCGAAACTCGACCGTTCGCGCGTACCCGGCACGAACCGCGTTGACACGCGCGCGTTCGAGCATCTCCGGTGTCATGTCGACGCCGATGAACCGTCCTTCGGGCCCGAGCTTGTCGGCGCACAAAAGCGCATCGAAGCCGGCTCCCGAGCCCAGGTCGACGACGACCTCACCAGGCTCAAGGCTCGCCAGGGCAGTGGGATTGCCGCACCCGAGCCCGAGGTTGGCTTGGGCGGCCACACCGGTCGCGTCCTCCTCCGTGTAACCAAGCCGTGTGGCCGTCTCCGTCCGGGTCGACGGCTCGGTGGGCCCGCAGCAACCCCCGGCCTGCCGGGCCACTGCCGCGTATCCGGACTGGACGATTTGGTGGGTACGATCCTTGTCCATGGGAGCCTCCAATGGTTGCACTATGCAACTAATTGGTTGAAGCAGTCAACTAAAAAGACACACCGGATCGGATTTTCGCGGTGTGGGTCGCAACTACTTGAAAGATTTTGGTTTTTGAGGGGGGAGCGTGTCCCGGAGGGCTTCGATGAATTCGGGCTCTCGTTCGCGGTGGGGCCAGTGGCCGGCGCCTTCGATCACGAGCAGCTCTGCGCCGTCTCGGAAGAGGCGTCGGGATTTCTCGTAGGGGCCGAGGTGTCCGCCGAAGTCTTTCTCGCCGGCGACCATCAGCCCGCGGGTTTGCAAGGGACCCCGCAGACGCGGGTCGGGCTTTTGGAACATCGCGCGATAGTAGTCGAGCGCCGCCTCGAGCACCTCGGGTCGTGAAAACGCCTCCTTCGCCTTCGCGACCGCCGCGTCGCGCTCGGGTCCGCTCCATCGTGGCGCCCAACGTGCATAGAGCTTCTCGATGTACGCGAAGTCGTTGCGTCGTGTCCCCGCCTCCGCCCAAGGAAGCTGGAAGTAGAGGAAGTGCCGCGCCATGACGAACAAGCCTACGGTCTGGAGCAGCCCTTTGGGTCGAAGCGTGCTCGGGTGTGGAATCGCGATGGGCACGATCGCTGCGACGCGATCGGGCGCGACCGCGGCCGCGCCGTAGACGAGGGTCGCACCCCAGTCGTGGCCCACCAGAACCGCAGGATCCAGATCGAGCACCTCGAGGAGCCCCACCGCGTCCTGTGCGAGCGTCCACGCGTCGTACGGACGTCCCGCGACGATGGTGTCCGGATGATATCCGCGCAGGTACGGCACGATCGTCCGATAGCCAGCCTCTTGGAGAGCGTGCGCGATGCCCGCATACGAGTGGGGCGTGTCCGGGAATCCGTGGAAAAGCACGACGGGCGGTCCTTCTCCGGCATCGTAGTAGCGCCACGTCTGCTCGGCGCGCGTGACGTTCTGGAAATCGGACTCGTCGAGCATGCTCTCCTCTTCTTGTTCTCATAGCCCCGGCTGCCGCATCTGCACAAGCAGGATTTGACCTGGATCCACCAACCGCGTACGAACGAGCACGAGCTGAAATCGCGATGCCAGAGTCCGCTCCAGACCGTGCACGCCACGCCATTTTGGCCGCGCACGACGTGACCAAGGTGTATCGAATGGGCGACGTGGACGTGCACGCTTTGCGGGGCGTGACGGTGCCGCTCTACGAAGGCGAGCTGATGGTCCTTCTCGGCCCTTCGGGAAGCGGCAAGTCGACGCTCCTCAACATTCTCGGTGCCCTCGACGTCCCCACCTCCGGGCAGGTGATCTACCGTGGTCGCGACATCGCCAAAGCCGACGAAAAGGAGCTGACGCAATTTCGTCGCGCGCACGTCGGCTTCGTCTTCCAGTTCTACAACTTGGTTCCGAGCCTCACCGCTCGCGAGAACGTCGCGCTCGTGACCGAGATCGCCGACGAGCCCCTCGACCCGAGCGACGCTCTCGAGCTCGTGGGACTGACGAAGCGCATGCATCATTTTCCCGCACAGCTCTCGGGTGGCGAGCAGCAACGCGTCGCCATCGCGAGGGCGGTCGCGAAACAGCCCGAGATCTTGTTGTGTGACGAGCCGACGGGCGCCCTCGATTTCAAGACGGGCATTCGTGTTCTCGAGGTGCTGGATGAAGTGAACCGGTCGCTCGGCACGACGACGGCGGTCATCACACACCATGCTCCCATTGCCCGAATGGCGGATCGTGTGGTTTCGCTCGCCGACGGAATGGTGGCCGGCGACGAAACCAACGAAGACAAGATCTCGCCGGCTGAGCTCACGTGGTGAAGGTCCTCGATCGCAAGCTACTTCGCGACTTGCTGAACCTCAAGGGGCAGGCCCTCACCATCGCGCTCGTCGTCGCCGTCGGTATCGCGAACTACATCACCCTTCAGAGCGCCTGGCGTGCGCTCGAGGCCTCGAGGGCCACGTACTACGAGCAGTATCGCTTTGCCGACGTCTACGCCCGGCTCAAGCGTGCACCCGATGCCGTCGCGGACCGCATCCACGACGTCCGCGGTGTGGCGTCGGTGTACCCACGCATCGTTCAGGAGGTGCTCCTGCCGATGGAGGACCTGCTGACTCCGGCGCACGGGCAGATCATCTCGCTGCCACCCCACGGGCGCCCTCCTTTGAACGACGTGATGGTCCGAGCCGGCCGCTATCCGGAGCCGGGTCGGGGCAACGAAGTCCTCATCTACGAGCCGTTTGCGAAGGCGCATGGTCTGAAGCCCGGTTCCGTGATTACTGCCGTGCTCAACGGCAAGTTGCACGACCTCATCGTCGTCGGCCTGGCGCTTTCCCCGGAGTACGTGTTCGCGGTGGAGCCCGGCGGGATGACGTCGGACGACGAGCGCTTCGCGCCGATGTGGATGTCGCGGAGCGCGGTGGCCGCCGCGTTTCAAATGGAAGGTGCGTTCAACGACATCGTGCTTCGCTTGGAGCCCGGGGCCGACGAGAGAGCGGTCTTGATCGCCATCGATCGCATTCTCGAGCCTTACGGCGGCCTGGGCGCGTACGGGCGCGATCTGCAGACTTCGAATGCGATCCTCGAGGGCGAGCTCGCCCAAATCGAGGCGATGGTGATCTTCTTGCCGGGCGTGTTTCTCGCGGTCGCTGCATTCCTGCTGAACGTGGTCTTCTCGCGACTGGTGACGTTGCAGCGTGGCGAGATCGCCGTGATCAAGGCCGTCGGGTACCGGAACGCGACCATCGCGATGCACTACCTGAAGATGGTGTCCGTAATCGTGCTCCTGGGGTCGATCGTCGGCGTTGGGCTCGGCGCGTGGCTCGCCGACGCGATGCTCGACCTGTACGCGAGGTTCTTTCGACTTCCGATGGCGCGCGGCCGCATCGACTTGCCCGTAGCCATCAACGCGATCATCGCGAGCTTCATCGCTGCCGTCGCCGGCATCGGATTCGCCATCCACGCCGCGGTCACGCTTCCGCCGGCCGAAGCGATGAGACCCCCATCGCCGGCTCGGTACTACACCTCTCCGGTCGAGCGAATTCCGGCTCTCCGGCGCCTGCGTCAAACCACCATGATGGTGTTCCGCGAGATCTGGCGCCGCCCTCTGCGCACGGTTTTGTCCTCGGCGGGCATTGCCTTCGCGCTCGCGATCATCATACTCGGTCGCTTCGGCAAAGACGCCCACGGGCCGATCATCGATCTTCAGTTCGGCCGCCAGCAGCGTGAGGACATCAGCGTGACGTTCACCGAGGAGGTAGAGGATCGCGCGCTCGGCTATCTCGCGCACCTCCCGGGCGTAGATCAAGTCGACGGCTTTCGGGCGACTCCGGTTCGGTTTCGGTCTGGACCCCGATGGCGGGACAGCGTCATCATCGGACTGCCGCCCGACAGCCACTTGAGACGGCTCTTCAACCGGCAGTTCCAGCCGGTGCAGATCCCTCGGAACGGGGTCTTGGTCACCAACGTCTTGGCCGACATTCTCGGCGCCGAGCCGGGCGACACGATCCAGGTCGAGCTCAAGGAGGGTGACCGCGGCACGCGTGAGGTTCCGATCAGCGGCACGATCGACGAGGCATTCGGGCTGCAGGGTTACATGCAGAAGAACAGCTTGCACGAGCTGTTGCGCGAGAAGCCGACGATCACCACGGCATTGCTTCGCGTGGATCCGGACTGGGAAGAGGAGCTGCATGCGCGGTTGACCGACATTCCGACCGTTCAAAGCATTCAGAGAAAGCGCACGCTGCTGCAGCGGTTCGAAGAACAGACGAAGCGGACGATGCAGGTGATCACCTTGATACTCACACTGTTTGCCACCGCCATCGCGGTCGCCGTCGTCTACAACAACGCGCGGGTGAGCCTGTCCGTGCGGAGCCGAGACTTGGCGACGCTTCGGGTGCTGGGCTTCACTCGTGCCGAGATCTCGGCGATTTTGCTCGGGGAGCAAGCCGTCCAAGTGCTCCTGGGCATCCCCTTCGGTCTGGTCCTCGGAACGATCGGCGCCAAGGCGCTCATCGAGCTACAAGCCGACCCGGAGCAGTTTCGGATGCCGATGTTGATCTCCTCGCAGACGTATGCCTTTGCAGTCGTGGTAATCTTGGCCGCCGCCGCGCTGAGCGCTCTGCTGGTGAGGCGAAAGCTCGATACCCTCGATCTCATTGGTGTGTTGAAGACACGGGAGTGATTGCTACCAGCGAATGATGGGGAGCACGTTTTGAAAAAGTGGATTCGAAGAGTTCTGATTGCTCTGGCCGCGCTCGGCGTGGTTGGGATCATCGTCGTTGCCTGGCTGCCAGACCCCGTCGTCGTCGAGGTGGCAGCCGTCGAGCGAGGGCCGCTCGTGGTGACGGTCAATGAAGATGGTCGGACGCGCGTCAAGGATCGCTACGTCGTCTCCTCGCCCATCACCGGCAACCTCGCGAGGGTCGAGCTCGAAGCGGGCGACCCCATCGAGGAGGGGCAAGTGCTCGCTCGCTTGGTCCCCTTGCCCCCACCGCTTCTCGACGCCCGAACGCGGGCTCAGGCCAAAGCACGGGTCGACGCCGCCGCCGCTGCGCTGCGCCAGGCCCAAGCCGCGGTCAAGCGTGCACGTTTCGAGCGCGACTTTGCAAAGCAAGAAGCGGACCGTGCACTGGCGGTCGTCGAGCAGGGAGGACTCGCGCGAAGCGAGGCCGACCGCGCGGTTTCGACGTATCGAAGCAGCGAGGAGTCGCTCAGCTCCGCGGAGTTCGGCGCCCGCGTGGCCGAGCACGAGCTCCAACTGGCGCGCACGGCGCTCATGCAATTGAGTGGAAAGGCCGAGGAAGTGGAGCATTTGGAGATCAACTCTCCGGTGGCTGGCCAGGTGCTCGAGGTGTTCCAGGAGAGTGAAGGAGTGGTGCAAAGCGGAGCCCCCATCCTGGAGCTCGGCGATCCCGCGGCCCTCGAGATCGTCGTCGACGTCTTGAGCCAGGACGCCGTCCGAATTCCGCCTGGCGCTCCGGTCACCATCGAGCGCTGGGGCGGAAAAGTCCCTCTGCACGGCCACGTGCGGGTGGTCGAGCCCTCGGCCTTCACCAAGCTCTCGGCTCTGGGCGTGGAAGAGCAACGGGTCAACGTCATCGTCGACCTCGACGACGACCGGGAGCTCTGGTCGAGCCTCGGAGACGGCTACCGGGTGGAAGCCCGCATTTCCGTGTGGGAAGAGGAAGAGGTCTTGAAGGTGCCGGCCAGTGCGGTGTTCCGATCCGAAGAGGCTTGGGCTACTTTTGCGGTCGAGGACGACGAAGCCGTGCTTCGCTCCGTGCAGATCGGCGAAAGCAACGGGCTCGAGACGCAAGTCTTGTCGGGTTTGGAGGAGGGCGATCAGGTCGTGGCGTATCCTAGCGACAGCGTCCGTGACGGCGTATCGGTGAGGGCCAGGTAATGGAGCAAATGCAGAGGTTGCCCGAGTGGCTGCAGGACCACGTGTTGGTGAAGAACTCGGTGGCAACCATCATCTTGTTTTTGGCCGTCATCGCGCTTCGCTATGCATCGCTCAGCTTCGTTCGCCGGAGGTTGCCGAGCACGGACAAGCTTCAGCTCCGCTGGGCCTCCCAAATTCGCGGTCTCTTCTACGCGATCCTGATCTTCGGACTCTTCGTCATCTGGGCGGCCGAGCTGCAAGCGCTCGCGGTTTCATTCGTCGTTTTGGCGATGGCCATCGTGTGGGCTCTGAAGGAAACGATCGCGTGCATGCAGGGCGCGGTCTACCGATTGAGCGCCAATGCATTCGAGGTCGGAGACCGAATCAACGTGGATGGGGTTCGAGGCGACGTGATCGACACCGGTGTGCTCAGCACGACCGTCTTGGAGGTCGGGGAGGGCCATCAGCGCACGGGCCGTACCATCAGCATCCCAAACAGCTCGTTCATGACGTCGCCCGTGCTCAACGAGAGCCTCGCCGGAGAGTACATGCTGCACCTCATGACCATCCCGGTCGATCGCAACGCCGACCTGGCCGAGATCGAGCGCAAAGCCCTGACCGCGGCCCAGGAAGCTTGTGCCGGTTTCCTCGAGGACGTGCGTCGGCCCATCGCTTCGCGATATCGGCGACACGGCCTAAACCCCCCGATCGTCGATCCTCGGGTCACGTATCAGGTCGTCGACAAGAACACCGTCAACATCCTGCTCCGCATTCCTACGCCGACCCGGCTGGAGCGTCAGGTGGAGCAGCACGTCCTGCGAGCGATTCTCGACGTTCCGATGGGTCGCGATACGCTTCCACCACCCGCGAGATGACGTCGGCGCGATCACTTACTGCCTGAGACGGGGGTTAGGCGGTAGAATCGCCGGCCAATGGGGGGTGTGGAGAATGGAGAACGGCTGGACGGCCTCGCTGCGATCGCGATGGGGTCCGTGTACTTCACGCTCTATCTCTTCACGTTGTGTCGCACCGTGTTCTGGTACGACAGCGCCGAATACGTGACGGCAGCGGTCACGTTGGGGATTCCACATCCACCTGGATATCCGCTTTACACACTCGTCGGACATCTGTTCACGTGGCTCCCCATCGATCCGGCCCTGGCGGTCAATGCGATGAGCGCGACCTTTGCGGCCGTGGCCGTCGGCCTGACGTTCTTGGTTTGTCGCCGACTCGGTCTCGGACGATTGCCGTCGCTGGTCGGCTCGGCGATGCTCGGAGGCGGTGAGCTCTTCTGGACCAACGCCGTCGTTGCCGAGGTCTACTGTCCTGCTCTCGCGATCGTGGCGCTCATCGTCTACCTGCTGCTGCGCGCCCGCGAGGAGGCGAGCTTCCGGCTGACGGCGGCCGCGGCGTTTTCGGCCGGGCTCGGCCTCGGAATTCACCTTTCGATCGCGACCCTCGGGCTCGGATTCGTCCTGCTGGTGTGGGCACGAGACACTCCGATCGATGCTTTGCGAGACCTCCGACGGCTCTTCGTCCCGCGGGGGCTCCGAGCGCGCCTTCGCAGGTCATTGGGGGCCGCGTCGCTGGCCGCGATCGGCAGTCTCATATTCCTCTATCTTCCTCTTCGCGCCGCCCAGAATCCGCCGCTCAACTTCGGCAATCCCACGACCTTCGAGCGATTCAAATGGGTCGTGACCGGGGGTACCTACAAGGGTTGGTTCGCCCGGGATCTCGACTTCCCCTCACGATCGCTCGCCATCGCCGACACCTTCCAAGAGCAGCTGCTCTTGGTGGGGACGGTGTTGGCCGTCGTCGGGGTCGGCTGGCTTTGGAGGCGGCGGCTGCTCGAGTGCCTCGCCTTGC
Source organism: uncultured Sandaracinaceae bacterium (assembly GCA_964495565.1). Lineage (GTDB taxonomy): Bacteria > Myxococcota_A > Polyangia > Polyangiales > Houyiibacteriaceae > SG8-38. The sequence continues at coordinate 1,189 of CAZBWQ010000041.1, read as the reverse complement.
TCCTGATGGCCGCCGGCAACATCGGATTCTTCTTCCGGTATCAGGTCCACGATTTGGCGGTTTTCTTTCTACCCTCGATCTGGGTCGCGTGTTGCTTCGTCGCAGCGGGCGCCCAGGCCCTTCTCGAGGCCGTCGGACGTGTCGTCTCGGAGCCCAGAGTGCAAACGATGCAGAAGCTCACCAGTGGAGCGCTCCTGGTCTTCGTCGGAGCGGTGGCGCTTGGGAACTATCGGTCGGTCGACATGAGCGACTTCCGTGAGACCGAGGTGTTCATCGAGGCGGTCGTGCAGGGACTGCCGGAGCGCGCGGTCATCTTGAACTACACGACGCCACCGGAGTGGAAGCTCGACGCCGTCTTCGGCATGTACGTGCAGAAAGTCCTAGGGAAACGGACCGACGTGGACGTGGTGATCGCCGTGGATCCGAGGGTGGCGCCCTCCGCCCTCGCATCGGGGCGTCCGGTCTTTGCTTATGCCCCGATTCCGAGGCTCACGCGTCACTTCGAGCTCGCTCCCGACGGGCCGCTTTTTCGTGTGCTAGGACCACGCCATCTCGAAGATTGAGGAGTGCCCCCAAAGATGACCCCGAGCCCTCAAAACGACCTGGAAGCGCGTATCGCCCGATTGGAGGCGATCGAGGCGATCAAGAACCTCAAGGCCCGATACTGGTACTGCTGTGACCAAAAAGACGTCGAGGGAGTGCGAAGCTGCTTCATGGAAGGACCGGTCGAGATCCACTACGACGGGCCCGTCGGCCTCGTCCACCATCGTGACGGCTTGTATCGAGTCTTCAAAGACGTCGCGTGCAACGTGCACATCATCGAGATGCACCACGGTGGGCCACCGTTCATCGAAGTCGAATCCACCGACGAGGCGAGCGGCCGCTGGGGGCTCGTCTACCATCTGATGAATACCGAAACCCGGACGATTAGCGTCGTGGGGGGCTATTACGACGACGAGTACCGCCGTATCGGGGATGACTGGCTCATCAGCAAAGCCCGATTCAAGGTTTGCTCGGCCGTGACCTACGGCTGGAAGGATGCCGCGGTGCGCGTCCTCCATGCAGGAGCTGGGCTCCCCGGTTGAGGGCGCCGCGACGTGTTGATTGGGGGGCGCATGTTGGCAAGGATACGGAGCGCAGCATGAAGGTGAGCATCATCATTCCCGTCTACAACGAGGAGGAGAGCATT
>CAZBWQ010000040.1:0-34461 GCA_964495565.1 uncultured Sandaracinaceae bacterium | reverse complement strand
CGCCCTGGCCTTCACCGCGCCAGCGACCTGGGCCTACGGTCATTTCATTGGCGGTTTCTGAGGCGCTCGCCGATCGCTCGGTCACCCTGACCCATGGTCGTGGCCGTGCTCGTGGTGGTGGTGGTGGTGGTGTGCTTCGGGGCGTGCGCGTCGCTCGGGTCGCCGCGCTTCCAGCCAGCGCAACCATTCATCGATGCCCTCGCCGGTTCGTGCCGACACTTGGAGCATCTGCGCCTCGGGCATGACGCGGGAGAGCGCATCCTGGACGGCCGACACGTCGAAGTCCAAATGCGGGATCAGATCGACTTTCGTCAGCAACACGAGATCGGCCTTCTGAAACATCACCGGATACTTCAGCGGTTTGTCTTCGCCCTCGGTCACCGACAACGCCACCACGTTGGCGGCTTGTCCGAGATCGTAGATCGCCGGGCACACCAAGTTCCCGACGTTCTCGATGAAGAAGATGTCGCTGTCGTTCGAGGGAAAGTGATGCAAGGCATGATGCACCAACCGCGCATCCAGATGACACGCGGACCCGGTGGTAATGGTCGACGACGTGATGCCCGATGCGTTCAACCGGTCCGCATCGCGATCGGTGGCGAGATCGCCGCTGACCGCGCCGAGCTTGAGCCGGCCGCGAGCCGCTTTCGCAGTCGCCTCGAGGACCGCCGTCTTCCCGGCTCCGGGAGACCCCATCAGGTTGATCGCGAGAACGCCTAAACCCTCGAAATGACTTCGATTATGTGCTGCTTGAGCATCGTTGTCGGAAAGGATTCGCTCTTGCACTTCGATCGGAACGATCTCCGGATCACCACAGCCGCAGGTCTCACACATTGGGTGCCTCCATTTCAATCCGTGCCAAGATGATTTCATCGCCTTGCACCAGGCGGGCCGGTCGACCGCAACTTTCGCAGCGCAAGATCGCACCACGCGCCACGTCTCGCTTGCACACGGGACAAGCCCAACTTGCCGACACGGTGTCGATGGCAAGCTCGGCGCCATCGCAAATCGTTTTCTCTCGGAAGGTGTCGAACGCGGTCTTGAGCAAATCGAGCTCGACGCCTGCCAGCTCGCCGATCTTGACGTGCAGCCGATGAACGCGCGCGCCCGCATGCGCGGCCGCTTCTTGCTGCACGCGATCGATCAGGGAGGCGACGATGGAATACTCGTGCATTCACTCACTCGCTTTCGAACTCCGGTTTGCGCTTGTCGAAAAATGCGGCGAGGCCTTCGGCGAAATTCGGTCCATCGGCGATTCGAGCGAGCTCGGTGAGCTCTGTATCGAGATGCACGTCCAGCCGCTCCATTCCAGCCGCCTGATTCATCAAGCTCTTGGCGACACCCACCGCGGACGTGGGTGCCTCCGCCAATTGCGAGGCGATCTCCATCGCTTCTAAATCTATGGAATCATTGGGGAACACCCGATTCACCAAGCCCCATTCCAAAGCCTGGTAGGCGCTCAGCCGCGGGTTCAAGAGGACGATCTCGAGCGCCTTTCGCAACCCGACCAAGCGCGGCAAAAAGAAGGTCGAGCTCTCCGCGCCGGTCAAGCCGGTCTTGAAGTAAGCCCACTCGAACCAAGCACGCTCCGACGCGACGACGAGATCGCAGCTCATGGCGATGCCGAAGCCGCCCGCAGCGGCGGGACCGTCGACGGCCGCGATGAAAGGCTTGGGCGCTCGCCGTATCTCCGAGATGGTGCTGTGAATGTACTCGAGGATCTGTTTGAAGATCTCGCCGAAGCCTTGGTCGCGCTCGCGTGTCTCGGGTTGCAGATACCCGAGATCGTCTTGATCGCCTCCATCACGGATGTATTTCAAGTCTGCCCCGCTGCAAAAGACGCCGCCCTCGCCGCGGATGAGAACCGCCCGGACCTCGCGATCGCGCGCAAGCTGAAGGCCAGCGCGTCGAAAGTCCTGCGCCGTCTCGACATCCAATGAGTTCAGTCGTTCGCGGCGGGCGATCGTGAGGATTCCGACCCCCGCGCGCCGCTCCACCCGAATGTGCTTCATCTCGCTCATCGCTCAGCAAATCCTCGGCAAGAGCTCCCCTTCGGCCTCCCCCAACAGCCTGCTCCCGAAGCCTGTGTCGAGCACCACGAAGCCGGGTCTCTCTTCGACGCACTCTCCTACGATCGCGGCGTTTCTGCCGAGCGGGTGGGCCCGAATGGCGTCCAGGACCGCTTCGGCCGCCTCTGGGCGCACGCCAAAGACGGCCTTGCCTTCGTTTGCGGAGACCAAGGGATCGATTCCGAGGAGCTCGCCCACCGCCCGCACCTCGTCGCGAAGCGGGATGGCAGGCTCGTCGAGGATGATTCCGACACCGCTCTTTTCAGCCATTTCGTGAAGAGCGCTCGAAAGCCCGCCGCGCGTCGGATCCTTGAGCGCAACGATTCGATCGCCGCCGACGTCGATCGCACGCTCGACCAGGGTGTGCACTGGAGCAACGTCGGACTCGAGGCGCGTCTCGAGCGCCAGCTCGTTTCGCGTCGCCATGATCGCGAGGCCATGGTCACCCATGGTGCCGCTGACCAAGATCCGGTCGCCAGGTCGCAACCCCGCATCGGAGACGACGCGATCCGTCAGCGCGACCCCGGTGGTGTTGAGGACCAAACCGTCGATCTCACCGTGGCCCATTACCTTCGTATCGCCGGTCACGACCGTCGTCCCCGCCTCCACGCACGTCGCCCGGATCGAGCTCCAGATGCGCTTGAGGTCTTCGCGCGCAAAGCCGTCCTCGATGATTGCCGCGCAGGTGAGCGCGAGCGGCTTCGTCGCTCCCATCATGGCGAGATCATTGATGGTTCCGCAGACCGCCAAACGCCCGATGTCACCTCCCGGAAACTCGATCGGCTGCACGACGTGTGAATCGGTCGTGATGACGAGCCACGCGTCTCCGAGACGAATCGCGGCGCCATCGTCCATCGCCCCGAGCCCGATCGACTCCGGCCCGAGCTCTCCCATGCCCTCGGCAAAGATCTGCTCGATCAAGGCGCGCATGGCGCCTCCCCCCGTGCCGTACTTGAGCGTGATGCGATCCTCGACGAATCGGACGTTCCGCGTCATGCGGCGCCTCGTTTCATCGTGCGCAAATCGGGCCGCCCGCCGTATTGATGCCAGATTCTGCAAGTGCCTTCGGCGCTGACCATGCACGCGCCCACGGGCGAGTCGGGTGTACACTCTTTGCCGAAGAGCTGGCAGTCGCTGGGCGATGCGATTCCCGCCATGATGTCGCCGCACTGACACTGCTGCACCAACTTCGGCGGCGCGTAGCTCCAAAGAGACGAAAGGTCGATCGTGAAGCGCTGACGGGTGTCGTAGCGCGCGAACTCGTCGCGAAGCCGAAGGTTGCCGTTGGGCACGTGCGCGATGCCGCGCCAGCGTCCGCCCGTCGGTCGGAACACCTTCCACAAGAGCTCTTGCGCTTTGACGTTCCCCTCCGGCGTCACGCACCGCGGAAAGGCGTTTTCGACGCGCGGGGTGCCGCTCTCGATGACCTCCAAGAGCTTCACCAAGCCTGCCAACACGTCGAGCGGCTCGAACCCCGCGATGACGACGGGGATTTGGTGCCGCGCGACGAACTTCTCGAAGACCGCGGAGCCGGTGATCGTCGCCGCGTGACCTGCGGCGAGGAAACCTTCGATCTTGGTTTCCGGCATCTCTGCGACGATCTCCATGACGGGTGGGATGTACTTGTGCGCCGACAAGACCGAGAAGTTGGCCGGTGGGTCGTCGAGCAACACGGCGGCAGTGGCCACGGCGGTCGTCTCGAATCCCGAAGCGAAGAAAACGATCTCTTCATCGTGCTCACGAGCCAGCTCGACCGCCTGGGTCACGCTATACACCACGTCGATCCGGGCGCCTTCCGCCTTGGCATCGGCCAGTGATTGGGAGGTCCCGGGGACGCGAAGCATGTCCCCGTAGGAAGCGACTCGAACGCCCTGCTTGGCGAGCGCCACGGCCTCATCGACCTCCGGCACGTCGGTCACGCACACGGGGCAGCCCGGCCCCATGATCACCTGCAATTCATCGGGAAAAGCAGCACGCAGGCCGAACTTCGCGATCGCCTGCTCGTGGCTTCCGCACACGTGCATCACCGAGACCGGCGCGTGGTCGACGCGGCGAACCAAGCGGTGCAGCGTGTCGCGGAGACCGCGTGCTCGTTGCGGATCGCGAAACTTCAGTTGCTCGAAAGCTTCCTCGGGTTTCATCGATCCCGCTCCTTAGGTGAACGCGCCGCGTCCGGTGCGGCGTCGATCTCGCCCTGGACGTCCGCCGTCATCAGGTCTTGTTCATCCGCACGCCGCAAGAGCTCGTCGTAGAGCGCCAGCGTCTCGACGGCTTCCTCCGGCGGAATGCGCCGAATCGCGAACCCCACGTGATTCAGGATGTAGTCACCGGGGCTCACCGGCGCATCGCACACCTCCAAGCGCACCTGCTTCTTCACGCCCCAGAAGTCGACCGTGGCGATCTGCATCTCCTGATCGACCTCGACGACCTTGCCTGGCACACCTAAGCACATGGGAAAGCTCCTTTGAACATCAGTCTTTGTCTCCCAGAAATGCGTCCGCGATCAAGGCTTGACCGATGGCGATTCCACCGTCGCCGGGCGGAACTTGGCGGTGCCGTAACACCTCGTAATTTTTAGATAATTCTTGCTCAATTATCGTGACCAACCGGGCGTTGTGAAAAACGCCGCCCGTCAGCGCGACGGGCACGCGCTCGATCTCGGTTTGCAGCGATTCAATCACCGTCCTCGTGGCATCGGCGATCGTTCGGTGGAAGCGCGCGGAAATCGCGCCTGGGGCCTTTCCGGACTCGATGTCGGCGACCGCGGCACGGACCGCAGGACGCAAGTCCACTTGCATCGGGCTCTCGTCTCGGTCGATCCCGAACGGATACGCCTCTGCGCGATGCCCCTCGGCGGCAAAGTCCCATGCGATCGCCACCTGCCCCTCGTACGACGAGATGGGGCGCGTCAGCCCGAGCGCGCCGAACGCATCGAAGTATCTCCCGACGCCGTGCGCTCGGGGCGCGTTGAAGTCCCGTTCGATCATCTTCGCAACCAGACGACGTGACTCCGGCTCGACGCGGCGGAACAACGCAATGCGATCGACGGGCGGCTCTCCGTCGAATGCATCGTGCAACACCGCGTACGCGATGCGCCACACCTCTCGCATGGCGACGTTTCCTCCGGGAAGCCGAACCGGGCGGAACGTCGCCAGGCGCTCGTACCGATCCGGCGAGCAGAGCAAGAATTCCCCGCCCCAAGAGGTCCCGTCGTCACCCATCCCCGTGCCATCGAAGGCGACCCCCAACACCGCCTCCCGCCGAGCGTGCTCTGCGGCCAAAGCCACCACGTGCGCGTGATGATGTTGGACGCCGACGTGCCGCACGTCCCGCCGCGCAAGGGCGTACCGCGTGGAGAGGTATCCGGGATGAAGATCATGCGCGACGACTTCCGGTCGAATCGACAAGATCGTCTGCATTCGCTCGATCGCTTCTTCGAAGAACGCAAGCGAAGCGACGGTTTCCAAATCGCCGATGTGAGGGCCGAAGTACGCCGTGTCGCCGGCCGCGAGACAAAACGTGTTCTTGAGGTGTGCGCCGCATGCCAGGACCGGCCGCGACAGGGGCGTCGGAAGCATGAAGGGCCGGGGCACGAAACCACGAGACCGCCGGACGAGGGTGGGTGCGCCTGCGATCACCCGCGCCACCGAGTCGTCGCAACGCATCGCGATGTCGCGGTCGTGCAGTAACAGCGCATCGGCAATGCCGCTCAGCCGACGCCGGGCTTCCGCATTGTCCTTGCAGATCGGCTCGTCGGCCACGTTGGCCGACGTCATCACGACAGGGCGTCCGACCGCACGAAGCAAGAGGTGATGCAACGGCGTATACGGCAAAAACAAGCCCAAAAGAGGAGTGTCTGGGCTCACCTCGGGTGCGAGCGGGCCGTCCGCATGGCCCCGAAGGAGCACGATGGGCCTCTCCGCCGAGGTGAGGAGCTTCTGCTCCTCCTCACCGATCTCCGCCAAGGCTCGAGCCGCTTCGACGCTCGGGATCATCACGGCAAACGGCTTTTCGTCGCGATGCTTGCGCTCGCGAAGCAGCCGAACGGCCCGCGCGTCGGTTGCATCGCACGCGAGATGGAAGCCTCCGAGACCCTTGATGCCGACAATGGCACCTCGCTCGAGCAGCGCCGCGCTTGCCTCGATCGGATCCGCGTCGGGACACGGACCGGGCCCGAGCATCTCGAGCTGCAGGGACGGCCCGCACGTCGGGCACGCATTGGGCTGCGCATGGAAGCGACGGTCCTCCACGTCATCGTACTCGCGCCGGCACTTCGCACACATCTCGAAGGCCGCCATCGTCGTCGCGTTTCGATCGTAAGGAATGCCGGTGGCGATCGTGAAACGCGGTCCACAGCCCGTGCAGTTGGTGAACGCGTAGCGGTAGCGCCGATCCTCCGGATCGAGGACCTCTGCTTCGCATGCCTCGCAGGTCGCGAGATCCGGAGGAATCGACAGGGCCTTGAATCCGACCGACTCGCTAGGCTCGATGACGAAGTCGCTCACCGGCTCATACGGAATGTCGCTCGCCCGTAGATCCACCACTCGGGCGGATCTCGGCCCATCTTCCCGTAATCGTTCGATGAACGAGCGGACTTCGGGCTCGGCCCCGAACGCCTCGATGATCACCCCGCCCGGCTCGTTGCGCACCCTTCCGGCGATGCCCCGACTCTGCGCGAGCCGGTACACCCAGGGCCGGTATCCGACGCCCTGCACCGTGCCCCGCACCTGAATGCGCCGACCGACCATCAAGGTCCGTGCTCAGCCACGCTCAAAACGTACGCGACGACATCCCATTTTTGCTCTTTCGTCAGCGATGGGAACCCCGGCATCGACGTGCCTTGCTTTCCTTCACTCACGATCGCGAACACGTGCTCGGGTGTCACGCTCTCGCGCCACTGATCTTGCCGGAAGCTCGGAGGCGGGCTCGACAAGCCCTTGCGGCGGCGACCGTGCCCGTCGGCGTCTTTGCCGTGGCACAAGGCGCAGCGTTCGAGAAAGATCTGGCGTCCTTGCTCTCGGGCCTCCGCCGAGGAGAGCTGCGCCCGGGGCACCTCCAACCCTTCGTGCTCGGTTCCCGTCGTTCCTTCGCTCCTACACGCCGAGAGTGCGAGCAAGATGAGCGTTGCTGTCGTTCGCCTCATCGCGATGCGTCTCCGATCGGACCGGTGGGTAGCCGAGCGCCGTGAGCTCTTCGACCACGCGCTCCACGAGCTCGGGGATGCTCGCTTCCACGGCTGGCGTTCGCTCCATGCCGAGCTCGATCGATTCGGGGACGACGCCCAAAATCACGACCCGATCCGGATAGCGATCCAGCAGGCTGGCGCCTGCGAGCAGGTCGGCCACGCCGATTTGGTGGGGTGAAAGCCGCTCGTACACCGCTGGCGCCACCTCTTCGCCCTCGATGCGGATCTGAGTGCCCGGCGGGGCGTCCGCGCTGATCGCGTCGACGAGGATGACCTGGGAAGCGCTGTCGACGAGGGGCAAGAGCGAAAGCCCGAGGGTGCCGCCGTCGACGGCCGTGACCCCCTCGGGCAATTCATACTCACGGAGCAGCTTGTGGATCGCAGCGATACCGGCGCCATCGTCCATGCACACCACGTTGCCGAGGCCCAGGACGAGCACCGGTATGCGATCAATCATCATTGCGCTTGCGCCATCCTTTGGGCAGCCACTTGTACCCGCTGAACATCGAGTCGATCAGCCCCATGCCTTCGACTCGCGAAACGAGCATGGCGCTCCAGATGTGGTGCGCGAAGAATCCCAATAGGAACCACATCGCGATGTGGTGGATCCAACGCGCGGTTTGCGGGCCGCCGAAGAGTGGCAAGAACCACCCGCCGATCTCCCGCATGTAGCCTCCGTACTCGAGCCCGGCACTCACCGAGTAAAGAGCGAGCCCCGTGAAAATCTCCACGAAGTAGAGACCAAACACGGCGATGTAGGTGAGGCCTGCCAGGGGATTGTGTCCGACGTTCATCGGCGGATGCTTGCCCAAGAACGAATAGAACTTGAACATGCGAACCACGTCCCGTCGCCGCCGGGCCCCGATCGGGAAGAACTGGTCCCAACGCGCGTAGTGCGAGCCGACGAACATCCACCCGACCCGGACGAGCACGGTCAGGGTGAACACGATCGCCGCATAGAAATGGACGATCCGCATGTTCGTCATGACCAGTTGCTGATCTTTGGGTCCGCCGGGAATGTAGAACGGATCGCCGATGTAGATCCCGGTGACGGCCAGAAGGAGCAGCGCCAGCATGATGAACCAATGGCTCAACCGAACCACCAGATCCCACACGTAGACTCTCTCGAGCTCCACCTTGTGGGGCGGGCGCGCGCCCTCGGCGACCGAGCTGCTCGGAGGGCTCATCGTACCTTCACGCGAGTCACCTCGCGCCCTCCGGTATCGACCACGTGCACGCCGCAAGCCATGCACGGATCGAACGAATGCACCGTTCGAAGGATTTCGAGCGGTTGTTCCGGATTTGCGATTGGCGTTCCGAGGAGCGCTGCCTCGTACGGGCCGGGGGTGCCGCCCTCGTCCCGAGGCCCTGCGTTCCAAGTGCTCGGAACGACGCACTGATATCGTGCGATCTTCGCGTCTTTGACGTGTACCCAGTGGCTGAGCGAGCCCCGAGGCGCCTCATGGAAGCCAACTCCCATCGAGTCCTTCGGCCACGTGGCGGGCTCCCACTTGCTGTTGTCGTGGATTCGAAGCTCGCCTTTGCCCATGTTGGCCGCGAGCTCGTCGGTGAAGTCGCCGATCTTGTTCGCGAGGATCTGCGTCTCGATGCCGCGCGCCGCGACTCGACCGAGTGTCGAGAAAAGCGCCTCGGGGCCGACCTCGAGCTTGCCCAAGACGGCATTGACCAGCTCCTTGACCTGCTCGTGACCGCGCACGTAGGCGACCAGCATGCGAGCCAACGGGCCGACCTCCATCGGAACGCCGTCGTAGCGTGGCGACTTCAACCAGGAGTACTTTCCATCGGTGTTGAGCCGCTCGTACGGAGGCTCGGGGCCGGTGTACGTCGGCTTGGTTTCACCCTGGGACGGATGGAGCGTTTGCTCGTCGCCGCCCTCGTACTCGTACCAGGAGTGCTTGATCGCCTCGGTGATCTTCGAGGGGTCGAAGTCCTCGACCTTCGAAAGATCGCGATTGCGAATGATCCCCGAGGGGAAGAACTTCTCCGGATCGGGGCCGTCGTCCAGGGGATACTCCCCGAACACCATGTAGTTGCCGACGCCTGCGCCGATGCCCGCCCAGTCCTTGTAGAACGAGGCAACGGCCAGCAAGTCGGGGATGTACACCTTGCTCACGAATTCCTGGGCGCCGGCGATCAGCTTCCGGAACTGCGCGATGGTGTGGATGTTGAGCGAAGCCTGCTCGTTGGGGTCGACCGGAGTCGCCATGCCCCCGACCAGGAAGCTCTGCAGGTGAGGGTTCTTGCCGCCCAAAATGGCGTGCATCTTGATGAACTCGCGCTGCCACTCGAGCGCCTCGAGGTAGTGCGCGACGGCCATGAGGTTCGCTTCGGGTGGAAGCTTGTACGCCGAATGGCCCCAGTATGCATTGGCGAACGGACCGAGTTGGCCGCGCTCCACCAAGCCTTTGACGCGATCCTGGATGCCTTTGAAGTAGGTGGCGCTCGACTTGCCCCAGTCGGAAATCGACATGGCCAAGTCGGAGGTCGCCTTCGGATCGGCTTCGAGCGCCGACACGATGTCCACCCAGTCCAAGGCATGGAGATGGTAGAAGTGGATGACGTGGTCTTGGATGCATTGCGAGGCGATGATCAGGTTTCGCAGAAGCCGCGCATTGGGCGGCGGCTTTGCCCCGATCGCATCCTCGACGGCGCGGACCGATGCGATGGCATGCACCGTGGTGCAGACCCCGCAGATCCGTTGCGTGAAGGCCCAGGCATCGCGTGGGTCACGCCCTTGCAGGATGATCTCGATGCCGCGAAACATGGTCGATGAAGACCATGCGTTGTTGACCTTTCCCCCATCGACCTCCGCCTCGATGCGTAAATGACCTTCGATGCGGGTTACGGGATCGACGACGATGTGGGTCATGCCTCACCTCCTTCATTGGGGTTGGCTGGCGTGTCCTTCCCCGCTTGCATGCGCTTCTTTCCGAGATGCACCAGCGTGTGGCCGGCAAACGCGGTCGTGACACCGATGGTCGCCCAGAAGCCTACCTTGTCGATGTTGGTGCCTTTGTCGAAGCCGGGGAACCCTGGAAGGTGCCCGTAGAACGGGGTCATCTTGTCCCAGAAGTCCGGCTCGGCGCACCCGATGCATCCGTGCCCGCAGGCGATGGGCCAACTGGTGTTGTCGTTCCATCCGACGTTCGGGCAGTTCTGGAACGTGACGGGGCCCTTGCAGCCCACCTTGTAGAGACATTGCCCTTCGCGATGGGCCTTGTCTCCCCATTGTTCCACGTACTGTCCCGAGTTGTAGTGAGAGCGGCGCTCGCACGCGTCGTGAATCGACTTGCCGTACGCGAAGAGCGGCCGATTCAGCTGATCGACCGCGGGCCAGTCGTTGTAGGTCAGATAGTACACCAAGGTCGCCGTCAGGTTCTGGGCGTTCATTGGACAAGCCGATAGGTTGATCAGCTTCTTGATTCCCGGCACGGCATCGCCGACGCCCAACGCACCCGTCGGGTTGGGGGAAGCCGCGGGGATTCCTCCGAAGGTCGCGCAGGTTCCCGCTGCGATGGTCGCTGCGGCGTTCCCACAGACCTCGCGCGCGATGTCGATCGCGGCGCGTCCGCCGATGGTGCAGTACGCCCCATTGGCTCCAGTCGGAATCGATCCTTCGACGACGGCGATGTACTCACCCTTCTTGTTTTCGACGACCGCGTGAAGGTTCTCTTCGGCTTGATGTCCGGCCGCTGCCATGATCACTTCGTGATAATCGATCGAGATCAAATCGAGGATCACTTCGGCTGCGGTCGGCTTGCTCGCGCGCAGGAACGATTCGGTGTTGCCCGCGCAGTCTTGATAGTTGAGCCAGACCAAGGTCGGCTTCGGATTGTTTTCGATTGCCTCGGCGATCATCGCTGATGCGCCCTTCGGCAATCCGAATGCGACCGCCATCGCAGAGCAGAAGCCCATGAACTCGCGACGCGAAACGCCACGGGCCGCCAGCTCCCGACGGAAGTCGCTTTGCAATTTACCCATTGCACCCTCCTTGCTGTTCAGAGCAGAGCGGCGGCAGTGCATGCATGAGCCGCCCGGTTTTGTCGCACTTTACCGCCGCGCCTCGGAAAAAAACAAGGTTCTCCCGCCTGTTGAGAACCGTTTTCCCTGGTCCGCGCTTTTCTTTCGCCGGAAGGCGCTTCCGCGCAAGATTTGCGCCCCCAAACCCTGTCCGTTGTACCATCTTTTGCGATGTCCATCGGTCCAAGAGAGCGCGGGTTCTTCGAAGTCGTTCAGGGGTACATCGACCGCGCGGCCGAGCTCACGAAGCTTCCGCACCACGTCAAAGAGATTCTCGCGCATCCGAAGAACGAGCTGATCGTGAACTTCCCGGTTCGCATGGACGACGGTCGGCTTCGCGTCTTCAAGGGATACCGGATTCAGCACAACAACATCATGGGCCCGTACAAGGGAGGCGTTCGTTATCACGAGCAGGTCAACCTCGACGAGCTCAAAGCGTTGGCGACGCAAATGACTTGGAAGTGCGCGCTTCTCGGCATCCCGTTCGGGGGTGCCAAGGGCGGCATCAAGTTCAACCCACGCGAGCACTCCCAAGACGAGCTCCGTCGGATCACGCGGCGCTTCACGCACGCCCTCGGCAACAACATCGGACCGTCGCACGACATCCCTGCGCCAGACATGGGAACCAATGCGCAGACCATGGTCTGGATGATGGACACGTACATCAACACCGGTCCGACCTACGAGAAGAACGATCAACGTGCGGTCGTCACCGGCAAGACGATCAACGCCGGAGGATCGGAGGGCCGCGAGCAGGCCACGGGCCAAGGCGTCGTCCATTGCATCAAGGAATGGGCGCGAGAGGCACGCTTCGATCTGGAAGGCTCGACCGCCATCGTTCAAGGATTCGGAAACGTGGGCTCCAATACGGCAGTGCTGCTCGCGAAGCTGGGGGTGTCCACGATCGCGGTTGGCGACCACACCGGATACCTTCGCAACGACGAAGGGTTCAACGCGCACAAGCTGCAAGACTACGTGCGCGGGCACGGATCGATCGAAGGTTACCCACGCGGCGAGCCGATCACCCGCGAAGAGTTCTTCGGCACCAAGGCCGATCTGTTCATTCCCGCTGCGCTCGAGAACCAAGTCGGAGCGCCCGAAGCGATCAAGCTCGACGTGCGGCTGGTGGCCGAGGGGGCCAACGGCCCGGTCAATCCCGAAGGAGAAGCCGTCCTCGAAGACCGGGGCATCCCCGTCATTCCCGACCTCTTGGCCAATTCCGGGGGCGTCACGGTGAGCTACTACGAGTGGGTGCAGAATCGAAACAGCGAGCACTGGGACGCTGAAGAAGTTCAGCGAAGGCTGCTGCACATGATGCGTCGTGCCTACCAGCGGACGATGTTCTACGCGGCCGAAAAGAAGGTGAATCCCCGGATTGCCGCCTACGCTCTGGCGCTCGAGAGCCTCGCCACGTCCTACGAGGAACGCGGAATCTTTCCGTGAGGATCTGGAAATCTTGGAACGTCGATCCGCGAAAGCCGATCGTCGGGACGCTTGACAACGGTGGCGTCCAGAAGCACTTCCCTGAGTCATGGCTCAGGCCGTCTTCGAAGGCGTCATACCCGAGGAAGGGATCGGCGATCTGCTGGGTGGTCTCGAGGAGATCGGGACGACCGGTGTGCTCTCGTTTCAGAGCACGGCGGGCTCCGGGACGATTCGTCTCGTACACGGCCAGATCGCCGATCGCGCAGCCACGGCCGACGAGGAACGCGCGCTCGAGATCTTGCTGTCACTCCGTGAGGGGCAGTTCGCGGTCTACCCGAAGCTTCCCCATCTGCCCGTCTCCAGGGGAACCGACACGACGCGACGGGGCTCATTGGCCGTTCACCCGCCGAACGAGCTGATGCACTATTGCGAGAACGCCGGGCTCACGGGGCGCTTGCTTCTCGAGCATCGCGGCAGGCTCGCGATCGGGTACTACGAGAAGGGAGAGCTCGTCGACGTGAGCATCGACGGAGGCGGGCCGGAGGACTTCGTGAACGCCCTCGAGTGGACCGAGGGCACCTTTCGCGTCGATGCCGTCCCCCCGCCGCGCGAGACGCTGCCTCCAGCGCTGCGCGACAAGACCTCCGAGGCTCCACCGAAGAATCCCACGCAGCTCCCGCTGGTCGAGGCATTCGAAGAGGGGCTCGCCGAAATGGGCCGACGGGACGACACCCCGGTCTCGGGGACCCGTCCACGCATGGACGAGCGGGATGAGGACGCGACGATCCGCGTCATCCGAAGACCCGGCATAGAAGAGCTGGACGAGCCTCGCGATCGCTGGCTGCCGCTCGAGTATTCTCCCTCCTTTCCGACCGAATCTGCTACAACGGAGGGCGTGAAGACGAAAGACGACGGAAGACCGATCGGTTTTTGGCGGACCCTGGCCTGGGTCGCTGCCATCTTCGTGGTGGTAGCCGGCTGCCTTTGGTTCCTCGCGTCGCTCCCGCCACTGGAGTAGTCTGGGCGGCGTGGGCCCGCGCTTGCGATCGAGACGCTGGCTTCTGAGCCTGACCGCGCTGCTGGGTCTTGCGTTACCCGCGACCGTGGGAGCGCAGGGAGTGGATCCCGGAGCCGAGCCGTACCGTCCTGGAGAGGTCGTCGCGGCTCCCGATCGCGAAGACGACGACACCGGGGAGCTGCGCGATCGGTATGGCGCCGCCGGCGAGACAGACCAGTCCGACGTGCCTAGCTCCCAAGTCCGGTACGTGCTCGAGGGCATCGTGGTCGCCGGAAACAAGCGAACCAAGTCGCAGGCGGTTCGTAAGCTCATTCCCCTTAAGCAGGGGGACTTTCTCGATCCGGAGTCCCCGGAGATCTTGGCGACCGAGTGGAGGCTGATGGGCACCGGCTGGTTCGACGAGGTCGACATTCGTCTCGAGCGCGGTGCCGAGCGCGGCTACGTGGTGATGGTCGTCGAGGTGAAGGAACGGAACACCTTCATCATCGAGCAACTGGTCGCCGGTCTGTCGGAGGGGGTCGCGAAGACGACCGACCGTGGACGCAAGCTCTTCCCGTGGCTCGGCTTCAAGGTGACCGAAACCAATCTCGCCGGACGGGGGATTCGCCTCTCCGGTACGGCGCTGATCAGCGAGTTCCAGCAGGGCGGCCGCGTCGACCTGCAATATCCCCAGCTCATCAAGGACGAATACGCGATCCGCTTTGGCACGTATTTTCTCAACGGCCGGGAATTCTACGGAAACAACCCGCTGGTGAGCGTCCCTTGCGGAGAGCCGACGTGTCCCGGGACGTCGGTCGTTCAAAACGCCGTCGTCCGCTATCGCCGAGGCGGCTTCATGGTCGGAACCGGCAAGGATTTCACGACCAAGCTCCGCTACAGCCTCGACTGGGTCGGGGACATCGTGAGCGTATTGGACCGTCCCGAAGCCGCGAGCGAGACCATCGGCAACGAGATCGCGCCGATCGACTTCGCCATTCAGGACGGTCGGAGCTTCGTTTCTTCGATTCGGTTCCGTCTCATCTTCGACAAGCGCGACGACCCGGGGATCACGAAGGAAGGAGTCCTCTTCGTCGGCGACGTGTTGGTAGGCACTCGATTTCTCGGAAGCGACTACGACTTCATCCGGCTCGAGGCCGAGCTGCGACGGTGGTGGCTGCTTCCTTGGCGGCACACGGTGCGCATTGGTCTCTACGGAGGGGCCACGTTCGGCAACACCCCCTTCTTCTATCTGTTTCACATCTCCGATCTGACCGATTTGATTCCGTCTCGTTTTCTCGAGATGCAACTCGACGCGCGACCGCCTCCCGATCTGCTCGGCACCTCGATCGAGAACAACTACCTCGGTGAGCTCGCTTGGCGAATCGACGTGGGCTACGACGTGCCGGTCTACGAGCGCGTGCGGGAGAAGGGGCTGCGCGAGATCAACCTGTACATGCTCGTCGGTCTCCTGTCGCTGACCGATTTGCGTGACCCGGTGAGCGAGGTGGGCGGGTACAGCGGGTTTTCCCGGTTCCCGCTCGATCTCACCTTCGACGTCGGCTTTCGGTTCGATACGCGCGTCGGCGTCTTCCAGGTCGGCTTCTCGACGGTGTTGGGATTCATACGGTTGTGAAGTACTGGATTTCAGCGCTGATTTGGCTCCTCGGGACCGTGGCTCTTGCCCAATCGGGCTTGCCCGAGCGTCCGGTTCGCGTGCAGTGGGATCGGGGCTCCCCCAAGGTTTCCTTCTCGGCGACCAGCCTCGCCGACGAGACCGTTCGAGAGGAGCTTTCGAGCGGGCTGCGCAAGCGCCTGCGGGTCACGGTGAGCGCGCATCTCGACGGCTCGAATCGGCGACTCGCCGTACGTCAGTTCACCTGTGACGTGACCCGGGATCTTTGGGAAGACGGATACGTCGCACGGATCGGGTCCGTGACACGGCGATTCAAGACGCTCGATCAAGTCGTCGAGTACTGTCTCGGTGTGAAAGGTCTCTTCGTCGGCGAGCCTCCGAGCTACGCCGACCGCGAAGGGCGCGAGATCTATTTCTACGTCAAGGCGGAGTTCAATCCGATCTCGAAGAAGCAGTGCCAGGAGCTCATTCGGCCGACCGCCGGGGACGACCCAGTGGGGCCGATCACGGTCAGCATCGTCAGGCGACGGATCTGCCAGGCGGAACGAACGCTGGAATTCCGCAGCGAGCTCGTGAGGGTTCCGCCATGAGCCGGTTCGAGCGAAAGATCTTGTTCGCGATCGGGCTCTCGGTGTTCTTGGCGCTCGGGGGCAGCATTTTTCTCGCCCAGAGGGCGCTGCGAGAGGCATATCGCGTCGGGGTGAACGAAAGGTTCGGCGCCGAGCTGGCACAGGGCGTCGAGGCGCGGCGCGCGCAGCTGATGGCCCTTCGGACGAGCACCGAGCAGGCCGCGGATGCCGTGCGTTGGGCCGTGGAAGCCGAGCTCGTCAAGGAGCGTGGCGGCGAGCCGCTCGAGCCGCTGCTCGAGAGCCTGGTGCGACGATACGACTTGATTCAAGCCATTCGCGTCGCGGACGCCGAAGGACGCGAAGTCGCACGGGCGTTCAAGGTCGCGCTCGGCGAGCCGATGCGCACCACGATCCGAGAGCGAGAAGCGCGCTTCGACGAAGGGCTGTTACGCATCGAGGTCGAGGTGGCGGTGCCGGAAGCCTATTTCGATCGGCTTCAGGAAGCAGGCGAGGCTGCCGAGGTGTATTCGCGGCTCCAGAAGCAGAGCGCCTCGGTCTCCGACGTCTACGTATGGGTTTTTGCCGTCCTCGTGTTCTTCGTCATCCTCGTCGCGTTCTTGATCGGTGCCATCCTTTCCCGTCGGGTGACCCGACGCGTCACCGACTTGGCCGAGGCCTCCCGCAAGGTCGGTGCGGGCGACTTCACCGTGACGCTTCCGACCGGCGCGACTGACGAGGTGACGGAGCTGACCCAGGCCTTCAACGCGATGGTCCGGGACTTGCGCGAATCGAGATCGCGCATCGCGTACCTTCAACGAATCAGTGCCTGGCAGGATTTTGCGAGGCGGCTGGCGCACGAGATCAAGAACCCGCTCACGCCGATTCAGCTCGCGGCGCAAGAAATTGCCGAGACCTACGATGGAGACGACGAGGGATATCGCGCCAAGCTCGAGCATGCCCGCGCGATCGTCGAGGAGGAGGTCGCGACTCTGCGGCGTTTGGTCGGGGAATTCAGCGCGTTCGCCAAGCTGCCGAGCGCCGATCTCTCGCCGTCGGACGTATGCGAGCTCATGCAGGTGATCGAAGACTCCATTCCTGCGATTCTCGAGGACGTCGGCCGAGGCACGCCAGCGCCGGTGCGAGCGCGCGTGAGCTGTGCAACGCGTCCCATCCCCGTGCGTATGGATCTCATGATGATGAAGCGAGCTCTCGACAACATCGTGCGCAACGCGATCCAGGCGGCTTACGATGCGAAGCCGTCGGGCGGTGGGGAAGTGCGGATCCAAGCCTACGTTCGCGACCGGACCGCGCGGATCGAAGTGCGCGACAACGGCCCCGGAATCGAGCCTTCGCAATGGGATCGCGTGTTCGACCCCTACTACACGACCAAGCCGGAGGGGACCGGGTTGGGGTTGGCCATCGTCAAAAAGGTGGTGCTCGAGCACGGAGGCGAGGTGAGCCTCGATCGCGCGCCCGAAGGTGGGGCGCGATTCCGCATCGAGCTACCCTTGTTGGAGCCGCGATGAGCACCGAGCGAGCCGATTCCTCTCGCCGTTGGATCCGCTGGTTCGTCACCGCCGTGGCCTTCCTCGCGCTGTACGCTTGGATGACGCGGGGCAATGCGTCGCCGCTCATCGACGCGCCGGCGCCCGACCTCGCCCTGCCGGTGGCGGCCGGAGGTCCCGCCGATGGGCCCCGGGACGTCGTCCTGTCGGACCTGCGCGGCCGGGTCGTCGTCTTGGACTTTTGGGCGAGTTGGTGCCAGGCGTGCCGCCGTACCACCCCGATCCTCAACGACTTGCATCGGGAGTTCGCCGATCGGGGCGTCGCCTTCTACGCCGTCAACGTCGAGCCGATCGATCGGCAGCGCTTGCAGGCCGCCCACGCGGCATTTGGCACGGAATTTCCAACACTTCAGGATCGTGGAGGGGCGGTCCAGCGGCGGTACTCGATCAAGATGCTGCCCACCGTCTTCGTCGTGGACCCCGACGGCGTGATCCGGTGGGCTTCGACGGGCGTCCCGAGCGAGAACCGGTTGCGAAAGGTGATTTCGGAGTCCCTGAATTAGCCGAAATCGGTCATGGTTGACGCTCCTGGCGGGCGCTGTTAGGTTCGCCCGCCCCGCGGCGCCGGCGACGGAGGTCCGTCCGGCATGGAGGCTGTCGTTGGTACAAACCCTTCAAGGTCAGAGCATCGAGGAGCGAGTCGCCTACTTGCAGGAGCTGATGGATTCGGCGAGCCCCGAAGTGCGTCAGGAGTATCAAGAGCGGTTCGACATCGCCTGGATCTACCATGACAGCGCGCTCGAAGGCGTCGTCTACTCGATGGACGAGCTCACGTCGGCGATGCGGGAAGAAGCCGTCCCCGATCCTTCCTTGATCCCGGTCTACGACGAGATCCGAAACCACATGGGCGCCATCGCGATGATCCGCGAAATGGCGACCCGCAAGCGGGCCAACGTGACGCTCGACGTCATCAAGAAGCTCTTTGCGCAACTGGCGCCCGAGGAGCTCGAAGGCAAGGGACCGCCGACCTACCGGAAGGACATGCCGCTTCACCGGCTGTACTTCCACGAGATCTCCCAACCCGACAAGATCAGCTATCGAATGCGTCAGCTGGTGCAGTGGCTTTCGGATCCGGAAACCAAGAAAACGATGCACCCTGTCCGGATGGCGAGCAAGGCCCACTTCCAACTGCTCCACATCTACCCGTTTCCGCGTCACAGCGGAAAGGTGGCCCGGCTCGTCATGAATCTTCTGCTGATGCGGGGCGGCTACCCGCCGGTGATCATTCACGCGACGGAGCGACAGCGTTACTACGAGGCGCTTCGAAACGGCGAAGATGCGACGGCCAACTTGATCAACCAGGCGCTCGGCGCAGCGGTCGAGACCGCCATCCAGTACTTCGAAGAAACGCAGGCCTCTTAGGCTTCTTCTACGAATCGGGGCAGCGCCGAGATCACCGCGACGAAGCGCGCGCCCGCCTGGAGCGTTGCTTCCGCGTTCTGGAGGTCGATTCCGCCGATCGCGACCACCGGCCGACGAACATGCTCGCAGACTCGGCGTAGACCGGAGAGCCCGACTACCGGGTCGGGATTCTCCTTGCTCCGGGTCTCGAAGACGGGCCCGTAGGCGATCAAGTCGGCGCCGTCGCGCTCGGCCTGGGTGGCCTGCTCGAGGCTGTGCGTCGACACGCCGATCGGCATGCTGCCCACCACCACACGCGCATCTTCCACGCGAAGATCGTCCTGGCCGAGATGGAGCCCGTCGGCGCTCACGATGCGCGCGATGTCGGCGCGGTCGTTGACCACGAATGGCGTCCCCGCTTGGGCGCATGCGGATCGGATCCGCGATGCGAGCTCCACGAACGAACGATCGTCGAGCCGCTTTGCGCGCAGCTGCAACTTGGCGCAGCCGCTCGACAGCGCCTTGGCCGCCAGCGCCAGCGGCTCGTCGGTCGCTTCCACATCGATGATCGCGTAGAGCGCGCTACTCCAGCGGCTCATCGCCAACCAGCCTGCCGTAGAGCTCGGGGCGTCGATCCCGAAAGAACCCCCAGTTCGCCCGATACCGGCGGAGCGCGTCCAGGTCGAACGTAGACGTGGCGACCCCTTCGTCCGTCCTGCTCAGCTCCGCCACGAGATCGCCCCGGTGGTCGGAGATGAACGAGCTTCCGTAGAAGACCATGTCGGTTTCGCGGCCGATCCGGTTCGCGGCTGCGACCGGCATCGCGTTGGCCACCGCATGGCCGACCATCACGCGCTGCCAAGGCTCCTTGGTGTCGTCGGCGGGCGCGGAGGGCTCGCTTCCGATGGCCGTCGGATAGAGGAGCACCTCTGCGCCTTGCAGCGCCATGCAGCGGGCCGCCTCCGGAAACCATTGGTCCCAACAAATGCCCACGCCGATGCGACCGTGGCGCGTGCTCCACACTCGAAATCCGGTGTCCCCGGGCCGAAAGTAGAACTTCTCCTCGTAGCCGGGCCCATCGGGGATGTGGCTCTTTCGGTAGACACCGAGCTGCTCCCCGGTCGCGTCGATCATCACCAGGCTGTTGTAGTAAGACTGCCCGGCGCGCTCGAAAACCGACACGGGCAGCACGACTTCCAGCTCGGCTGCGAGCGCCTGCATGCGCGCGACGGTCGGATGGTCGCCGAGGGGCGCCGCCAGGTCGAACGCCCGCTCGTCCTCGCTCTGAGGAAAGTACGGGCCTTCGAAGAGCTCGGGTGGGAGCACGACTTGGGCGCCTTCGGCGGCTGCCCGACGCACGAGCTTTTCGACGCGCTCGACGTTGGCTTCGCGCACGTCGAACAACGGACACTGAACGACGGAAATCGAAAGGGTGGCGGAGGTCATGGTGCGGAGGGCTGCGGCTGCGTGACGCAGTGAAAGGCTCCTCCTCCCCATAGCAGGTCTTTGGCGTCGATGCCGATCACCTCCCGTTTGGGAAAGGCCGCGGTGAGCTCGCCCAAGGCCTCACGATCCTCCGGAATGTCGTAGGTGGGTACGATCACGGCTTCGTTGGCCACGTAGAAGTTGCAGTAGCTCGCGGGAAGCGGAGAGCCATCCGGCGCGGAGATGGCCCGAGGCGCCGGTAGCTCGAGGACGGTGAGCCCGGCCGATTGGAGATCCGCGCGGATCGAAGCGAGCACCCGCGCGTTCGGCGCGTTGGCATCGGGACGCATGCAGATCACGGCGTCCGGGGCGACGAAGCGCGCGATCATGTCGACGTGGCCGTCGGTGTGATCGTGCTCGAGCCCTCGATCGAGCCAGATCAATTGCTCCAGCTCGACCCGTGCTTGCAGCTCGCGCTCGAAAGTCTGCCGGCTCAGCTCGGGATTTCGATTGGGATTCAGGACGCAGGACTCGGTGGTGAGCCAAATCCCCGCGCCGTTCGACTCCAATGCACCGCCTTCCAAGGTCACGGGGCACTGGAAGAGCTCGGCGTCCAATCGATCGGTCAGCCAGGGGCTCACGCGGTCATCGAATGGCATCACGTATTTGCCGCCCCATCCGTTGAATTCGAAGCAAAGCGCCCCGAGACGCCCCGCGTCGTCGTGCCCGAGGAGCGGGGCGATGTCGCGCATCCAACAGTCTCCGTACTCCGCGTGAACGTAGTCGACGCCCTTCGCATCCCCGATCAATCCGCGTGCTTTGTCCTCGAGCGCTTCGTCGCGGACGAGGAGACGAACCTGCTCGCGTCCTGGGCCCGCGATGGCGCGGCACAGCTCGGCCACCACCCGCTGGGCGTGAGGGAGGGTGCCGAGCCACTCGCCTCGCAAGTACGGAAACGCGATCCAACACGCATCGTGCCGCTCCCACTCGCCGGGGAGGCGAAGTTTCTGGTTCACGCGGCCGAATCTACCACGGGAGCGCCTCCGATTCACCGAACCGCGCGATCATCGCGGCCACGTGCTCGAGAAAAGCGGCGCGCCTCCGACGGAGGCCCTCGATTTGCTTGCGGCTCAAGACGGGTGCCAGAGGGTCGGTCTGCAGACGGCGGGCGAATCGGTCGATGTCCAGCTCGCGGACCGCCTCGACCGTCGATCGCCGAAAGCGCTGCAACGCTTTCAAACGTGCCTCCATGAGCCCCAAGCGTTGCTGCCCGGGCCAAAATCCCGCGCCGTTGTCGAGGTAGATCAAAGGTCCCCCCGATTCCCGCGTCCTCACGTTGGTGAAGTCTCCGCCCCACCGATCGACGTTTTGTGTCAGGTAGTCGAACACGATCAGGTCCGAAAGCTCGGCCGGACGCTCCGGCGTGTCGGGTGCTCCCGCTTCGGGGCGGCTCGGATCGGTCGCTTCCCGGACTCCCGGCCGGCCGTTGAGATCGGCACGGTAGTCGACGGGCCGCTGGTAGGGCGTGATCGGCAGGTGTCGTTGGACGCGAACCCAGCGCTCCCAGTGGCGACCCATCCGAAGTCGGGTCAGTCGCTCTGGAATCCACCAGATGAAAGCACCTTCGATCGTGCCGTCGGGCTCGATGCCGAGCTCGGATACCCGCCGATCGTCTCCAGCGGCTTTGCGGAGCTCTTCCCATGCGAAGCGTCGGCCGGTGGTCGGGGGCGTGCGTCCGAGCCCCAGCTCCCGATCGAGGTAATAGGCCGCGACCTCCGAGTACCAATGGGCTGCCGAGAACGTCTGCTTGGGCTTGAAGTAGCCACGCGTCCCGTCTTCGAGCGTGATCGAGAAGGCGAGGCTCCGCCCGCCGCGACCCTTGCGAACCTCCGCGATCGTTTGGGTGCGCAGCGATTCGATTCGAGGTTGGTCTTCCTCGCCGAGAAACGAAGGGGCGTCGGCGCTGACCAGGGCAGCCACGAGCCAAGGGCCCCAGCAGGCCGCGAGGATGATCGACAGGCGTCGCACGGGTCGAAAGACTAGTGGCCGAGGCCCACGAGGTCGATCTTTTGCCCGACCGATCGGGAGCTAGCGAGGTCGTAGATCGCCCGGGCGAGCGCCACGTCCTGAATGGCGAGGCCCGTGGAGTCGAACACGGTCGTCGAGCCCTCCGCAGGTCGAGACATCCGCTTCGCCACGAGCTCTCCGAGAGATCCGGCTATCTGGTCTTCGGAAAACTCGCCTTTCGAAAGCGGTACGTTGATCTCTCCGCTTCCGGTCGCCTGGTGAATGTCGTCGATGAAAACGGATGCCATCGCGAGCACCTCGCTCTCGAGCTCTTGTTTGCCCGGCGCATCGGCACCCATGGCGTTGATGTGCGCGCCCGGTCGAATCCACTCCGCGCGCAAGAACGGCGTCCGTGACGGCGTGGCCGTACAGACGATGTCGGCGCCTGCCGCTTCCTTCAAGCTGACGACGCGGCCGCCGACTTGCTCGGCGAATCGCCGTGCGGTTTGCTCGTTGCGGTCGTACGCCAAGGCCTCGAAGCCTTCGAAGACCACGCGATGCGCGTCGTGCAAGGTATGCGCTTGGACGCCGCAGCCGATGAAGGCGATGGTCGAGGGAGGCTTGGACACCAGATGTTTGGAAGCCACCGCACCCGCGGCGCCCGTTCGCATCGCGGTCAGTGACGTGCCATCCATGATGGCGAGAGGGAACGCGTTCGATGCGTCGTTGAGCACGTACACCGCCATCACCGTGGGAAGACCGTGTCGCTTGCGATTTTGGGCGTGGACGTTGACCCATTTGATCCCGGCCGAAGCTCCGAGCCGAGCCGGCATGGCGCGAAAGTCCCCATCGTGATCGTCGACGGGTAGGTAGACTTTCGGTGGCATGGTGGCTTCCCCGCGCCCGAAGGCCTCGAAGGCGCTTTCCACCGCGTCGACGGCGAGCTTCATCGTCGCGATTTCTTCCACCTCGGACCGCGTCAGCACCAAAGTCTCCATCGATCACTCCTCCGGGCAAAAACTCCTGGGTTGCTCGGGTTGGCTTGCAGTATAGTCCGCGGCGAACGCTCGGCCGCAACTTGGAGCAAACGATGTCGCCTTCTGCATTGGCACTGGTTGGTTACGCAGCGTGGGCGCTGCTGCTTTCAATCGGTATTCTCGGCTACCGCACGGTCCTCGTCCTCACGAAGGAGCGAGCGGCCAATTCATTCAGCCCGAGCGGCGACGACGTGACCCCGTTCGTGGCTCGGTTGAGCCGGGCCCATGCGAATTGCTACGAAAACCTGCCGATTTTCGCTGCGCTGATTCTGACGGCGCTGGTGACGGGCCACGAAGCGATCACCGATCCGCTGGCGCGTTGGCTGTTGGTGGCGCGGGTGGCTCAGTCGTCGGTCCATCTGATGTCGGTCAGTGAGACGGCCGTGACCATCCGAGGCACGCTCTATTGGGCTCAGCTCGGAGTTCAAGCATATTGGGTGGTGGGCCTGGGGTTGCAAGGCTTCGGCTGAGCATCGGTCAGTGAAAGTCGCGCGAGCGCGAGGTCGGATCCGCCAGTGCGACGTCTGGCAGCCAAAGGGATTGCGCGATCAAGTGCGTGACTCCATCGGCTCTTTGGATCTCGCCGCTCACGCCGAGCAAGGGTGCAGTCTTTGCGACGATGGCGTGGCGCTCGAACACGTTCTTCCACACGACGACGTTCACGAAGCCGGTTTCGTCCTCGAGCGTGAAGAACGTGACACCGGACGCCGTACCCGGACGTTGGCGGCAAATCACCATTCCGACGTAGTCGACGCGCTCGCCGTGGGCGCGATCATGAACGGCCGTGGCGCTCGGAATTCCGCGAGCATGAAGAGCCTGACGAAGGCCGCGTAGAGGGTGGCCACGGGTGCTGTGGTCACTGCTCCGATAATCCCAGATCACCCGATCGTCTCTGGTCAGAGACGAAAAGGACATCTGGCTCGAAGGCGGGTCGAGAGGCAACGAATCCCGGGCGAAGCGGGACAAGCTGCGAACCTGCCAAATCGCGTCACGCCGATCGAGGCCGAAGCACTCGAATGCACCGGCTTCCGCGAGCGCATGCAGGGCCTTTTTGTGGAGCCGGGCTCGACGCACGAAAGTCGGAAGATTGGGATGAGGCGGAGGAGCGACCTCGATCTGCCGCCGCTCGACGACCCCGAGGCCTTTGACGTAGCGAAGCCCCATTCGCACCGCAAAAGATCCGGAATCATTCACCTTTTCCAAGGAACAATCCCACTTGCTCTTGTTGACGTCGATCGGTCGCACCTCGACCCCGTGTCGTTTCGCGTCTTCGACCAACGTCGCTGGCGAATAGAACCCCATCGGTTGCGAGTTGAGAATCGCACAGGTGAACACGTCGTGATGATGTCGACGGAGCCACGCCGTCACGTACGCGAGCAAGGCAAAGGAGGCGGCATGGCTTTCGGGGAAACCGTATTCTCCGAAGCCTCGAATCTGCGAAAAGACGCGCTCGGCAAACTCTTCGGGAATGCCCTGCTCGATCATGCGTGGGATCATGCGTGTCCGGTGCTTCTCGATGCGCCCTGATTTTCGCCATGCGGCCATGTCGCGCCGCAGTTGATCCGCTTCGCCAGGCGTATAGCCAGCGGCTTCGACCGCGAGCTTCATGACCTGCTCTTGAAAGATCGGGACACCCAAGGTTTTCTTCAAGATGCGTTCGAGCTTCGGATGAGGATAGAGAATCTGCTCCTCGCCCGTCCGGCGACGCAGGTATGGATGGACCATGTCGCCTTGGATCGGACCGGGTCGTACGATCGCGACCTCGATCACCAAATCATAAAAGGTTCGAGGTCGAAGCCGTGGCAGCATGGCCATTTGAGCGCGACTCTCGATCTGAAAGACGCCGACTGTATCGCCCTTTGCAACCATGTCGTAGGTCGCTTCGTCCTCGGGGGGCACGGTTGCGATGTCGAGAGACGTTTCTTTGTGGGCGTGGAGCAGATCGAAGGCGTGGTGGATGCAGGTCAACGCGCCGAGACCGAGCAAGTCCACTTTGAACAAAGCCAGGCTGTCGACGTCGTATTTGTCCCACTGAATCACCGTCCGTGCCTCCATGGTTGCCGGCTCGATCGGCACGATTTCGTCGACCGGCCGATGACCGAGCAGAAAGCCGCCCGGGTGGATCGACAAATGTCTAGGAAAATCGAGCACCTGAGACGCCAACGACCAAAGGTGGCGCGTGGCCGGCGCATCCCTTTCGAGCCCGGCTTCTCGCAAGAGCTCCGGGTCGAGCACGTCGTCGCGGTGTCTGAGTAGGCGAGTGGTCGCCTCCAAATCGGTGCGAGACAAGCCGAGCACCTTTCCGATGTCGCGCACCGCGGAGCGGATTCGATAGCGGATGACGTTCGCGACCATCGCTGCATGCCGGCGCCCGTATTTCTCGTAGACGTGTTGGATGACCTCTTCACGACGATCGTGCTCGATGTCGAGATCGATGTCGGGAGGCTCGGCACGCTCGACGCTCAAGAACCGCTCGAACAAGAGATCCATTCGAACGGGATCGATTGCCGTGATGCCCAAGCAAAAACAGACTGCGCTGTTGGCGGCGCTTCCTCGTCCCTGGCAAAGAATGCCGTTCTTCCGGCAGTACTGAACGATCTCGTACATGGTCAAGAAGTACCCGCCGTAGTCGAGCTTTCGAATGATCTCGAGCTCGCGTTCGATCTGCGCACGCACGTCCGGCGGAACCGTTCCTCGGTAGCGCTCGGCTGCGCCTCGAAGCGTGAGAGACCGAAGCCACCCTTGCTCGGTTTGCCCCGAGGGAAGGCGCTCCTCCGGATAGCGATAACGAACGTCGTCGAGACTGAAGGAGCACTGTTCCGCGATGTCCAAGGTTCGCCGTAAACACGTCGGATCGTCTGCGAAGAGCTCGGCGACTCGGTCGAATGACTTGAGGTCGTGCTCGGCATTGGGGCGAATGGCGCGGCCTGCCTCGGAGAGCATTTTCCCCTGTCGAATGCAGGCTAAAACGTCTTGCAGAGGCCTGCGCGACTTGTGGTGATACAGAACCTCGTTGCCGCCTACCACCTCGATCCCGAGCTGCCTTGCGGCGGCACGCAACGCTCGTTCCCTGGGCCTTTCGAGATCGGTCAGGTGACGGGTGCAGAGCGCGAAGAGAGACGACGGTCCGCGAGACGAGCACAACGCCCGCAAGGCCTCCGGAGTCGGACAAAGAAAGAAGAGATCGCGAGCTTCTTGCAAATCGGCAATCTCGATGCGTGAGGAGCCCTTTTCGCAACGGGCATGACCCACGGACAGTGCTCGGCACATGTCCGCGTATCCACGGGACGTCTTGGCCAACGCCAACACCCGATGCGCGTTGCCGTCGACATCGACCGTGAGTTGTGCACCAGCCAAGATGCGGATTCCCAGATCCTTGGCGCGCACGTGCGCCCGCACCAGCCCATACACACCATCCCGATCGGTCATCGCAATGCTCGGAAGACCGAGCTCGTGCGCCCGCTCGACCAGCTCTTCAGGAAACGAGGCGCCTTCCAAAAAGCTGTGGTTGCTCTTGACCCACAACGGAGCGTAGGCGCGCATTCAATCGATCACTCCGTGTAAGAACCATCGTTTTCGCGGGCGATCGTAGAAGAGCCAAAGCAGGTCGCCGTGGTTGGTTTCGGCGTAGTAATAATCGCGCTCGACCAAGCGCTTCCACCACCCGCCACTGACACGATACGGCCCGTACATGTGCTCGATCGCCTGGTCTTTCGCGAGGCAAGGCCCGACTTCCGGCCTTTGCGGCTCGCGCGCGGCCAAGGGCTTTGGTTTCGCATAAACCCTTCGAATCATGGGAGAAACTTCCGGTGGCGAAGCCTGCCTTCCGGCCTGGGCACGTTGGATCGGCTCCCACCGAAACGAGGCCTCCGGCAGGTGCGCTTCGCGAATCCGAGCGCGGGTGACCGAATGCTCTCCATAAGCGGCGCGGATTCGAGCGAGCGCTCGGTGAGCGGCATCCAAGTCTCGAGAAGATGCATGACCGGGCAACGGCGCTTGCTCCGATGACGCGCGCGCGGTGATCGCGATCAGCTCGACCTCTTCGACTGCGCTCTGCAACTTCGTCTCCCCGAGGCGCAGACGAATCAACTCCAGAAGCAACATCAGATCCAAAGTCGGTGAAGCCGGCTCGATGCGCTCTCGGTGAACCGGCGCCCGCTCCAAGTGAAGCGAAAGCTCCAACGCTCGTATCGACTCTCCACGGGCACGAGCTTGATGAAGCAACGAGTGAAGAGAGCCCTTTAGCGCGAAGAGCAGACGGTTCTGATCTTCGTCTGGAGGATCGATCTGAAAAGAGATTCTCGCCGGCTCGTCGAAGACGTGAGGCTGAATGGGAAGTTGGAGCCCCTCGGTGAACGAGTCATGGAGCTCGCTCGCGCTCGGTCCGAAGCGGCTATGCAGCTCTCCCGCAGGCACCGCGAGAAAATCACCCAATGTTTCGATGCCGAGCGTTCGTAAGCTTTCGCAAATCTCACCTGGTAACCCGAACGAAAAAAGAGGGGTTTCATTGGAGAGATCGCGCTCTTGCTCGGGACTTTCGAGGACCCGGGCTCCGTCCTGGGTCATGGCTACCGCAAGCGCTCGGTGACGATGAAACCCCACCGTCACGGCGCTGCGCCAGTTGCGAGCCCGCAAGTAGCGATGGATGCAGATCGCCCAGTTGCGGTAGCCCCCGTAGAGGCTGCGAAGACCCTCTGGATCGACCAGGAATGCGCCAGGATGCTGGATCGACTCGACCCGTGGCGAAAACGTCTGAAGCGCGGTGATCAACTCCGCGCTGATTTGCGAGAGCTCTTCGGGGGCCACGACGGAGGTGCGAACGTTGGGCAGAATGTCGCGCGCGACGACTTGTCGCATTCCAATTCGCAGCCGGCTCTTTTTGGCCAGCTCGTCGAGGTGGGTGATTCGGCCATGCGGCCCTTCGTCATCCACGACGGCGACGGGCGAGCCTCGCCAGTGGGGTTTTTTGCGCAGCAGGATCTGCAGAGGAAGGACGGGAAGCAAAACGCAGCAGATTCGCTTCATGCTCGACCTCGCAAGCCCGCTGGGGCAACGGAGACGATTTTCGGCAGCTCGGCACGAAGGCCGATTTTGTCTTTCAATATTCGTGCGTGGACTCGGAATCGATCGGCACCAAGAGAGCTCCGCTCGGGCTGGATGCGCAAACCCACCAATGGACCCGAAGAAGGGTTGGGTTGGGCCGTCGAAGTGAGCAGGAGAATGCGGCTGTCGTATCGCCGCAACAAGCTTTGAAGGCGGCCTTGCCAATTCGTCGAGGAGCCAGGAATGGTGGCGTCGGTGAGATCGATCACCGTCAATCCGAATGCACCCGATCGAGCCAGCCACTCGGCGGCCCGAGCCAACGCGAATGGCCCTGCAGTGCGAGGCACGTGGATGGCAATGAACGAGTCGAGGTCGACCCCTGCTGCCTCGAGGTCGGGCGGGAACAGAGCGCCGTCCTGGTGCTGCACCCAGGCGACCAGCTCACCGTGCGCTTGCGCGTGGATCACACAAGAGACGGCCGTGGTCGTTCGCGCGCATGCGTGCCGTCCCGACAACTCGATCAGCCGTGCTCGCGGCAGCAGCTCCGGAAGCGGCAATGTGCCGGCTGTGCCCGGCGGATCCTCGAGATCGATGACAGTCCCAAGAGCCATGGGACCAACCAATATACTGAACAAAATAGCAGTAGCAAAGAGAGACTGTCCCTGTCACTCAACTATATGAAATCATTAGAAAAAATGGCTATCGAGACTCACGACGGCCAAGGCCGGCCCTCGCGTTTCATGGCGTCCCGGGCCTCTTGCGCGGACAGGGGCTGGGCCGTGGCGCCGAGGGCTGCCGAGGCGACGCGCGCACGCTTGGCCGCCGGATCGCCGTCGTCCACGATCGCGAGGACCGCATCGCGAAGCGGACCCGACAGAGAGGCCTCCAGCACCTCCGCGCTGGCTGCCTTCAGTCGGGGATCGTCGCTACTCAGGCCATCCCAAAGCAAGGCGAAGCTCTCGTCGGGACGTTGACGCGCCATCAACGAAAACGTGTGCTCCAATTCTGCCCGTTCCTTTTCGCGCAATGCCGCATGCAGCAACGTCGCATCGGCGCGCCGTGTCGATGCGCTTTCTTCTCGTTCGATGGCTGCGCGCCATTGCAGTAGTTGGATGACACGCAGCAAGCTCGAACGAACTTGATCGTCCAGCGTCACGTCGTCCCTCGTCATCTCGGCGCCCTGGATGGTGTGGTGGTTCCAGGCACGCTCGACGTGAAGGCGGGCACGAAACTGCTCGACGTATCGATGGCGCGTCGATGCGATCGCGATCAACCAACCACAGGCCAAGCACAAAACGGCGAAGCCGAGCTCACGAGCGCTGATCCCAAGACCAATCGCACCGATGATCAGCAAGGAGCCGATCGCCTGTCCCCCTCGATGGCCGAAGACCTCGATCATCCCTTTCGCTCGCTCTCGACGCCGGCTTTCGAGGGGCAGAAAGAAGATCTCGATGGCACCCCGGTAGAGGGTATGTCGCAAGCTTCCATCGAAGGCCTTGAGGACGACGGCGAAGGGAAGGACCGGTCCCAAGGTCAGGCCCAAAGCGCCGGCCATGACGAGCAGGGGCAGCAGCCCCGCGCCTCGATGGGCTCCGAGCCCCCGCAAGAGCCAACCTGCACCGACGAGTTGAATCAGGAGCGCCATCGAGTTGAGACCCAGGTAAAAGCGGGCGAAAAACGGGCCCAGCCGGTCTACGGGAATGTCTTGCGCCACCGCGCTCTTGAAGACGAAGTCGACCGTGGTCAGCGCCACGGTGCCGACCAGCACGAGCGTCAACAACCTCGACAGATAGCCATCGCGAAGCAGCCAACGCAGCGACGGGGTGCGTTCGGCACGCGCGTCCTCAGGCCGTGCGCCTTCGTTCGTTTTCCAGAGGAACGCGGTGAAGGCCGCCAAGGCCAGGATCGAAGCAGCCGTCGATACCAGATCGACCGGCGTGATCCATCGGAGCAAGGCTTCGGACAGCAAGGATCCGAGCGTGGCGCCGGCAACGCCCCCTGCAGCCACGGCAGGAAAGATCCGTTTGGCCTGAGTCACGGTGACCGCGTCGTCGAGCAAGAGCCAGAACTCGATCAGCACCACGGTGATCAACAAGCCCGTCCAGACGTAAAACCCGAAAGGCGCCCACGGTCCGAGCTCGTCCAACAGAGCCCAGAAGCCAAAGGTCACGATCGAGCCGAAGATCAGGGACGCGCCGAGGAGCGCACGTCGATCCTTCACGCGAGGCAGCAACCGTTGATGCAGCTCGAGCTCCACGATGGCCAAAAGCGCGATGGTGAGGTAGGCGCGGGGCAGATCGGTGGCGGGCAGCCTGCTGAGAAAGAGGGTGTCCCGAGCGGTTTCCATGACCGAGTGAGCCGTCATCACGGCCAGCAGGCTCACGAAACCGACCGCAAGGCTGCGACGATCCTCTGGACGAACCCAAAAGCGCATGGGCAACCGGCACGGTACCGTCAAAACGGGCCCAGGTCATTTCTCGTGCAGAGACGGAGCGCCCGGAAAACCCTTCCGAAAACCCTTCAACGACGCCGGAGCGCCTCGAGCTCTTCGAGCGAGCGGGGCCAGTCTCCCTTCAGCAAGCGAGAAAGCGAGCGATCGGCGAGCAACTTGCCACCGGTCTGGCAAGTTGCGCAGTAGTTGGTTTCCCGGTCCGCGAACACGATTCGTTGAATCGGATCGCCACACACCGGACACGGCTCGCCATACTTGCCATGGGCCGCCATCTCCGGCCGGAAGGCGGTCACCTTTTCCGGAAAGCTCTGCCCGTGCTGCTCGATGAGACGCCTCCGCCATTCTTGCAAGACCTCGGAAGTCGCTTCGTGAAGTCTTTGCAGCTCGGCGTCGGTCGCGCGCTGCGTCCAGGTCAACGGGGACAGACGCGCGCGATGAAGGATCTCGTCCGAGTAGGCGTTTCCGATTCCGCTGAGGATCCGCGGATCCGTCAGTGCGCGCTTGAGCGTGTGATTGCGGGCCCTCAAAGCGTCCCGAAAGGCGGCAAAATCGGCCTCGAGTGGATCGATCCCGCCGGGGTCGTGCTCCGCCAAGGCGCGCTCGCTGCTGCACAAGTGCAAAGACGCGCGCTTTTTCTTGCTCGCCTCGGTCAGCATCAAGGTGCCCCGCTCGAAATCGAACGCGGCGAGACCGACTCTTCCCGGAATCTTGCTGCCGACCGGCTTCCATCGAAGCCGCCCCGCGATCATCAAGTGGACGACGAGGAACGTCTGGCCTTCGAGCTCGATGACCACACGCTTGCCGAGCCGGCGCACCCCGGTGACCTCTTTGTCGCGCACGGCCTCGATCGAGGGCTCGACGGTTCGAAGCACGAAAGGGGACGCCAGGCGAATGTCCTTCAACACGTCCCCCGAGATTCGGCTCCGAAGCGCGTGCAGGTAGAGCTCGACGTCCGGCAGCTCGGGCATGATCACCGAAGGTGCGGATCCAGGCGATCCCGCAACCAATCTCCAGTCAGGTTGAAGCCCAGCACCGTCAGCGCGATCGCGCCTCCCGAAAACAAAGCGACGTGGGGAAACCGAAGAAGCACGCTCGTCCCTTGATCGAGCAGGGCACCCCAAGACACGGCCTTGCCGGGCCCGAGGCCGAGAAAAGACAGCGTCGACTCCGCCAGGACCACCACGCCGAGCCCCGTCGTGGCCTGAATGACGAGAGGTCCGAGCAGATTCGGAATGACGTGGCGGCCCATGACCTGCGCCGCCGGCACGCCCAGCGCGCGGGCGGCCTCCACGAACTCCCGCTCGCGAAGCGAAAGCGTTTCGGCCCGTGCCAGCCGCGCGTAAAGAACCCATCCATTGACGAGAAGCGCGACGATGAGATGGATCAGGCCGGGCTCCGCCACGAGGGCGAGCACCGCGATGTTCAAGACGATGGCGGGGAATGCTTGGACCAAGTCGGCGACGCCGGTGACCAGATGGTCGGGCAGCCGCCCGTAGTAGCCGGCCCAGGTCCCGATCAGCGTGCCCACGAGCACCGAGATGCCGACGACCACGACGCCGACGACGGCCGCGAGACGCGCGCCATGGAGCAGCGCGCTCAGGATGTCGATGCCGTTGTCACCCGTACCGAGCCAGTGTGCCTGCGAGGGGGGCTCGTACTCGTGCATCAGGTCGATCGACAACGGGTCGTAGGGTGCGATCCAGGGACCGATGAGGCCGATCACGAAAAAGGCCGTCACCAGGATCAAGCCGACCGGCGTCTTTCGGAGCATGTCGCGCGCCTTTTTCACGACAGCCGCACCCGTGGATCGACCACCCCGTAGGTCAGATCCACCGCCAGATTCACCATCACGTAGATGACGGCAATCAACAAGACGCACCCCTGCACGACGGGAATGTCACGAGCGAAGAAAGCATCGAGAAAGAGCGTGCCCAAACCCGGCCGCTCGAAGATCTTCTCGGTCACGACGGTGCCGGACAGGAGCGCCCCGAGCTGGGCCGCGCCGATGGTCATCACCGGCAACAAGGCGTTCCGCAAGGCATGACGCAGCAGAAGCGGTGTCGAAGGCACGCCTCGCGCGCGCGCCGCGGTGATGTACTGCTGCGAGAGAACCCCGATCATGGCAGCGCGGGTCTGTCGCGTCAGCACGGCTGCCAGCGCCGTTCCGATGGTCACCGAAGGCAAAATCAACGCTTCGGGCCCCGCGAGATCGTCTCCGGGCAACGGCAGCCACCGGAGCTTCACGCCAAACGCGAGGATCAACAACGGCCCGAGCCAGATGTTCGGGATGGCCAACCCGGCCACGGCCGCGGTCGATGCGACTTTGTCCCAACCCCGGCCCGCATGGGCGGCGGCCAGGGTGCCCAGCGGGATGGCCACCAACCAGGCCACCATCCACGCGAGCAGGGCCAGGACGATCGTGTGCGGCAGGACACCCCGAATCATCGACCAGACACTCCGATCGGGCTGGCGAAAAGAGCGCCCGAGGCTTCCGTCGACCACGTCGCCGACGAAGGCCAGATATTGCTGGCCGATCGGGCGATCCAGCTCCAGCGCACGCCGAAGCTCGGCCTTTTCTTCGGGGCCGGCCTGGTCGCCGAGGATCGCCTCCACCGGATCCCCAGGGATCAGGCGAACGAGCAAAAAGACGATCGTCACGAGGCCGAAGACGGTGAGAACGGCGCGCGATAGGCGACCCGCCAAGTACCCCCAGAGCCCCGCAGACATCATCGAGAGCATACTACGCGCCA
The DNA here is from genome assembly GCA_964495565.1 of uncultured Sandaracinaceae bacterium. Classification (GTDB taxonomy): domain Bacteria; phylum Myxococcota_A; class Polyangia; order Polyangiales; family Houyiibacteriaceae; genus SG8-38. Next base: position 922 of record CAZBWQ010000040.1, on the reverse strand, counting down.
GAGGCCGGTCCGCGCGTTTTCCCGATCGAGAAGGGTGAGATGCGCCGCGCTCAGAGGCCGCCATCGAGCTCGAAGGGCTCGACGCCGAGCGGGCTCGGGTTCAAAGCGACGCAGATCCGCGTTTCCAGCGGGTTCCCTTCCAGATCGACGATGCGCGCGACCTGCTCGTCTTCGGGAAGACCGAGCTCCAGCTCCCCGTTCATGTTGATCTGACGTGGAAAAACGCACGAGTACTCGCTCCGGCAGCTTCCGTCGTCGTTGCAGGTCTTCATGCACCACGTCTCCGCGGTGCGGCTCGGATTGAACCGCCATTCGACGCAGGCGCCTTCTGGGCACGTGTCGGGATCGCAGGAAAATACGGTGCAATAGCCACCCGGCTGCGCCAAATCACACTGCCGCTCGCCCGTCAGGGAGCAGTCCGTGGAGCTCCCACAGGAGTCTCCAATACGCTGCTGGCAGCCAAACAGGCACGCTCCGGCAAACAACAAGACCATCATACGTCGCATCGTGGGCAGCGGAGCATACGGGACGCCCTCCGCAACTGCCAACCGCGCTGCGCCGACTCGAAAGAGTGATAAATTGACGTCGTTGCGGGTTTTCTGGCTGGGCGCATCGATCGCGTGGCTCGCTTGCGCCTGGGCGCTGGCAGAGGGTGGGCTCGAGCGCGTGGCATCGCGGGTCCGTGCCGGCGAGCCGCACCGGGCCCTCCAAAAAATCGAAAGTCTGAGCGCTGCGGGACGTGACGATGACGGTGTCCGCTACTTGCGGGGCCGCCTGTTGCTCGAGGTGGGAAGGCCTTGCGATGCGATGGAGTGGCTCGCGCAGGCTCCACCGAGCTTGCCTCCTTCGATGCGGGAAGACGCACGGATGCGCTGGGCCATGGCTGCCGCCCGTTGTGGGAATTGCGGCGAGGCGCGACCCG
>CAZBWQ010000039.1:0-34955 GCA_964495565.1 uncultured Sandaracinaceae bacterium | reverse complement strand
CCCCGGCTGGTGCTGGCAGGCGTGATGGGCGCACGAGTTGATGCACGCCAGAGGCAGGAACAGGCCGGACAGGAAGACGCCATCGACGCGGGCGTCCAGCGCGGCGATCTGGAGCGCCAAGTGGCTCCCGAGCGAGTGACCGACCACGACGTACGGCTCCTTCACCTCCGACTCGACGAAATCGGACAAGAAAGCTTCCATCTGTGCGACGGACTGGGCGGGTGGTCCGTCGGTTCCCAGCCTCCCCGGGAGGTTGATCGCGTATCGCTCGCGGCCGTCTAGCGCATGCAAGAGACCGTCGTATGCATGCCGATTGTCAGCCGCCCCGTGGACGCAAACCAGCGTGGGGCCCCGGCCCAGGTCGTGGCGGAACGTCGAGGTGCGCCCTCGCACTCGGCGCGTCTCTACCACGACGCGTGCTCCGGGCTGGGGCTCGCGAGCGCGATCGACTGGAAGCGGAAAAACCTCTGGCGGGCGTAGGTGCCCGTGTACTGCAGAGCGAGCTCGTCGAACGAAACCGTTCGCAGGAACCGGTATCCGCATTCGGCCATCAGCGGCGTGGGGTCGTCGATCCCGAACTTCATCGGCTCCCCGAGCTCCTCGATGATTCCCTTCATCGCGCGGTCCTCGGGACGCAGACGGGGGCTCGCCTTGGCCATGTTGCTGTTCAAGTAATCGAAGACCAGGAGCGAGCGGAGATCGAGCTCCGAGGCCAGGCGGCGCAGGGTCGACATCGCCGCTTCCTCCGCGAGGTAGTAGATGACGCCCTCCCACAAGAAGAGGGCCGGCTCGCCACGGTCGAGACCCGAGTCGGCCAGCGCTTGGACGAAATCATCCCGCTCGAAGTCACAGGGCACGAAATTCGCAGCTTCGAGAGGATAGCCATCTAACCTCGAAAGCCTCTCACGTTTGTCCCGCTGGCTCGCCGGCTGGTCGACCTCGAAAAAGCGCACCCCGGGCCGACCGAGCCGGGCAGCCCGCGTGTCGAGGCCTGCACCGAGAATCACGACCTGGCGAAATCCCCGGCCGAGCGCGCGTTTCACGCAGTCGTCGAGGTAGCGTGTGCGAAGAGCCATCCAAAGCTCCATCGACGGGGAATGCTCGTCCCACCGGCGGGACAGTGCCACGCCTTCGGGGCCGGCCAACGGGAGCGCCCAGGGGTCATGGCACACGGGGTCGGCCTGGCTCGAGGCACGACCTCGGTAGGCGGCCACCATGATGGCCGTGCGGCTCGCAGGACGACTCTCAGCCACGCTCAGTGACCGTGCTCGCGATCGATGCCGGGATGCGACGGATCGCCAGGCTCGTGGCGCGGGTTTGCGGAGAGGTACGTGCCGTCGCGGCCCGGAATGGAGAGCAGCGTCTCCTTGTCGAACATGAAGTGCTCGCGCCGGGTCGAGGGCGGCATGTGCATTCCCGTGTCCATGCGGATCGCATCGCAGGGGCAAGCCTCGACGCAGTACCCGCAGAAAATGCATCGCAGCTCGTCGATCACGAAAACCGCAGGATAGCGCTCGTACCCGTATCGTGGATCGTCAGGCTCGTACTCCGCGGCCTCGATGTGGATGCACTGCGCAGGGCATGCGGTGCTGCAGCAGAGGCAGGCCACGCAACGCGGCGAGCCGTCGGCCCGCTGGGTGAGCCGGTGAATGCCACGAAAGCGCTCGGGGTACTCGATGCGTTCTTCCGGGTATTTGACCGTGTCGATTTCTTTCTTTTCCTTGGGACCGAACGTGTTCTTGAAGAACCGGCCCATGGCAAAGCCCAGTCCCTTGGCGATCTCGGGCAGGTACACCTGCTCTGCGACGGTTCGTCCGGGCTTCTTGATGACTTTGACTTCGACTGCCATGCGCGACCTCAGAAAATGCTGTCCCAGAAGGCTACCCACCGGTCGAGCCACCCGGACAGCATGAATGCGCCGATCACGAGAATGTTGAGCAGCGACACGGGAAGCAGGCCCTTCCAGCAGAGTGACATCAGCTGATCGTAGCGGAACCGCGGGAGCGACCAACGGATCATCAGCTGGAACCAGATCAACAAGATGATCTTGAAGAGGAACACCGCAAACTGAATGGCAACCACCACCCAGTGCACCAGCGGCACGGAATAGCTCGCAGCGACGAAAGGAAGCGTGAATTCGAAACCATCCCGGTAGAGAAACGGCACGTCCCAACCGCCGAAGAACAACACGGTGGCGATGGCGGCCAAAGAGACGACTTCGACGAACTCGCCCATGAAGAACATGCCGAACTTCATGCCCGAGTACTCGGTCAGGTAGCCTCCGACGAGCTCGCTTTCGCCTTCCGGGAGGTCGAACGGGACGCGCTTGGTCTCTGCAACGGCTGCCACGAAGAAGTTGATCGCGGCCAGCGTGAGCGGCGGAATGAATACGCCCCAGATGTGCTGGTGCTGCCACATCGCCATGTCTTCGAGGCGCAGTGACCGGTAGACCATGAACGCGGGGACGAGAGTGAGCCCCAGCACGACCTCGTAGCTCACCATTTGGCTCGCCGCCCGGATGCCTCCGAGCAAGGAGTACTTGTTGTCCGAGGCGTAGCCGGAGATCGCGGCGCCGATGATGCCCGTGCTGGTGATCGCGAAGATGAAGAGGATGCCGACGTTCACGCTCGCGACCTGCATCGGGATGGCCGGACCCGACAGCTCGCCCGTTCGCGGCAGCACTTGATTCAGGTAGTCCCAGTGAAGCGTGCTGGCGAAGGGAATCACCGCGAACGCGGCAATGGCAGGAATCAACGCGATGATCGGCCCCGCCGAGAACAAGAGCTTGTCCGCTTTGGGCGGAACGAAATCCTCCTTGAAGATGAACTTCATCGCGTCCGCGAGAGGATGGAGAAGCCCGAGCAGCATGATGCGCCCCTGGTTTCGGACGATGGTGCTGTGCACGCCGTAGCCGACGCGCAAGAGCACGGAGGCCGCGCCGAAGCCGACGAAGGTCGCCGCGAGCGCCCCGGTGGAGATCGGAAGCGGATTGCTTCCCTTGAGGGCCACGAAGGTCAGCGCCACCAGCGTGATGATGGCGACGATGCCGCTGGCCGCGGCGAGCCGCCACATGGGCAGGCGTGCGCGATCGATCCATTTGACCGCGGCCGCCGGCAGGACGATCGCGGCGCGGCTCGGGCCGAGCCGGTCTTGAATCATGGCGCTTTGTCGCCGCTCTGCCCAAATCAAGACGGGCGCGAATGCGCCCACCGTGATCAAAAGCACCACCGCCACTTTCACCAAGGAAGAGACGACGAGGAACGTGGTGCTCATTGGGCCGCCTCCGCCGAATCGGTCAAGCTCTGGCGCAAGCTGGCGAGGTCTTCGAAGCCGAGCTTCTTTCCGAGGCGGGCGGCGAGCGCTGCGATGGTCTTCCACGCTGGCTCGATGCCTTCGGGCGGGGTGAGCGTCGCTCGAAACGCCTGCGTCATTCCCTTTTCGTTCACGAAGCTGCCGTCGAGCTCGTAGACGTCCGCCACCGGAATCGCCACCGACGCGACCGCGGGGAGCGCGCCCACGTGGCTCGTGAGCGAGACGACCGACTCGAGCGAGACGAGCGGCGCGAGCTCCTCGAGGGATTCGGCGCTGGCCCAACCCAAGGCGACGACGCCCTTCACCGTGCCGCTCTGCACGTCTGTGAGGAGCTCACCCACGCTCTTGAGCGCGGTGCCTCCTGCCGCCTGCGTCGCACCGGCGCGATTGGGGTTGTTGTCGGCGCTTCGAAGAATGTCGTCACCTTCCCAGCCGCCGAGGGCGGCCAGGTAGAGTCGCTCGGCTCCGAGCGAGGCGGCCAGCTTGACGAGCGCGAGGTTGTCCTCGGTGGTGTGCTGCGCGCTCAACACGAACGCCAACGCCGCGGGATCGACGGCTCCGATCTGCGCTGCCGCCAGCTCGAGCGCCTCCTCCTCCCCGATCGGCATTCGTTCCGAGCCACGCCCCTCGGTGGGCATGTCGAGCCGGTCGGTGTGGTGACGGGTGTAGGTCATCATGCCGTCGTCGCACATCCAGAACTCGTTGACGTCGGGGTTGTCCCTGGGCCGAAGCCGGTAGACTTTGCCGTATCGAGGGTCGTAGTCGATGTGCGTGTTGCAGCCCGTCGCGCAACCGGTGCACACACCGTGCCCGGACTTCAGAAACCAGACGCGCGCCTTGAATCGGAAGTCGCGGCTGGTGAGCGCTCCTACTGGACAGACGTGCTCGGTCATCAACGTGTAGCGGTGGTCGAGCTCACGGCCAGGCGCCAACACGATCTCGTTCTTGTTGCCACGCTCGCGCATGTCGAGAACGTGGTCTTTGGCGAGCTCGTCGCATACGCGGATGCACCGAGTGCACATGATGCAGCGTTCGGCGTCGTACACGATGGTCGGCCCGAATCGAACGCCCTTCGGTTTGTGCACCGGCTCGGTACGCTTGCGCTTCAGCGTCGCCTGGTGCGAATAGTAGTAGTCCTGAAGCTTGCATTCGCCCGCTTGGTCGCAAATCGGGCAATCGACGGGATGATTGAGGAGCAAGAACTCCTGGACGGAGGCCTGCGCCTTCTTGACTTCGTCGCTGTTCGACGAAACGACCATGTCTTCGGCCGCGGCGAGCTGGCAGGCCGGCTGGAGCTTCGGTTTGGTGGCGGGGACGTATTGCCCCTTCTCCTCGTCGAGCTGCAGCTGGGGCATCTCCATCTGGCGCCCGCTCTCGACGTGCACGAGGCACATGCGGCAATTCGCAGCGACCGAGAGGCCGGGGTGCCAGCAGTAATGGGGGATTTCGACGCCCTCGCGCCACGCGGCCTGCATGATCGTCTCACCAGGCTCGAAAGGAATTTCTTTGCCGTTCAACGTAAACTTAGGCATTGCTCAACGATCGCATTCTCCGCCGATCATGTTGACCGAGCCGAAAGTCGGAATGATGTCCGCGATCATTCCGCCTAGCAGCATCTCTCGGGACGCAGCCAGATTGTACCAACAGGGCGGCCGCACTCGGACGCGGTACGGCGTGCCGCTGCCATCCGAGACGATGTAGAAGCCGAGCTCGCCGTTGCCTCCCTCGGTGAAGCTGTACGCCTCGCCCTTGGGCACCTTGAGACCTTCCATCACGAGCTTGAAGTGGGCGATGGTGGCCTCGATGGTCGTGTAGACCTCGCGCTTTTCGGGGTACGTGATCCGCGGATCGTCGACGTTGATCGGGCCCTCATCGGGCATTTGGTCGATCGCTTGCTCGATGATGCGGACCGACTGCCGAATCTCCTCGAGCCGCACCATGAAGCGGTCCCAGTTGTCCCCGTCCTCACCGATTGGCACGTCGAAATCGAAGCGGTCGTAGACCATGTACGGGTGGTCCTTGCGGACGTCGTACGGCAGACCGGCGGAGCGGCCCACCGGGCCGGTGCAGCCGTACGAGAGCGCCTGCTCCTTGGTGAGCACGCCCACGCCCTGCATTCGATCGAGGAAGATGCGATTGCGGAGCAGCATCGTCTCGGTCTCTTTGACGACTTTGAAGATCTCCGGAATCACGTGCCGCACGTCGTCTTTGAAGGTGGCCGTAGGTGGCGCCGCCATGCCCCCGATCCGGCCGAAGCTGTGCGTCATGCGGGCGCCCGTCTCCCGCTCCAAGATGTCCCAGACCCAATCGCGAACCTTCAGAAGCCACAAGAAGGGCGTGAACGCGCCGAGCTCCATCGCCGATGCGCCGTTGCAGGTGAAGTGATCGGCGATCCGGGACAGCTCTCCGAGGATCACGCGGTAGTACTGGCAGCGCTCGGGCACCTCGATTTGAAGCAGCTTCTCGACGGCGAGCGACCAGCCGACGTTGTTCAGCATCGGCGAGACGTAGTTGAGGCGGTCGGCGTAGGGGAAGACTTGGCTCCAGGTGCCACGCTCACACGACTTCTCGAAGCCGCGGTGCAAGTAGCCCGGTTGCACGTCCAGATTGACCACGGTCTCGCCATCGAGGTCGAGCACCATGCGAATCGTGCCGTGCATGGCGGGGTGCGAAGGGCCCATGTTGAGCCGCATCGGGTCGGTATGCAGCTCGAGCGCGCCTTCGTCGTAGGTCAGGTCGTCGGCTGGTTCCATTTATGCCCCCGAGCCTTTCTCGGCGCCTTCCGGCGTGCCGGCTTCGGACTCTTTGGCCATGCGGGCTTCGATGCGGGCTTGAATCTCTTTGGCCGCTTCCGAGTCGCTCAACGTGCGCCGCTGGCCTTGTTGCAGACCGATCGCCGGAGAGACCTGCTCGTCTCGGCCGGCCAATCGAGCTTCCCAGTCGATCCGGGCGAAAGGCTGACCCTCCTCGATCCCGAAAGGAGGCAGCTTCTCGATGTTCTCGACCTCGCGATAAGGCACGAGGGGTTGCGCCTTGTCGATCGGATAGTCCTTGCGAAGCGGATGACCCTCGAACTCCTCGTAGAGAAGGATGCGGCGGAGGTCCGGATGCCCGTCGAACTCGATCCCGAACATGTCCCACACCTCACGCTCCGCCCAGTTGGCTCCGGCCCAGAGGTGGCTGAGCGTGCCCGGGCGTTGTCCCTCGACGACCTGCGTCCGCAGGCAAAACCTCGCCCCGGTCACGGACGAGCGCGTCAGCAACACGACGTCGAATCGCGCTCCTTCGCGCTCGGGCCGGTCGATCGCCGTCAGGTCGATGAAGTGATCCATCTGAAGGGCGTCGTCTTCTCGGAGGAAGCGCGCAACCTCCACCCAGTCCTTCATGCCCACGAAAGCCTCGTGGTCGCCGAGCGCATCGCTGCTCCCGAGGATGCGATCGCCGAAATGCGCACGCAGCCGGTCCACGACCGCCTGGCTCATCCTTCGTTCTCCTTTGCGCGCCCGGGCGCACGCTCGGGCACCAGGCGCGGCGGAACGACGACCGGCTTGCGATCGTTTGCCTGGATCTTGTCCTGAAGCAGCATGAGCGCGTCGAGGACGGCCTCGGGTCGCGGCGGACAGCCGGGGATGTAGACGTCCACCGGAATGACCTTGTCGACGCCCGGAATGGTCGTGTAGTTGTCGTAGAAACCGCCGCAGGACGCACAGGTGCCGAACGCGATCACCCACTTGGGATCGGCCATCTGCTCCCAAATGCGACGCACCACGGGGCCTTGCCGTTGGCTGATCGTCCCGACCACCCACAGTACGTCGGACTGACGCGGGCTGAAACGAGGAGCTTCGGCGCCGAAGCGCGCGATGTCGTAGCGAGGCGCCGCCGTCGCCATGAACTCCATGCCGCAACACGCCGTGACGAAGGGATACTGGAAGAGAGACCACTTTCGCGCCCACTGGAGCAGATCGCTGAAGCGCGTCGTCACGGCGACCTCGCCGCCCCCGCCGAGGACTTTCAGCTCTCCCATCTGAGCGCTCCTTTTCTCCATGCATACAGCAACGTCACACCGAGGACTCCGAGGAAGAGCATCATCTCGATGAATCCGAACCACCCGAGGTCGTGAAAGAGGCTTGCCCACGGATAGAGGAACACGGCCTCGATGTCGAAGACGACGAAGAGGATCGCGGTCAGGTAGAACTTGATGCTGAGCCGGATGTGGCTGGCGCCGGTGGTCTCCGAGCCCGACTCGTAGGGGATCGCCTTCTCGGCGGTCATGTTCTTCGGGCCCAGCGCAGTCGTGAGACCGAACACTGCGAACGCGACGAGCGCCGCGACGCCGAGCATCAGAAAGACCGGGAAATAGGCCGAAAACATGGCGGAATCGTCTTCGCGACGGGCTTGGTCCGCCCGATCGCTTCGTTCTTAGTATCACCCCCTAGGGGTGTCAATGAAGGCGGCACGGTCCGACTTCCAAAACTAGGACCCGTGTCCCGGTTTGTGCCATGGTTTGCTCGGCGATGGGGAAACGCTCGGCCATGGTTGCCGCCCTCTGGGCGATGCTGCACCCCAGCCCCGCGTGGGCCCAGGCAGAGCCGGCCGCTTCGGACGGGATCGGAGCCTTCTTGCAGGCGCTCGACCGAGGATTCGGCGCGCACGTGGTGGCCCCGATCGCGAACGTGTTGTTCTTCGACCTCGCGTTCTGGGACAATGACGCCGGCGACACGCTTCAGCTCCCCTTCATCGTCGTATGGCTGGTCGCGGGCGCGACCTTTTTCACGCTCCGGTTCGGGTTCATCAACCTCCGTGCTTTTCGCCACGCCTGGGTGGTGACGACCGGTCACTACGACGATCCGGACGATCCAGGGGAAGTGACGCACTTCCAGGCGCTTTCATCCGCGCTTTCCGCGACGGTGGGGCTCGGCAACATCGCAGGGGTCGCCGTGGCCGTGGGCGTCGGCGGCCCGGGCGCGGTGTTCTGGATGATCGTCGCCGGCTTCCTCGGCATGTCGTCCAAGTTCACCGAGTGCACGCTCGGGCAGATGTACCGGCACGTCGACAAAGAGGGCCACATCCTCGGCGGGCCGATGCGCTACTTGCACCAGGGGCTCGCGGACAGGGGCCTCCCACGCTTCGGGCGTTTCCTCGCGATCCTGTTCGCCGTGATGTGCATCGGGGGCAGCTTCGGCGGCGGGAACATGTTTCAGGCCAATCAGAGCTATGCCCAGGTCGCCGACGTCTTGCCGATCTTCTCGGGCGGCTGGGGCTCGCTCGCCTACGGGATCTTGCTCTCCTTCCTCGTCGGCATCGTGATCATCGGAGGGATTCGCCGAATCGGCCAAGTGGCCGGCTTCATCGTCCCGGTCATGTGCGGCATCTACCTGGTCGCTGGGCTGTTCGTGCTCTTCACCCACCTCGATCAGGTGATTCCCGCCTTCGAGCACATCGTCTCGGAGGCGTTCACTCCCGAGGCGGGCTACGGAGGCGCGTTGGGGGTCCTGATCACGGGATTTCGGCGGGCGGCCTTTTCCAACGAGGCCGGGGTGGGCTCGGCGTCGATCGCACACTCGGCGGCTGCGACCGACGAGCCGGTCCGCGAAGGCATCGTCGCTCTTCTCGAGCCCTTCATCGACACCATCATCGTCTGCACCATGACCGGGTTGGTCGTCGTCATCACGGGCGCCTACCACGACGGCGGTGAGGAAGGGGTGCTGATGACCTCGAAGGCATTCGCGACGGTTCTTCCGTGGTTTCCGAAGGTGCTGAGCCTGGCGGTCTTCTTGTTCGCGTTCTCGACGATGATCTCCTGGAGCTATTACGGGGAACGCTGTTGGACCTTCCTGTTCGGCACTCGCTATTCGATGGTCTACAAGGTCGTCTTTTTGGGGTTCGCGGTCCTGGGTGCGGTGCTCAACCTCGGCAACGTCATCGATTTCTCCGACCTGATGATTCTCGGCATGTCGTTTCCCAACATCCTCGGCGCGGTGTTGTTGAGCGGCAAAGTCGCGACCGAGCTCCACGCCTACTGGATCCGTTACCAGAGCGGCCAGATGCAGCCGGATCGGTAGCTGCTAGGCTCGCGCCATGCTGGAGTTTGCAGAGCGCCGTCGGAAGCTTCTCGAAGCCATCGGCGATGGCGTCGTGGTGGTGCCCTCTGCTCCGCTCGCCGTTCGCAACCACGACGTCGATCATCCATACCGGCAGACCAGCGACCTCTACTACCTCACCGGCTTCGACGAGCCGGAGAGCCTGTTGATCTTGACCAACCAACACGAAGAGCACCGCTCCGTGCTGTTCGTGCGGCCAAAAAAGCGCGAGCGTGAGATCTGGGACGGGCCGCGTGCTGGCGTGGAGGGCGCGCAGGAGCGGTTTGGTGCCGACGCGGCCTTCCCCATCGAAGAGCTCGGCGAGAAGCTGCCCGACTACCTCGGGAACGTCCGCCATCTTCATTATCGCGTGGGGCACGACGCCGAGATGGACGCCAAGGTCTTCGATTGTCTTCACGCATTGCGCAGGGGCGCCCGACGTGGGGTGACGGCGCCAGAAGCGATCGTCGACCCTTCGGTGCACTTGCACGAGATGCGTCTTCGCAAGAGCGACGCGGAGCTCGTGACGATGCGCAAAGCGGCTGCGATCACGCGCGAGGCACACCTGCGCGCCATGCAAATGGCAGCCCCCGGCGTGCACGAGTACGAGATCGATGCGGAGTTGCTCTACGTGTTTCGGAAGCACGGCAGTGAACGTCCGGCCTACGAAAGCATCGTGGGCTCGGGACCGAATGCCACGATCTTGCACTACCGAGCAGGCCAGCGCGTGCTGCAATCGGGCGAGCTGGTTTTGATCGATGCCGGTTGCGAGTACGAATACTACGCGAGCGACGTCACTCGCACGTTTCCCGTGAGCGGCCGATTTTCGGCCGAGCAACGCGCCTTGTACGAGGTCGTGCTTCGCGCTCAGGAGGCCAGCATCGAGTCGGTTCGGCCGGGCGTGACTCTCCAAGACGTGCACGATCAAGCGGTGCGAATCCTCACCGAAGGCCTGGTCGAGCTAGGCTTGCTCGAGGGCGAGGTGGACGCCCTCGTCGAGGAAAAGAAATACGAGCCTTTCTACATGCACCGCACGTCCCATTGGCTCGGGATGGACGTGCACGACGTCGGTCGCTACTACCTGGACGGAAAGCAACGGGCGCTCGAGCCCGGGTTCGTGCTCACCGTCGAGCCGGGGTTGTACGTCGCGACCGATGACGAGCAGGTCGACGAGCGCTGGCGGGGTATCGGGATTCGCATCGAAGACGACGTCGCGGTCACCAAGACCGGCTACGAAGTGCTCACGGATGGAATCCCGAAATCCATCGATGAAGTCGAAGCGGCTTGCGCCTGATCTCGGGTCCCGTGCCGGGACCACCGCTCCTGTGGTATGCCGCGGGCATGGTCATCGATCGCACGATCGCATTCATCGGCGCCGGCAACATGGCGAGCGCCATCATCCGGGGGCTCATCGGAACCGGAACGATGTCGCCTGGGCGGATCTTGGCTTCGGATCTCGACGCGAAGCGGCTCGAGCATCTGTCGAGCACGCTCGACATTCGCGTCGCCCACGACAACGCGAGCGCCGTGCATGAGGCAGCCGTCGTCGTGCTGGCGGTCAAGCCGCAAACCTTTCCTCAGGTGCTTCCCGTCGTCTCTGCCGCCCTCGATCGAGATTCGTTGGTCATCTCGATCGCCGCGGGCATTTCGACGCGCATCATCGAGCGTGCCTTGCCCGAAGGAAGCCGGGTCGTGCGGACCATGCCGAACACGCCTTCGCTCGTCGGTGCGGGTGCGACGGCCGTCACCGGCGGTCGGCATGCGACGGATGCCGACCTCGAGCTCGCCGAAACGCTGTTCCGGAGCGTGGGGCTCGTCGTGCGCGTTCCCGAGGAGCAGATCGACGCGGTCACCGGGCTGAGCGGTTCGGGCCCGGCCTACGTCTTTGCCATGATCGAGGCGCTACGGGACGCCGGCATCGCGGAAGGTCTTCCCGAGGAGACCGCCTTGGCCTTGGCGACGCAGACGGTGTTCGGAGCGGCACGGCTCCTGCTCGAAGAAGCCGAGCCGCCGGAGGTGCTTCGGCAACGGGTGACGAGCCCCGGAGGCACGACGCGAGCGGGACTCGACGCGCTCGCGTCCGCCGGCTTCGCGACGGCGTTGCGTGGGGCGGTGCGCGCGGCGACGCGACGCTCGGTAGAGCTCGGCAAGATCGCCGAAAGCGCGAACGAGCCTTAGGGGGCCGTCGGGCGCGGCCCGAAGATCGCAGTCCCGATTCGAACCATGGTGGCACCCTCCTCCACCGCGGGCTCGAGGTCGTGGGTCATGCCCATCGAGAGCTCGGGCAAGTCGTGCGCGGCAGCCATCTCGCGAAGCGCCGCGAAGACGGGCCTCGCACGCTCTGGATCCTCGAAATGGGGTGCGACCGTCATCAGGCCCCGAAGCGTCACGTGGGAAAGCTCGCGCACGGCCGCCACCAACGCAGGCACCTCGTCGGGGGAGCAGCCGGACTTCTGGGTTTCGCCCCCGACGTTGACTTGGAGCAACAGCTCGACGTTCTCGTTCCTCGACGCGGCACGGTCCGAAATCGCCTTCGCCAGACGAGCCGAGTCGACCGTGTCGACCGTCGCGCGAGCTCGCTCGATCAGCTTGATCTTGTTGCGTTGCAAATGACCGATGAAACGCCACGAGAGATCCGGCAGGTCGCGCAACGAGGCGGCCTTTCGTTCGAGCTCTTGAGCGTAGTTTTCACCGAACACGCGCAAGCCGGCGTCGTATCCGGCGCGCACCGTCTCCTCCGGGTGGCCCTTGGAAACCGCGATGAGTCGGACACCCGCGGGGTCGCGGCCGGCCCGCGCGCAGGCGCGCTCGATCCGCTCCTGGACGCTCGCGATGGCTCCGGTGAGGTCGCGCGTCACGGCCATCGCTCCAATGCACCGTGCTCGAGGAGCATCTCGATCGTCTCGGCGGCAGGGAGGCCGACCACGTTCGTGTAGGAGCCTTCGAGACGGATCACGAACCCGCTTGCCAAGCCCTGAATGCCGTAAGCCCCGGCCTTGTCCCTGCCTTCCCCGCTGGCGACGTACCGCTCGAGCTCCACCGCCTGCGCGGAGCGAAACCACACGCGTGTTTCCACGACCCGCACGTCTCGCACCCCTTGCCCCGCGATGCCGAGTGCCATGGCCGTGCGTACCACGTGATCCCGTCCCGCGAGAAGGGTCATCATGCGCAGGGCATCGCGGTCGTCGCGTGGCTTTCCGAGTCGCTCGGGCCCCACACAAACGGACGTATCGGCAGCGAGCACCGGAGCGCCGTCGGGCAACCCTGCATCGATCACGCTCCGCAGCTTCAAGAGGGCAGCCTCTCGGACGAACTCGACGTCGTCCGCGATTTCGAGCGCGTCTTCGTCGGCGTCGCTCGGCCGCACGTCGACCTCGATTCCCAACTGGCGCAGGATCTCCCGACGGCGGGGCGAGGCCGATGCCAGCACGATGCGGCGCATCGGGGACGTCACGCGGGCTCTCCTTCGTCCTCCATGCGCGCCTTGTAGCGACGCAGATAACTCTGACTGACCTGTTCGGGATCGAGCCTCAGGCATTTGGCGAACTCGGTCACGAAGCCACGCACGTAGACCGCGGCCGGCAGCTGGTCGAATTCTTCTTCCTCGATGCAGCGAAGGTAGTTGGTGCCCACCTTCGTGCGCTCGCTGATTTGCGCGAGGCTGGTGCCCTGCGATTCGCGCACGGCCCGGAGCAACGCGCCGTTGAACTCCGTGTCCGGCGTGATGCTCGGTGCGGGCGGCAACTCGGCACTCGGGATTTCCTCGCGTCGCGCTTCGACCGCATCGGGCGGTGCCTCTGGGAAGATCGAGATTTCGTACGGGCGCCTCCGCGCTGGATCGAGCAAGACGTCGCAAGCCTCGTCGATGCGCGCGCGGGCCGCATCGAGCCCCTCCTCGTCGAACAAACCGAACGTGACCGGATTGTCCGGATCGAAAACCGCGCACATGCGCTTGTAGGCCCGCCGGATCTCTTCGTCGGTGGCGCCTCGCTCGACTTCCAACACGTCGTGGTGGGAGCCCACCGGGACCTCCCGCCATCGCTCCCGCTCCCGTTCTTTGCGCCGGTCTTGCGAGAGAAAAAGCCTCCGAGCGATCTTTTCGATGTTTCTGCTCGCTCGACTGCCCGGGCTCTCGAGAAGGAGCGGACGCCGCTTGCGAGCGCAGGTTCGAACCGCGTCGTCATGCTCGACGTAGCCGAGGTACTTGAGGTGCACGCCGTAGCGCCGCCGCACCGCCACGCTCACCTGATCGCCGAGCTCGAGGTCGGCCCGCAGCCGGGCCTGATTGACTACGAAGGGAAAATCGAACGCGTGCATCTGATCTTCGAGCGCGTGGCCGAGCTCGGGCCATTCGAGTCGGACCAACGCCGCGATGTCGGAAGGCGCGGGATGATGACCCGCCTTCGCGAAAGCGCCGTGAATCGCGCTCTGCCGCCCCTCATCCGTAGCATGCTCGAGCGCGGTCACCGCGAAGGCTTTCCGTACGAGCCGGTAGAGCCCGCTCAGGGCATCCGGCTCGGGCACCGTCAGCGCCAGGCGGTGGGTGGCGGCGCACCAGAACCGCACCGCCGCGTCGCTCGCGTGCGAGCCGAGATCGACCACCGCGAAGTCCGCCTCTTGCTTTTGCAAACGGGCTCCGACCTCCCGAAGAGAGCTCCGTCGGGCGCTTCCCCGATGAGGCTCGCTCAGCCCGCCATACAGGAGCTGCAAGCTCGACACCGGCCCCTCGATCGGCTCTTTGGCGGGCAACGTGTTGATCGCGTCGTGGTCGAGGGCGGTGGCGAGCTGCGAAAGGTCGCCTTCGATGCCGAACGAAGGGGTGGGCGCCACGTAGGGCGCCACGGGAGGCCGCACGCCGAGCATCGCGTCGAGATTGCCGCCCGAGGGGTCTGCGTCGACGGCGATGACCCGTTTGCCGATCGTGGCGAGGTAGATCGCCAAATTCGCGCTGAACAAGGTGGTGCCGACGCCGCCTTTGGCCCCGAAGATCGCAATGGTCACTGGGGGCATCGACGGCTCTTACCAATCGAGGCTTGGCCGCGCAACGAGCTCGGTCCGCGCTCAGTCCTCGACGTCGTCGCTCGACTGCGGCGCAAACGGATAAAAGCGAGGACGGACGGTTTGCGGCTCGGTCTCGGCCTCGGTGACGTCGGCCTGCATCGGCGGGTCCACCGTGCGCCAACGGTCTCGGGCAGAGGCGCCTCGAATCCTCTCGTCCGATGGTCGAAGCTGCACCCGGGCAATCGGCGCTCTCATCCTCGGTTGTGTCTTCATGCCCCCCCGATCCAAAGCGATGCGTACGTTCAGCGTACCCGATGGGATCCGAAAAAGCACAACCCAGAGAGCTTTTGACGTGCAACCCTGGTAGATTCCAGCGGAATCGTGGGCTCGAGGAAAGCAGACGAGGTCCTCGAGGGCGTGGTCGAGGCGGTAGTTTTCCGTAGTGATGACGGGAAGTTCGCGGTTGCTCGCGTGGCACCGGATCGCGAGGATCCCTCCGAGCCTTTGGCCACCGCGGTTGGCGATCTCGGGTCGATCGTCCCTGGCGAGCACGTACGGCTCCTCGGGCGATGGACGGAGCACGCGGTGTATGGCGCTCGATTCCAAGTCGATTCCTTCACACCCACGATCCCGACCACGGAGCAAGGCATCGTCCGGTATCTGGGCTCGGGTCTCATCTCGGGCATTGGACCCGCGCTCGCCGGGCGCTTGGTCGAGCGCTTCGGTCCGGACACCCTCGACATCATCGCCACGCAGTCCGCGCGCTTGCGCGAGGTCGAAGGGATCGGAAAGCAGCGTGCGCAATCGATCGCCGAAGCGGTCCGAGAGCGGCGCGCCGAGGCCGAGACGATGAGCTTTCTGCACGCGCTCGGGCTCGGCCCCGCCGCTGCGCGCGAAATCCTGCGCAAGCATGGGTCCGACGCGCCCCGCGTGGTGCGAGACGATCCCTACCTCGTGGCGGAGCAGATCCGTGGCATCGGCTTTCGGACGGCGGATCGCATTGCCGAAGCGTTGGGCATCGCCGGGGACGACCTCCGGCGCGTGCAAGGGGCGCTCTTGCACTTGCTCGGCAAGGCGGTGGACGACGGACACGTGTTCGCGAGCCGAGATCGACTCCGAGAGGGGCTCGCCCAGCTCGACGTGCCGAGCGATGCGCTCGACGAGGCGCTCGACCGCTTGCGGGAGCGCGCGTTGGTGATCCTCGAAGACGATGCCGTCTACCCGCCGCCCTTGCATCGCGCCGAGGTGAGCGTGGCCGAAGCGCTTCGTGCGCTCGCGTTCCGGCCCAAGGTCGCCCTGCCCTCGAAGACGCACGATCCGATGCTCACCGACACCCAGCGAAGCGCCGTCGAGGCGTCGCTCGGTACGCATCTCTTGGTGCTGACCGGGGGGCCGGGCACGGGCAAGACGACGACCGTGCGTGCGATCGTCCAGGCTCACACCGCCCTCGAACGTGCCGTGGCCCTGTGCGCACCGACCGGACGAGCTGCCAAGCGTCTTTCCGAAGCGGCGGGATTCGAAGCCAAGACGATCCATCGCCTGCTGGAATGGAATCCGGCGACGGGCCGCTTCAACCGCGACGCGCGATCTCCGCTCGGGGCGGATCTGATTCTCGTGGACGAGGCTTCGATGCTCGACGTGCGCCTCGCCTCCCAACTGCTCGAGGCGATCCCCCCGAGCGCCACCCTCGTCTTGGTGGGCGACATCGATCAGCTTCCACCCGTCGGACCCGGCCAGCCGCTGCGCGATCTGATCGCATCGAGGATCTGTCCGACGGTGAGGCTGCACGAGGTGTTTCGGCAGGCGCAGCGGAGCGCCATCGTTCGAGGGGCTCATGCCGTGCTCGAGGGACGCGTGCCCGAGCCCACTCCCACTGGCGTCAAGGGCGATGGCGACCTGTTCATCATCCCTGCGGCCGACCCGGAGATCATCGTCGAGCGCGTGATTCAGGCTTTGCGGCGAATGTCCCCCGCCTACGGCTTCGACCCGGTCGAGGACGTGCAAGTGATGACACCGATGCGGCGGGGGCCGGTCGGCACGCACCGGCTGAACGAGGTGCTGCAAGAGGCGTTCAACCCGGGACCCGAGGGAGGCGCCCCGACCACGACCTTTCGGCCCGGGGACAAAGTGATGCAGCTCCGCAACGATTACGACAAGGACGTGTTCAACGGAGACCTAGGCGAAGTGGCGCGCATCGAAGAGGGAGTGACTTTCGTCCGCTTCGACGGCAAAGAGACGCAGTACACGGCCGACGAGCTCGATGCGATCACCCTCGCGTATGCTTGCACGGTCCACAAGGTACAGGGAAGCGAGTTCCCGGCCGCGGTGATCGTCCTGCACGGCGCCCATTTCCTGTTGCTCAATCGGGCGTTGCTGTACACGGCCCTCACGCGAGCCAAGAGGCT
The DNA here is from genome assembly GCA_964495565.1 of uncultured Sandaracinaceae bacterium. GTDB lineage: Bacteria > Myxococcota_A > Polyangia > Polyangiales > Houyiibacteriaceae > SG8-38. The sequence continues at coordinate 18,157 of CAZBWQ010000039.1, read as the reverse complement.
GGTCGTGTTGGTCGGCGATCCGAAGGCGATGGCGAGAGCGGCCCGCAACGCGCACAGCTACGAGACGAGCTCGAGGCTCCTCGATCGACTACGCGATCAGAGCTGATTCCCTTCGAGCGCGTCGATGACCACGTCGTGAAAGACGGGTCGGTAGGCACGAATCGCGGCATTGTCGCTCGAGACGGCGACGCGATTGGTCAGCAAGACGACGACGAGCTCGCGCTCGGGGTCGCACCAAATCGACGTCCCGGTGAAGCCCAGGTGTCCGAAGGCCTCGTCGCCGATCCGGCTTCCAGCCGCGCTGCCTCGCGCCGCCTTGCCGTCCCATCCGAGCCGATGGGAGCCGCCGGAACGGGGCGCCGTGGCATGCCGGATGATCGCTTCCTCGGAGGCGCCACGCCTTCCATGCCACGCGCTCACGCACGCCGCGCCGAATCGGGCCACCGCCGGGGCCGTGCCGAAGAGCCCCGCGTGCCCTGCCACCCCGCCGAGCGCGGCGCAGTTGTCGTCGTGCACCTCCCCTCGGAGGTCCCGACCGCGCCACGCCGACCAGCCTGACGGAGCGCAACGTGACTTCCACGCGTCGTTTGGGCGCGCGGCGCCGAAAAACAAGAAATCCTCGAGATCGAGCGGCGCCGTGATCTCGTCGGCGACGATCCGATCGAGGCTGGCTCCGACCGCGCGGCGAATCGCGATGCCGGCCAGGATGTATCCGAGGTCGCTGTAGACCGCGGTGCCCTCGTCGGTCAGCGGTCGTGTGACGATCGAAGCGAGGATCGAGCCCTCGGCCGCCGGCGAGCCCGGACCGTCCAAGGTTTCGTAGAACGGAATCCAGGCCGGCAACCCCGCCCGGTGGCTCAGCACCGACTCCCAAGTGCGCGCGCCGATGGGATGCCCACGCGACTCCGGAACGAGCTCCTCGACCGCCGCGTCGAGCGCGAACGCGCCCCGCTCGTGAAGCCGAAGCGCCGCCATCGCGACGCAAGGCTTGGTCAGCGAGGCGAGATCGTACACGGTGTCGACGGTGACCTCGGCTCCCCGATCGACGATCCTCCCGCAGGTCTCATCGGTGAAGCGCCAAACTCCCTGCCGAAAGAGCGCCACCGACGCGCTCGCACCCGGAAAGACCCCAGCTTGGACCCCGGCTTTCAGCCGTTCGGCCAGCGTGCGCTTCAGTCGGCGCGCTTCGTCGGCGGTCATGCATCGTGATCTACCCAACGGCGGATCGATGGTCTAGGAAGCGTCGACGATGAACCTGCCCTACCTCACTCCCACGGTCGCGCCAATCGACGCGGTGTTTCGCGAGACCTGGGAAGACTTCGAGGTCGAGGAGGTGCCTGCCTATCCGCCTCTCGGAAGCGGCGAGCACGTGCTCGTGCACATCGAGAAACGGGGCATCACGACCCAAGCTGCCGTCGCCGCGCTGTGCGAACGTACCGGCGCCGATCCGAAGAGTGCGGGTTGGGCGGGGCTCAAGGACAAGGCCGGCGTGACTCGGCAATGGGTGAGCCTGTGGGGCACCACGCCCGACGTCGTGCGTGGAGCGTCGACGGAGGACGTTCGTGTGCTCGAAGCCGCATCGCATCCACACAAGCTGCGCACGGGTCACCTGCGGGCAAATCGCTTCCGAGTCCGTCTGCGAGGCATCGACCCAGCGAGGCTCGAGGACGTGCACGCCGTGCTCGACGCCATCGAGGCACGAGGGCTGCCGAACTTCTACGGCGAGCAACGGTTCGGCCGTGAGGGGGACAACGCGCAACGGGCGCTTCGCTGGGTTCGGGGTGCGAGCCGCGCGCCCAAGTCGCCGTTCCACAGAAAGCTACAGATGTCCGCTCTTCAATCCGAGATCTTCAACCGCGCCGTGGCGGCCCGGCTCGAGGGGCCGGGGCTCGGTGCGATCTTGGCCGGAGATCTGGTGAAGAAACACGACTCGGGAGGACTTTTCGTCGCAGAAGACCTGGAGGAGGCGCAGGCGCGGGCCGATGCATGGGAGATCAGCCCGACCGGGCCGATCTTCGGCGCCAAGATGCGTTGGCCGCAAGGAGCGGCCAAAGCGGCCGAGGAAGCGCTGCTCGAGGAGATGGGGTTGACGCCCGCGGATTTCGCGCGTTGGAAGCGTCTCGCGCCCGGAACCAGGCGATTCATCCGCGTCCCGGTGCCGAAAATCGCCCGAACGGTCGTCCACGACACGATCGAGCTCGATTTCGCCCTACCCGCCGGCTCTTACGCGACCATATTGATTCGGGAAATCCGCAAGCGGGATGCATCCGCTCCCCAGACCAGCTAAAAGCGCGCCTCTACCCGAGGAAACGTATGTTCGACATTCAGGAAAGACTCACCGCCTTCGCCATGCTCGGGGCGACCTGGGTCATGTGGCTTTTGATTCTCTTGTCCATCATCGGCGTCGCGATCATTTTCGAGCGGATTTACTACTTCTTCGTTTCCCGCGACGACGTCCGGAAGCTCCAGGAGGACCTCCGCCTTCTGCTTGCCAAAAACGACGTGCCGGGGGCCCGCGAGCGACTCTCTCAGTCGAGGTCCTTTCAAGCGAAGATCCTCTACTCGGGGATCGAGGTCGTGGACGACGGGCCGGCTGCGGTCCAAGAGCGCCTGGCCGGCGAAACCTCCGTCGCTCGGACGCAGATGGAGCGCAATCTCGGTTTCCTCGGCACAGTGGGCAACAACGCCCCTTTCGTCGGCCTGCTGGGCACCGTCATCGGCGTCATCAAGGCATTCCACGTGCTCGACGAGAGCGCGGGCAAAGTCACGAGCGGGCTGATGACCGAGATCGGCGAAGCGCTCGTGGCGACGGCCATCGGTCTGCTCGTCGCGCTCCCGGCCGTCGCGTTCTTCAACTATTTTCAACGTCTGATCCGGTACAGGCTGACCTGGGCAGACGCGCTGGGCCGTGATCTTCTCGCGTATCTCAAGGGAAGCCAGCACAAGGAGAGGAGCTGAGCATGGCTGGTGGCGCCCGTTCCGGCGACGATGAAGATCTGATTACCGACATCAACGTCACGCCGCTGGTCGACGTCGTTTTGGTGCTCCTCATCATCTTGATGGTGACGGCCACCGCCATCGTCTCGAAGACCATCCCGATGGAGCTTCCGCAGGCTGCCACCGGAGAGCAGACGCCCTCGACCCTCGCGGTTTCGATCGATCAGAGCGGACAGATCTTCTTGGATACCATTCCGGTGACCCCCGAAGAGCTTCGAACGCGCGTCCGCGCGTCGCGTGAGCAGGATGAAGACGTCCGTGCGGTCATCGCCGCCGACGGTCGCATCGCCCACGCCAAGGTCGTGCAGGTCATCGACATCTTGCGACAGGAACAGATCACCAAGTTCGCGATCAACGTGCGTCCCGAGGAGATCGAACGCTGACCCATTCGACGGCTGAGCCGATGTCCGCCTCCCTCGAGAATCTGCCCTCGTGGGCGCTCGAAACCGGCTGGGTCGTCTTGGCGATCGCCGTGCATGCGGCCTTCTTCGGCGTGATGCCGCGGGAGCCCCGGAGCGCCGGGCCCGATCTCGAGCCCGATACGGTGGCGATCGCGATCGTCGAGGAGGAGACCCGCATCGCGGAGCCCGAGGCGCCGGAACCGCCAGCCGTCGCACCGGAGGAGCCCGAACCCGAACCGGAGCCGGTCGAGCCACCGCCTGCGCCAAAGACCTTCAAGGCGCCCAAAGAGCCGCCGAAAGCCCCGGAGGAGCCGCCGGCCGCGGCGCCCGAGACGCCGGTCACGTTCGACAACCTGGTGCTGACCAACGAAGGCGAAGAGCCCTCGTCCTGGGCGATGGACCCCGGCTCGGGCGAGAGCCGAGAGGGCCCGATCGGCCGCCCTGACGCCGTGGCGACCGGGCGCAGCCGTGACGGGGTCGCAGGCGGGGTCGTCGGAGGCTCCGGCACCGGTCTCGTCGTCGATGTGGGCGACCTACAAAGGCAACCAATTCCGCCACCTTTGAAACAAAAGCTCGAACGGCTCTACCCAAAGAAGGCCCGGCAGGAGGGCGTCGAGGGCGAGGCGGTCATCCGGGTGCAGATCGGCCCCGATGGGATGCCCTCCCGGATCCGGGTCGTGTCGGAGACACCGCCGGGTTACGAGCTGGGCGAAGCGTGCGCGAACACACTTCGAGGCGAGCGCTGGGAGCCCCCGCTCGACAAGGAAGGGAAGCCGGTCGCGACTCGCGTCACGTATCGCTGCGGCTTCGAGATCCGCTACTAGCCGTTTCTTTGACCGCGAGCGCGCCGCGACGCTACGAGTCGGGCATGCGCTGGGCTCGGCTCGGACTCGGAGTGGCAGTGGGGATGGCGGCTGGCTGCTGGGACCAGGGCCAAGAGCCTCCGGGTGAGCCGGTGGGGACCTTCGAGGCAGTCGGGTTGTTGGTCGAGCAGAGCTGCGGCGCCGCCGTTCCCGCCCCCGATCCGCTCGAGCTCGACTTCGTGTTGCGCGCGGAGCCACAAGGCCGGGCTTACTGGAGGCAGTCCGGAGGGCCCACCTTCGCGGGGGTTCACAGGAACGGCGAATACAGCTTTCAGGTGAGCCAGAGCTGGGTCGTCGTCGAGCCGGACCGCTTTCGCGGCTACCCCGGCTGCTCGGTCACCCAACGTGACGAGTTTGCATTCACCGTCGAGACCACGGGCGACGGTGGAGCGGACGCGGGCTTCGACCCCGACGGGGGCGTCACGGGAGCGCCGATGACACTCGAGGGCTCCCAGACGACCGAAATCGTCCCGCTGTCCGGCTCGGACTGCACGCCCGCGGTCTCCGCAGGGGGCGGACCGTTTCTTTCGCTGCCCTGCCGTGTCGAGTACGTCTTGACGGGAACCGGCATCGAGGACCCGACCGTCGATTGAGCATCGAGCCGTCCCGCCCCGGATCGAGCCGTCTATTCGTCGCCGTCACCGTCCGGTGGAAGCTCCGAGGGCCGCAGCGCGCCTCGGGGAACCGAGGGTGGAGGCATCGGCGGCGGGGTGTGAACGTCCTCCGAAAAAGGTCCCGGCAAACGCTCGGCCCGAATGATCATCTTGGGCGAGTGCACCCCGAAGAAGACGCCGAGGGTGGCCTCCCGTCCGCTGATGGCGTCGACGCGAAAGCCGTTGCGCTCGAGCAGCGCGCACATTTCGTGCAACGCGTAGAGTCGAATCGAGTAGTAGCGGTCGGTCTGTTGTCCGCTGTGACTCGCGACACGTCTCTTCACCCGGAGGCGTGACTTCTGGTAGTCGAAGTCGGTTTCCTCCATGCAGACGGCGCCATCGACTTCGAACCAGACTTGATTCGGTTGGGAGCCGATCATGAAGTCGCGGTTGACCACGTCGAGGAGCAGAACCCCGTTGGGCTTCAGCACCCGGTGAAACTGACGGATCGCGCGCTCGTTGTCGCTCTCGTCGAAGTACCCGAAGGTCGTACCCCAACACAGCACCGCATCGAACGGCTCCTCGAAAGGCATCTCTCGCATGTCGCCCCGAACGAAATCGATGTGCAGCCCGCGGTCTTCCGCTTCGTCTGCTGCCCTCGAAACCATGGTGGGCGAAATGTCGAGGCCGACGAGGTGATATCCGCGCGCCGCGAGCTCGACGGTCTGCGATCCCAGACCACAGCCCACGTCGAGAACCCGGGAGCCCCCGGAGATCTGCATGGCTCGCTCGATGAAGTCACACTCCACCCGAACCTCTCGCGGCGTCGAAACGCGGACCGTGCGCAGATAGGCCTCTCCGAAGAAGCTCTCGTGCCAAGGTTCTCCGTCTTCGTCGTTTTCGACCTCCGGAGCGACCGTGTCCGAGGCCTCGGCGGGTGGAGGCGGTGGCTTCGGAATCGGGATCACCATGTCCGATGCGCCGTCCATGGGTGGCGCGATGTCGCTTCGCGAAAGAACCTCGGCGTCTTCCAGAAAAAGCTCTTCGGGTGGCTCGCTGTGACGCACCAGCGCCGGCGGCTTGGTCTCGGGCGGATCCCGTGGAGGGTCGCTGAAGTGCACGTCGATGGAAGGCTCGGAAGCGTCCGCCGGTTCGACCTCGAGCTCCTCCTCGCCGAGTGGATCGGGCTCGGTCACGAAGGACGGCTCGGTCGGGTCGGCATCGTCGACGATGTCGATGGCAACACCGGTTCCCATCATCGGGTCGAGCTCGACGACGTTCGAGACGAAGCTCGCACCGTTGTCGCCATCCCTCGAAGGCTCGTCCGCTTCGAGCGCGCTCACCCTCGGAACGCTGCTGATCGGCACCCGCAGCGGACGGCGCCGCCGCACACCTCGGGCCGGGAAGCTTTCCGTGTCGTCCGCCGGCTCGCTGCTCATGCAGGCTGTTCCCCCCGGGCCATGGCCTCTCCCATTCGGATTTGCATTCCCGCGGGCACGGCCATCTCCAAGTCGCACTCCGGCGGTGTGATCACGACCACCGTCGACCCCATGTGGAAGACCCCGAGCTCGTCTCCGCGTGCCAAGACCACCTCCCCGTCGGGGTAGCGTCGAACGTCCGCCGGCTCGCCGCGATTGGTCTCGAGGTCATCGAAGCTCAATCCGATGCGTCCGACTCCGATCGCCCCCACCATGATCGTGGCCACACGGCCGTGGATCGCGCTCTGCTGCAGGATCACCAAACGTTCGTTTCGGACGAAGAGCTTGGGCACGTGCGCGCCGATTTGGTTGACGGGGTAAAGCGTTCCCGGAACGTATCGGACCGTCTCGACGGCCCCGGCCACCGAGGCATGGACGCGATGGTAATCGCGCGGCGACAGATACACGACGAAATAGCGGCCGCCCTCGTATGCGGCGGCGATTTCCAAATCGCCCAAGAGCTCCCCCGCCGTGTAGGATTGCCCTTTGATCAGGAGTCGGCCCGTCGCGCTGATCTCGCCGAGGTCTTCGAGGCGCCCGTCGGCCGGTGAGACCACCGCCCTGGGATTCGGATCGACCATGCGCGCCCCGGTTCGAAGCCTTCGCGTGAAGAATTCGTCGAAGGTGCGAAATCCGCCGGATGGCGTCTCCACGTCGCTCAGGTCCACGTCGTACGCCTTCACGAAGGCGGCCACGGCGGCGTTGACCACCGGTCGCGGTGCACGTGCGGACGCAATCCTGCCCAAAGCCCGGCTCAACCGCTTGCGCGGCAGAGCCCGGACCGCCTGCGCGGCCAAACGTGAAGCACTCATCCCCATGAACTGGTGCCGTCCAGAAATGGTATCTGACCGGACGACGCCGCGTCAAACCTATGCGAATCCCCAAGTCGTCGGAATCCCGACGATTTTCGGAACCTCAGCGCGATTGCACCTCGCCGGAGACCCCGACCGGCGAGGTGCTCGTGCTCCTCGGGCCGAGGTTAAACCGCGGCTTCGCCGCGCTCGCCCGTGCGGATCCGCACGGACTCCTCGACGGGCGACACGAAGATCTTTCCATCTCCGATCCGCCCCGTTTTGGCCGCGTTTTCGATGGCCTCGATGACCGACACGACGAGCGAGTCGGGCACGACGATCTCCACCTTCACCTTGGGTACGAAGTCGACCACGTACGCGGACCCCCGATATACCTCTCGCTTCCCGCCAGTGCGGCCGAATCCTTTGACCTCGGTCACGGTCATGCCTTTGATACCGACCTCGTTGAGGGCATCCTTCACCTCATCGAGCTTGAAAGGCTTAATTATGGCTTCCACCTTCTTCATGGGACCTCCGAACTTCGAGCAGCCCAACGAGAACCGCCGATGCGAAACGGTGTAGCCCCCGATTATTTCCGGATTGTTTCATGGCCGTAAATACGGCAGTGGTTCGGGCGAGTTGCTGACGAATCTGCCGTCTGCGCGACCCGCCGCGCCTCCATGCTAGGCTGCGCCGCCCATGCCCTCGCTCCTGACCACGGTCCGTGATCTCGAGCGCCTGCGGCAAATCGCTGGCGTCCTCGCCGTCCACGGCTTCGGCGAGGTCGTGGACCGGACGGGCCTGAGCGCCTTGATCCCCGGCCGCAAGCGCGGTGACGGCGGCCGAATGCCTGCGGGCATCCGTCTGCGAAAGGTCTTGGAGGATTTGGGGCCCTCCTTCGTGAAGCTCGGCCAGCTGATGTCGACGCGGCCCGACCTGATTCCCGAGGACATCTTGGTCGAGCTCAAAAAGCTGCAGGACGACGTACCCCCCGAGCCCTTCGAGGTCGTCCGTGAGCAGGTGGAGCAGGAGCTCGGCTGTGCGCTTTCCGACGTGTTTGCCTCCTTCGACGAGGAACCGCTCGCGTCGGCATCGATTGCGCAAGTGCATCGGGCCCAGCTTCGGGAGGGCGAGGAGCTCGTCGACGTGGTCGTCAAGGTTCAGCGTCCACACGTCCAGGCACTGATGACGCGCGACGTCGATCTCTTGTACTGGCTGGCCAAGGCGATCGTGCGGTCGATGCCGGAGTCGCACCTCTACCGACCGATCAGCCTCGTCGAGGAATTCGACCGCTCGGTGTCGGCCGAGCTCGATTTCTTGCTCGAAGCGGACAACCACGAGCGCTTCACGGAGAACTTCGTTCACAGCGCACACGCCAAGTTTCCGAGGGTCTACCGAAGAGCCAGCGCCAAGCGCGTTCTCACGCTCGAGTACCTCGAGGGGCAAAAGCTCTACGCGGCCTGTCGCGCCGGAGCGAGTGGTGAGCTCATCGCCAAGCGCGCGGTGGAAATCATCGTCCAACAGATCTTCGAGGATGGTTTCTTTCATGCCGATCCCCATCCGGGGAACATCATCATCCTCGGGCCCGAGACCGATCCGATCATCGGAATGATCGACGTCGGCATGGTCGGCCGTCTCACGCCCAAGATGCGCGACCGAACGATCGACCTCATGTTGGCCGCGGTTCGCGAAGACTATCGAGGCATCGCAGACGCGCTCTACGCGCTCGGCCGTCCGGCGCACAAGATCGACCGCGACGCGTACGAGGCCGAGGTCACCGCGCTCGCCCAGCGCTATCTAGGCAAGCGCTTGAAGGAAATCGAGCTCGGACCGCTGTTACGCGACCTGATCATGGGCGCTCGCAAGTACGGCGTCGAAATCCCGACGGAGTTCTTGATGCTGGGCAAGAGCTTGATGACCGTCGAAGGCGTAGGAAAAGAGATCTACCCGGACCTGGACCTGCTGGAGGAGGTTCGCCCCTACTTCCTCGATCTGTTTCAGAAGCGCTACTCACCGGAGCGAATGACGCAAGACGCTCTGCGGGGGCTGCGACGCCTGGGCACCGCCGCGTCCGAGATGCCCCTTCAGGTCGAGGAGATTCTCGAGGATCTGCGCAAAGGCGCTTTCAGCATCCGAACCCAACAAACCAACGTCGAGCTCGCAGCCGAACGGCTGGGGCGCCGCGCATTCAGTGGCATCGTCGTCGGCGCCTTGATCATCGCCGGGGCGATTTTGCTCTCTCGAGAACGACCTTGGCTCGGCGGCGCCGCGCTCGCAGTCGCAGCGCTCTATGGCTTCGCGCACACCGCACGCGTTTGGCTCCTCGGCAAACCGGGGCCATGAGTCAGCCGCGAAGCACCCGAGCCACCATCAAACCCAGCCCGCCCGCGATCAGGCAGAGCACGAACGTGCCGCCGACGTACGAGATCGCGCGTCCCCACGACTCGCTCTGCAGCAGCCCGATCGCTTCGAGATTGAAGGCCGAATAGGTGGTGAAGCCGCCCATGACTCCGGTTCCCAAAAGCAAGCGCGGGTCGCTGCCGAACAGGGAGCCATCCTCCGCGAGCAGGAACACGATCCCGAGACCGAACGACCCGGCCACGTTGACGGCAAACGTCGCCCAAGGAAATCCGTGGGCGGCGCTCAACGGTCCGAGCATCAACGACACCCAATAGCGAAGGCACGAGCCTGCAGCGCCTCCTATCGCGACCCAGACGAATCCCACGTCCGCGTTGTAAACGAGCACCTCGCGAAGGCGCAAACTTTGCGTCGCGAACAATCGTGCGTGCATGCCCGTTCCCGTTGACCCCTGCGCAAGCCGCGTCTAGCGTGCGGTCGGGCGAAAGAGGTGACGTCATGAAGGTGACCTTGGCGCAATGGTTCGGTGTGGTCGGCACGATCTTCGTTTTCGCGCAGTCGTTCGGCTGCGACGACGACGGCCCTTCCCGCACCCAGGTGGATCGCTTCGAGTACGCCGTGCCGTTGGATTCGGCGAGCCCGTGGCCCAAGTTTCGGCGAACGGCCGCCCAGACCGGTCGTAGCCCCGTTCTGCCCATCGATTCCGGTGCAGAACCCTGGGTGTTTCCGACGGGACGGGGAATCTTTTCGACCGCGGTCATCGACGAAGAAGAAAACGTCTACGTCGGCTCCGGCGATCGGGTCTTCTACAAGCTCGACAAGAACGGAAACGAGCTCTGGTCGGTCTTGACCGGCGAGGTCATCGATTCATCCGCGCTGCTCGACGATCGCGGCGTCGTGTATTTCGGATCGGGAGACGGGTTCCTGTACGCGCTCGACCGCGAAGATGGTTCCGAAATTTGGTCCTTCGAGGCCGATCCGCCATCGGTCAACGACGCCCTGATCAACTGGTTCGAAGGCAACGTGGCGATCGGAACCGATGGCACGCTCTTCGTTCCGAACGACAACCGCTGCACCTACGGCATCGATCGTGACGATGGGAGCCCGCTCTGGTGCTTCGTGACCGATGACCAGACATGGTCACTTCCCGCGCTGAACACCGCCACCGGACGTCTTTTCATGGGCAGCAACTATCCCCTTGCCGACAACGTGTTCGGAATCGAGGCCAACGACGGCTCGCCAGCGTGGGGGTTTTCGGTGCGCGGGACGGTCGCCGCGAGCCCGCTTCTCACCACGAACGAGCCGGAGGGCTCGATCGCCGTCGGTGGATTCGACGGCTTCCTCTACGCTCTGCGACAGAGCGACGGCGTCGAGCGATGGAGCTTCGGAGCACGGGATCACATCTACGCCAGCCCGGCGCAGGCCGAAGATGGAACGATCATTCAGCCGTCGGCAGACGGAACCATCTACGCCGTCGATCCAAACGACGGCTCGCTGCGCTGGGCCTACGACACTCGGGAGCCGATTCGTTCGTCGCCCGCCATCGACGGAGACGGAAACATCTACGTCGGGTCCGGCGAAGGACAGCTCTTCGTCTTGAACCCGGACGGAAGCCTCCGATGGTCGATCCAGCTCATCGACGACGAGCGCGACGATCTCAACTCGTCGCCTGCTCTCGGCAAGGAGCTGATCGTGATCTCGGGCGAGAGCGGCGAGGTGTTCGGGATTCCCTACGATTATTGCCTGAGGCCGGGCCTCGAAGACGATCGATGCACGATCGGCCCGGGCGAGCCCATCCCGGATGACGGCGTCTTCGTCGTGTTCACGACCAGCTTCGGAGGGCTGGAGATCGATCCACCCGCCACGATCACGGCCAATCAGCCGCTCACCTTCACCTTGTTCGTTCGGGAAGACGGCGACACCAAGCTCGCGGCCATCGAATCGGACAGCATCGAGATCACCACCGATCGCGGCACGGAGCTCGACGCCGACGTCTCCGGGGATCGCCGGTACATCACCGTGATCCCGCGCGCGCCGTGGGCGGACGACGACGGCGGCACGCTCACCGTGCGCGTGCGAGGGACCTATCTCGACGAGCTCGTATCCCGCAGAGGCCTCGTCTTCACTTTCGAGGAAGGAGTGGGGGGAGCCTTCGACCAGAGCTTCACGTTCGAGGTCGCCCCGAGAGCCGAGACGGCGTTCCCCTTCGTCGTGGCCGGCGAGCCCGGCGACGACACCGGTGTGGTCGAGCTGTATCGCATTTCGGCGCCTCTTCCGACGATTCTGCCGAGCTACAACCAGATCGGCTTCGATTCGATTCACTACGTCATCGGCCTAGTCGAACGAAATGGCGATGACGTATTGGCGTGGGGCGTCGGAGGAACGCTCGACGACCAGGGAAACACGATCGTCAACCCGCAATCCGACGTACGTTTCCCGCTCGTGTTTCAATGGGACGATGGGCTCCTGACGATGATCAACGAGCAGGGTTTCACCATCGAGTTCAACGGCTTCCCCCTGCCCTTTCGTTTCTTTCGCGTGGCCACGACCTTGGATGCGCAGGGCAGCGCGGTGCACAGCCCCTGGCTGAACGCCAAGACGATCTGTGACGAGATCACTTTCTACGGACCGTTTCTGCAGCTTCTCGGCTTTTGCAATCGGGAGACCGGGCTCTTGGACGCCGTGGGCGGCTCCGAGTTTCGTCGCTTCGGCGACGGGGTCCAGAGCCCGCCGAGCGGGCTCGGCACCGTCGAGATGACCCGCACAGCCGATGGGGTCCTCGCCACGCTTTCCGGGTCGTCGCTCCGAAGCGAGGAGCACAATTTCGGCATTTTGATCGTCGACGCCACCACCGGTGTGCCCGTCGGCCTGAACTACACGGAGACGACCGAACAGAGCCCCGCCTCGGGCCCGGTCGAAAGCGTCACTCTCGACCTCAGCGGGACGACCGACGTGCCGGGCAGCCTTCGCGCGTACCTCATGGTCGATGCCTATCCCGCCGCGGTGGCCGACCTCCCTTGAACGGCATGCTAGGGTCCAACCCGTGATCAGCGAAGAGTTCGCTTTCTTCGGCTTCGACGATGCTTCTTGGAGCAGGCTGGTGTCGCTCTTCTTGGGGGACGAAACCAACGGCCGGCGCGGTGTTCTCATCGTGGTCGTCGACGTGGCGGGCGCGCCGGTCGCGAGCTTTCACACCGCCAAAGGCTCCATCGATCCCGCAGACCTGGGACCGCTCTCGGACCTCGGAGCCTCGTGTGCCGCGCATGACGCGGCCGCGTGCGTCGTGATGCGAGAGCGCGCCATGGCCCAGATCGAGCTCTACCTTTCGTCACCTCTCGATCCCGATCAAGACTTCGTTGCACGCGTCATGCGCTTCGTGCGCGTGGTGCGGGAGCTAGGCAACGGCAACTGGCTGCGCGTCTGGCCGAATCCGCTTCCGGACCTGGTGGTGTCGGCCGCTCCCGTCGCCAAGCCGCTGAGCGATCTTCTGCTGCCCGACGGACAAAGCGTCGTCCTCGGTGTATTCGACGAGGACGGCGAGCTTTGGACGGCAGCGGCCGTGCGTCGCATCGCGGGCGAGCTCGACGTCTTGGCCGGGCCCCATGCGCTCACGACCTGGGCGGGACCGATGGGTGGCGAGTGGCGGCGCGACCACCGCGTGCTGGTCGAGGCAGTCGCGCGCGAGCTCGGCTCCGTCCATCTGGGCTTGTTCATGAGCGTGCCGACGGCCCAGCGGCTCTTCCAGGGACGGAAGGCTGGCGATTGGGCGGTCGCCTTCGCGACGCGTGACCTGATGATCCACCCGCTTCCCGCATCTGCGGCAGCGGGGTTGGGCCTCGACGTATTGGGAGGGGCTGCCCAGCAAGCGCTGCAGGTGCTCGAGGGCATGGAGGCGGACGAGCTGGTGAGCATCGCGCGTGGTTTTTGGCACGGTCTGACCGACGGCCGGGGCCTCGAAGGCCTGCTCGGATTCTCCCCCCGGCGCGCGATTTCGGAGGCTTGGGAACAGGCCTCCTCGCGTCCCCCCTCGCGCCCCCCGGAGGAGGAAGAGGGCTCGAAGCCGGTGGGCTGATCCTTTCGACAGCGCCTCTTCTTTGACATCCTTGGCTACAATATGTACCTTTATCCCACCTGTGCAGTCTTACAGGGTACGCATGTACAGGGCACGACCCACAGCCAAGGACGGTGAGATATGCGAGCGGGGGAAAGCATGCAAAAGCTGACAGCGCGCCAAAAGGCGGTTCTGGAGTACATCTCGGACTCAATCCACTCCCGGGGGTATCCGCCCACCTTGCGAGAGATCGGCAATCACTTGGGCATTCGCAGCACGAATGGCGTGAACGATCATCTGCGCGCGCTCGAGCGCAAAGGCTACCTCACGCGCGAGGACATGAAGTCCCGCACGCTTCGGTTGATGAAGACGGCCGACGGGAAGCCGAGCAGCCATCCGCCTGCCGCCAACGACAACCTGGTCGAGATCCCCATCGTCGGTCGTGTCGCAGCGGGTGCGCTCTCCGAAGCCATCGAGCATCCGGAAGACACGGTGCAGATCGACCGCATGCTCATCGGCGGCCAGCGCGACGTCTTCGGGCTTCGCGTGACGGGAGAGTCGATGATCGATGCCGGCATCTTCGACGGCGATTTCGTGTTCGTGCGCAAACAGCTCACCGCGAACCGCGGAGAGATCATCATCGCGCTGGTCGGTGACGAGGCGACCTGCAAGTACTACTATCCGGAGCGCGAGCACATTCGCCTGCAGCCCGCCAACAGGACCATGGCTCCGATTCTGATTCCCAAGAACGACTGGCGAAGCACGCAAGTGCTCGGCGTCGTCGTGGGGGTCTACCGGCGCCTCCACTGAGCGATCGTACGCGCGCGTGAAGCCGACCAAGCGCATCCTGATGGGCCCCGGCCCCTCCGACGTTCCGCAGCGAGTGCTCGACGCGCTCGCGCGGCCCACGATCGGGCATCTCGACCCCGAGTTCCTACGAATCTTGGACGAGACGCAGGCCATGCTTCGTCAGGTGTTCGGAACGAAGAACACGCTGACGCTTCCGATGTCGGCCACGGGCTCTGGCGGCATGGAAACCTGCTTCGTCAACCTCGTCGAGCCCGGGGACGAGGTTCTGATCTGCCGCAATGGTGTCTTCGGTGGCCGCATGGCCGAGGTCGCCCGCCGATGTGGTGCGAAAGTCACCCTGGTCGACGCCCCATGGGGCGCGACGATCGACCCCGCCGACGTCATGAGCGCGGCTCGCGGCAAGCGCTTCAAGGTTCTCGGTGTCGTGCATGCGGAGACTTCGACCGGCGTGCTCCAAGACCTCGCGCCATTTCGGGCGATCGCCGACGCGTGCGACGCCTTGCTTCTCGTCGATGCGGTGACCTCCCTCGGAGGCGTCCCCGTCGAGGTCGATCGCTTCGGTATCGACGCGGTCTATTCCGGCACACAGAAGTGTCTGTCGTGTCCGCCGGGGCTGTCGCCCGTTTCTTTCTCCGAGCGTGCCCGCACCGTGTTGTCGTCCAGGAAGACCCCGGTTCAGAGCTGGTACCTGGATCTGAATCTGATCGGCCAGTATTTCGGAGGCGAACGAGTCTACCATCACACCGCCCCGGTCAACATGATCTTCGCGCTTCACGAAGCGCTTCGCTCGATCTCGGAGGAGGGCCTCGAGAACCGTTACGCGCGTCACCGGAAGCAGGCGGAGGCCTTGTGGACCGGTCTCGAGGAGCTCGGTCTCGAGCTTCCCGTCGATACGGAGGAGCGCCTCCCTCCCCTCACGCTCGTGCGAATCCCGAATGGGGTCGAAGACCGCCGAGTGCGAGCGAAGCTGCTCGAAGAGCACGACCTCGAGATTGGCGGCGGCCTGGGTGATTTCAAGGGCAATGCATGGAGAATCGGCTTGATGGGCGCATCGGCAACGCCGCGCCACGTGGAGACGTGCTTGCAGGCCTTGGCAGAGGCGCTGCGCTGAGCGCGACGGTCCGGAACGTGCCCGGCTGTGGTACGTTCGTCTCTCGATGGGAAGCCCGCTTCGAGAGTGCTTCGGCGATTACGAGTTGATCGAGCGGCTCGGCGTGGGCGGCATGGCCGAGACCTTCGTCGCAGTGCGAAGGCGGTCCGGGGGCTTCGAGCAACGGGTGTGCTTGAAGCGCATCTTGCCGGCGTTCGTGAACGATCCGGATTTCGTCGCGATGTTTCTCAAGGAGGCCCGCATTTCGGCGCAATTGCATCATGGTCACATCGCTCGCGTGCTCGACTTCGGAGCGGCCCAGGGCGCGCACTACCTCGCCCTCGAGCTGATCGAGGGCACCGACCTTCGTACCTTGTTGCAGCATGTGGGATCGAGAGGAAGCGGCCTCGATGCGGGCCTCACCTCGTACGTGGCCCACGCGCTCGGGGCGGCGCTCGACTATGCACACACGGCCGACTCCCGCGGATCGGCGGCTGGGATCATCCATCGCGACGTTTCGCCCTCGAACGTGCTGCTGAGCACGTGGGGCGAAATCAAGCTCGCGGACTTCGGAATCGCGAAGGCCGCCAAAGAACCGGCAAGCATTCAGAGCGGCGCGCTCAAAGGGAAGATTCCGTACATGGCGCCGGAATACGCCCTCGGACACGATTGCAGTCCGAGGTCCGACTTGTTTTCCCTCGGCGTGCTCTTGTACGAATGCCTCGCCGGCCGACGTCCTTTCGACGGGGAACGCGATCTGGAGACGCTGGAGCGAGCAAGGAGCGGAGCACACGAGCCCCTTGCGGCCCTCGCTCCGTCGGCCCCCGCTCCCCTCGTTTCCGCGATCGAAGCGCTGTTGAAGCCCGACCCGTCGGAACGTCCACGCGACGCTCGCGCGTTTCTGCTCTTGCTCGAAGGAGCCGAGCCTCCACCTCTGGCCTACCGCGATCTCGCCGCGTTGGTTGGCGAGGTCGAACGCGAAGTCGACGCGCTCACCGGTCCCGGGATCGCGTCGACGCGACCTGCGCCTACTCGGCGTCCTCTACGACGCTTGCGCCCTCGCCGGGAACGCTCTCGACGCTAGCGCTCCCGTAGGTGTTCTTCTTCTGCTCTTCGAGGAGGCTCAAGCCGATGGCCATCGCCTTGCGTACACGCTCGAGCAGCGCATCATCGGTGGCGATCTTTTCGACGGCCATCGAGAGGTTCGACTCGAGCTGCGACTTCATGGCACCGAGCGATCCCACGCGTGACTCGAGGTTTCGCTTCTCCGCAGTGAGCGCTTCCACCGTCGCGCGGCTCGCATCGAGCTCCTGCTGCAACCCATCGCGCGACTCCCGGGTCTGCGCCAGCTCTGCTTCGAGCCCCTCGCGCGCCTCTTTGGTCGCGCTCAGCTCGCCGCTGACCGACTCCAGGTTGGATCGGGTCTCTCCGAGCTGTGCTTCGAGATCGGAGGCCCGCTCTTCGTTGACCTTCTCGCGCTCACGAACGCCGGCAAGCTCGGTTTCAGTGTCGGCGAGCTTGCGGCCTAGCGTGGCGAGCTGCTTGGAGTGCTCCTGCTCGCGCGTTTCGATCTCGAGCTCTTTTTCGGCCCGTAGCGCCGCTTCGCGCTCGGACATCGTGCGCTGCCACTCCGCCTCGGCCTCGGCCATCTTGTCGGCGGACGCGGTCTCGAGCGCTTCGCGAAGCCCGGCCAGCGCGGCCTGTTTGGCGGCGTCGGCCTCGGCGGCAGCCTGGCTCAACGCGACGGCCTGAGCATCGGCGAGCTCCGAACGAAGCGCGGCCAAAGCCGTCTCTTTGTCGCTCGCTGCGGCGTGCAATGCCGCGTCGTGATCTTCCCGTGCTTTGGCCAGCGCTGCAGCGGATTCTGCTTTGAGCAGCTCGAGCCCTTCTTCGTAGCTCGCGCGGGCCCTGGCCATCTCCGCATCGTGCGTTCCCTTGAGCGCCTCGACGTCGGCGGCCCTCGCGTCACGTTCCTGCGCGAGCTCCCCCTCCAAGGCCTCGGCCTTGGCCTTCTGACGCTCGAAGCGCCCCTTGACGTCTTCGTAGCGCTTGTTCGCGTTTTCCTTGTCCTCCGAAAGACTTGCGATCGCTTCCTGAGCCTTCGACAAGGATCGTTCGAGGCCCGCTGCTCTCTCGTTCAAGTCTTCGCGGGCACGCTCGAGGCCGATCGATTGATCGCGCAGCTCGAGGATCTCTTTGTCCCGCGCGGTCACTTGATCGCGCAGCTCGAGGATTTCTTTGTCCTTCTTGTTCAGCGCCTCGCGGAGGTCGAGGAACTGCCGGCTCGAGACTCCGCCAGCCGTTTCGGCCAGCTTCGCCTTCAGCTCCGAAATCTCGGACCTCAAGCGGGCGACTTCGACCCCTCCAGCCGCTGGCGGCTCGGTGCGCACGGGCGGCGCAGAGGCCGGCGGCGCCGACGCCGGTGGTGTCGAAAGTGCGGACGGCGGAGCCGATGGCGGGGCGGAGACGCTCGCCTCTTCGGCCGGGGGCGCATCGGACACCATGATCACGTCGTCGATCTCGACGTCCTCGTATTCGCCCGTATGCCGCTCGGCAGGCTCGCTCTTAATCGCGGGTGCCGCGCCCTCGTCCCCCATCATGAGCGCGTCGAAGGCGCTTTCGGCGAACTCGTCGATTTCGTCGTCGATCCCGCTCGGACCTCCGACCTTCGTTGGCATATCGCTCGACATCTCGTCATCCGACATTTGGTTTCCCCTTCAATTCC
>CAZBWQ010000038.1:6225-35148 GCA_964495565.1 uncultured Sandaracinaceae bacterium | reverse complement strand
AACATGACGGTCCGTGCGTCGAGGTCGACGTCGTCGACTTCCTTCATGAGCACCCTGCAGTTGTTCTGCTCCGCGAGCATCGCCCGGATGGGGGCTGCGATGGTTCCAGGATGCAGGGCGGCCGTCGCGATCTGGTAGAGCAGCGGCTGGAACAAATGGTGGTTGTGCTTGTCCACGACGACGACGTCGGCATTGGTTCGGCGGAGCGCACGTGCCGCAGCCACGCCGGCAAAACCACCTCCCACGATCACGATGCGTGGCTTGGTGAAAGTCTCCATGAGAAGTCCCTAGCGCCATCTGCACCGAGGGAAAAGCGGTGTATGCTTGCCCCATGATCGTCGTGACAAATCGCATCCCGGTCGCCGAAGGCTACGAAATCGACTTCGAGGATCGCTTCCGAAAACGTGTCCATCTCGTCGACCAAGCCGAGGGATTCATTCGCAACGAAGTACACCGGCCCCGGCCGATGAAGCTCGATCACGAGACCGGCGCGTGGTCACCGGGACCGCCCGGCACCGGATACTACGAGGTCAAGACGTGGTGGCGGTCGTTCGACGACTTCGTGGCATGGACGAAGAGCCCGGCGTTTGCGGAAGCCCATCGCAATCGCCCTCCCAAGGAGATGTTTCGCGGACCGAACGAGCTGACCATTCACGAGGTTTTCTTGAGCACCGACGAGCGCACCGCGGAGCCGTGAGCCGATGATGCGCGAGGACCCCGGCGATCCCGTCAAAAGACGCTTGTGGATTACACTGCTCGTCTTGCTGGTCTTGCTTGCGGCCGTCGCCGCCATCATTGCGCTGTTGGGAGGAGGACGCATGGCCTACGAAAGCCCCGAGTACCGTGTCGTCGAAACGCTCGGCGAGGTCGAGATTCGTCAGTACGAGCCCTACTTGGTGGCGGAAACCGAGGTCGAGGGAACGCTCGAAACCGCGGGCAACCAAGGTTTTCGGATCCTCGCCAAGTACATCTTCGGTGCGAATCGAGGCCGTGAGAAGATCTCGATGACCTCCCCCGTGACCCAAGAACGACCCGAAGGCGCCAAGATCTCGATGACCACCCCGGTCACGCAGCAACCCGCCGGCGACGCCTTCACCATCCGTTTCATGATGCCGTCGGAATACTCCCAAGAGACGCTTCCCACGCCGACCGATTCGCGAATTCAGATTCGGCAAGTGCCTGCGCGCCGGCTCGCCGCCATCCGGTATTCGGGTCGATGGACGAAAGAACGTTACGAGGAGCATCTGTCCAAGCTGAACGCCACCCTGCGCAAGCACGGCTACGAGCCGGAAGGCGAGCCGGTGTGGGCCCGGTACGATCCACCCTTCAAGCCGTGGTTCCTGAGGCGCAACGAGATCCTGACCGCGTTCGTTCCCACCTAACGCCATCCCTGACGCCATCGTCGACGACGCTTGCAAAAAACCGAACGAGGGCGCACTGTGAAGATTCGTGTCGACGGTTTCCACAGACAACCTCGGGTTCGTCGAGTGTTGGAACGAGATTCTGACGCCGAAGTGGATCCGTTTCCGGCATCTGTTGTCCGGCAACGGCAAGATCCACAGCGACATCGCGTATGCCGACTTCGGCATCCGCAAGGGTGACCGCGTGCTCGACATCGGCTGCGGATTCGGCGAGACGGCGCTCGAAATCGCGCAGATCGTGGGCCCGTCGGGCGAAGTGGTCGGACTCGACTGCACCGACGCGTTCCTCGGCATCGCAGAGCGCGAGCGCCAAGAGGCGGGCATCGCCAACGTGCGCTACGAGCTGGGCGATGCGCAGGAGTGCGATCTGCCCGAGGCGTATTTCGACGTCGCGTACTCGCGATTCGGGGTGATGTTCTTTCAAAGCGCGGTGCGTGCCCTGCGCAACGCGAACCATACGCTCAAGCCAGGGGGCAAGGTGTGCCTGATCGTCTGGCGCAGCCTGGCCGACAACCCTTGCTGGGGCGCCGCAAAGGAAGTCGCGCTCCGTCATCTGCCACCCCCGGGAGAGAACGCGTCGACCTGCGGGCCCGGGCCCTTCTCGATGGCCGACGAAGAAACCGACCGCGCCATGCTGAAGGCCGCCGGCTTTTCCGAGGTCGAGCTTTTCAAGCGGATCGACGCCGACGTGTGCATCGGGCGCACCATCGACGAAGCGATCGACTACCAAATCTTGGTGGGTCCCTCGGGCGAGATCGTGCGTGAGGCCGGCGAGGAAGGACAGCGCAAGCTCCCCGCGATCCGTCGCGACCTTCAGGCCCTCCTCGAGCCGCATGTCCGCGACGGAGGTGTCTTCATGCCCTCGAGCACCTGGGCGATCATGGCCCGCAAGCCCTCGTAGGCGCCTGTGCAACCCCGACGGGACGGCTCTGCCGAACCCCTTTGTGATTCCTCGGGCGCGACCGATTGCGCTTGACCGAGATAGAACCTGTTCTAAACTACGGTTAGTTTACATAAAGTAAAGTAATGTTCGCCCTTGTGGATGAACGGAGGATCTCGTGGAAAGCAAGTGCCCCGTAAAATTTCAAAACGTCGACTTCTGCGATCCCAAGACCCACGACAACCCGTACGAGATGTACGACTACTTTCTCGAGCACGAGCCGATCTACTTCGATGAGACGAACGGTGTTTGGGAGGTCTTTCGCTACGACGACATCGTGACCATCGAACGGGACACCGAAACCTTCATCAACGGCGAAGGGGTTCGCCCGAACATCCCACCCGACCCGGCGATGATCTACCAGGACGGCGAGCAGCACAACAAGCAGCGCGCCCTGGTGTCCTCCGCGTTCACGCCACGCCAGATGCGCAAGATGGAAGACCGAGTTCGCGAGATCGTCAAAGACCTCGTCGATCAGATGCTCGTCAAAGACGAAGTGGACATCGTCGAGGACTTGGCCGCGGCGCTTCCCATGCGCCTCATCGCCGACATGCTCGGCATTCCGGAGGAAAAGCGTCCAGCGGTCCAGTCGTGGATCAACGGCATCATGATGGGGGGCTGTGGCCCCGACTACGTGACCGACGAGGTCAACGAGTCCTTCGAAAACTTCGTCATGCACCACGAAGAGATGGTGCAGGATCGTCTGGCCGCCGGCTGTACCGGCAGCGACATCATCTCGATTTGGATGAACGCCGAGATCAACGGCGAGAAGCTCGATGAGTCCCAGCTCTTGTTCGAGCACGTCTTGCTGAACGTCGGTGGCGCCGAGACGACGCGAAGCGCAATTGCCGGAGGGCTCCACCAGCTTTCGTTGGATCCGAAGCAGTACGACGCCTTGTACGAAGACCCGTCCCTGATTCCGAACGCCGTCGAGGAAATCATTCGCTGGGTCTGTCCGTTCGTGAACATGTACCGCACGGCCACGCGAGATTACGAGCTCCATGGCAAGGTCATCAAAGCCGGGCAGCAGGTGGGCCTCACGTATCCGGCCGCCAATCGCGACCCGCGCAAGTACGCCGACCCGCACAGGTTCGACATCTTCCGCGACTTCACGAAGGAAGCAAAGCATCTGTCTTTCGGCCTCGGTCCCCACTTCTGTCTCGGCGCCTCCTTGGCGCGAATGGAGGTGCGGTTGTCGCTCGAAGAAATGACGAAGCGAGTCAAGAGCATCAAGCTCGCGGAGGGCAAGGACGTCGAGTACGTCTCCTCGTCCTTCACGCGCGGCCTCAAGTACTTCCCGGCCGTTCTCGAGCCTCGCTGAGCAAGAGTGCCCGGGCTGCCCAGAGGCCTCATCCGTGGCGACGACGGGTTGGCGCGATGCTGGTGGTGCGGCACCGCACCCGACTACCAGCGCTATCACGACGAGGAGTGGGGACGGCCGGTCCACGACGACTACCGGCTCTTCGAAAAGATTTGTCTGGAGGGGTTTCAGTCCGGCCTGAGCTGGCTGACGATCTTGCGGAAGCGCGAGGACTTTCGAAAGGCTTTTGCAGGCTTCGACTACCATCGCGTCGCTCGATTCAACCAACGGAGCGTGCAGAGGCTCCTGCAGGACGCGGGCATCGTGCGCCATCGAGGCAAGATCGAATCGACCATCCACAACGCGAAACGGGCCGTGGAAATGGAGCAGGAGCACGGGTCGCTGTCGGCGTTCTTCTGGGATCACGTACCGCCTCCGAGTGAGCGCCCCGCGAGGATCACCCACGCCACGCTGATGAAGCTGAGCCAAACGCCGACTTCGGCGAATCTGAGCAAAGAGCTCAAACGGAGGGGATGGTCCTACGTGGGTCCCACCACCGTATATGCGTTCATGCAAGCGATGGGCTTGGTCAACGACCACGTAGAGGGTTGCTTCGTGCGCGATCGGATCGCACAACCCTGACGTGCCTTCATTGACCGACACGTTCTACGGAAACGAGATTCAAACCTGGCTGATCGCGCTCGGCGTGACGGCAGGCCTCTTCATCGCGCTTCGCATCGTCGAGCAGGTGCTGATCGTGCGAATCCAAAAGCTCACCGCGAAGACCAGCACGATCGCGGACGATTTGATCGTCGGGGCGCTTCGCAAGACCAAGCTGCTCTACCTGGCCATCATCGCGGTGTTTTTCGGCTCGATGTCGCTCGAGCTCGACGAGAGCCTTCGAGACGGGCTCTGGAAGACCACGGTGATCGCCTCGCTCGTCCAGGGCGGCATCTGGGTCAGCACGGCGCTCAAGATTTGGCTCGAAAATTACCGCAAGGAGGAAACCGACGGCGGGCATCGGATGACGATGAACGCCCTCAGCTTCATCGGCCGCTTGGTCCTGTGGGCCACGATTTTGCTGTTGATCCTCGACAACTTGGGCGTCGACGTCACGGCGCTCGTCGCAGGTCTCGGCATCGGCGGCGTGGCGGTCGCGCTTGCCGTCCAGAACATCCTGGGCGACCTCTTTTCCTCTCTGTCCATCGTCCTCGACAAGCCGTTCGTGCTCGGAGACTTCGTCATCGTCGGCGACTTGTTGGGCACGGTCGAGAACATCGGCATCAAGACCACGCGCCTCCGCAGCCTCTCCGGCGAGCAACTCGTGTTTTCGAACACGGACCTGCTCACCAGCCGGATTCGCAACTTCGGCCGAATGTACGAACGGCGGGTCGTGTTCAAGCTCGGCGTGATCTACCAGACCTCCGCCGACAATCTCGAGAAGATTCCCGGCATCATCAAAGAGGCCATCGAGTCCCAAGACGAGACGCGGTTCGACCGCTCCCATTTCGCGGCGTATGGCGACTTCTCACTCGACTTCGAGACGGTTTATTACGTCTTGAGCCCCGACTACAACCTGTACATGGACATCCAGCAGGCCATCAATCTCGCGATTTTTCGGCGCTTCGCCGACGAAGGAATCGAGTTCGCCTACCCGACGCAGACCCTGTTCCTGCAAAAGGAATAGGGGCGAGCCGTCCGCGCCCCAGCTCGTGACGATCACGGTCGATCCCGTTTTTTGGAAACATCCTCGGGTGATTGGCGTTTAACCCGGTGAGCCTTACGAATGAGGGTGGGATGAGCGTCACGCGAGCGATGTCATGGAGACTTCCAATCTTGATCGCCGTGGTTGCGGCCGCGATCGCGATTGCTTCCACCCGTGCCGACACGCCGAAATCCAAACCGGCGCCCGAAGGCGCTGCAACACGCAACGATTCGCTCGCGACCGCCATTTTCGCGGGCGGCTGCTTTTGGTGCATGGAGCCTCCCTTCGAGAAGCTGCCCGGTGTGGCGAGTGTGACCTCGGGCTACACCGGAGGCCGCGAAAAGAACCCCTCGTACGAGCAGGTGAGCGCCGGCAAGACCGGGCACGTCGAAGCGGTGCGGGTGAAGTACGATCCTTCGGTCATCTCGTACGAGTACCTGCTCGAGGTATTCTGGCGTCAGATCGATCCCACCGACGACGGGGGCCAGTTCGCCGACCGCGGCAAGCAATACCGGACGGCGATTTTCGCCCTGAGCCCGAAGCAGCACGAGCTCGCGGAGGCCTCCAAGAAAAAGCTCGCCAAGAGCGGCATCTTCGACGAGCCGATCGTGACGGAGATCCGGTGGGCGCAACCGTTCTACGCCGCCGAGGGCTACCACCAGGACTACTACGAGAAGAATCCCGTCCACTACAAACGCTATCGGATCGGATCGGGCCGCGAAGCATTCCTCGAAAAGGTCTGGGGGGACCGCCCGCTCGATCCTCCGCAAAAACCCAAAGGGAAGACATCCATGCCGGAAAAGAAGAAGCCATACGACCGTCCCTCGAAGGCCGAGCTTCGCGAGGAGCTGACGCCCCTTCAGTACACGGTGACGCAAGAAGAAGGCACCGAGCCTCCATTTCGAAACGAATACTGGGACAACAAGAAAGAGGGCATCTACGTCGACATCGTCAGTGGGGAGCCGCTCTTCAGCTCCACCGACAAGTTCGACAGCGGAACCGGATGGCCGAGCTTCACCAAGCCCATCGACGAGAGTCACGTCACGACCCACGCCGACCACAAGCTCTTGATGCAAAGGACCGAAGTCCGAAGCAAGCATGGTGACAGCCATCTGGGTCACGTCTTCAAGGATGGTCCGGCACCGACGGGCTTGCGCTATTGCATCAACAGCGCCTCGCTTCGCTTCATCCCCAAGGAAGACCTCGCGAAGGAGGGCTACGGCGAATACCTTTCGCTGTTCGAGTGAGGCCATGCGACTCCGGGATCGGATCAGGCCCTGGGTTCAAGACTTCGCGATGCGAATGATGGACGACCTGCGTCCCGAGACGGTGGGTCGGGCGCACGGCGAGGTGCTCGAGATCGGCTTCGGA
The DNA here is from genome assembly GCA_964495565.1 of uncultured Sandaracinaceae bacterium. GTDB lineage: Bacteria > Myxococcota_A > Polyangia > Polyangiales > Houyiibacteriaceae > SG8-38. The sequence goes on along the minus strand of CAZBWQ010000038.1, from coordinate 28,411 downwards.
ACGGGCCGCAACCTGCGTCATTACCGCGGCGTGCAATCGGTCTGGGGGCTCGATCCGATGGTCACGCATGGCGTCGGGCCCGTCGAACGGCGCATCGACGAATCGCCATTTCCCGTGCAGCGGACGGCCCTGCGCGCAGACAGCCGGCTTCCGTTCGACGCCGGCCGGTTCGACTGCGTGGTCACCACGTGGACGCTCTGCTCGATCCCCGATCCGGACGCGGCACTCGCGGAGATGCGACGGGTCCTCAAGCCGGGTGGCCACTACCTGTTCATCGAGCACGGGCGCGCACGAGACGAGCGCACCATCGCCTGGCAGGACCGCCTCGATCCGCTGTGGCAACGCATCGCGGAGGGCTGCCACATCAACCGTCCCATCGATCGGCTGGTCGAGCGCGCGGGCTTCGAGCTCAGCTCGGTCGAGGAGCTCGAGGGCAAGGGGCCCCGCCTCGTTTCGCACCTCTACCGTGGTCTCGCGACGCGCACATGACGCCGAGTCCCGTTTCTCGAGCCGGGTGCTAGGCTTGCCAGGATGTCCTGGATGGCAAGAGCCGCCTCGTTGGTGTGGGAAGCGCCCCAGACGGCGCTCGGCGCCGTCGTCTTGGCGACCGAGGCCGCCCGAATGCGAATCGTGAGCTTCGAGATCGAAGACGGCCGCTTGCTCGTCGAGTCGAAAGGCACCGGGGTTTCACTCGGCCACGTCGTCTTTTGGACTCGACAAAGCAACCGGTGGCATGAGCTCGATCTGCGCAATCGAGCCCACGAGCTCGGCCACACCAAGCAATCGCGCATGCTAGGCTGGCTGTACCTGCCGGTGGTGGGGCTGCCCTCGATTTCGCGCGCGGCCTACGCCCTGCTCCATCGGGAGCTGACCGGCAGACCCTGGACGCGCTACTACGAGGGCTACCCCGAAAAATGGGCCGACCGGCTGGGCGGTGTCATGCGGGACGGGGAGCAAGTGTGATGGAGCTACAAACCGTCGGAACCGAATACCAAGGATTCATCTACCGCCGCCAACCGCGCAACGTGTACTGGGAGACGACCATCTCGTGCGATCTGGCGTGCCAGCACTGCCGCGCGAGCGCCATCCCGCACCGCGACCCCGGCGAGCTCACCACCGAGCAGGGCAAGGCGCTGATGCGCAGCGTGGCGGAGCTCGGAAGCATGCTCGTGCTGACCGGGGGCGATCCGCTGAAGAGACCGGACATCGCCGAGCTCATCGAGTACGGCCGGTCGATTCCGATCCACGTGTCGATCACCCCGAGCACGACGCCCAAGCTACAGAGGGAGACGGTCGAGCGGTTTCGCGAGCTCGGCGTCAGCGCGATGGGCGTGAGCCTGGACGGGCCCAACGCGGCGATCCACGACGCCTTTCGTAACGTTCCGGGCACCTTCGACTACTCGATGCGCGCCCTCGCCTGGGCCCGCGAATTCGACATCCCGGTTCAGGTCAACACCACGATCACCGCGCAAACCCTGCCCCACGTGCAAGCGATGTACGAGCTGCTTCGCGACCACGCCGCGCCACCCGTGCGGCGGTGGAGCTTGTTTCTGCTCGTGCCGGTGGGACGCGGAACCGATCTGCACACGCCGAGCGCCGACGACGTCGAGCGGCTTTTCGAGTGGGTGTACTCGATCTCTTCCGAGGCGCCGTTTCGCGTCGGGACGACGGAGGCGCCGCACTACCGGCGCTTTTGGATTCAGAAGAAGCTCGCCGAAGGGATGACGAAAAAAGAGATCCAAGCCCGCGCGCGCCCCATGGCCTTCGGCATCCGCGACGGCAACGGCGTGATCTTCATCTCGCATCGAGGCGAGGTCTATCCGGCAGGCTTTTTGCCCTATCCGCTTCTCGGCAACGTCAAGGAGCAGCCCCTTCACGAGATCTACCGCGAGTCGGCGGCGCTCCACGAGATCCAAAACCCCGAGAGCTACAAGGGCCGTTGTGGCGACTGCGAGTTCAAATTCGTCTGTGGTGGCTCCCGGGCGAGAGCCTACGCGATGCTCGGCGACCCGTTGCAGGAAGACCCGCTTTGCGCATACCAGCCAGGCAGCACGTCTTCCTGAGCCGTCGAGTCACTTCTTCGGAAGCCCAAGGCCCCGATCCGCGATCAGGTTCATCAACAAGTTGTTGAACACGTAGACGGTTCCCTCGCGGAGCTTTCGCTCGACGTGATACTCGGACGCAAGCCCCCACCCGCCAAACGTGGTCAATGCAGCCCGAGTCGTCTCCCACGCGGCCTCCGAAGCGAGCACCTTGGCCATCGCGGAGCGCACCACCGCGTCTTGCCCTTCTTCCACGCGGTCGAGCACGTCCCAGCGAATCAGGTCGGCGGCTTCGACCTTCGCGTAGGCCTGGACCAGAGGGTACTGAATGCCTTGGTTCACGCCGATGAGCTGGCCGAAAGTCTGGCGCGTCTTGGCGTACTCGATGCTGCGATCGAGCAGGAAACGCGCGTTTCCGATCGCCTCGGATGCCGCCAACACGCGCCGGATCACGAAGCCTTTCATCAGGCACGCGAGCCCCTCGCCGACTGCCCCGATGCGCTGCGTGTCCGGCACGCGGAGCTCGTCGATGAACAAGCTCGACGTCATGCGGTGTGCCACCAGATCGATGGGGTGCATTTCGATCCGGTCGCCGACCTCCTCGAGATCGAGCAAGAAGAGCGTGGTGCCTTCTTCGGCACGCGCCAGCAAGATCATCAGGCGCGTGTGCTCGGCGAAGGAGATCAAGACCTTGCTCGCATTGAGCACCCACTCGTCTCCGTCACGGCGAGCCGTGCTCACGAGCTCGTCCATGTTTGCGCCGCTGTCGGGCTCGGTGGCCGCGACCGTCAGAAATCGGATGTCGCCCGACGCGACGCCCGGCAAGTAGCGCTTCTTTTGCTGCTCGGTTCCGTGGAGCACGAGCGTCCGGCAGATCGACATCTGCGCGTTGACCGAAGCCGCATCGCCGCCTGCGCGGTTGATCTCCTCGACCAACACGGCGGCCACGCGCGGGCCGGCCTCTGCTCCCCCGTAGGCTTCGGGGATGAACGTGCCGAAATACCCGGCCTCTCCCATCGTCTCGAAAAAATCGGTAGGGAACGTCTTGGCGGTGTCTTGCTCGCGCCAATACTCCGGCCCGAAGCGCTGCAAGGTGGAGCCGAGGGCGGCGCGAACCTCCTCGGCCGCTGAGTCTGAGCGAAGTCCGGGCGACATGGGCGGACTTTGGCACCGGTTTTGGCCCCTTTCCAGTGCGGAGATGCACGAGGCCCACTCTCGTGCTCCACTACGGCGATGATGGAGATTCGAACGCTTTGTGTTTCCGTGATGGCCCTCGCCGTGCTGCTCTCCGTGGGCTGCAAGAGCAAGGGGCCGGTACCCAGTGAAGAAGCTGCGCAGGCCGGGCAATCGGCTCCGGCGAAGGTCGGATCCACCGAGACCGGGGGCGCACACCCAGCCGTGGGAACCGCCCAGGACCCACACGCCGGCGTCGTACCCCCGCCCAATCCGCATGGGGCGATGATGGGCCAACCGGACGAGTCGGGCGCGATCGACGTCGGCGCGATCGCATTCAAGCTGCCCGAGCAGTGGAAGGCCGAGGCACCCAGCTCGTCGATGCGCCGCGCGCAGCTCACCGCGTCGGGCTCCGCCGGGCCTGCGGAGCTCATCGTGTACTTCTTCGGGGAGCAGGGTGCGGGCTCGTCCAAAGCCAACATCGATCGCTGGGTCGGTCAATTCAGCAACCCCGACGGTTCCCCGGTGACCAACCCGAAGCAGAGCAAGAGCGAGGTTTCCGGATTCGCGGTGACCAAGCTCGAGGTTTCGGGACAGTACTCCGGCGGCATGGGGCCGGCGGGCCAGGCACAGCCGTCCAAAGCCGATCAGAGCTTGATCGCGGCGATCGTCGAAACGCCCGGAGGGCCCTACTACTTCAAATTCCTGGGCCCGAGCGCCACGGTGAACGAGAACGCGAAAGCTTTCGACCAGCTCATCGATTCGATCGCGCTCGCTCCCTGAGCGCGGCGGGCGCCCTCCCCGGAATCGGGGTAAATTTCGGCCGTGACCGGTGCGCAAGAGCAACGCGACATGGTCAGGCCGACCGATCGCAAGCGTCGGTCGCGCTTCGTGCAAGCGCTCGCCTTTTCGCATTCCACCTCGGTGTCGCCGACGTGGCGCCGCACGATGACGATTTCCGTCTATCTGCTCATGTGGCTGCTGCTGACGGCGCTCGCCCCAGTGTGGATCCCGGTTGCATTCGCCATCGGGATGTTTCGCGGCGCGTCGTTCATCGTCCTACGGCTTTTGTCGCTTTTTTGGGTCTACTTCACGGTCGAGCTGATGGGGCTGGCGGCCGCGGGAACGATCTACCTCATCACGCCGGGCAATCTCGCACGCCGGCGTGAGCTCTTTTTTCACCTGTCGTGCTGGTGGGGCAGCACGCTCTTCGAGTGGATCCGTCGGCTCCTTTCGCTCTCGGTGTCGATCGAAGGCCAGGACGTCGTCCTGCCGGCTCCCGTGCTGGTGTTCATCCGGCACGCCAGCATCATCGACACGATCGTGCCCGTCACCTTCATCTCGAAGCCGACCGGGCTTCAGCTCCGCTACGTCCTCAAGCGAGAGCTGTTGGTCGATCCGTGCGTCGACGTCGCGGGGCACGTCTGGCCCAACTATTTCGTCGATCGGGGCGGGAGCACCGCGGAGGAGCTCGCCGGCATCCGCTGGTTGGCCGAAGACCTCGACGGCGAGGGCGTGCTTCTCTACCCCGAAGGCACGCGCTTCACCGAGCGCAAGAAGAAGATCGCCCTCGAGCGTCTGCGCGAGCAGCATCCGGAGCTCGCGCCAATCGCGGAGTCCTTCACGCACTGCCTGCCTCCGAAGCCCGGCGGAGCGCTCACCCTGCTCGACGCGGCACCGGGCGCCGACGTTCTGATCGTGGCGCACCGCGGCCTCGAAGGTCTCGCCGAGATCGCCGATCTGTGGGGCGGAACCGTCGTCGGCAAAGCCGTCGAGATTCGCGTCTGGCGCGTGGCGGCCGCCGACGTCCCCGCAGGCAAGGAGCGAAGAAGGCGCTGGTTGTTCGACTGGTGGAAGCGAGTCGACGACTTCGTCAGTGCGCGCGCCTGAGCGCCGCACTGACATTCAGCGCGAGCGCCGGCGTCGCGTACGGGCCTCGTTGGCTCCGTTGCCCAAGTATCGATCCTCGGCGATTCCGTACGCATCGAGGATCTGCTCTTGCGCTTTGCGCGCGGCCTGGCGGTCGAGGGTAATCAGGTGTCCGTCTTCCATGCGCACGCGCAGCCACCGACCTTGCGCCCGATCGAGGATCTCCGCGAGGTGCGTCATGTCGCGCGGCTCGATGCCGTCGACCGACAGCACGACCTCGTCTTCCCAGCTCTGATAGCCGCGATTGACCGGATGCGGCAGCACCCGTTGCATCAAGATCACCTCGCGACGTGCTTCGGTCACGTCGTGGTTCCAAGGAATGCTGAGCAGATTCGGCGGTGGGTCTTCGAAGTACTCGAGGTAATCTCGGCTGAGCGGCTGGAACAAGAGCCCACCGAACATCAAGTAACGCGGCCTCTCCGTGGTTCGCCGGCCTGGCACGAGGGAGCGATGCGGCCGGAGCGGAACTACCTTGGTGAGCGGCTTGCCATCCCGGAGGACACGTAGCTCGATGCGATCGCCCATCTGGTGGCTCTGGGGAATTACGGAGTAGTGGACCCGGCCGATCCCCGGCCACGCCACGCTCTGATCGTTGGCGACGGCTCGGCCCTCGATCTCGAGCAACACGTCTCCGGGCTCGAGAACGCCCCACGCCGGCCCGTCGTAGTCGACCCGCAAGACGAGAACGCCGGTTTGTCCCCTGCTCATGCCAGCCGCGAGCCGCTGTGCGCCGCTTTCCATGCCCTGGGTGCGAATGCCGAGCTGCGGAAACCCATCGTAGCGGCCGTCGCTCACGTCGCGCAGGAAGTGCTCGATCACCGGGGCCGGCACCATGTATCCGACGTTCTCGGCGCCTTCGAGCATCTGCATCGCGATGCCGACGATCTCACCGCGGCTGATGACGGGCCCGCCGCTATTGCCGGAGTTGATCGCCGCGTCGATCTGCGCGGACAGCAACCGCTGCCCGGATTGCGCATAAGACCCGACTTCGATTCGCGAGACGATGCCCGAGGTGATCGAAAGCGTGCTTCCGCCCTCGGGAAAGCCCCACACCTCCACCTTTTGCAGCAGCTTCGGCATTTGCCCGATCGGAAGCGCCCTGGCGCCCCGAAAGGCGCGATCGTCCTCGACCTCGAGGAGCGCGAGGTCGGCGTCGTGGCTGATGAACGTCACCCTCGCGGGAAAGGTTTCACTCGCGTCCGCTCGCTTGACCTCGATGCCGACGGCGTCCTCGACCACGTGGGCATTGGTCAAAATCCGATTCCCCTCGATGACGACGCCGGAGCCTCCGAAGGGCTCGGTGCCGAGCGTCTGCCAGGGAAGCGCGAGGTCGGGCGGGTCGGCGTAGACGAAGAGTTGGACCACGCTCGATGCAATCGCAGAATCTCGTGCAGCGACGAGTTGCGGTTGCGCTACGAGCAAGCTGGCTCCTAGGACGGCCGCAACAGCGAGAGGCTTGATTTTCATGGCGCCGGATTGTGTTCGGCACTCTCCGGTGCGGTCAATTTCAATTCGATCCGAAAGCCGCCGCGAAAATCACCGGCTGCAACTCGGTGACTTGCACCGGCTCCCGCTCGCTCGGTCCGAGATCGGAGCCGAGCGCCGCGACGATCAACAACAGAAACAAAAGCGCGTACCGCATGCCCACCCCCCTTCGTGGTGCCTGCACGGCTCGATTGGTGCCTTTCAGTGTCTCACTTTCCCCGGCCGGCGTAAAGGAAGTGCAAAGCCCCTCAATTGCAGGCCCAAATCGTGGTAGAAGCGCGCGATGCGCGTCGACACCTTCAGCTACGAAAACAACGACTGGTCCAAGTTGGAGCAGGCGGCCCGCCGTGCCGAGGCCTGCGGTTTCGATGGCTTCGCAGTCCCCGAAATCACCGGCGATCCGCTGCTCAATGCGGCCATGGTGGCGCGGGCGACCGAGCGCATTCAGGCGCGCACCGCGATCGCGGTCGCCTTCCCTCGAAGCCCGATGGTGATCGCCGAGCAGGCCTGGTCGATCCAGGTCAACTCTCGGGGCCGTTTCGCCCTCGGGCTCGGGACGCAAGTCAAGGCACACAACGAGCGCCGGTTCAGCACGCCGTGGAAGGCTCCACGCAGTCGCATGATCGAGTACGTCGAGGCGCTTCGCGCCATTTGGCGATGCTGGGAGCTCGGAGAACGGCTTCGTTACGAGGGCGAGCACTATCAATTCACGCTGATGACCCCCGAGTTCACTCCGCCCAAGTCGGGTCTTCCGATGGTGCCGATTTACCTGGCTGCGGTTCGGCCCAAGATGATCGAGTCTGCAGCGGGCGTCGCAGACGGTCTTCGGCTCCACTCCTTTTGTACCAAGCGATACCTGCAAGAGGTCATCCAGCCGGCCATCGAGTCGGGCTTGGCCGCGGCGGAACGTTCCCGAGGCGAGCTCGAGGTCTGCGGTGGCGGCTTCGTGATGACCGGTCCCGACGAGGAGACGGTGCAGCGGAATCGCGAGTGGGTTCGCTACCGCGTGGCCTTTTATGGATCGACCCCGGCATATCTTCCGGTGATGTCGCTTCACGGTTGGGACGACTTGGCGGGCAAGCTCAACCGGATGACCAAGGCCGGTCAGTGGGAGCAGATGGCCGCGGAAGTGCCCGACGAGGTCCTGGACCAATTCGGAGTGTTCGCGACATACGACGAGCTTCCGAGCGCGATCGAGGCGCGATTTGGCGGACTTTCGGACACCGTCGAATTCGGATTCGAGCCCGACACTTCGCCCGAGCAGGCACGCGAGATCATCGAGCACGTGCACGGCATCGATAGCCACTTTCGAGGGCTTGCCAATCGCTACGCCTAGCGGTTTTTCTTGCTGAGCACGAGCAGCGCGGTCTCTGCGGCGAGATTTGGGTCCTCTCCCGGGCCAATCACGCGCCCGCGCGTGTCGTCGTAGTAGCGTGCCTCTTCGACCGTGACGCCCATCTTTTCGCAGAGGTCGAGCATGTCTTGGATCGACGGAAAGCGGCGATTGGGCGTGTTGTACCACTCGTAGGAGTAGTGTCCGGGCGCTTTGGGGGCACGGCCTTCGAGGCTGAACATCTCTCGGAGCGTCTGGTGTGCGAAGTTGGTGAAGCCCACGATGGCACGGCGGCCGACTCGCAGGGACTCCTCGAGCAGATGCTCGACGTTTGGCACTTCCTGCAAGGTCGACGAAAGGACGACGTAGTCGAACCGGTCGTCGTCGAATTCCGGCAGCCCGGCGTTCAGATCGAAGTCGAGAGCCTCGACGCCATGCTGCATGGTCGCCGCGATCGAGGCGGTGCTCACCTCGACGCCGCAAAGCAGCGGCGCGCCCCTCTCTTTGAGGCGAGCCAGCAGGTCGCCATCGCCGCAGCCGAGATCGAGAACCGAGCTCCCGGGCGGAATCAGCTCCAAAATCCGATCGTCTTCGGCGCTCGTCCGGGGAGGCGCCGGCTCGCGCGCCCCGAGCTTTGCGGCGACCAGCGGGCTGAAGTCCTCGATGGGGCCGGGTAGCAGAAAGCTGTCGTGGCCGCCGTCGGTTTGGACCTCGCAATAGGACACGGTTTGGCCGAGTCGGGTCATCAGAGCCACCAGCTCCCGCGATTGACTGGGTGGAAACAGCCAGTCGCTCGAAAACGAGACGACCAACCAATCACATTGCGCACGGCGAATCGATTCGAGCCGTTTGTCGCGCGTGTCTCCCATGTCGAAGTGATCCATCGCAAGCGTGATGGTGATGTACGAGTTCGCATCGAAGCGGCCGACGAATTGCTCGCCTTGGTAGGCGAGATAGGAGCCGACTGAAAACCGCTTCTCGAAGTCGGTCACGATGTCGCGCGGGGCATGGCGGTCGAGGTCGAACTTTCGCGTCATCGCCTCGGAGGACAAATACGTGATGTGCCCGAGCATTCGCGCGAGCGCGAGCCCGGTCTGCGGAAACTCGCCCGTGTCGTAGTACTGGCCACCATGAAAGTGCGGGTCGCTCTGGATCGCGTTGCGTCCGACGACGTCGAACGCGATCGCCTGGGCGGTCAGCCGGGCCGAGGCGGCGATGACGACTGCCGTCTCGACGCAGTCGGGATAGCGTGTCGCCCAGCACAACGCCTGGTGACCGCCGAGCGAGCCGCCGATGACGGCGCGCAACCGACGAATGCCCAAGAGATCGATCAGCTTTTTTTGCACGTCGACCATGTCCTCGACGGTCACCAACGGAAACTCGCTGCCATAGGGCATCCCGGTGGCCGGGTTGATCGTGGCGGGGCCCGTGGTGCCACGGCAGCCGCCGAGCACGTTCGAGCAGATCACGAACAAGCGGTTGGTGTCGACGGCCTTGCCGGGGCCGACCAAAGCCTGCCACCAGCCCGGGTCGTCGTCCTCGTCGTGCGGTGCGAGGTGCGAATCCCCGGTGATCGCGTGGCAGACGAGAACCGCATTGCTTCGGTCCGCGTCGAGGGTTCCGTAGGTCTCGTAAGCCACCTCCACGCTCGGCAGCGTCTCCCCGAGATGAAGCTTCATCGGCGTCGGAAAAACCGCCGTCTGCACGTGCCGAAGCGGCTTCCCGCTTCGGACCGAATCGGTGCTTTCGAAGTCTGCGACCACAGCTGTCGTGCAGCTTACTTCGTCGCCGCCGCCAAGGCTTGATCGATGTCGGCGATGATGTCCTCGACGTCCTCGATGCCGACCGAGATTCGAACGTACTCCGGAACGACGCCAGCCTGCTGCTGCTCCTCGGGGCTGAGCTGCTGGTGGGTCGTCGAGGCCGGATGAATCACCAAGGTCTTGGCGTCGCCGATGTTCGCGAGATGGGAGCAGAGCTTCACCGAGTTGATGAATTTCTTGCCCGCTTCCATGCCACCCTTGATGCCGAAGCCGAGGATCGCGCCCTTGCCCTGCGGGAGGTAGTGATTGGCACGCTCGTGGTCCGGATGGGAGGCCAAGCCGGGATAATTGACCCAGGCCACCGAGTCGTGGCCCTCGAGGTGCTCGGCCACCGCCTGTGCGTTTTCACAATGCCTCGGCATGCGAAGATGCAGCGTCTCGAGGCCCTGCAAGAACAGGAAGGCCGCGAAGGGGCTCATGGCGGCGCCGGTGTCGCGGAGCCAGTGGGTGCGGATCTGCACGTTGTAGGCGATGTTGCCCATGGGCGCGAGGGCGTCGGCCAGCACGGCGCCGTGGTAGTTCGGCGACGGACCGCAGAGCTCCGGCCATTTTTCTCGGTTTTCCGTCCACTGGAACTTGCCCGAATCGACGATCGCTCCGCCGATGTGGGTGCCGTGTCCGCCGATGAACTTCGTCGTCGAGTAGACCGCGATGTCGATTCCATGCTCGAACGGACGGAAGAGGTAGGGCGTCATCACCGTGTTGTCACAGAAGACCGGAAGCGCTCCGTGCGGCGCGCTGTGGGCCGCATCGGCTATCGCCTTGAAGTCGGGGACGTCGTTCTTCGGATTGCCGAGAGACTCGATGTAGACGAGACGGGTGTTTTCGTCGACGAGCCCGTGGATGTCTTGAGGGCGATCGGGATCGAAGAATCGAACCTCGATACCCAGGTTCTTGAAGGTGTTGTTGAATAGCGTCCAAGTCCCGCCATAGAGGCTCGTCGCCGACACGAAGTTCTGACCCGAGTGGCAAAGCGTCAAGATCGCCGCGGTGATGGCCGACTGACCCGAGGCGAAGCACAACCCGGTCACGCCGCCGTCGAGCGCAGCGAGCCTCTTTTCGAGGACGTCGACGGTCGGGTTCATCAGACGCGAGTAGATGTTCCCGAACTCCGACAGGCTGAAAAGCGACGCCGCGTGGTCGGTGTCGTGGAAGACGTACGACGTGGTCGCGTAGATGGGGACCGCGCGGGCGTTCGTGGTCGGGTCGGGCTCTTGGCCCGCGTGCAACGCCAGGGTTCCTAGTCGGTACTTCTGCTCAGTCATCGCAATTACCTCGCTATGAAGAGGGGGTGGTCCCTCTCCGACTCCAGGGTGCGCGAGCATAGCGTGATACCGCCCCGGAGACGACCGCGATTTACGTCACTTCTTGCGGCAATTGTCGCAGACGCCACAACGGGGCGGGTCGGACTCGCCGAAATAGCGCCGGATGAAGCGGCTTCGGCATTCTTCGCTCTGAGCATATTCGGCAAGAGCTTCGAGGCGCCGCGCGTCTTGGACGCGTAGCGTCTCGAGCCGGCTCGCAAGCTCCCGGGCCCCCGCAACGATGCTCGACCCGGAGACGCGACCGGCATACTCCCCGCGCTTGACCATCTCGATCAGCCCGAGCTCCTCGAGCTGGGCCAGGACCGACCGGGCGACCGTCACCGGCACCTGCGCCGACAACGCGAGCTCCTTGGGCTTCACCGGCTTGGACTCGTCGACCCAGGCTCGGAGCGCCGCGACGGTCTGGCGGACCTGCCGGGCGCTCGCCCGCCCCTGCTTCTGCAAGTGCTCTTGAATGCGAAGGTCCTCCGGGTCGAACAGAAGGATGCACTCCGAGCGTTTGCCATCCCGCCCGGCGCGGCCGGCCTCCTGGACATACTGCTCGAGCGAACCCGGAGCCTGGTAGTGAACGATGTAGCGGATGTCGGGCTTGTCGATGCCCATGCCGAACGCGCTCGTGGCCACCATGACGATCCGGCGGTCGGCTTTCATGAATTTCCGCTGCGACGAGGCGCGCTCGGATGCCTTCATCTTGCCGTGGTAACGAGCCGAAGGAATTTGGGCGCGGGCGAGCGCGCTGGCGACTTGGTCTACGGCCTTGGTCGTCGAGCAGTACAAAATGCCGGGGCGGCGCAAGCGTCGGATGAGCTTGGCTGCGCGCAGGATCTTTTCGTCCCCGTGCACGATCTCCACCGACAAGCGAAGATTCGGCCGGTGCGGCGGCGCGACGACTTCGCGCGGCTGCTTCATCTGCAGCCGTTCGGTGATGTCTTGGCGAACCTTGGGGGTCGCGGTGGCCGTGAGCCCGAGCAAGACGGGATTGCCGAGCGACTCGCGTAGCGCTCCCAAACGCAAGTACGAAGGGCGAAAGTCGTGACCCCATTCGGAGATGCAGTGCGCCTCGTCGATGCAAAGGAGCGCCGGCCGAGCTTCGGCAAAGGTCTCGGCCAGCGATTCGAGCGACTCGGGGGTGGTGAGAACGATCAGCGAGCCGCCTTTGGCCACACGCGCCAGGACTTGGCGCCGCGTGGTCGACCGAAGCGTGCTGTCGATGCGTACCACGGGAACGCCGCGCTGGCGGAGCTTCCGCTCCTGATCGCGCATCAGCGAGATCAACGGCGAGATCACGATCGTCGGGCGGTCGAGCAAGAGCGCGGGCACCTGGTAGATCAGCGACTTCCCGTACCCGGTGGGCAAGACCACCAGCGTGTCCCGGCCCTCGAGCACCGATCGGATCGCCTCGGTCTGCTCGGGGTGGAGCTTGGCCACTCCGAAACGCTCCCGGGCAATCTTCCGGGCCGCACGCAGGGCCGGGTTTCGGTCACGGGATCGCCGCGATCTCGACCTGCCCCGCTTTGCCACCTCCGAACGATGTCATAGACGCCCTCATTCGTCAGCCGTGTAATCCGCCTCACACGATGGCTCGAAAGAGGCGAGCATGGCTCTTTCGGATTTGCCAGAATCTCAGAAAAGGCGGGGGACACATCGATGGAATCAGGGAGGCACGACTCACTGGCAGAGCAGCTCTCGGAGCTGCAATCGCTCCAAACGGCGCGCGTTGCGGCCGAAGAGGAAGCCCGGCTCAAAGCGGCGGAGGAAGCGCGGCGACGAGAGGAAGCCGCGGCTCAGCGCCGGCGAGAGGAAGAGGAAGCGCGCAAAAGAGCCGAGGAAGAGTCACGCTTGGCAGCCGAACGCGCGCGCCGTGAGGAAGAAGAGCAGCGCATTCGTCGTGCTCGCGAGGCCGAGCTCCGCGTACGAATGGAGGAAGAAGCCCGGGTCCGCGCCGCCGAGCAGCAGCGGCTCCTCGAGCACGAAAAGCAAATCGCGGCGATCACCGCGGTGGAGCGAAACAAGATCCGCATCCGTCGCATCGTGATGGGCAGCGCAGCGTTCGTCGTGTTGGCTGCGCTTGGAAGCTACGCGTTCGTGGTGAGGCCGGCGCTCGAGCGTCGAGCGCTCGAAGCAGAGCTCGCGCTTCAGGAGCAACGCCAGGCGGCCATGGACAAGGAACGCGCCGAGGCCGAGCTACTCGCAGAGCGGGAGCGCGCCACGGAAGCCGAGCGCGAAAAGCAGGAGCTCGCCGATCGTCTGGAAAGGCGCCAGCAAGCCAAGCAAAAGGCCGCCGAAGCAGCAGCGGCGAGCAGCCACAGGCCAAAGGCGGCCCGGCCGGAGAAGAAGCCAGGCTGCGCGCCGGACGATCCGCTTTGCGGGCTGCCCCTGGATTGACCGAGCTGACCTAGCTGACCGAGCGGACCAAGCCCGCCGGTTACTTCACCGTCACGACGAAGTCGCCCGGATTGCCGAGCGGCGGGCCGGTGAGCACGGAATCCCATTCGGTTTCTCCGAGCACGTGACGCCGGCCGAAGGCGAGCACGTACGCCGCGAGCACCGGAATGGCCTCTCGCGTATCGATGAACTCCTCGCCGCAGCCGTCCTCGACCGCATCGGGCCGGAAGAAGTCCAGCAGCTCGGGCGTGAGGTCGTGGCAAATCGTGATGAAGGTGTAGTGGGCGCCGAGCGGCATCTCGATCCAGAGGTCGCCCGGGTTGTCGATGCCTGCCCAGGCCGGCTCCGCCGATTCCTCTTGAGTGGTCGTCTGATCGAGCCGCCCGCTCATGAGCATGGTGGGTTGCTCGAGAGCGGCCAGCTCCCCGTCGGCGATCGCGCTCAGGGCCGGCGCTTGCGGGGCGAGCGCCACGATGCGCGGATCGCCGAAGCCCGCACGATACGCCGCCTCGACCTCGTCGTCGGCGAGCACCTCGCAATTCGGGCTCGTCACGCCGTCGCAGCCGGCGTTGAGCGCGTCGAAGTCCATGTCGGCGCCGCCTGCGGTGAACGTGGTGTACCCGCCAAAGCTGTGCCCGAAGAGAAACACGGCCGAGGTGTCCGCCTTGCCGGCGAGCTCGTCACCCGGCAGACCCGATTCGAGCTCGTCGATGATCGCGGTGATGTCGTTCGGGCGGTCGAGCGCCGCACGCGCAAACGGATCGGGATCGCCCAGGAAGTCGAGCGCGGTGTTGCCGGTGTGATTTGGCGCCACCAGCACCCAGCCATGCGAGGCCATCAGCTCGCCATACGGATAGGCGAGCAAGCCTTCCCCGCCATTGCCGTGGGAGTAGATCACGAAGGGCAAACCGCTGTCTTCGGTGACCGGGGGCGCGTCGAGGGCGAGCACCGCCGGTAGATCGACGATGCCGCCGACTTGATATCGTGCAGGCGGTGCGTCCGAACCAGGCTGCGCCGGATACCACACCCGTAGCACCAGCTCCCGCGGCTCCGTGGATGCCACCGGATCGTACGACATGGTGATCTCGCGGTAGCCCACCTCGTACGGACCCGGCTCGAAGAGCTCGTCCGCGCTCGGCGGACCGCCCGTGCCACCGGTGCCACCCGTGCCGGCGCTGCCCCCGTCGCCGCTCGAATCGTCACCGCATCCGATGACCGAAGTGAAGAGAATGGCAGCCGCGCTGACGGCCGCGCCCCACGAAGAAAGTCTGTGCATGCGGCGCGGAGGATAATCAAATCGACCCGCAGGCGGAAGAAACAATTCTTCAGGCTTCAATCGCCCAAAAAACGCCGTGCTTCCTCGAGAAACTTGGGCCATGCGGGCTCGTCTTCGGTCAGCAAATGGTTGTCGCTTTCGAGCGTGACGAACCGAGCGTTGGGGATGCCCGCGGCCAGCGCCAGCCCCCGCTCGTATTCGACGGCGGCATCGCCCCGCGAGTGCATGACCAATGTCGGTGCTTGGATCTTGGGCAACAAGGGACGGACGTCGATGTCGCCCGAGGCCACGCGCAGGCGAAGCGCGTTGTCGGGGGACGCGGTCATGCGTTGCAGATCGTTCATCCATTTCATGTGCTCTTGCGTCGCATTTGGGATGAACGTGCTCGTGAAGAGCTGCCGGAAGGCTGGATTGTCCGAGCCCCAGCTCGCCCGCATCAGCGTGCGCATGGCAAGCTCGTTTTCGCGTCGCCGTTCACTCGCGTCGACCATGCGTCCCGTGGCGAAGCCGCCGACCAGAAGCAAATGGGTGACGCGCTCGGGGTGCAGCGCCGCGTAGGCCGCCGACACCGACGCGCCCTTGCTGATTCCGAGCAACGCGAATCGATCGAGCTTGGCTGCATCGACGACGTGCTCGAGGTCTTTGAGAAACGCATTGAATGAAATGTCTTCGACGTCCCAGTCGGAGAGCCCGTTGCCGCGATCGTCGTAGCGCACGAGCAAGTGGTTGCGGCTGAGCTCCGTGTAGACGTGCCGCCAGACGGGGCTTTCCCAGTCGAACTCCAGGTGCGTGAGCCAGTTGGCTGCCTTGACGATCGGGGGGCCCTCGCCGACGGTCGCGTAGGCGATCCGTGTGCCATCGAACGAGGTGCAGAAGCGGATCTCCTGGCGCAGCTCCTTGGCGCGCGGCGATTCCATGCGCGAATGCGGCTTGCTCAACATGGCACGCTTTGCTTCGACCAACGCGCGATCGTCGACTCCACGCTCGGCCAGCGCGCGTCGGCCGACCTCGATTTGCTGCTCGGCTTCGCGCCGCCGGCCGGTGCGTTCCAAGAGCTCGAGCAGCTGCGTCCACCGGGACACCACGGCGGGCTCGAGAAGGGTCAGATCCCGCGCAAACGGCAGCGCACGCTCCGGCTCGTCGCCGAGCCGCTTCACCGCCTCCGAAAGCACGCGAATCCGAAGCTGCCGGCAATCTCCGCGGGCCGCGGTCAACCAGGCTTGATACTCCTCGAAGTCCGGTAGATCGAGGCCCTCGAGGAGATCGCCGAGAAAGAGCTCCGCCAATGCGGCGACCGTGGTCCGGTCGAGGGTCTCGAGCCCCGCCTTCGCGGCGCGCACGCGGTGGAGGTCGACGTCGACGTCACCGAGATCCAAGCGGACGGTTTCCCGATCGGCGATGACGCGCGCCCGCCCGGGCTCGTCGACGACACCCCGAAGCTTGCTCAAGCACCAGCGGAGCCCGCCACGCGGATCGTCCGCCACGTCCCACAAGAGATCGGTGAGCTGCTGGCGTCGATGCTCTCGGCCCGTCGTTGCCAAATACCCGAGGAGCGCGCGCGCCTTCTTCGACGGAGGCAGATCCACCGCCTGCCCGTCGCGCTCGAGCCGAAGGGGGCCGAGCAAACGCAATGTCGGTCGAGACTCGTGCAATGCACCACCACCTTACGAATCGGCCGCGGAGTGTCTCACGGAACGCCGCGTGAGACCAGCATAGGCCCGAGATTGTTCCATTTTCGTCGCGCATCTTCTTTCCACGGCCTCTCACACGCTGCCTCACACGGCGCCCCCATAGGTTCATTCCCATGGCGAAAGCCAGAAAGGAAGGAAGCCATGAATACCGAAATGAAAGACACTCACTTTTCACGATACGCGGACAGCGTGGCCGCCCAGATCCGCTTTCCCGCCCCCGTTTTCCGTCTGACGCGATGGGAAGCGTTCGTGGGCGCGGTGGTCGCGCTCTTCGGTGGCGCAAGGACGAGCACCGTCGTGGCCTGCACGGTCGCGATCGTGCTTTGCTTGGCCAGCATCGGCTGCGCGGGGCCCACAGCACAGCACGGCTCGACATTCACGACGCACACCGGCACCGGACAGCGGCTCGACGCGCTGTGGATCACCAAGAGCGAAGACACTTTCACTGCGCAGGAGACCGAGCTGTGAAAGTCATGACGCAGCACACTTCGTGGGTTGGTGCTCGTCGGGTCCACAAGCGGTTGGGGTATCCATCTGGGGTCCTCCACACGGCGACTGTGGATCCGACGGACCTCACGTTAGGGTCGCAGGTTCAACTCGAAGGGAGGTCGGCATGAAGACGCACATCGTCACGATGGGTGGTGGTGCAAAAGAGATCGACGCGGAGGAATTGGCGTCTCTCCAGACGACGCTGGGTGGTGAGCTGCTGTTTCCCGAATCGAAAGGCTACGACGAGGCGCGCAGCTTGTGGAATGCGATGATCGACCGAAAGCCTGCGGTCATCGCGCAATGCGCGGGTGCTTCGGACGTGATGCAAGCGGTGCGCTTTGCAGCGGACCACGGCCTGCTCTTGGCAATTCGAGGTGCGGGCCACAACATCGCGGGCAAAGGAAGCTGCGATGGCGGTTTTCTGGTCGATCTCTCGAAGATGCGCTCGGTGTGGGTCGACCGATCGGCCAGGACCGCGCGCGTGGAGCCGGGTGCCACGCTCGGCGATCTCGACCGGGAGACCCAAGCGCACGGGCTCGCCACACCGGTGGGCATCAACTCCACCACCGGAATCGCAGGGCTGACCCTCGGAGGCGGCTTCGGCTGGTTGAGCCGGAAGTACGGGCTCACCGTCGACAACTTGCGCTCGGCCGACGTGGTGACCGCCAACGGCGAGCTCGTGACCGCGAGCAAAGACGAAAACCCGGATCTCTTTTGGGCGATTCGCGGGGGCGGTGGCAACTTCGGCGTGGTGACGTCGTTCGAATTCGACTTGCACGAGGTCGGGCCGGAGGTGCTGGCCGGGCTGATCGTGCATCCCTATACGGACGCGCCCAAGGCCATTCGTCATTATCGGGAGTTTGCCCGGGACCTCCCGCGTGACCTCAACGTCTGGCTGGTCATGCGAAAGGCGCCCCCACTGCCGTTCTTGCCCGAGGAGGCGCACGGCACCGAGGTCGTGATCTTCGCCATTTGTCACGCGGGCGACATCGAAGAAGGAAAACGTGCGATCGAGCCGCTACGCAAGTACGGAAACCCAATCGCCGAGCACATCGGGCCGCAGCCCTTCGCGGCGTGGCAGACCGCGTTCGACCCGCTGCTCACGCCGGGCGCCCGCAATTATTGGAAGTCGCACAACTTCACCGAGCTCGACGACGGCTTGATCGATACGGCGATCGACTACCTCGGCCGTCTGCCGAGCGATCAAACCGAGATCTTCTTCGGCCGGCTCGGCGGGGCAGTCAACGAGATTCCCGCGGACGCGACGGCGTATCCACACCGTGATGCCGAATACGTGATGAACGTGCATGCCCGATGGAACGGCACGAGCGACGACAGCACGTGCATCGAGTGGTCGCGGGAGTACTTCGACGAGACCGCGCCCTACGCCACCGGCGGTGTCTACGTGAACTTCGTGCCGGAAGGCGAGGAGCCGCTAGACTCGGCGTACGGGCCGAACTACGAGCGCCTGGTCTCGATCAAGCGCAAGTACGACCCGAACAACCTGTTCCGGTTGAATCAGAACATCGCACCTTGAGGTTCTTTTGATGCACATGACGATTCCCGTGTGGGTCCTGCTGGCGTTTGCAGGCTGGACCCTCCTCATTCTCTCGCTCACCGTCGGAGTCTACCGTTGGGCGCGCATCTTGACGGGACGCTCCGAGATTCGGGAGTTCCATGGCGCGAACCTCGAGGGAACGGACTTCTACGTTCGCGCCATGCGCGCGCACGTCAACTGCATCGAGAACCTCCCGGTTTATGGCGCCATCGTGCTCGTCGCGGTGATCGCGCAGGTCGACAACCGAACGATGGACACGCTCGCGCTCACCCTGCTTGGCGCGCGGGTCGTGCACTCGCTCATCCACGTGTCCGTGACGCAGACGAACTTCGTGGCCGCCATGCGCTGGGTGTTTTTCTTCATCCAGTTCCTGTGCATGATCGCGATGGGAATCGTCGTCGCCTCGGCCGCCTGGCCGCCGTGAGCCATGTGTGTCCTAGCTCTCCAAACCAGGGTTCGGGGTTGACGTAGCCGCTGCTCTTTTGAGAGGGTCAGCCCTTTGTGAGGGCCCCCGAATCATGAGCAAAAACGTGACCTTTCAGTCATCTCGATGGCATCGACTCCTCTTTTGCATCGGCTGTGCGCTTTCGCTGGCGGCAGGCTGCGGATCGGATGGAGGGTCCAATGATGGCGGGGGCGGCTCCGGCGGCATGGGCGGAACCGCCGGGACCGGTGGACTCGGTGGTACGGCTGGCTCGGGCGGATCGGGCGGATCGGCGGGCGCCGGCGGCTCTGCGGGCACGGGCGGCCAAGGTGGCGTTGGCGGAGCTGCCGGGACAGGCGGTGCTGGAGGAGGAACTGGGGGCACGGGTGGCGCACCAATCGACGCCGCGACCTCCCTCGACGCCATCGACAAGGCTCTTGCGGATGGCGAGATCGACGAAATCGATGCGTTGCGGTTCAAGGTGTTTGCGGTCTTCGGCGATCCGCGACTGCCAGAAGCTTATCGGTCCGAAGCCCAAATCGAAGACGGAACCCAAGTGCTCATCGCCTTGGTCGAAAGCTTCGACACGCTGCCGGTCGGCGTTCAGGACGAGCTCGATCCCTTCCTGCGCCCGCCGGCCGATCCACTGAGCTGGTACCAGCTCCGGACCGAAGCGACGCAGGCGCCGAAAGCAAGCTACGCGCCCAAAGCCGTGACGTTCCAAGCGTTCGGCGCGGTGAACGACAAAGTGCTCATTCAGTGGCCGGCGTCCCAGTCGAACCTGCAAACGGATGCCGAAAAAGTGCGCGCCATCATGGAAGGGACGGACGGGACGGATGGCGTTTGGGGCCAACTGACGGCACTCATGGGTCGCGAGCCGCTTTCAGACCAGGGAATTCAAGAAGACTACAACGGCGGTGACGGAGCCTTCGACATTTACGTCATCGAAGATTCGAACGTCACGACCCCGAGGCTCAAAACCGCATTCGGATGGACATCCCCCTATGAAACGGGCGCAACGGACAATGCCTACGCGACCTACCTCGTGGTGAATCGCGACCGAATTGCGAATGCAGCGGCTCCCTTCAACACCAAGCTGAAGTCGAACCTCGCCCACGAGTTCATGCACGTGCTTCAGTTCACCTACAACGTCGCCCGAAGCTGGAGCGACTACGCCTGGCTTCAGGAGTCCACGTCGACCTGGGCCGAGCACTACGTGTTTCCGAGCGACAACGTGGAACAAGAAGACGCGGACAACTACCTGGACGACCCCGACATTGCCCTTTCGAGCGTCAGCGGGAACCACGAGTACGGCGCTTATCTCTACTGGTTCTTCCTGACGGAGCAGCCCGGGGGCAACGACAGCATCATTCCTGGAGTTTGGGAGCTGGCCGAAAGTCAGGGCAGCTTGGAGGCCGCCAACTCGATCAGCCCGGGAGGCTTCACCGAAACCTTCCGTGAATTTGCCGCGGCCAATTGGAACCGGGCGACCTTCAATCAGAATTCACCCTACGACGTGTACGACAACGACGGCCTCGCCGAGATGGCCTCCGTCACCCAAGAGCAGCCCATGGCGAGCCCTGAGCAGGTCCTCGAGGTGCAATTCGAGCGAGGCGGCGTCTCACGGCTATCGGCGCAATACGTGCACTACGATTTCCAGGACGCGAACACGCGCTCGCTACTCTTCGCAAACGGTTACACCTTCAACTTGGCCAAGGGCATCCCGCCGAGCTTGCAGGGGGCTTTTGGCGACGAAACGTATTACGCGACACAGCTGTCGGAAAGCCAGCGAACGGGGCGGCAGGTCGTCGCGTTGGTCAAACAAAACGGCACGTGGAAATCGACGCCCTACGATTTGACTGACGTCGCGTTTGCGCCGTTCTGCCAGGAGGCCACGAGCGAGAGCCTCGAAGAGCTGGTGCTGATCTTCATCAATGCCGAGCACCGCGAAGACCGTCCTTTCTTCGCCATCCCCACGGGCGATCCCCCGCAGCTCTTCGCAAGCAACATGGGCTGTGGCGCGTGGAAGGGAACCGGAAGCGCGAGCGAGCTCGAGTTCTTCGACGATGGCTTCGTCGATTCAAACCTGCAGGTCACCAACGTCCGGTTCACGCGCGACACCCTGTCCCTCGAGCAAATCGCCGCGGGCGCGGCCCAGCTCGACTTCGGGACCGAGACCATTCCGGCGGGCGCGCTTCCAGGTGTGCCCTTCGCAGGGGGCACCTACACGATCTCCGACTTCGACGCGACTTGGACGTTTGATGCCGCTTCGGGACAAGGCTCCCCGACGGTGTGCCAAGAGAGCGGCTCCGGGATGCTCGATGAAAGCAACTTGTTCAGCTCGACCTTTTCCGTGTCGCCGACGCTCCAAGGCAGCGCTGGCTCCAACATGATCCCGTCCATCTACCGCTCGTTCTTCGTCCAAGTGCTGGTCACGACGTTGCCGAGCGAACCGGTCATGGGCGTGTGCAGCGGGAACAATCCTAGCCAATACACCGATCCATTCGCCTCGGCGATCGCCGGAGGTTACCGAAACTCCGAGTTCGGTAACTTGACGGTCAACAGCTCGGGCAATCGCATCAACGAAAGCTGGAGCCTCGACGCGATCTCCTTCACCTTGGATCTGACGAGCGAAAAAATCCCGTGAGCGTGCAGGGAAGCTCGGCGGTCACCAGTGAAAGCGGCTGTCGATGATTTGAGCGCGGCCTCAACCCGTCACGCAGGGACACGATGAAGGTCTTTGCGATCGAAGAGACGACGTGGCATGGGCTCGAGGCATGGACCCGCGCGCGCTCATCGTCCATGGCAAGCGGCTCACTTACCGTATCGCCGGCCAGGGGCCGTTGGTGGTTTTGATTCACGGCATGGCGGGCAGCGCCGCGACTTGGAATCGGGTGATCCCCGGGCTGAGCGAGCACTTCACGGTGCTGGCGCCCGATCTGTTCGGTCATGAGGTGCCGGACCACGTTCGAGACGACTACTCGCTGAGCGCGTGGGCTTCGACACTTCGGGATCTGATCGTGGCGCTCGGATTTGAGCACGGTACCGTGGTGGGCCAGTCCTACGGTGGCGGGATTGCGATGCAGCTTGCCTACGAGCACCCCGAATGTTGTGAGCGACTGGTCCTGGTCGATTCAGGTGGGCTCGGGCCCGAGGTCAACCCGCTGCTCCGGATGCTCACGCTTCCCGGTTCGGAAGCCGTGCTGTTGATCGCGTGCGCGCTTCCGGTTCGGTGGGTCGTCGAAACCATCGG
>CAZBWQ010000038.1:0-6125 GCA_964495565.1 uncultured Sandaracinaceae bacterium | reverse complement strand
ATTCCAGGAAGCTGGCTCGAGATCATCGAGGGCGCCGGACACTATCCTCACTGCGAGGCGCCGGAACGCTTCGTGGATGCCATAACCGAGTTCATCGAGTCCACCCATCCCGCGCACATCGAAGCGCGAAAGCGGATGGCGCAGACGCCTGGAGGTCCTGGCGCCGACTCGGATTAGCATTTCACACGGAGCCGTGTCGTCGGTTACGCTGGTCGTTGTCATGACTGAGCGTGCGTTCGACGAGGCTCGGACGATCGGCGTCCGTGATGCCTCGCTCGCCTATCGCGAGCAGGGACGAGGAGAGCCAGTGGTTTTCGTGCACGGGAGCGCATCCGATCTGCGCACCTGGAGCGCGCAACTCCCGGTGATCGGCGATTCGTATCGAGCCGTCGCGTACAGCCGCCGGTATGCGCGGCCGAACGACGACATCGCCCCGGGGGCCGACGACCCGATGCACGTGCACGTCGACGACTTGCTTGCATTTCTCGCCCAAACGGAGGCCTTTCCCGCCCATTTGGTGGGCCATTCGTGGGGTGGATTCGTTTGTCTGCTCGCCGCGATTCGAAGGCCGGAAGCCGTGCGAAGCCTCGTTTTGATGGAGCCTCCCGTGCTCTCCCTCTTCGTGAGCACCCCGCCCAGGCCAAGCGAGCTCCTGCGGACGTTGCTGACGCGCCCTCGCACCGCGCTTGCCATCGTCAGGTTCGGCGCGACTGCAGTGGCGCCCGCACAAAAAGCCTATCGGCGCGGAGATGACGAGCGAGGCTTCGAAATCTTTGCGCGTGGTGTGCTCGGCGACGAGGCATTCGACGAGCTGCGGCCAGAACGCAGGCAACAAGCATGGGAGAACCGTCTTACGGACAAAGCGCAGCTCTTAGGAGCGGGATTTCCGCCGCTTGCAGACGACGAGGTACGCGCCGTCCGCAAGCGGGTGCTCCTCATGCACGGAAAAAAGAGCCCCAAGCTGTTTCAGTTGCTTGCCGACCGTCTCGAAGAGCTGCTTCCGCAGGTCGAACGAATCGAGATCGAAAACGCATCGCACATCGTGCACGAAGACAATCCGGATGTGGTGAATCGAGCAATCCTCACGTTCTTGGATCGCCAGGGCCTCACACAAGCGTGATGCGGGACGCCATTCGTTTTCGTGGCGTCTCACCGCGCAAACCCGCGGCGCTCGCGCATGACCTCATTGGCCGCAGCTCGACTGGCGCGCCTCGCTCATGATCGTGTCTTGCTCGGCCTCCGTGAGGATCGACAGATCAACCATCGTGTCGCTGGTTTCGCGCATGCACTTGAGGTAGGCGCCGCGATTCTTCCACGGATTGTCGCAAGGACAGGTCTGGTGGACGCTGCATCCGTCGGGCAAGACCGGCTCCCCGGGCGGCGTGCCGAGACACGCGTCGACGTCGTCACTCACGCCGTCTCCGTCACTATCGGTGCTCGTGTCGCAGGCATCGCCGATTCCATCGCCGTCGCCGTCCGCTTGATCGGCGTTGGCGTCGTAGACGCAGTTGTCCACGTCGTCGATCACGCCATCTCCGTCGGTGTCGGGCTCGCACGCATCACCCACGCCATCGCCGTCGGTATCGTTTTGCCCCGGATTCGCGACCAGATCGCAGTTGTCGTTCGTCTCGCAAATTCCGTCGCCATCGTTGTCGTTGGCGGCGTCCAGCGGGCAGACGTCACATGCATCGGGGACGGTGTCGCCATCCGAGTCGACGTTGTCGTCGCCCAACGGGCACACGTCGACATCCCCGCAGATGCCATCGCCGTCGAGGTCGTTGTCCGGGTCGTTGGGACAGGGATCGACGTCCCCGCAAATCAGGTCACCGTCTGCGTCGTTTTCGAAGTCGAACGGACAGGCGTCGCAGGCGTCCGGCACTCCGTCGCCGTCGGCATCGAGCGTGTCGTCACCGCCGCCACAAACGTCGTCATTGCCGCAAACCCCATCCATGTCCGCATCGTTGAGGGGATCGAACGGGCAAATGTCGCAGTAGTCGGCCGTCCCGTCGCCATCCGTGTCGACGAGGTCATCACCACCGGGACAGGCATCGCAGCCGTCCGGCACCGAATCGAGATCCGTGTCGATGGTGTCGTCGCTTCCCGGACAGACGTCCACGTCCCCACACACGCCATCGCCGTCGGCATCGTTGAGGGGATCGACCGGACACGGATCACACACGTCACCGAGCATGTCTCCGTCACCGTTCGCTTGATCCACGTTCGAGAGGTTCGGGCAGTTGTCCACGTTGCCACAGAGACCATCGCCATCCACGTCGTTGAGCTCGTCGATCGGGCAGACGTCGCAGACGTTCCCGAATCCATCGGCGTCGAGATCGCTTTGATCGGCGTTGAAGACGTCCGGGCAGTTGTCTACGGAGTCGACCAACCCGTCGCCGTCACGGTCGGTTTCGAAGATGTAGACCGAGCCGACGTTGAATCCGAGAACCACGTCGTCGTTGCTTCTCGCGCCGACGATCGCGGTGTGTCCCGAAACCGCCACGGCCTCGCCGAAAAAGTCGCTAGCCATGGCGTCGCTTGCGGAGAGCTGATCGAAAACGGACCAGACGCTTCCGTTGAGCGTATAGACGTAGGCGGCTCCGGACGCGTAGCCATTCGTGGCGTGGTACGGCGCGCCGACGATCGCGAGCGCTCCGGACACCGAGACCGACCGGCCGAGCGCATCGTTTGGCGCGCCATCGGGAGCTGAGAGGGTCTGCTGCTCGACCCAAGAGGAACCGGTGTACCCGAACACGAAGGCAGCGCCACGTCCGCTGCTGCCGTCGACCGCATCGTAGTTGGGCGCACCGATTAGCGCGGTGTTCCCGGAAAGCGAAACCGAATAGCCAAACAGGTTCGCGCCGTATCCGCTGCTTGCGGTCAGCTTCTGCTGTTGCACCCAGGGCCCACCGCTTTGTTCGAATACGTACGCGGCACCGGACGTAGAGCCGTTGTCGTCGTCGCCTTGGGCGCCGATCAGCGCGCGGTTGCCGTCGATTGCGACCGAGCCACCAAACGCGTCCGCCGCGGCGCCGTCGCTCGCACTGAGCTTTTGCTGCTCGAGCCACGAGGTGCCCGTGCGTTGAAAGACATAGGCGGCACCCGCTCCATTCCCGGCGTCGTCGTCTCCTCGCGCTCCAACGAGCACGGTGTCACCCGAAACGGCCACGGCACCGCCGAAATTGTCCGCGTTGGAAGCGTCCGACGCCGCTAGCTTCGCCTGTTGCGACCAAACGCCGAACCCATCGCGCACGAAAACGTAGGCAGCCCCGGTGTCACAGCTCCCGGTGCAACTCCCGCCCGCCGGGTCGTCTTTGTCGGCACCGACGACGATGGTGTCCGCATCGATGGCGACCGACACTCCGAAGCGGTCTCCGGCCACGCTGTCCGTGGGAACGAGCTTTTGCTGCTCGATCCACGTTCCGCTCGCGTCTCTGACGAAGACGTACGCGCCCTCGGATTGACCGCTCGTGCCTCCGCCCACGACCGCCGTCGCGCCCGAAATGGCAACCGCACCTCCGAAGAAGTCGTTCGGCGTTCCGTCGCTCGCGACGAGTCGTGCGACTTCCTGCATCGGCTGCGCAAAGACCGTGCTTGGCAACGAACAGAGCGCAATGAGTAGCATCCATGTCTTGCAGTGACGTGTCACTCGTGTCACTCGTTCGTGTTGCTTTCGGCCCATCCCGTCCTCCTTCCCTCACGGCGGTGAGAGATCGTGAATGGGTCGACGCTATCGATCGTGGAGCGTCGTCTCTATACGTATTTGTTCCGTACGTATTTGTTTTGCCTGCTCGAGGTGCTGCACCCAAAACAATTACGTAGTGGCGCACGCACCCTCTAGTCCCACTCGATGAGTGCCATCTGGCGGCGAAGCGCTCGCCGTTTTCGGTTCTTTTGGCTGAGCCGAATCACGCTCGCGATGAACCCTGCGGCGCCCACGGCGACCACGACACTTCCGGCGCCGATCAACGCGCGCTCGCCAGGCGTGCGAGGCAACTCAGTTGCTTCGCACGGCGTCGCGGTGAAGCAGAAATCCAGGTTTAGAGAGCCGGCCATGATGAGACCGAACCCGCCGCCGATCGTGAAGTACGAGACCGGGATACCCACCGCGGGCGCCCAAATCTTGATGGAATCGTACTCGCGCTGCAGCTCTTCGAGCGTGGGCTGCGGCAGGACGTAGCCGAGTCGCGGATCCTCGATGCGCGGGTACCCGCTTTGCGCGCCAACCCGAGCGGCCGTCCACAGCGCCGTCGCAAACACGCAGATGCAGATGATGACGAGCATCCGAGGGCCACTGCATGAACGTCTCGACATGGGAACCTCCTCTCCATTGGCAGCTACAGCTGACACGAAAGCAAGAGCCATGCCGAGCGTGGAGGCCGTAATTTGCCGACGATGATTGACGGCCGTGCTGACGAGTCACACCCGGTGTGACGTTCCAAGTCACGCCTAGCGATCACGGTGGCAAGCGATCCGCTTCGCCTCGATGAGGGAAGCATCGTAAAGTCGCCCCGATGCAAGGCCCGAAGCTCAAGCTCTACCACTACCCTGCGACACGAAGCGCCCGCGTGAAGTGGATGCTGCACGAGGTGCTCGATGACGACTTCGAGGTGGAGGTGGTGCCGGTATACGAAGGAAAGCAGTACGAGCCGGACTACCTGCGCAAGAACCCGAATCACTGCGTCCCGACCTTGGAGATCACCCTGCCCGACGGTCGGGTGATGCACATGCTCGAAAGCGGAGCGATGGTGACCTTCCTCGCGGATGCGTTTCCCGAAAAGGGGTTGGCACCGGCGCCATATCCGTTTTCTCCGGAGCGTGCCGACTACTTGCAGATGCTCTACTTCGGGGCTTCGTGGATGGACATGATGCTCTGGCAGATCCGGGTTCACGAGCATCTTCTGCGAGAACCCGAAAAGGACCTGCGAACCGTTCAGCGTTACCGTGACAAATTCGTGCACGAGGTCGAGCCCCAGCTCCGCCGACGTTTCGAGCGGCACCCTTTCATATGCGGCGACGCGTTCAGTGCCGCCGACTGCGTGATCGGGCACAACATCACTTGGGCTCGTGGCTACGGGCTTTGCCAAGACGAGATCTTTCGCGGCTACCTCTCACGCGTGTCCAAGCGCCCGGCTTTCGTAAAGGCCTTTGCCGACGCCCGTGGCTTCGATCCGAAGCCCCCCGACGACACCGAGCTCCTCGATCGTTTTACGGGCTGAAGGCTGAGGGCGCTCTGCTACCCTTCGGAGGTCGTGAAAGACTCCTGCGCGCTCACGGCCACCATGCAGGCCACGCCTTCGGAGGCGCTTCAAGCGGTCGAGCGGGCTTTCGCCAGAGCACACGTCTTCGTCACCGAAGCCCACCAGCTCGGAGGCCTCGCCTTGGTGGTGCACTGGGACATGGAGGGAGACCACCGGCAGCTGTTGGTCGATGCGTTGCTCGAATCCGGCGTCGACCTCGACGAAGGCGCGTTCGATGCCCTGCAGGGTCCTTGGCAGGGCGAGCTCACCGGCTCGCTCCACGTCACCCTCGAGCACGGCGGCCGCGACAGCAAGATCCCGGTGCCCGCCGTCCCGGGCTGAGGGGACACGCACGCCGCCGAAAAGTCGCCTCCTCTTCAACACTTACGACCCACACCGCGAAAACCCGAGACCACGCTCCGACCCGGGCGAAAGCGGCCCTTCCGGCGACCCAAACCAAGAAACCGGCTCCCTCGACCTCGCCCAATTCCGCCATTGTAGTAGACCACACGACTTTCCCACCGCTTCACGGAGACCGCGAATGAACGTTGTGCCGCAAAGCCTCCATTTCCTGGCGAGCCTCCTCGTCGTTTTTCTCGCCGCACTGGCGCCACCAAGCTCCGCCCAAGCCGCCGAGTTTCGCTATGACGAGGAGGGCACGGTGCAAGTCGCCGAGGATGAATCGATCGACGACACCGTGTTCCTCGCCGGTGAAACCGTCATCGTGGCGGGCGTCGTCCAAGGCGACGTCTTTGCCGCCGCCGAGCGCGTCGAAGTCACGGGGACGATCCACGGCAATCTCTATTGCGCCGGCGAGTCGATCCGCATCGCCGGTGAGGTGAGTGGCAACTTGCACGCAGCGGGCCAGACCGTCGAGGTAGACGCGCG
>CAZBWQ010000037.1:0-36598 GCA_964495565.1 uncultured Sandaracinaceae bacterium | reverse complement strand
TCGAACCCCGATCCCGACCTACACTCCGACCAGCGGAAGCTGTCGTCGCATGGCGCCGTTGTCTTTGACGGGCACCGGATAGCGGCCGCTGAAGCAGGCGCTGCAAAAGCCCTCCTCGCCGCCCACGGCCCGCTTCAAGCCTTCGAGCGAGAGGTAGCCCAGGCTGTCCGCAGTCACGTACTCGTTGACTTCCTCGACCGAGTGATGGGCCGCAATGAGCTCGTCGCGGGTGGGCGTGTCGATCCCGTAGAAGCAGGGCCAGATGGTCGGCGGCGAGCTGATGCGGAGGTGAACCTCTTTGGCCCCTGCATCACGGATCATCTTGACGATTTTCCGGCTGGTGGTTCCTCGAACGATCGAGTCGTCGATCACGACGACACGCTTGCCGCGGAGCAAGCTTTGCACGGGGTGGAGCTTCAGCCGAACCCCGAAGTGCCGGATCGACTGCGCAGGCTCGATGAACGTTCGGCCCACGTAGTGGCTTCGAATCAGTCCGAGCTCGAAGGGCAGGCCGGCTGCTTCGGCGTAACCCAGGGCTGCGGCGACTCCGCTATCGGGTACCGGCACCACCAAGTCGGCGTCGACGGGCTGATCCTCGGCGAGCGCGCGGCCCATTCGCTTTCGTGCCTCGTAGACGCTGATCCCATCGAACCACGCATCGGGTCGCGCGAAATAGACGTACTCGAAGATGCACATGTAGCGGCGTTTGGGATCGACGCGGAAAGGCCGAAGGCTCTCGATGCCCCGCTCGTTGATGACCACCATCTCACCAGGCTCGATGTCGCGAACGAAGTGAGCGCCGATGAGCTGAAATGCCGGCGGCTCGGATGCGATGACGTACGCGTCGTCGAGCTTCCCCAAGCAGAGCGGCCGAAACCCGTAGGGATCGCGGACTGCCACGAGCTCGTCCGGAGAGAGGAAAACGAGAGAATAAGCCCCTTCGACTCGATGGAGCGCGTCGGCGACCCGATCGACCATCGTTTCGGCCTTCGAGCGGGCAATCAGGTGCACCAAGACTTCGGTATCGCTGTCGGAGGCGAAAATCGAGCCGTCTCGTTCCAGCTCGTGGCGCAGCGCGAGGCCGTTGGTGAGATTGCCGTTGTGCGCCACCGCGATTGCGCCATGGCCGCAGTCGACGGCGATCGGTTGGGCGTTCTTGATGTGGCTTCCACCGGCCGTCGTGTACCGGACGTGTCCGATCGCGCTGCTTCCGGGGAGCTTGTCGAGCTGGTCCGCGGTGAACACGTCCTGCACCAGCCCCATGCCGCGATGCACGAACAGCTGCTCGCCATTGCTCGACACGATGCCGGCGGCTTCCTGGCCCCGGTGCTGCAGCGAGTGCAGGCCGAGATAGGCGAGATTCGACGCTTCGCGAGCGCCGA
Organism: uncultured Sandaracinaceae bacterium; assembly: GCA_964495565.1. Lineage (GTDB taxonomy): Bacteria > Myxococcota_A > Polyangia > Polyangiales > Houyiibacteriaceae > SG8-38. Next base: position 35,216 of record CAZBWQ010000037.1, on the reverse strand, counting down.
ATACGCCGAATACGCCGCATTGATCATGGAAATGATCGTCGTCCAGAACCGCCACGGCGCCTACATAGCGCCCGGCTACCCTGGCGTCCATCGCCCCTGCATGCCCCGCCCCCGAGCCTGCGCTAGAAACTGCGGGGAGCGATGCCGCGCATCTTGAAGCGAATCGAATCCGTCGTCCCCCGCCGAGCTTCTGGCTACGGCGGAAAGACGCGAAATCTGGCGGCGCTCGCGCGCGCTGGCTTTCCCGTGCCCGTCGCGTACGCGATGCCTGGATGGGTAGCCGACTCGTTTCTGTCGACCGTGCTCGACATCGCAGATCGCCCGAGAGCCCTTCTTCGTACACCGCACGTTTCGGAGTCACGACTCGACGAGATCGCCGAGCGGGTACGCACCGCCACACTTCCCCAGGACGTCGTGACCAGCGTCCGCGATGCTCTCGTCGCCATGACAGACGAAGGCGCCACGAGCTTCGCAGTCCGGTCTTCGGGCACACACGAAGATCAGGAAGGTGCCTCGGCGGCCGGCATGCACTCGACCCTCCTCAACCTCGTCCGCGAAGACGAGGTCCTCGACGCCGTGAAAGCCTGTTGGGCGAGCCTATTCCGGCCTCGGGTCCTCTCGTATTTGCGTACTTTGGGCGACGACGTTCCTTTCTCCGTCGGCGTCCTCATCCAGGCCATGGTGCCCGCCGAGATTTCCGGTGTCTTGTTCACCGCAAATCCGCTCACCGGAGACGCCGGTGAGGTCGTAGTCAACGCCGCGTACGGGTTGGGCTCTTCGGTGGTCGACGGTCGCGTGACCCCCGACACGTACCGCATCGACAAAGCGACCGGCCAGCTACGAGACCGCGTGTTGGGGGACAAAGCGATCGAGGTGCTCTTGGACGACGGTGGAGGGGTCCGCGAGGTCAAGGTGGATGCCGCGGATCGCGATCGGCCTGCTCTGACGGAGCAACAACTGTTGAATTTGACCGATCTGGCGACGCGCATCGAGAATCATTTCGGCGACACGCGGGACGTCGAGTGGGCCATCGCGCACCATGAGGTGTACGTCTTGCAGGCACGCCCGGTCGTCATTCCGCGCATCCGCAACCGCGGAGCAAGCCGAGAGCGGCCCTGGGACCGCCGCAAGATCGTCTGGAGCAACGCGAACGTCGGCGAGGCGCTGCCCGGCGTCGCCACTCCTTTCACCTGGTCGGTGCTGAGCCAGTTCAGCGAGCTGGGCTTCCGCAGGGCATTCGGAGCACTCGGCTGCACCGTTCCGAAAGATGCGGAGCTGGTCGGTGACTTCCGCGGTCGCATCTACCTCAATCTCACGGAGTTCAGCGCGATCATCTCTCAGATCCCGTGGATCCATCCCTCGACCTTGGTGCGGCTCGGTGGCGGCCAATACGCCGCGGAGCTCGACGAAGTCATCGAAGATCGCAGCTCGTCGGGCTTTTTGCTGCGCCTCCCGCAGACGGTCTCCCGCTACGCACGGGAAAACTTTCGACTGAAGGCTCGCATCGAGGATTTCGAGACCTACTTCGGCGAAGAGCGTCAGCGGATCCAATCGATCGATCCCAGGCTCTTGGAACCGAGCGGCCTCGACCGGATGCTCGGTGACGTGGAGCATCTGCTCGACGAGACCGGCTCCATCATGTTGACCGCCTACGCCAACTTGCTCACGGCGGTTCTGGTCCTTCTCGGGATCGTTCGCTTGTTCGCGGGCAGGGACGCGTCCGGCATGTATCGCGACCTGCTGTCGGGGTTGCAGGACGTTTCGAGCGCGCGTCCCGGCTTCGCGTTGTGGCAGATCGCGCAGCTCGCCAAGGGAGAGCCGGAGGTGGCGCAGAAGCTGCTCGAAGGCGACCTGGCGAAGATGACCGTCGAAGACCTGCCCCCCGGCCGCACCCGGGACGCGCTACGGGACTTTCTGCTCGATTACGGCTATCGCGGCGTCCGCGAGGCGGAGATTGCCGAGCCACGCTGGGTGGAGAATCCCACGCTGATGCTCGCGGCGCTGCGCTCCCACATCGAGGGGGACGTCGATCTGGCACAGCGGGAGAGAGACCTTCAGCACGCCCGAGAGGAAGCACAGGAAAAGCTCGAACGCAGCGTGCCGCTGCCTTTGCGGCCGGGGATCCGGAAGCTGCTCGATTTCGTGCGCCGGTTCACTCGGATGCGCGAGCACCTGCGCGGTCACGTCGTCGAGGTCCTCGGCATGTTTCGGCGCGTGGCGCTGGAGGCGTCGCGGCGCATCGAGTCGCGCGAGCCCGAAGCAGGCGACGACGCCGCATTCTTTCTGACCTTGCCCGAGGTACGACGCGTTCTCTACGACGAGAACGAGCGAGTGGCGATCCGAGTTCAGCGGCGCAGGCTGGAGCACGAACGCAACCAGGCGCTCCCCGAGCCGCCCTCGACCTTCGTGGGTTTTCCCCCCGACGAGTCCCTTCCGCCGGGAGCGGCCCGGCAGCTTCGGGGCTTGGCGGCCAGCCGAGGCGTGGCCGAAGGCCGTGTGCGCATCTTGCGCGATCCTTCCAAAGCGGCGGATTTCGCGCCGGGTGAGATCCTCGTGGTGGCAGCGGCCGACACGGGCTGGGCGCCGTTGTTCCTCGCGGCCTCGGCGGTGGTCACCGAGCTCGGTGGGCCTCTGTCTCACGCTGCCATCATCTTGAGGGAGTATGGCGTGCCGGCCGTGGTCAACGTCACCAGTGCAACCCGTGCATTGCGTGACGGAGACATCGTACGAGTCGACGGCGATGCGGGCACCGTCGAGGTCCTCGGTGTCTGACGCCCGAGGGACGGATCCCCAAGTCATCCACCAGGACGACGATCTTCTCGTGATCGACAAGCCACCAGGCTTGCCCACGACCGCGCCGGGTCCCCACGATCGCTCTCTGGTCCGGTGGGTCCACGAGCGCTTTCCAGCGTTGCGCGCGCATCCGACCTCACGCCTGGATGCCCTGGTGAGCGGGCTGGTGACTTTCGCGCTGAGCGCCGAGGCCAATCGGCGGCTCCTCGAAGCGCGGCGCACGGGCTCCTACGAGCGGGTCTATCTCGGGATCGTGCTCCAGCGTCCGGAACCTCGCCGAGGCGAGTGGAAGTGGCCGATTTCCATCGATCCCCGAAAGCCCACGTTGCGCGTCGGAAGCGAAGGGCGCGGCCAGCGGGAAGCACTGACTCGATACGAGATCAAGGCCAGCACGAACGCTGGCGTTCTGTTGATGCTGATGCCTCGTACCGGGCGGACCCATCAGCTTCGCGTCCATGCATCGACCGCAGGGGCGCCGCTCTTCGGCGATCACGCGTACGGAGGTGAGCGCCGTCGAACCCTTCCCGATGGCACGGTCGTCACGGCACGCCGGGTCATGTTGCACTGCGCCCGGGTCCGGCTCCCGTGGCCGCCGCATGGCGCACGGCAATTCGATGCGCCTGCGCATGCGGACATGCAGCGAGCCTGGTCGGGCTTGGGCGGCGACGCCTCTGATCTGGTGCTTCAGTGCTGAGACGAAAACTTCGCGCCCGCAGGCGGCTCCGACGGCCGGTTGAAGTGGGCCTCGAGCTCTCGTTGCAAGATCTCTCGCACGTTTTCTTCGATTTCGAGCGGATGACGAATCAAGCGTTCGATGTTGTGCTGGTAGACGAACAGCCTCCGCTGCTCCTCGCTACCTGCTTTCGTCGCCAGCTCGTCGAGCAACAGCGGAGTCCGGGGGTCGACGCCCTCGGCCACGACTTCGAGCCCGGGAAGATCACTCACCATGATGAGATTGCCTTCGAGCCGGCTCGTCAGCTCCTCGGGAAGCTCGCGCAAGGCACCCTGCACGATCTTCTCGAACCGTGAATGGGAGGGCGCCCACGGAGGCCGCGCCGCGAAACCATCCAAGTGCCTGGTTTTGAGAAAGGCAAGCGTCGCCTCGGGTGTCTGCCCTTGGCGATCGCGGAGGAGGCCCAGGTAGTAGATCACGTCGGCTGGGGCGTCGGGCCGGGCTGCTGCGCGTTCGATGAGCGTGGCCGCCAGCTCGACCTGGTCCAGCTCGAAGTGAGCTCTTCCGACCAGGAAATCGAGCTGCTCGTTCTCGTACGGCCCCTTTGGTAGGCCGAGGAGAAGCTCGGCCGCGGCCGCCCGGTCGCCTTGGTGGAGCAGGGCGTCCACTTTCAGCACCGAAGCGTCGGCGATCTCGTCGGCCGTCTGGCAGCTCTCCAAAGCCTGATCGAGGACGCGGATCGCCTCATCGAAGCTCCCGAGCGGATGAATCAAGAGCTCGGCGGCGTTGAGCATGGCCTCGAGGTAGTGCTCGTCGAGCTCGATCGCCTGGCGGTAATGCTCGAGCGCCATGTCCAAATTTCCGTTGGCGGCGTGGATGTACCCGATGAGATTGTGCGCATCGGGTGAGTCTCCGTCGAGCTCGAGCGTTTGCTCGGCGGAGGCCATCGCGCCTGCGAGGTCGCCTTGCGTCACCAGCTCCCAGCCGCGGTCGAGGTGCGCGCTCAGGCGGTCCATGAACCCTTCGTTCTGTTCGGACATGGTCGATCGCCAAAGTTACGTGGCGGGTTTCGGACGTCAAGCGGAACCGTGCGCTATGATGAAGCGGAATGGTTAGGTTTTTCACGTTGTTGGCACTGAGCTGCCTTTGTGCATGCGTGACCGAGCCCTTGTCCGCGGGGCAGGCGATCTCCTTTGGGACGCCCACGCGGGGCTATCTGCAGGACGCCGTGCCCCTGCCGGACGACGGCGACGGGTACCGAAGGCTGCGTGCTGCCGAGGCGACCCGGTACGGCACGCCGACGCTCATCTCGACGATCGAGCGAGCGGCTCGCGAGGTGGCCGAGGCGTTTCCTCAGGGCTCGCCCTTGCAGGTTGGCGACCTCTCGAGCGTCCGTGGCGGTGCGCATGCTCGCCACCGCAGCCATCGCACTGGACGAGATGCCGACCTCGCGTTTTACCTGCGCGATTCCGGCGGGCTACCAGCCGCGCCCCCGAAGTGGGTGAAGCTCGATTCCTTTGGAGTCGGGGTCTTCGGGGATCGTGCCTATCACTTCGACGAAGCCCGGAACTGGCACCTCGTCCGCACGCTCGTCCTCGATGATCGGGCTCGCGTCAAATGGATCTTCTGCTCCAACGAGCTCAAGGCACGGCTGCTTCGCTACGCCACGCGCCACGAGCCATCGGCTCGTGCGATCCTCCGGGCGACTTGGATCCTGCATCAACCCTCGCGCGGTGAGCCGCACGACGATCATTTTCACTTGCGAGTCGGCTGCAGCTCCGTCGAGCGGAGCCTCGGATGTCGGGAGGAAGCGCCTCACTGGCCTTGGTTGAGCGATGCGGCCCGCAAAGAGGATCCGGGCGCCAGGACGCCCGCCACCGACCTAAGCTTGGTTCGCTGGCTGCTCTCCGAGGAGCATCAGGATCAACGCGGCCACGTCGCCAGGCGCGGCTTCGACGCCACAACGGAGCCAACCGTCCTCTCTGGCCGCTAAATCCGTCAAGTCCCGGTGCCTCTCCGTGGCTCCCCACACGAGCACCGCGGAGCTCTTCGGAAGCTCGTGCGCCAACGTCGCGATGGTCGAGGGCTGAACGGACGCCTCGACACAGTCGATCACGACGAGCGGGCTCAACGAGGCCGTCGCCTTCAAGTTGTCGAGAAAGGCGACGACGTCTTCGATCTGCTGAACCGCGGCGCTCCGGCCGACGTGTTTCGCGATCTCGGTGCATCGTTCGCGACTGCGCGTCGCCACGAACACCATGGGCAGCGCCGAGCCGAGTGGCTGCATCGTCGGGTACTTCGTGGTGTCGTGCTCCGAATCCGCGGAGGCGTGGCTTTGAAGAGACGCCACCCCCGAGCGCTGTCGATCGCGGTTGAGAGGACGCGTGTCGTCGGTCTTGCGCGCGGTATGCGGCGGGGCCGAGCTCGTTTTCTCCGCCAACGCGACCATCGGCTCGAGGTTCTGCATGACGGCTTCGGTCGCGTCCTCGCCGAGGTAGAAGGACATCGCCGTGCGCAGGTGCTTGCGCACGAAGGATCGCAGTGGCTCGCCGGACTGCGGGATCTGGTGCTCGCGCGCCATGTGCAGAGCCCGATGCAGGATCTGAAGCCGCACCTCCGGCGTCGCGACCGTCTCGATCGCCTCGCGCACGACGCGCGTCATCGGTGCTTCCCGGTCCATACCTTCACGCGAAGGAGCTCGTCGCTCGAATCCCACTCCACCATAATATTACCGCTATTTCGCCCGACCACCAAAGGCGGCTCCTGGTGTGCGATGAGAAGCCTTCATGGTACATGGGAACACGATGCTCGTGTTGGGGGTGGACGAGAATGGGCTCGGGCCGGTCCTGGGGCCGCTGGTGGCAACCTCGGTGGCGCTCGAAACCCCTCGGTACGACCGGGAGGCTCTGCGGAAGCGCGGTCTGTCCCTGGGCCTGACCGACAGCAAAGAAACCGGTGGTTTCGGGAAGATGCAGTTCGCCGAGTCCGTTGCTCTCGGCTTGCTGGCCGCCCAGCGCGGCGGCCAGGCGCCGGCGTCGGCCGACGCGGTCTTGGACGAGGTCTTTCGAGACGGGCGCCCTCGGCTCCGGGCATGTTGTCCGGACGACCCCACGGCGCAGCAGTGTTGGGGTGTCGATTTGTCTTTGCCGATCTTTGGCGGGGATCCAGAGGCGGGAATCGAGGTGCTCCAGAAGCTCATCGGGCGATCCCGTCTTCGGGTTTTGGGCATTCGAAGCCGGATCGCCTGTGCCGGAATCCTCAACGCCCAGCGTGCGGCCGGCAAGCACAAGTTCGACGTCGACTTCGATCTCTTCGAGGAGCTGATTCGTGATACGCACCTCGCGCACGGCGCGCCTCTGTTGGCCATTTGCGGGATGATCGGGGGCATTCGCGACTACGCCCCGAGATTCACTCTTCACGACAGGGCTCGGATCCGACCCATTCCGGGACGAAGGGTGCAGCGTCGCTACGCCGTCGAAGGAGTCGGCGAGATCCGATTCGAAATCGACGCGGACGCTCGACACCTTCCCGTGGCCCTCGCCTCGATCGTCGGAAAATACGTTCGCGAGATTTGCATGCACCGAATCGGGGAGTTTTACCGGCGAGGCGACCCCGACTTGACCCTCGCCAGCGGCTATCGAGATCCCGTCACCCAGCGGTTCATCGAAGCGACCTCCTTGCTGCGAAAGCAGCACGGGATCGCGCACGAATGTTTCCGGCGACAGGCATGAACGAAGGAGGGGCGTATCTCCGAACGTGATCAACTTCCGCGATGGATCTTGTGGGTGGGCGCCGCGGCCATCGCAGGGTGGGTGCTCTACGCGTTGCGTGGCGTGCTTGCGCCCGTGTTCTTCGCTTTCTTGATCGCATACGTGCTCGATCCCGTGGTGGATCGAATCGAAAACCTTCGTTTCCTTCGCAATCGCAAAATCGCTCGTGGTGTCGCCATCACGGTTTTGCTTCTCGCCGTGTTCGTCGTGACGGCGGTCGTGCTTTTCGTCATCGTGCCGATGGTCTACGAGCAGCTCGTCCGATTCGTGAAGCAGCTGCCCGGGCTGGTGCAGCGCAGCCGCGCCCAGTGGGAGCCTTTTCTGGCGGAGCTGGGTCTCGAGATCCCCGCCTCGGTCGGCGAGGCGTTCGAGGAGCTGCATTTGGACCTTCAGTCCATCCTGTCGAAGGGCTATGCCCCCGCCAAAGCGATCGTCGGCTGGGTTCTCGGCGGCACCGCCTCCGCGTTGGGAACGCTGGTCGCGGCACTGGTGGTGCCGGTGTTCGCGTTCTACTTGCTCTACGATTTCGACCGGCTGATGGAGCGTGCGGGACGCATGATTCCTCCGCGGTACCGGACCGAGGCGTTCGGCTTTTTCCAGGAGGTCGACGGCGTTCTGGGTCAGTTTCTCCGGGGTCAGTTCACGATCATGGCCATCCTCGGCGTTCTCTATGCGACGGGTTACGGCATCATCGGAGTGCCTTTGGCGTTGCCCATCGGAATCCTCGCGGGCCTGTTGTCTTTCATTCCCTACGTGGGCAGCACCGCCGCGATCGTCATGGCCCTGCTCATGACGGCCTTGGAGGGCCAAGGATGGGTGCAGGTCCTTTGGGTGTTGGGCGTCCATTCGGTGATCCAAGGCTTGGAGGGCTTCGTGATCACGCCGAACATCATGGGCGGCACCGTGGGAATCTCGGCGATGGCCGTCCTCTTCGCGCTCTTGATCGGCGGCGAGCTTCTCGGTTTCACCGGTGTCCTGCTCGCCGTCCCGGTGGCGGCCGTCCTCAAGATTCTCCTCGAACGCGCGGACCGACGCTATCGGGAATCGTCGTTCTATGCGGGCAGCTCGGAGGGCGCCGGGGCTAAGGGTCACTCCGAAGAGCCTGAAGATCGATCCTGATTACGGCCATCGTGTCGTCGACCTCGAGCGTCGCCGTCCTCGCGACGTCGCGCCAGGGCGCCTCGATGGCATCGGGCGGATCGTGAAGCCAGGCTTCGATCGATCTGGCTCCACGCCGCGCCGCTTCGCGGTCCCCGAGCTCGACGAAAGCTTCCACCATTCGGTCGCTGCCCGCGCGAATCGACAGCCCGAGAATCCCCAAGCTGCCGATCATGGTGGACCAGTCGTCGAGCAAAGGCGCGTCCTGGAGGGCTTCCTTCCAATGTGGAGGGGGCTCGAGCAAGGCGGCCACGGTCGCATGACGACTCACCCGCGGCCAAAGGGAAGCCACGGATGCACGCCGCACGAGCGCGGGCGTCGAGCCGGTTCGCACTCGCAAGGCTTCGAGCACCGTCGGAGCCGAGCCGGTGACGACGCTTCGTGAGTCCAAGACGGCCAATGCGCTCGTCCGGTCGCGCGTGCTGAGAAGTGAGCCGCTCGGAAAATCGAGGCGAACCAGCGTGCCGCCGCGGCTTTCGACCAATGCGCGGTGACAATCGACCAAGCGGGCAGCGTCCGCGGAACCGCCTCGCACCAGGAGCCCCACGGATTGGAAAGGCTCATCTTGCGGCCCGCGGATCCACAACGTGATGTCCCGCAACGCGGTGAGCGGAGTGATTCCACATACCGCTTCGATTTCCGTCAGTTGCTCCCTAGGCACGAGCGCCTCGAATAGCAACGCTGCTGCCGGGCTTCGCTCGAGGGCTTCAATTTCGACGTGCAGCACCGCGTGAGCCGTTTCCGGAAGTTGCTCGAGGACTTCTCGTGCGCGGATGCGCGTGCCACGTTCGACGGCCACGTAAACCAGGAGAATGGTCGCAAGCGTGGCGACGACGCCGACCCGGAGAGCGCGTGACATCGCCCGAAGGTAGGAAGTTCTTTCCACCGAGCAAGCGGTCGTGCTAACCGGTGCCCCATGCCATGGCGCCGCATGCGGTTACGCAATGCCGAGGTGCTCGCTCGCTGCGACGAGCGGGGGGAGCTCCTTTCGAAGGACGGACGCGTGGAGATCCGATACAAACCCCACGACGGACGAGCCTACTTCGCCAGTGCTTCGAACCTGCGGCCGTCTGCACGTTCCTCGCAGATCGAGCCCGATTCGTTTTGTGGGCCAGGCGAAGCCGCTCCACGGGCGGTGCAGAGCTCTTCCGCCAAGACGCAGACGGCCTCGATTCCCGACCGGCCCGAAGGCGACGAGTTGTTGGTATTCGCGGATGGCGCTTGCAGCGGCAACCCCGGTCCCGCGGGCGTCGGGGTCGTGGCGCTCTTCGGTACGCATCGACGCGAGCTCAGCGAGTACCTGGGAGAAGCGACGAACAACATCGCAGAGCTCACGGCCATCTTGAGGGCCTTGGACTTGGCCAAGGAGCTCGGTCGACCGCTTCGACTCTATACCGACTCCCAGTACTCGATCGGAATTCTCACCCAGGGTTGGAAAGCAAAGGCAAACCAGGAGCTGGTGCATGAGATTCGTCGAGCGCTCGCCGCACATCCGGACGCGCGTCTTTTTCACGTTCGCGGTCACCAAGGCGTGACCCTGAACGAGGAGGCCGATCGACTCGCCGTGCAGGCCGTGCAGACGCGCCAGTCTACGGGATGGGTCGAGAGGTGAGTCGCTGCGCCGCGTCGCGAAGCGTGGTGAGCTCGTAGCCTGCATCACGCAGGACGCGAACGGCCACATCGAGCGCTCGTAGCTTCTCGGCGGCGGTGCGTCCGAGGTCTGCGCGGTAAGGCGCCAGGAGGGCCAGTCCGTCTTCCTGCACGTCCGCCGCATCGAAACCATGAAGCTCGAGGTTGATCAGAGGTCGCCCGATCATCTGTCTGGTCAAGGCTTCGGTGACTCGTTGTCCGCCGAGAACCAGCGACGTACCGATGTAAGGCAGTTGCCAGCGGGTGACTCCAATCGGGACCTCGAGCAGCCCCGCGCCTCGGCGCCAGTAAGGCCTTCCCACCCGATAGGGCTCCCTGGGCGCCCGCAAGACGTGGGGTGTATCGAGCTTGCTGACGCTGCGACGGCCTCGCGCCTTCATTCCCGCCAAGGCGACGGCTTTGAGGCCGTAGTAACTGGGGCAGGGGAATACGCTCGAGTCGTACTCGACGTCGGACGCCTCGAGCGCATCGAACAGCGCGTCGGAAACCGTATAGCCGGGTGCACGAAAGCCTGCAGGCCGCGTTCCGCAAGCCGCTTGGATCATCCTCGCGCCGCCTTCGATCTCACGGGCGATTTCTTCGTTGCTCCGGCCCGTGAGATCGTAGAGATGATGATGCGAGTGATTGCCGATTTCGTGACCCTCTCGGTGCAAAGCAGCCACCGCTCCGCGGTTCTGCTCGCGTTCGAGGTCTTGGCCCACGACGAAGAAGGTCGCCGGGATCGAATGCCCTCGGAGCCAGGCCGCAATCCTCGGGACGCAGCGATCGTAGACCGCATGAGCCGCGGGTGCGGACGGCTCCTCGAGCCCATGGATCGCCGTATATTGAGGGACCTCGTCCAGGTCGATCGAGATGCAAGCGAGCCCGCGGGTCATCCTCGGATCCGAATGGCGATGACGAGCTTCGTCAAGTTGCGCAGCACGTTGGGCACTCTCCGGAAGAGCGCGATGCTCGGAGGCCGCTTCTCGAGGATGCGCACGGGAATTTCCGTGACTCCGATTCCCGCCCGTTCGGCTCGGATGACCAACTCCGAAGCGAACAAGTCTTTGTCGATCAGGCAAGCGCGTGCGATCGGACGGACCGGCTCGGCTCGGAAAGCCTTGAGCCCATGTGTGTCGGTCCCCTTGAACCCGACGGTCCATCGGAGCAATGCGTTGATTACCTTCGTGCCGAGACGCCGGAACAAGGGACGCTCGTCTCGCGCTCCTTCCATGACCTTCGAGCCAACCACGAAATTGATGGTCGGATCCTCGAGCACGGCCAGTGCCCGTTGGTAGAAGTCCGTGTCGCAGAGATCGATCTCGTCGCAGATCACGACATCGCCTCGCGCATGCAAGATCCCGTCCTTGAGGGCTTTGCCGTAGTTGGGCTCTCCGACTCGGCGGCACACGAGCTGCGGAAAGCGTTCCGATAGGCTCACTGCGATCTCGGCGGTTCGATCCGTCGATCCGTTTTCCGCAAGCACGATCTCGTAAGACCAGCCGAACGAAGCCAAACGATCGACGAGATCGAGGACGGCTGCTCGAAGGATCCCTTCTTCGTTGTAGATCGGGATGACGATCGAGATCGACGGTATTTGGGTGGGATCGGCCAAGGCGCCGCACGATTTCAGCCGGAGGTGTCGTCGTCAAGCCAAGGCACAGAGCACCGCATGCGCTCGGTCGAGCTCGACGCGCAGGATGTCTAGACAGGCTGGCAGGGCGACGGTGCGACCTTTTTCGACGTTCAGGCTCGTGGCGCCGTGCTCGAGTCGCAGGCTCCCGTCGAGCACGGTGAGCCCGCGCAATTTCGGAAACGGGGGAAGCTCGAGGGATCCGGATCCCGAAAGGCGTTGCAGCACGAACACGTCGCTGTGAAGAGGCCCCTCGGGGCTTGCGAGCATCTCCAATCGGGCCGATCCCGAGGAGCCTGGAGCCCCAGCTCGGTGGCGGATGCGCTCGATCCACGCCTCGGCGCGCTGGTCGTGGAAGCTCGTGACCGCGAGCGCTCGATCGCGGTGCAATGCCCGCGGCTCGCCGGCTGGGTCCGGCCTTCCGTCTGCGTCGTACCGCCGATTCCAGTCCCAGTAACGGTAGGTGATTCCTCGCTTGCCAGGGGCGACGCGCTGCGGCTCCAGCAGCAGCACTCCTCTCCCGATCGCGTGTGCGGTTCCAGGCTCGATCGAGAAGACATCGCCCGAAGAAACCGCCGTGAAGCTCATCAGCGCGTCGAGCGCATCGCCCTCGTCGAGCGCTCGTTCGACGTCGGTCTTGGAAACGCCGTCCCGAAAGCCGAGGTAGAGCCCAGCCCCCGGCTCGGCATCGACGATGTACCAGGCCTCGGGCTTGCCGCTCTCGTCGGGTCCGAGAGCCGGATCGTCGTCCCGAGGATGGATCTGCACCGACAGGTCGTCTCTGGCGTCGACGAGCTTCACCAACAATGCGGTGGAGCCCAATTCGGCCTCGGAGCCGAGGAGCGCGGGATCGGCACGAAGCACCTCGTCGAGCAGGGGGCCGTCGACCAGACGGCTGGGGAAATCCGGCTCGACGGAGAGCTCCCATGCTTCGCCTACGGGGCCCGGAACGTTCAGGCCGACGTCGCGCTTGAGCGCTTCGACGATGCGGCGCCCGCCCCACGGGGTCCGGGCGGTCGGCGTGAAGTTGTCAGGCTGGAGCAACAGAGGGCGACGCCATTTTTTTGGTCCTACTTTATCCCACATGTAAGGTGGCTCTCTCAACCCTATGGTAGCGCCCTGGGAGGTTTGGCATGGGTTATTGGGGCAAGGAACGCCGAATTCACCGGATCTTCGTGACTCGCAACAGCGAATACCACGTCCGTCGCAACGTTTGTGTCGGCGTTCGTGATCGCCGCACCGGCAAGTGGCTCGCCGACCATCTCGCCGTTCGCAGCACGGTTTCGGGCGGTCTCAAATTTCACGACGACGGCGCGATCAGCGCCTCCGAGGGGCTGCCGACCGTGGGCGAGTCGCTCTTTTTCATCGCGGCGGGTCGCGATCTGATCACCAGCCCGGTGCTCAACGTCGAGAGGCCACCGCTCGAGGTCGTTCACGGCTATCCCATGTAGCGGCTGCGGGATGCTATATCCGCGGACGTGACGTTCGGGATGAGGACGATTCGCGTCGTGGCGGCGCTCGTGGAGCGGCAAGGGCGCTATTTGATCACACAACGCCGGGAAACGGCCGTGCTTCCTCTTCTTTGGGATTTCCCGGGCGGTCGGGTGGAAGAGGGCGAAAGCGACGAACAAGCCCTCGTCCGTGAGGTCAGGGAAAGGCTCGGCGCCGAGGTGCAGGTCGGCCAGCTGATTTCTTTCGTCAATCATCCCTACGAAAAGTACGCGGTCGATCTCTTTTTGTACGAGTGCAAGCTGCTCGGCGAAGAGCTGCGGTGCCTCGCGGTCAAGAGATTCGCGTGGGTCACCTCGAAGGAGATGGAGTCCTACCCGTTCACGCCCGTGGATGAAGCGTCGATGAGCAAATTGCTCGGCGAAGGCTGACCCCCGTTCCTACACGTCGTAAAAAATCGGCGGCCGTTTGCGGACGAAACGCAGCACGAGCTCGCGGGCCTCGTCGGATAGCTCCTCGAATTGAATGCCCATTCCCGGCTCCGACTCCGAGGTGAAGTCCATGGGATCCCGGACGAATCGCACGTATCCGTCACATTCGAATTCGTAGCCGCCTGGCAGCGTCACCAGCATCGAAACGGACGTGTCCTTGGGGAGCGTCTCGTACGTGGCCAAGAAGACGCCGCCATGGGCGATTTCGCCGCTGAAGCCGACGTAGAAGTTCGACTGGGTCGTGGCGCCGAGGTTCGCCTCCACGTGACGCCGAGCTCCGGTCGGAACTGGTGCAGGCGGTGGCAACATGGAGGTCGGGATCGGCCCCGACGGCGCCGACAGGGGGCGCCTCGACGGTCGCCGGCTCGAGGGGGCGAGGCTCGATGGGCGCTGGCTCGGAGCGGGCACCGACGAAGGAGCCACGCTCGCGGGCGGTCGCCGGGAGGCAGGTCGTTCACTCGCCCGTGGATGGGCGCTCGCTCGATAGCTGTCTCTGGCTGCTCCGTCGTTCCCGACGCCGCTGCCGGGCCGAACGCTCGGCTTGTTGGTGAGCGGGAACAGGATGCTGATGACGTCCGCGATGCGTTCCGTCGCCGTTTGCACGCCCTGGTGCTCGCTTTTCACGTCTTGCAGGAGCGCCAAGGTCTGACTGAGCGTGCCCAATGCGCTGCGAATGCAGGTCTTTCCGTCGGGCTCGGTCGATGCGTATTCCGCCTCGAACAAGGCCCCCACCGACTTGGCCACGTTTTGCGCAATCCCGAGCGCTTCTTCGGGAATGCCCGAATCTTCTTGAAGCGCCTCGAGCGCCTTGCCGAGCGCTTCGCGAGCCTGTCGCGCTTCACCAGCCGCTGAATAACCCATGTCGGTGTGTCCCCCCGGTCCCTCATTCAGGATAACGGGAGTATCGACCAGGTCAAAGCTCCTTCACGAATACGACTCGAGACCGGCCAGGGCCGGCATAGTTGGGCACTTCGGTGCTGCTGAAGCCCATCGATTCGTGGAAACGGACCGGCCCCTCGTGTCCGGACGATGCGAGTGATTTGATCTGCTTCATTCCGGCGGCCCGGCATCGTTCGGTGAACTGTTCGTACAGTTTCTTTCCGACGCCGCGACGACGATGATTTGGGTGGATCCCCACCAGATGTACGTACCCGGTGGCCGAGGGGGCTGGCACCATCACCCCCAGCAGAAAGCCGATGACCTGCCCATCTTGCTCCGCGACGAGCGCATGCTCTCCAAACTCGTAGAAGAACATCGGATCGGCTCGACGGCCCGCGGGCCCGCCCCACCATTGGTCCAGAACCGAGATGATATAGTCGTAGTCCGCCTTGGTCAGTCCCCGGATCTGCATTTCCGCTCCTTCGGTAACACGATCTGCATCGGGACGCACGGCGGGCGGTACCGTGAGATGCCCGACCCTCGAGATCCAAAGCTTTTGTTCTGTCCGTTTTGCGGCCGAGGATTCGAGGACCGCGGAGAGTGTCCCGAGCACGAGCTGACACTGCTCTCGATCGACGAGTTGCAGGCGAGCTCCGCGAAGCCCGTGACGCGAGTCACCTTCTTCGCCGATCCGCGACTCGGGCGAGGCTTGGTCTTGGTGGGCGCATTCTCGATCCTCGTCGGCTTTCTCTTGCCGTTTGCGCGGTCCGGTGGGCGAGCGTTCTCTGCGCTCGAAATCGCCATCGATGGAGCCGCGAACCTCTGGTTGGTGCCTGCCGTTGGCATCGGTCTCGGTTGGATCTGTTGGCGCCGGCGCACCAGGCAATCCATGTACGCTGCGCGGGTCGCCGTGTTCGCTTTGGCGATCGGGGGCATGTTGCCCCTCGTCTACACGATACGCCGAATCACGTGGATGGCCGACGCAGCAGGGTCCAGCGTGCAGTGGCTCCTCGGTCCCTGGGTCATCGCTGCGGGGCTCCTGGCGAGCGCGGTCGGCAGCCTGCGTTTCGGTGGCCGCATCGAGCCGGCTACGCGGCGCCGTCCAAGGTCGGGCTGAAGATGTAGCCCTGTTGTTGGACCAGGCAGACCCGGTTCGGCCCCGCTACCCGCGCTCTTGCCACCGCGATGCTTGCGGCATCGAGAAGCTCGCTGTGCGAACGCACGTTTGCGCTCGGAAAAACGCCCACGCCGATCGAGAGGGTCAGCGACAAGCGCGCATCTGCCACCCGTACCGGTCGCCCAGTCACGTCCGCGACGATTCGGTCTCCGAGGCTGAGCGCACGCGTCGGTCGTGTGTTGGGCAGGACCAGGCCGAATTCGGACTTCCGGAAACGAACGGCGACGTCGGTGGGGCGAATGGCCTGCTGCATGCGTTCGAACACTTCGTCCAGTGCGGACGCGATCACGTCGGGGCCGCGCTCGACGGTCGGCTTGTGCGTGGAGTCGACGGCCACGATGCAACAGGCCAGTGGATCGAGGTGACGCCGCGCTTCGTCGAATTCGCGCTCGAGTCGTTCGTGGAAGTAGCGCTGGTCGTGCCAGCCGATGCTCGATTCGTCGGTGCGCGAGAAAAGGAGCTCGTGCTTCGCAAACTCCACGTCGTCGTGGGTGCGTTTGACGCGGAGCATGTTCTCGACGCACGCCACGAGCTCGTCGTCGTCGATCGGTTTCGTCAGGTGGTCGTCCGCTTTGGTCCGCAGGCTCTGAATTCGGGTGCTCGCGTCTCCGGGTGGCGTGAGAAGCACCACCGGAACGAAACGGTCTTTGGTGATGGTCTTGATGACCCGGCAAACGTCGACGCCGCTGAGCCCGGGCATGTCGACGTCCAGGAGCACCAGGTCGACGGGCTGTGCGCGAACCAGGTCGATCGCTTTTTGACCCCCGCTGGCCGTGGCCACCGCAAGGCCCCTCTCGCGAAGCAAGCCGGCGAGATGCTCCCGGCTTTGCCGATCGTCGTCCGCGACGACCACGACCGGCTTCGGCGATCTGCCCGCGTTCCCCACCCGGACAAGGTACTGCACTCGTCCGATCTTCGCGAGTCTCGTCGCCGAGTTTCCCTGAGCCCGGGTCGTGTTTATACTGCGCTAGGTAGACCCAGGGGGTTTCAGGGACTGAATGGAGCTCAAGCAGCAACTCAAATTATCGCAGCAGCTGATCATGACGCCACAGCTGCAGCAAGCCATCAAGCTGCTGCAGATGTCGCGGATGGAGCTGAGCGAATTGGTTCAAGAGGAGCTGCTCGAGAATCCGATGCTCGAAGAGGGCGGGGAGACCCGCGAAAGCGTCTCCGCGGGCCCCGAAGAGACGGCTACTCCCGAGGTCCGGGCCCACGAAGCGAAGAAGGAGGAGATCGACTGGGAGCGATACCTCGAGAACCGCTCGACCGAGGCCCCCATGCCCTCGATCCGCCGCAGCACCGACGACGAGATGCCCGGCTTGGAAGCGACCCTGTCCACCTCCGAGGATCTCGCCGACCACTTGGGTTGGCAGCTCCGGATGGGCGACTTCGTCGAGGACGAGCGTCGCTTCGCGGCGTTGGTGATCGGCAATCTGAACGACGACGGTTACTTGAAGATCGACGGCATTGCACCCGACGAGGTCGTTCCGCGCTTGGCGGCTGAATCCGGTCTGGACCCGGAAGATGCCGAAGAGGTGTTGGCGATGATCCAGCAGTTCGACCCCGTCGGGGTGGCGGCGCGTTCGCTCGAGGAGTGCCTGGTCATTCAAGCCAAGCACTATGGGATGGATGATCTCGTGCTGCGCGTGATCTCGGATCACCTCGGGGACTTGGAGAAACGGCACTACCACGCGGTCGCGAAGACTCTCGGGTGCTCACTCGAGGAGGTGTACGACGTAGCTCAAATCATAGCCGACCTAGAGCCGCGCCCGGCCCGACGTTTCCAGACGGACGAGCCTCGTTACATCGTGCCAGACGTCTACGTGCATCGAGTCGGGGACGAGTACTACGTCGTCGCCAACGACGACGGGATGCCAAAGCTCAAGATCAGCGGCTTCTACCGGTCCGCGATGGCGGACAATCCCAAAGCCAAGGAGTACATCCAAGACAAGCTTCGAAGCGCGCAGTGGCTGATTCGAAGCATCGACCAACGCCGCAAGACGATTGTCAAGGTGACCGAATGCATCGTCGAGAAGCAACGTGACTTCTTCGACAAGGGAATCGAGCATCTCAAGCCGATGATCCTCCGGGACGTCGCGGAGGCGGTAGGTATGCACGAAAGCACGATTTCGCGCGTGACCAGCAACAAGTACGTCCATACCCCGAGGGGTACGTTCGAGCTGAAATACTTTTTCAATAGTGCGATCAAGCGGGATCATCAGACCGACATCGCCTCGGAGAGCGTGAAGCAGGCCATCAAGAACATCATTTCGGGCGAGGACCCCAAGGCGCCGCTATCCGACCAGAGAATCGTCGAAATCTTGGCCCAAGACGACATCAAGATTGCTCGCCGCACCGTGGCGAAGTATCGTGAGATGCTCGGAATTCTGAGCTCGTCAAAGCGCAAGAAGTACTTTTAACGTCGGAGGCTCGATGCGCATCAGCTACACGTTTCGCAACATGGAATCATCGGACGGGATCAAGAACTACGCATCCGAAAAGGTCGGCAAGATCCAGAAATACATGAGGGCGCCCTTGCATGCCGAGTTCACCTTTTCGACGGAGCGACATCTTCATCGCGTCGATCTGAACCTCACCGGAGACGGCCATCAGTATGCCGGTCATGGCCAATCCGAAGACATGTATGCGACGATCGATCAAGTCGTGGACAAGATCGATCGCCAGGTTCGAGATGTGAAGAACACCGAAAACGATCGCCGTCGGCACGGCGGTGAGTCGCTTCGCCGTCCCGAAGACTGATACGCATTGCACGGACGGGAGTGGTGAGGTATCGCCAGCCCGTCATGCTCGCAGAGCTTCTGCATCCGGAGCGCGTACGTGTCGGAATGGATCTGTCCGACAAGGGCGCGGCGTTGCGAGCCGTCGCCGCGTTGTTGACACTCCCCGAACGGACCGCCAACGAAGAGGTCGTCTACGATGTTCTCCAGGATCGCGAGCGTCTCGCGAGCACCGGCATCGGGAGCGGGGTCGCCATTCCTCACGGTCGCTACGACGGCTTCGACGAGCTGCGTGCGTCCGTGGTCGTCTGTCCCGCAGGGGTGGATTTCGACGCCGTCGACGGCTTGCCGGTGAAGATTCTCATCGGGATCATCGGGCCGCGATCGATGCCGCAGAAGCACCTAGCCGCCCTTGCAGGGGTTTCCCGAGCCCTGCGGGATCCCTCGAAAAGAGCGGCGTTGCTCAACGCGGTGGACAACGCCCAAGCCTACGGCGCGCTCATCGGAGATTGACGGGCAGACAGTCGCAGCTTGCTGGCGTATGATGGAACCGTGAGTCAGTCCTCCTCTTTTTCGCACGTGGGGCTGCCTAGCATGCGCGTCGAGCGCGGGATTACGGTTGCGCAGCTGCTCGCCGAGCCGCGTCTCGCGGCCATCTTGGAGTTGGTGGCGGGTCACGACGGACAAGACCGCACCATCGACCATCCCCGGGTGCAAAAGCCGGGGTTGGCCCTGGCCGGACACACGCACGGTGTCGTTCCCACGCGAATCCAGATACTCGGCGAAACGGAGATCACCTACCTGCAGAGCTTGCCGCCCGCCGAGCAGTTGGCGCGTGCGAGGGAGCTCTTCGGGCTCGGCCTGTCGCTTGTCGTCGTCACGCGCGGCATCGAGGCGCCGCCGGCATTGGTCCAGGCAGCCTCGGAAACCTCGACGCCCCTGGTCGTCGCGCGACCGCGTTCGAGCCGATCCATTCAAGCGATTCATCTGGTGTTGGACGGAATTCTCGCACCGTTCGAGACGCGGCATGGCGTGCTGATGGACGTCCACGGCATCGGAACCCTGCTCTTGGGCCCCAGTGGAATTGGAAAGAGCGAGTGCGCTCTCTTCCTCGTCGAGCGGGGACACCGATTCGTGGCCGACGACCAAGTCATCTTGTCTCTGCTTCCTTCCGAGCAGATTCTGGGACGGGCGCCCACGTTGCTTCGAAATCATCTCGAGGTGCGCGGCATCGGAATCATCAACGTCCGGGACCTGTTCGGCGCCAATGCAGTCCGCACCGAAAAGATCGTCCAGATGGTGGTGGAGCTGTGTCCCTGGGAGGACGAGGAGCCATTCGACCGTTTGGGGCTCGACGACTCGACGCTCGACGTCTTGGGTGTCCCGCTTCCCATGCTCCGCATTCCGGTTCGGCCCGGCCGCAACATGGCTGTCATTCTCGAGGTGGCTGCACGCAACCAAATCTTGAAGATGGCGGGGAATCACGGAGCCAAACGATTCATCGATTCTCTCGTGCGCAAAGATCGCGGGGATGGTCGAGGCGCGGACGATGACTGAAACACCCCAGCTCGTGCTCGTCACCGGTCTGTCCGGAGCAGGACGAAGCACGGCGCTCCGCGTGCTCGAGGATGCCGGTTTCTTTTGCGTGGACAACTTGCCTCCGTCCCTGGTTCCCGAATTGCTTCGGCTGGTCGGCTCCGAGCGGAAGCTGCCTCGCGTGGGCCTCGGCATCGACGTGCGAACCGGCACCTTTTTGAGCGGCACGGCCGACATGCTCGCGAATCTCGAGGCGTCTGGGCTCGACGTCGAGGTCGTTTTCCTCGATTGTGCCGACGACGTCTTGGTGCGCCGATTCAGCGAGACCCGTCGGCCGCACGCATTGGCTCGGCAGGGTGACCTGCGGGCAGCGATCGCCAGAGAGCGAGAGCGTCTTGCCGAGCTCCGCGACAGGGCGGACGTCGTCATCGACACGACCGAGCTCAGCGTGCACGATTTGCGGCGCCAGCTCATCGACTACATCGGCCGGGACGCGGCACGCCCGTCGATGGTCGTCCGCCTGATGTCGTTCGGCTTCAAGTACGGAATCCCGATCGACGCCGATTTGGTCATCGACCTTCGGTTCTTGCCCAATCCCCACTTCGTCGACGAGCTTCGGCCCAAGACCGGGCTCGATCCCGAGGTTGCTCGATACGTCTTGAATGCACCGGAAACCCAGGAGCTCCTCGGCCATCTTCGGCCTTTGCTCGACTTCACGCTGCCCCGTTATGCCCGCGAAGGGAAGGCGTATCTCACCATTGCGTTCGGGTGCACCGGCGGGCGGCACCGGTCGGTGGCGTTGGCGGAGGAGCTGAGACGTCAGATGGCTGACCGACACGAGGTCGTGGTCTCCCACCGCGATGCGGAGCGAGTGATCCGGTGAGCGGCGAGTTCATGGCCACCGTCGAGGTCCGCAATCGTTTGGGGATTCACGCGAGAGCAGCCGCGAAGCTGGTCGACGTCGCCAACGGCTACGCGTGTCACATCGAAATCTGCAAGGACGGGCAAGCGGCGGATGCCAAGAGCATCATGGGGGTCTTGCTTCTGTGCAGCCAGCGGGGCGCCGAGATCACGTTTCGGGCGAACGGTCCCGACGCCCAGCGCGCCGTCGAGGCCTTGTGTGATCTCGTCCGCAGCGGCTTTGGAGAAGAATCGTGAGCGAGCCAGCTCGGCTCCGGGGTATCGCAGCATCCATGGGCGTCGCGGTCGGGGCGGCCCGAGTCCTCGGGTGGGGTAGGCGGCGTCTGTCGTTTCGGCGCATTTCTGCCGCGGAAGCTTCCGGCGAGGTCGCGCGATTCCACCGGGCCGTGGCGGCATCCCGCGGCGAGATCGAGATGGCACGAAACGAGCTCGCGGAGCAGCACGGTCCGACCTACGCGGGGATTCTCGACGTCCACCTGCTCATGCATGGAGACGCTCTGTTGATCGACGCGACTTGCGACGCGATTCGACAAGACCGCGTCTGCGCGGAGTGGGCATTGTCGCGGGTCGTGGAGCGGCTCAAGGTGCCGCTGCTTCGCGATGGCTCGGCCTATTTTCGCGATCGGGTCAGCGACATCGATCACGTCAAGGAGCACCTCTTGAGGCACCTGTGTGGCGAGGATCGGTCGGAGCACATCGGGGACGAGCCCGTGGTATTGCTCGCCCACGACCTCACGCCCGCGGATGCCGTCCAGATGCTCGCGCCGCCCACCGTGGGTCTGGTGACCGAGCTCGGTGGGGGCACCAGTCATACCGCGATCCTCGCCCGCACCTTCGGCGTCCCCGCCGTGGTCGGAGTCGGCCCGATGCCTTTGGAAATCGAGGACGATCAGGACGTCGTCGTCGATGGGTTCGCAGGGGAGGTCGTCATCGGCGCCTCGGGTGAGGAGCGCTGCCGCGCCGAAGTGCGCCGAGACCGATTCCTGTCCTTTCTCGACGCCCAGCGTTCGACGGCCGCCGTCACGCGCGACGGCACGCCCATCGTCGTCGCCGCCAACATGGAGCTTCCATCGGAGCTCGAGTCCGCCGTTCGCCTCGGAGCGGACGGCATCGGGCTCTACCGCACCGAGTTCATGTGCTTGAATCGCACGGAGCCTCCATCGGAAGACGAACAGCTCGAGCTCTATCGGACCGTCGCGGAAGCCATGGCGCCCCGACGCGTGATCTTTCGCACCTTCGACTGGCGGGGAGACAAGCTGCCTCCGACGCTCCACCTCGACGACGAAGAAGCGTGGCTCCGAGCTCAGATCTCGGCCGTGTTGAGGGCGGCTCCCCACGGAGTCGTGGGGCTGATGTTTCCGATGGTGGCCACGGTCAAGCAGCTTCTTCGAGCCAAGGACGAGGTCGAAAGATGCAAACGCGAGCTTGCCGACCGAGTCGGCCCCGCGCGCTCCGTGTCCATCGGCATGATGATCGAGGTTCCGTCCGCTGCACTTCTCGCCGATCGCTTCGCTCGGCACGTCGATTTCTTCGCCGTAGGCACCAATGATCTCGTCCACTATGCGCTGGCCGAGAGCCGGAGCACCACTCGCTCCGGGGCGCCGCCCGATCCGGTGAATCCGGCCGTGCTCAGGCTGCTCGATCACACGGTTTCGGCAGCCGACGAAGCGGGGATTCCGTGCTCGGTGTGCGGAGACATGGCCTCGAACCCACTGGCGCTGAGCTTGCTGCTCGGTTTGGGTTTCCGAAGCATTTCCGTCCCCGTTCGGATGCTACCGCTCGCGAGAGCGGTCATTCGCAGCGTCGACCTCGCTCTGCTGCGTGAGTTGGCACGCGAGGCCCTCGACTGCGACTCCGCCCCGGACGTTCGGGCGTTGCTCACCGCCAGGTTGGGCGAAACCGTCGATCCGGCTTGGATGCGCGAAGAAGCCGTCTAGCCATCGGGCGAAAGGACGGGCTTGGTCAGCTCGTACAGCTCCGCTTCGCTCAGCAAGCCCGTATCTCGTGCGATTTCGTAGCCTGCTTCGTCGTAGACGATGAAGGTGGGCACCCGATCGATGTGTCCGAGCACGCTTTCGCCGTTCTCCACGCCTCCATAGGGATCGGCACCCACGGGAAAGGGTGGATCGAGCGCGTATGCCCATGCCTCGACCAGAGGGCCGGCGCGCGGCTGCGCGGCGATGCCGACGACGATGATCTCCGGGTGCTGCGAGACGAATGGCCGCAACGATTTCAAAACGGCCTGACTGACGGCATCGAAGGTGGCAAAGACGAAAAGAAGCACCGGTCGGCCGCGAAGATTGGCCAGCTCCAACCAGCGTCCGTCCGAGAGCCGGATTCCCAAGTCGAGGCGCTGGCTCTGCGTCGTTGGTGTCGTTTGCCGTGACTGGGTCGCATCACGAGCGCAACCAAGAGCGAGCACGAGACAAAGCGCGATCGAACACGGGCGACATCTGGCAAATACGCATCGAACCATTGCGGCGGAGGAGGCAATATAGCAAGAACACGGGCCAAGTGGACGCGATCCGCGAACGTCTGGACGCACTCCTGGCCGGCAGCGACTTCGAGCTCAGCCGCAGCCGCGATCCGGTCGAATTCGTGCATCGCTACTCCGATTTCCGCGATCAGGAGGTAGCCGGCCTGATCGCTTCGAGTCTCGCATTCGGCAATGCAGTCGCCGCACGTCGCAGCATCGAGCGCGTGCTCGACGCGCTGGGCCCCAATCCGGCCGATTTCATCGTCGGTGCCAGTCAGGAGAAGCTCGTCACGGTCTTGCGAGGCTTCGTTCACCGCATCTATCGGGGCGAGCATCTGGCACTTCTGCTTTGGCGTGCCGCAGAGCTGATGCGCGCCGAGGGTGATCTCGGAGCCGCGTTTCTTCGCTTCTACACCGACAGCCAGCGGGACTTTCGCGAAGGCATGGCGCGCTTCGCAGACGCTCTTCGGGGAGAGGCTACGGACCGAAGCATGCGGCACCTGGTGAGCGATCCTCGCGCGGGAAGCGCATGCAAACGTCTCTTGCTCTACGCTCGGTGGATGGTGAGGCCCGCCGACGGCGTCGACCTGGGTCTTTGGCCGATCGCTCCGTCAGACCTCGTGATCCCGGTCGATACCCACGTTCATCGGATCAGCCGCAACCTGGGATTGACCAGCCGCCGGACCGCGAGTTGGGTGACCGCCGAGGAAATCACCGCCGCGCTACGGCGCTTCGATCCCGATGATCCGGTCAAGTACGATTTCGCCCTGTGCCATCTCGGAGTTTCCCGCGAGTGTCCGAGCCGCCCCGATCCGCTCAAGTGCGCGCAATGTGTGCTGCACGACGTCTGCGAGGTCTGGACCACGAGCGGAGGCTTTGACTCCGGCTCATCGAAGAAAGCCAGTTAGCTTCGGCTCCAATGCGTGCAGGTCCGCGACCCCGGCGACGCCATCGCCGCGTTCCACCACGTCTCCTTTGAGATCCACCAAGCGATAATCCTGAAGGGCCTTGAGGGCCGTCTCCAACTTGAGCTTGGAAAGCGATTCGCGGCGCTCGATTTCACCAGCCAAGTACATTTGCTGCCCGAGCGCCAACGTCCGCTTGTACCAGTCCTTCTTGGGAATCGGGCCGTCGAGCACGATCTCCGCACCACGAAGTGCCAACAAATAGCTCTCGAAGAAGGTCTGAAGCATCACTGCGTAACGTTCGAGCCGCTGTCGATTTCGGCCTTCGGTGGCCTGCACGTGCCCGTCCTGAATCTCGACTTCTTCGTCGCCGATCAGGTCGTCGAGCGTCCCTTGAAATATCTGGTCGAAGGTCGCATCCGTGCGGTAGATGAATTCGTGCTTGAACAGGCGTGAAAGCTGTTGAACGCGCGTGTTCAATCGCCGGACGTCTACCCACTGCTCTTTGTCCACCAGCAGCGCGGCGGCGATGAGAGCGCGTGGGACGAAAAAGTGAATGATCGTGTTCTGGTAGTACTCGAGAGCGATGCGTCGCTCCGGTTCGATCGTGTAGATGGGATCGGGGCCGGTGTCGTGCTCGATGATCAGTCGAGCATCGATGAAGAGGCGCAAGGCCTCGTCGATGGTGTCTTCGCGAATGCGACCCTCACCGATCCGGACCTGGTGCGCGATGCGTGCATCCATCTTTTCGAGCGCATGCAGCAAATCTTCGCAAGCTTCGAGGAGCGAGGTTCGAGTCATGCCGCGTTTCTGATGGCTCAACAAGGCGGTGGCCACCAACGAAGCTGGGGTCACGACCGTGACTTCGTTGATCGAATACATGACCTTGTGCGCGAGCGCGCGAACCACGCTCTTTTTCTGATCCTCGTCGAGCTCGTCCAGCCGCTCTGAGCCACGTGCGAGGCGAGGGATCGTCTCTGCGGCGAACTCGTCGTAGTCGATGATCTCTCCGAACTGCACGTAGAGGCGACCCCACTTCGATCGCAGAACGCTCGAGCTCTTGATGAGGTCACCGACGTTTTCGGATTGCTTCTCGCCGCCGGAGAGCTCGTGGACGAAAGAGCGTTCCTCGATGATTCTTTCGTAGCCTATCGAGATTGGCACGAGCTTGACCTTCGTCCCCTTCAGCTTCGTCGCGGAGTCGGCCACCATCGACAGGAGCCCGTATTTCGGAGGCAGCGCCTTGCCCGTCCGGGAGCGACCACCCTCCAAGAAGAACTCGAGCGCGAACCCTTCGGCCAAGACTTTTCGGAGGTATGCTTCCACGAGCGTCGGATAGAGAGCATCGCCATGAAAGCTTCTTCGGATGAAGAAGGCGCCACCTCGCCGCAACAGCGGACCGATCGGCCAAAAGCTCAGATTGTCACCCGCCGCGATCAAGGGCGGCATCATGGCGTTCGCGTACAACATGTCGCTCAAAACGAGGTAGTCGACGTGACTCTTGTGGCTGGGCAGCAGCACCAGCGACGCATCGCGCGCAGCGGCCCGGATTCGCTCGAGACCGGCTTTGTCCATCACGACGCCGTCGTACATCTTCGACCACACCCAGGTGAGAAACCGGTGCAGCATGTCGATGACGAAATGACTCTGCTTGGCGCAGAGATGACGCAGTTGCTTGCGTGCCACCTGCTGGGCCTTGGCGACTGAGATGCCTTTCTCGTCGGCGTAGCGTTCGATCTCCGCACGAACCCTGGGGCTTCGGAGCAGCTCGTCCTGAATCCGTGCGGTCGACTTCTTCATCGGCCCGAGAATGACGGTGCGGTCGCGCTCCATGCGGCGGAGCAGCGCATATCGGACCTTGTTTGCGGCTTCGCCGTCGGTGAGCTCGGGATTGCTCTCCAAAAAGCTCTGCAGGTTGAAGGGCTCGCCAGAGCGCAGCTTCGCGTCTCGGTAGTTGAGAAGGAACTGGCAGAAGACCCGCACCCGCCCCGGCCACTGCACCGGGCCAAACAGCAGGTCGAGGAGCGTCGGGCTCGCGGAGCCCGCTTGCTTGCTCCAGATGAACGTCTGCGGAACGAGCAGAATTGGCTGGGGCGACGTGCGCTGCTTGGCCACCAGAGTCTCGATGAGGTCGACCTCGAGCTCTCGCCCGCGTCGTGCCTGGCTTCCGAACTGGGGAGGGCGCCGCAAGAACAAGAGCGCGCTGTATCCGTCGCCGACGGTCCTCTCGAGGGCCTCGGCCTCCGGAATCTGTCGACGCAAGCTCAATCGGCGCTCGCCTTTTCCGAATGGCTCCAGGATCCAGAGCCCCAGATCGTTGACGAAGCGAACGAGCGGCAACCCGAACTTCTTGAGGAGGAAATCGAGGCACAGGAAGTCCAGGAAGGAGAGCGATCGCATGACGTAGACGACGACCCCCTTGCTCGCCGCGTCGCGCACGCTCCGGCTCCAATTCTCGTCGACCCGGATGTGGGCGAAGAAACGGCGGTAGAGCCACCGCATGATCGCGTTGGGCGAATAGGGCGCCGGCGTCCGCGAACGCCGCGCGAGCTCAGGCAAATCCGTCATCCCCAGAAAGACCCTAGCAGTGTCGAGGATCGGGTCGAGTATACCCGATCCCTCCTAATTTCGGCGTTTTGGCGTCCACGTTCAGAGCTCGGCGCGGATCAACCGCCTCTGGCCAGGCTTCAAATCGAGCGAGTAACGGCGCTCTTTTCCATCGAGTCGCACCACGACCTCGTAACGTCCCGTGCTCAGGTGCGTCGCCACGCCGATTCCGAGCGTGCCGATTCGCTTGCCGAGCTGACTGACCGACACGATGGCGGTGCCGGCTTTGCCCTGGTTTTGGATCCGAACTTCGACGACGCCCGTTTCGAAGTCGACGGACAGGGGCGCGGTCTGACCGTCTTCGACTCGAACCCGCACGGACTTGGCCGGATTGTCGAGCACGCCGTCCACGCGCACGGTGGCTCGGTACTCACCCGAAGGGACGGCCAGCGTCCCGCTGCACGATCCGCCGGCCACCTCACGCCCCTCTTGCTCGAGAACCACGGTGCCGACGGCCGGGCTGCCGTTTTCGGTGACCACACAACGGATCTGCCCCGTCTGGGCGCCGGCGCTGCCGACGTCGCCGAGCAGGACGAAAGCGAGCGTGGCCGCAGACAGTGCCTCGCACGGGGGCCTCCGCTTGGTTTCGTCGGCGGTTTGAATAAAGATTCTCACCGCTTATTGTTTTAGCCCAATTCGGGGGCGCTGTGGCTTTCGTCGCGAAAGCTGCTGGAAAGTCGGAGGTTTCCGGCGGCTTGGCCCCTCTCGGGCGCTTGACACCTCAGGGGGTGGCGGCTAGGACACGCGCCCCGTAACGGGGTCTTAGGAGCGAATGATGGCGACCCAAAGTGCCAAAGCGTCCGAAATCGAACGCAAATGGTATGTGATCGATGCGGAAGGCCAGCCTCTCGGCAGGCTCGCGTCCAAAGTGGCTCACGTGCTTCGCGGGAAGCACCGGCCTGAATACACGCCGCACGTCGACACCGGCGATTTCGTGATCGTCACCAATGCCGGCAAGGTTCGGCTCACGGGCAGCAAGGCCGATGGCAAGCTCTACCATTGGCACTCGGGCTACCCCGGAGGCTTGCGCACGGAGACCGCGGGACACTTGCGCGGCCGCAAGCCCGAGCTGCTCATCGAGCGCGCGGTCAAAGGCATGCTCCCGAAGAACAGCCTCGGCCGTCACATGTTCCGAAAGTTGAAAGTTTATCCGGAAGGGGCGCATCCACACGCGGCACAAAAGCCCGAGCCCCTTTCGCTTTGATCCTGAGAGAAATACCGAATGACCCACGCCAAAGTCATCGATGGACGCTACTACGGCACCGGTAAGCGCAAGAACGCGATCGCACGCGTTTTCTTGAGCCCGGGCGCAGGGACCGTGACCGTCAACGGTCGCACCTTCGACAACTATTTTCCCCGCGAGATTCTTCGAATCATCGCCATGCAGCCCTTTGCGGCCATCGGAAAGCAAGGCCAGTTCGACGTCGAGGTGAACGTGCAAGGCGGAGGCGTCTCGTCGCAGGCAGAGGCCGTTCGTCATGGGATTGCACGTGCGCTCGTACGCCTTGACGAGAACAACAAACCGACGCTGAAGAAGGCGGGTTATCTCACCCGAGACGCCCGCAAGAAAGAGCGTAAGAAGCCAGGTCAGCCAGGGGCCCGCAAGAAGTTCCAGTACTCCAAGCGCTGAGAGCTTCGCATCGCGAAAGCCGAGCCGCAGCGCCTCCTGGTGCCGCGGCTTTTTCTTTCGGGCCGTGGACAAAGCCCGTGTCAGTATCAGGATCAGGCTGGAGATGAGGACATGACCTCGAAACCCATTCGCGCCATCGTCGTCGGGGGCACCGGATACACGGGAGCCGAGCTCGTGCGCCTGGCCCTCGGTCACCCATCGATCGAGCTCGTGTCGATCGTCGGAAACACGACGGCCGGTCAGAGCGTGGCCGACGTCTTGCCGAGCTTGCGCGGCGTGTTCGACGGTGCCGTCGAGGCCTTCGACCCGGTTGACGTGGCGAGTCGGGCCGACGTCGCGTTTTGCGCGTTGCCACATGCTGCAAGCGCCGAAGCGGTCGGTGCGTTGCGGGAGCGCGGCCTGGTGGTCATCGACCTCTCGGCCGACTTTCGTTTCTCGGATCGCTCGGTTTACGAGGCTTGGTACGGCGAGCATCCGGTGCCCGATCGTCTCGCCGAGGCGGTATATGGCTTGGTCGAGCTGCATCGTGAGGAGCTACGCACCGCGGATCTGATTGCCGTCCCCGGGTGCTATCCGACCGCTTCGACGCTCGCGCTCGCGCCCTTGGTGCGCGAGGGCTTGGTTCGCCTCGAAGGCATGGTGATCGACGCCAAGAGCGGCGCTTCGGGGGCTGGCCGTGGGGTGTCCAAGGCCACGCACTTCTCCGAGGCTTCCGAAGGGGTGCGGGCCTACAAGGCGGGCGCACACCGCCACGGCCCCGAGGTCGAACAGGAGCTCAGCCGCTTGGCAGGCTCCGCCGTGCGCATCGCTTTCGTTCCGCACTTGCTCCCGATGACTCGAGGGATCCTCGCAACCTGTTACGCACAGCCGGCCGACGCGAGCGTCGACGCGACCCGGTGCACCGAGGCGGCGCGATCCCTCTATGAAGGCTCCCCGTCGGTCCAGGTTCTCGCTGAGGGGCAGCACCCCGACACGCTCTGGGTGAAGGGCTCGAACCGGGCGCATGTCGCGTACACGCAGGACCGCCAAAGCGGAACCATCATCGCGATGAGCACCATCGACAACTTGGTCAAAGGTGCGTCTGGGCAGGCGATTCAGTGCTTGAACGTACGTTTCGGATTCGACGAGGCGGCGGGGCTCGAGGCCCCGGCCCTGTGGCCGTGACCAAGATCCTACACGTCAGCGACCTTCACTTGGAGCGTGGCTTTCCCGGCGTTCCGGCTCGCGCATTCCTCAACAAGCGCATCGTCGGGTACGCGAATCTTCGGTTTCGCCGCCGCCGCGTCTTCGTCGATGCCGCCCGGAAGGTGGAGGCGCTGGCAGCCTTTGCCGAAGAGCAGGGCGTCGATTTGATCATCTGCACGGGCGACTACACGGCGCTCGGGACGCAACCGGAAATCGAGTACGCCCGCAGCGTCATCGAGCCGCTGACTCGGGCTCCCCTCGGCTTGTTCACCGTGCCCGGCAATCACGATCTGTATCTGCGAGACACGGTCGAGGCGGGATGGTTCGACACCAGCTTCGGTCATCTGATGCGAACCGAGATGCCCGAGTACGCGGTCGACGGGGTCTGGCCGCAGGTCTGGTTCCCCGCCGATGGATTGGCGGTGGTGGGCGTCAACAGCGCGCGCGCCAACCCGAAGCCTACGCATTCGAGTGGGTACATCCCGGACGAGCAGATCGACGCGCTCACGCGAATTTTGGACGATGCGCGCCTTCGCGATCGCTTCGTGATGATCGCGACCCACTACGCGCCGCGGCTCGCAAACGGAAAGCCCGATCGCCCTGCGCACGGCTTGGTGAACGCGGACGCTTTCTTGTCTGCATGCGCCTGCGCGCGGCGAGGGGTCATCCTGCACGGCCACATTCACTGGCGCTATCACGTGCGGGTTCCCGAGACGCCTCTCTTGCTCTGTTGCGCTGGCAGCACGACGCACGCCGGGCGTGAAGGGTTGTGGATGTTCGAGGTCGACGAGCGAGGGGCGCGCGCCACGCCTGGAACCTGGGATCAAACCCGGTACGTCCTGGAGCCCGACCAAGTCGTCCAACTCGACCCGTAACTTGCCGCCGGCTGCTCGGGTCGAATAAAAGCAACCTCATGGCAGCTCGCCAGTTTGGCGCCAAACCCGAAGCTCGCCGGACGGTCCGGCGGGACGTCGATCTCGAATGCGAGGTGTATACCGACCTTTGGGGCGAGGCGCTCACCCATCACGTCACG
This sequence comes from uncultured Sandaracinaceae bacterium, assembly GCA_964495565.1. Classification (GTDB taxonomy): domain Bacteria; phylum Myxococcota_A; class Polyangia; order Polyangiales; family Houyiibacteriaceae; genus SG8-38. The sequence continues at coordinate 4,533 of CAZBWQ010000037.1, read as the reverse complement.
GACGTCAGCGAAGACGGCTTGTGGATTCGCACCGAGCTCTTGCTGGAAGTCGGAACGGAGGTCGCGCTCACCTTTCGTCCTCCCGACTGGGACGAGCCCCTTTGCGTGGCGGGGCGCGTGCGACGGGTCGAGTTGCGCGCGCGCCCGGGCGACCGCAATGCGGTCGGCATGGGGATCGCGTTCGAGGCGCTGAGAGCCGATGAGCGTCGGAGGTTGACGCGGAGCATCCGCAGCTGCCGTCCCCAAGAGTCCTTCATTTTGGATCAACGTACCCTGACGGGCGTGCCGGTCGCCGTCTGGGAAGCGAGCGACGAGCCTGCAGTGGCGCCCCAGCGAACGGCCTCGGGCTGGGCGGCTCCCGGACCCACGACGCATGGTGCTTGGAGCGCGCCGTCGAATCGGTCTCGGCCCGAGCACGGCATCGAGCGGCCCAGGACGACGTTTGGCGGTGGGCTCGACTTGGCCGCGTCGGTATTCGCTCGACGCGGAACGGAAACGGACTAGCGAACCCGCAACGTTCCGACTCGCACGCGGTCTTCGCCGTCGTCGGCGCCAGAACGCACCTCGAGCCGATTCTTGCCGCGGAACCACCCGACGAAGATCTCGTAGTCTCCGCGTCGGAAGCTCGCGGGGACCACGAGCTCCTGCCTGTCCACGATCACGTCGCCGGCCTCCCACAGCTTGGGCGGATACCGGCCCGCCACGGGCTCGTGGTCTCCGTTGAGCCGGCGGCCGTATCCATCGATGTGCACGAACACCGTGTAGCCCTCGGGAGGCTCGTCGAGCGCACGCCAATACCAGGTGATCTCGAAGCGCTGGCCTGCACCGACGCCGTCGGGCGTGGGCGTCGACAGATCGTATCCGAGCAACTCCACTCGATCGGCGAAGTTGATGCGCACCACGTGCTCGGGCTCGGGCGCCTCGCGCAAGACCGCATCTTCGAGAAAGCTGGCGTTCGGCCGGCCTTCGACGGGCGACGACGCGACGAGGAGCAGCCGTGCGCTCCGCGCGTCCGCGACGTAGAGATGGCTTCCCGTGCGGGCACGGTGGCGGCGGTCGAGAGGGGCGAGCTCCTCGGCGGGCATGACCACCCAGCGTCGACCCGGTTGGTCGAGGAAAGCGAGGATCGTGTCCTCGGAGTCGATCCGTTGGACCGAGGCCTCGGTGTGGTACTCCGCCGCGGTTGCGGGCGACCGATACACCGCCAAGGGCTCTTGGTTTTGGTCGGCCAGCTCGGCATAGGTCTCGTACACGGGCTGGGGTGAGAAATGCCGGCCGAGCCCGGGCTGAAAGCCGCACACCACGAATGCCCCGACGGCAAGACCGCCGGCCAGCACGAGGAAGGCTCCATCGTCTCCGAGCTTTCCGATGGCATGGCGCAACCAAGGGGCTCCCCAGATCAGCGCGACGGCCGCGAAAGGCACGAAGAAGGCCGCTTGGCCGATGCGAGCCACCACCGAGGGAAGCGGGAGGTTCCACAGCCAGCAGAGCGATCCGAAGACCAGGCAGGCAGCCACCAGCCAGAAGGCGAGCAGCAGCCAAATGCGCGGCACCCAACCGGAGCTCCACTGGTTGCGGACCCAGCGCGCGAGGCGCTTCGGGCGCGGCCGTGGCACGCCTTCGTGACCGACCAAGAAGAGCGAGAGCACCACCGCGAAGAACGCAAAGAGCGACGCCCACGATCCCCCGGGTGCGTAGCCCTCCGGGACGTCGACGCCTTCGACCGGCAGGCTCCGAAGAGGGCTTTCGGGGTAGAGCGCGAAATCACGCACGAGCAACGCGATCAACGCGACGACCGTGACGGCGGCGCCCCACCGGGCGGCGGGCTCGCGACTCACCTCGGTCATCCACAGCGCGACCAAGCCCGAGAGTGGCAGCAGGGCAAGGTAGGCCGGGGTGCCGTAGCGCGAGGCAAAGACCGTCCAGGCGACGAAGGAAAAGACCGACCAAAGCAGGAAGATCCAGGCGATCGTTTGCGTCGCGGATCGGCGACCGGGCCGGGGCGTGAGCATCCACACCGCGGCGACGGGAAGGGCGGCACTCCACGGGGCCAGGCCGTGAAAAAGCGCTTCGAACGCCGCCTCGAAGGTCGGAGGGTTGCCTCCGGTCGAGCCGCCGCCGAGCCAAAGGGTCGGCTCGGGGGAGTCGAGGCTCACGGCTCTGGCGACTCCAGCCGTCATGATCAGGGCCGCGGGTGCGAAGACCCATCGGCCGATCGACACACCGCGCTCCTCGTGTGTGGCGATGAGGCTCCACGCCGCCACGGCGAGCGACGGAGGCAGAGGTCCGAGGAGCACACCGCTCGCGACCGTGCTCGCTGCTGCGCTCGCGGCCCATGCCAGGCCCCAAACCGCGGCGTCCGCGGGCCGCTTCGTGCGCAACGCCAAGCCGAGCGCAGCCACTCCCACCGCGCTTTGCGCTGCGACCTCGACCGAAGCCCCCATGACGAGACGCGCATTCAGCAAGAACGCCGGCGTCGTTGCCAGCACGACGACCCCCACGATGGCGGCACGGCGATCGAGAGCGGACCGAAGAACCACGAAGGCGAGCCACGAGGTGAGCAAAGCGGCCATGACGCCCGGAAGCCGTGCGGCCCAAGGCCGAAGCCCAAACGCTTCGAACGCGAGACCGATCAGGTGCGTGGACAGGGGCGCGAGCGCGGACCCCGTCGAGCCGGCCTGCCACAGAGCCCGCGCGGCTTCGGCGTCTTCGAGCTCCCACGGACTCCAGATCCCGTATGAGCCAATCCCCCATACGATCAGCAGCAGGGCGGCTGTGACCACCAACCGCTCGAGCCACACGGACCGCTTCGACACCGCGGGCAGCCTAACCTCGGCTCCCGGGTCAGTCCATGACTTCGTCGATTTGCTCGACCAGCGGCTCGTCCGCCCCGGCGACGAGCGCCGGCGCATCGGGGATCTCGCTCAACTGCTCTTGCAACGCGGCGATGGTCTCTTTGAATTCGGGCATCTCGCGTGGTGGCAAGCGTTGTCCGGGGCCGTTGAGCTCCGTCATCGGATCGAGGAACCGCCCATGCTTCTTCAATGCGAAGTGCAAGTGCGGCCCGGTTGAGCGGCCCGTCGAGCCGACGAATCCGATCAGCTCCCGCTGGCTCACCAGCTTGCCCGGCCGAATTCCGCTCTTGATGCGATGCAGGTGAGCGTAGGCGGTTTCGTATCCCCCGGTGTGCCGCAGAATCACCAGATTGCCGTTCGGTCCCTTCCGGCCGGCGAAGCTCACGCGACCGGTCGCTGCCGCCCACACGGGAGTTCCGGTCGGCGCGGCGTAGTCGATGCCGAGATGCGGGACGACGCGGCGGAGCAGCGGATGGAAGCGGCGGGGGTTGAAGCGGGAAGACAAACGCTCGTAGCGAAGCGGCGTCCGGAGCCAGCCCCCTTGCATCGCTCGTCCCGTTTCGTCGTAGAACTGACCCGTCTCTTTGCCGGGCTGATAGTAGAATGCCTGCACTTTGCCGGTCCGCTGCCCGTCGTACTCGAGGGCGCGCACGCGGCCGTATCGGAGGAACTCGCCGTCCACGCGCTCTTCGTCCACGACGATGCGAAAGACGTCCCCTTTTCGCGCTTGCAGCGGGAAGTTGATGCGCCCCTCGAAGGCTTCGGTGAAAAAGGCGGACAGGCCAGCCGGCAAGCCGAGCTCCGCCAATCCGTCTCCGATCGAGGTCTGGACCGACGCCGCTCGCGCCAGCGGGGTGCGTTCGACTTGAACGTGAATCTGCTCGGCCCGAAAGAAGCCCTCTTCACTTCGGGTGACCGCGACGAACTCGGTGGCCGATGGGTGATATTCGAAGTGCTTGAGCTCGGCGTCGTTTCCTCGCTCGACGATGATCTTGTGCTCGGGCCGGCAACGACGAAAGTCGACGATGTGCTGCAACGCTTGCTCGATCTCGTTGCACTCCTGCGGCTCCAAGCCCGCATTCAGCAGCGCACCGCGAAAGCTCGGCTCGGTACCGAACAGGGTTTCGTACCGTGCGTTGGGGCGTGATCGAGCAAGTGCGAGAGCTTCCTCTTCGGAGAGTGCCTCTTCGACTGCCGCATCCTGCGCAGGGCCCACGAAGGTCGGGTCGAGCCCGAGGTCATCGGCGAGCTTCGCATCTTGTCGTCCGAGTGCGTCTTCCATCCACGACCAAGTCGTCGGGATGACGCTCTTTGCGATCCAAAAGAGAAGCGCGCTCAGCGCCACCGCGGCTACGACCGTCGCGAGCACCATGCGTCGCGTGCGCCGTGCCTTGAGCTCGTGCGGGAGCAGCGCCATGTTGACGGACGGCAGGGGGCGCAGCCCACGAGGCGGCTCGTTGCTCGACGGATCGGCGCTCATTGGACGAAGGGCTTATCAGCGGGACGGTTTGCAGGCAAAGCTCGAATCGCCGCCTGCGGGGCTTCTTGACACCCATCAGGGTCAGGGTTAAGACGCCGCTTCCACCGCCGGTGGACGCGAAACACAGGCACGTAGCTCAGTGGGAGAGCACTACCTTGACACGGTAGGGGTCGGCGGTTCAATCCCGCCCGTGCCTAC
>CAZBWQ010000036.1:0-37476 GCA_964495565.1 uncultured Sandaracinaceae bacterium | reverse complement strand
GTCGGCGAAGGCATCGTGTCGACCATCGGCTCGTCGGACAACTACGCACAGGTGCTCGAAAACCCCGACAAGATCTCCAAGAACGTGCTCGCACGTGGCCTCGATAGTGGAACGGCCTTCAACATCTTGTCGATCGACATCGCCGACATCGACGTCGGAACGAACGTCGGAGCCAAGCTCATGACCGAGCAAGCCGAGGCCGACAAGCAAGTTGCCCAGGCCCGCGCCGAGGGCCGGCGAGCGCTCGCGGTGGCCGCGGAGCAGGAGATGCGCGCCAAAGTCGAGGAGATGCGAGCTCGCCTCGTCGAAGCGGAGGCGAAGATTCCGGAAGCGATGGCGGAAGCATTCCGAAAAGGAAACCTCGGGGTGATGGACTACTACAACCTACGAAACGTGGCGGCGGATACGGACATGCGAAATGCGATCAGCAAGGCCACGGCGGAGCCGGACGATGACGAACAAGCGTAAGCCGCTCGCCCTCGGCACGTTGTGCAAGCAGCCCAACACCTTCGTGGCGCGCTTGATTCTCGCGGAGCTCCTCGCGAAGCGCGGCCAAGGCCCGCTCCAACGTCGGCCGGTCGGCCATCGAGCACCTCGGCGCTGAGGCAGCGATGAACGAATTTCTTCGAGATCACATCGGGGAAATCGCGCTCCTGATCTACATCCTCTACCCACTCCTCAAGCGGTGGTGGGATCGTCGAAAGAAGGCCCGAACGCGCACCGAGACACGCACCGAGGCGCCCGCAGAAGCGAAACCCACGGGGCGAGCCAGGCCGAGGCCGTCGCCTGGGCCTCGCGAACGGGTCATGGAGCCGCCCGCTCGACCCGAGCCGCCGCCTCCGCAGGAGCCGTCCTTGGTGGCCGCCGCACGTGCGAACGTCGAGCGGCTGCAGGTCGAAGCCACGCGAATGCTCGATCAGGCCCGTGCGAACCCGCGTCTGCAATGGCTCGTGCCCGCCTTGCAAGAGGACCTGCTCGAACGGCTCCAAGAGGTCGACCGGTCGCTTCGCGGAAGCCCGACGGTGTCGACCCTCGTGCAGGAGACCGCCGTGGTACGAGGGCTCGAAGACCTGACCAGGCACCTGCGCCGAATCTCGCACCAGAGACTGGCCGCGCCACGAGGCGTGTTTTCGTACGCCGACGCGATGGTGCAGGCTTGTTACGCGCCCCTGCTCGACTTCGCGCGCGCGCAGGGGCTCGATCTGAGCACGCGTGAGCCCGTCGCGGTGATGGGCGACTGGAATCGAGCCCTCACGCTTCGCTTTGCTTCGACGCGGGTGGCGCCGATCCAACTGCCTCCCGACTTCGAAACGAGCCTATGGCAATGGCCGAGCATCGGGCGCGAGGTCGCTCGGGATTTCTTGTACAGCGTGGACCGCCTCGAAGACGAGATCGAAGCGCGCCTCGGCCTGCCGAGCGAGGTCGCGGTTCCCGAATCCGACGGGGAGATCGACGCTCGTTGGCTCGCAGGTCTCTTTGGTCCGTGGCTTCCCGAGCTGTTCGTCGACGTGATGGGCACCCTCATGCTCGGGCCTGCCTACGTCGAGATGATTCGCCGCGAGTATCGCAATCCTTCGGCTCCACAGCGGACCGCCGCGATCTTGCAAGACGGAGTGAGGATCGACGATCAGCCCCCGCCACGGTTGCGGATGCATGCGGTCGTGCGCGTACTGCATCACCTCGGGCGCCACGAGGAAGCGGATGCGTCGTGGGCTCGGTGGGAAGCGGATCACCCCGACGTGTCCCTGTACTTCTTGCCATTGGGCGGTCGTTGGGCAGGGCTGTCCGAAGAGGCGCTCCACTCGGCCGCGGACTCGTTCGTGGATACCCTGATCCAGCGGCCGTGGCCCGAGCTCGAGGGCTTCCAGCTGATGAACATCCCGGGTTTTCCATACCTGCACGCAGACCACGCGGAAGTGGAGCGGCTCGCCACGGGACTGCGGCGAGGGGACGTCGTCGATGCCGATCCTCGTTGGATCGTCGCCGCTGCGGTCGTCGCCGCATCCGCGCAACCCGCGCTCCACGACTCGATTCTCGACGCCGCGCGCCGTGCGATCGGGGGAATGGTACGCGAAGAGACGAGACCCTCGTTTCGACCGTTGCGTCCGCGACCCTCGAGGTCGGTTTCTGCCGCGTTGCTGTCGTCCCTTCGAGATCCGCAGGCGATTCGAGAGGCCATCGCCTTGAACGCGGCGCTTGGCGCAAAACGAACGAGATAGGCTTCGCCTCGCTGTCGCCGCGCCGGCCCCGGTGCTAGATGTACGGTCTTCATGACCCTCGCTGGATTTCACCCTGCCGTGCGCACGTGGTTCGCGAAGACCTTCGGCGAGCCGACTCCGCCGCAAGCCGAGGGATGGCCTGCCATTCGTCGTGGGCGGCACACCTTGATCGCTGCGCCCACGGGCTCCGGCAAGACGCTGGCCGCGTTCTTGTGCGCGATCGACGAGCTGGTGCAGCGAGGCCTCACCGAGGGGCTCGAAGACCGGGTGAGCGTGCTGTACGTGTCACCCCTCAAAGCTCTCAGCAACGACATCGAGGAAAATCTGCAGAAGCCCCTCGCTGGCATTCGCGAGACGCTGAAAGAGCTCGGATGCGACGACGTCGAGATCCGAACGGCCGTACGAACGGGAGATACGCCGTCGCATTCGCGTGCGAAGATGGTCCGGCAGCCGCCGCACGTTTTCGTGACCACACCCGAGTCGCTCTACATTCTGCTGACCAGTGACGGCGGCCGGCGCATGCTGCAAAGCGTCCGCACGGTCATCGTCGACGAGATTCACGCGCTGGTTGGCAACAAGCGAGGAGCCCATCTGGCGCTCACGCTCGAGCGGCTCGAGGCGATGGTGGGCCGCGACATCACGCGGATCGGCCTTTCGGCGACGCAGAACCCCATCGAGGAGGTGGCGCGCTTCCTAGTCGGGGCGCGAGGCGAAGACCCGTCGAACGCCTGCCAGATCATCGACGTCGGTCATCAGCGAACCATGGACGTCGCGGTGGAGCTGCCGGGCTCTCCTCTCGAAACCGTCATCTCGAACGAAGCCTGGGAGGAGATCTATCGGAAGCTCGCAAGCCTGATCGAAGCACATCGCACCACGCTGGTCTTCGTCAACACGCGCCGCCTCGCCGAGCGTCTGGCCAGACACCTGAGCGAGCTGTTGGGAGAGGAGGCCGTCACCTCCCACCACGGGAGCCTCGCACGCAAGCACCGGCTCGACGCGGAGAGACGCCTCCGATCGGGCTCGCTCCGCGCGGTCGTGGCGACGGCATCGCTCGAGCTCGGCATCGACGTGGGCGACGTCGACCTGGTTTGCCAAGTCGGCTCACCGCACTCGGTGTCGACCTTCCTGCAGCGCGTGGGCCGGTCGGGGCATTGGCACGGGGGGACACCCAAAGGACGGCTCTTTCCGTTGAGCCGCGACGATTTGGTGGAGTGCGTCGCCCTCTTGCGCGCGGTGCGGCGTCGCGAGCTCGATCGCATCGCGATTCCGGAGGGATCGCTCGACGTGCTAGCTCAGCAAATCGTGGCGTCGACCGCGGCAAGCGGCGAATGGGACGAGGACGAGCTACTCGCTCTGGCTCGGCGAGCTTGGCCGTACCGAAAGCTCGAGAGACGGGTCTTCGATCAGGTGCTCGAGATGTTGTCCGAGGGCTTCGCGACGCGGCGGGGCCGTGCCGGCGCGTACCTTCATCACGACCAGGTCAACGGGCGGATCCGGCCCAGGCGAAACGCCCGCCTGACCGCGATCATGAACGGCGGCGCGATTCCCGACAATTTCGACTACGAGGTGCGGCTCGAGCCGGAGAGCGTCCGCGTCGGAACCCTCAACGAAGACTTCGCGATCGAAAGCATGGCGGGAGACATCTTCCAGCTCGGCAACGTCTCGTACGAGATTCTGCGCGTCGAGCCCGGTCTGGTGCGGGTCGCGGACGCTCGCGGGAAGCCTCCCAGCCTTCCCTTCTGGTTCGGAGAGGCTCCTGCGCGAACCGACTTGGTTTCCGGCTCGGTCGTCGCGATTCGCCAAGGGGTCGAGCTTCGCCACGAAAATCTCGCGGAAGCGGCTCGTTGGGTGGAGGCCGAAGCTGGTGTGTGTGCCCTCGCAGCTGGCCAAGTCGTCGAATACTTGGCGGCATCACGAACCGCGCTCGGCGCCATGCCCACGAGGGACACGGTCGTCTTGGAGCGCTTCTTCGACGAGACGGGCGCCATGCATTTGGTGGTGCATGCGCCCTTCGGCAGCCGCATCAATCGCGCGTGGGGACTTTCGCTCCGGAAACGCTTCTGCCGGAGCTTCAACGTCGAGCTGCAAGCGGCCGCAGCCGAAGATGCGATCGTCCTGTCACTCGGTCCCATGCACAGCTTCCCTCTAGAAGACGTGTTCCGCTTTTTACGGGCCGAAAACGTGCGGGAAGTCCTGATTCAAGCGCTGCTCGATGCGCCGATGTTCCAGACCCGATGGCGCTGGAACGCAACGCGGGCGCTGGCCGTGCCGCGCATGCGCGGTGGCAAAAAGGTTCCCCCTCGCTTTCAACGGATGCAGGCGGACGACCTCTTGGCGCTCTGCTTCCCCGATCAGGTGGCATGCCTCGAGAACGTCGCCGGGGATCGAGCCATTCCGGACCACCCGCTGGTTCGTCAGACGATCGACGACTGCCTGCACGAAGCCATGGACGTCGAAGGGCTCGAAGCCTTGCTGCGTCGGATCGAGGCAGGTGAAATCACCATGCTGGCGCGCGACCTGACCGAACCTTCGCCACTCGCCCAGGAGATCCTCAACGCACGACCGTACGCGTTCCTCGACGACGCCCCGCTCGAGGAACGGCGCACGCAAGCCGTGATGTCCCGGCGCTGGCTCGACGCCGAGCGCGCCTCCGATCTGGGTGCGCTCGACCTCTCCGCGATCGAGCGCGTGCGGAAGGAAGCGTGGCCCGAGCCCCGCGACGCCGAAGAGATGCACGACGCCCTCCTGCTTCACCACTGTCTGTCGAGCGCGGAGACGGAGCCGTGGAGCCCGTGGCTGCGTGAGCTCGCGGCCGCCGGACGCGCCACGCGGTTCGAGACCGGCAGCCGTTGTTTTTGGACCGCGGCCGAACGTTTGCCCCTGCTCGAAGCAGCATGGCCGAACGGCCGTTGTGCGCCGGCCGTCGCGGTGCCTCCAAAACATCGAGCGAGGGCCTGGGCTCGCGAGGAAGCGGTCCGCGAGCTCGTGCAGGGTCGCCTTCAGGCGGTGGGGCCGATTGCGGTCCCCACGCTGGCGGGCTCACTCGGGCTCGCGCCTGCCGAGGTGGAAGCCGCGTTGGCCGAGCTCGAAACGGAGGGCTTCGTGCTGCGAGGCCGCTTCACCCCTGGCTCCGAGGACATCGAATGGTGCGAGAGGGGCCTGCTTGCGCGGATCCACCGGTACACCCTGGGACGGCTCCGCAAAGAGATCGAGGCGGTGAGCGCAGCGGACTATTTGCGTTTTCTGTTGGGCTGGCAGCACGCGCGTGCCGACGCACGGATGGAGGGGCCGGAGGGTCTCGCCGCGATCCTCGATCAGCTCGAAGGAATCGAGACGGGCGCTGCTGCTTGGGAAGCCGACATCTTGCCCATCCGCATGCACGGGTACGATCCGAGCTGGCTCGACCAGCTCTGCCTCTCCGGCCGAACGACCTGGTGCCGCAGAGTGCCCCCGCAAGGCCGGGCAGCGGCTCCCATCCGCACGAGCCCGATCGCATTCTGCCGTCGGGACCGCACGCGCACTTGGCGTTTTCGACGAGACGATGGTGACTCGATGTCGAGCCAGGCCGCTGCAACCCTCGCGGTGCTACGAGAGTCGGGCGCGAGCTTCTTCGACGACATCGTCCGCGACAGCGCGCTGCTCCCGGTGCAAGCGCGGGAAGCCCTCGGGGAGCTCGTCTCGCTCGGGCTCGTCACCTCGGACGGCTTCACCGGCCTCCGGGCCCTGCTGGCTCCCGACCCCAAACGCGATCGCCGAGGTCGACGCGCGCCCGCCGCGTACAGCATGGAGGCGGCGGGCCGATGGACGGTGCTCCCCGAGGCGCCGGAAGAGCACGACGTGGAGGCGATCGCCTGGACGTTGCTTCGGCGTTGGGGGGTCGTGTTTCGACGAGTGCTCGATCGCGAGTCCGAGCTTCCTCCGTGGTACTCGCTCTTGCAGGTCTATCGACGGCTGGAAGCCCAAGGGCGAATCCGGGGCGGACGATTCGTGTCCGGGTTTTCGGGAGAGCAGTACGCCCTGCCAGAGGCGGTGACGGCCCTCCGCAGCACGAGACGAACCGCACCGAAGGACGAGCTCGTCGCGATCAGCGCTGCCGATCCCTTGAACCTGATCGGCATCGTCACGCCGGGCCCGCGCATCCCTGCGACTCCGAGAAACCGCATCCTCTTTCGCGACGGTCGTCCCATCGCTTTCCGAGAAGGTGCCGAAATTCGTCTCATCGACGCTTCGGAGGCCGATCGATGGACCCTGACCCAAGCCCTTCGTCGGCAGCCAGCCCCCCAGTCCGTGCGCGCCTACCTGGGCAACCGGCCGTAACGGGGCTAGGCTCTTCGCGTTCGAGGAGACGAAGATGATCCCGGAAGAATCCGTTGCTTACGCCTTGGCCGCTTGGAACCGCTTCGACGAGAGCGTATCGGACGGCTTGTTGCGCGCCGTTTCGGGCGCGTTCGTGTTGGTCGCCTCTGCCGACGGGGAGCTGAGCCCGTCCGAGGCGGATCGTTTCGTCGAGGTGTTGCGTCGCAAGGCGGATGTCTTTTCCCCGATCGACTTCGATCAAATCGAAAGAACCTTTCGGGACTTGGCCGACGCGATGTTTGCAGACCCGGAAGACGGGCGGCGGATCGCGCTCGAATGCGTCGCACGCGTCAAAGGCGTTCCCGATCACGCGGAGCTGGTGAAGAGCGCTGCGGAAATCGCCGCGGCTGCCGATGGGCGGCTGGAATCCGTCGAGAAGTCCGTGATGCAAGACGTTCGCCGCGCGCTAGGTCAGTCGCGGCCCTGAGCCGGCGACTCTTCCGGCGAAAAGGCGATACAAGGATTGTTTTCCCCGTGCGCGCGAGCGGCTGCCGTCCGGCCCAGCTTGTCCTCGAGCCGCGGATTGGCGCCATGACTTCGCAAGGTCGCGATGATCTCGGGTTGATTCTTGGAGCACGCGTACATCAGAGGAGTGCTTCCGAGGGAGTCTTGGGCATCGACGTCCGCAGATGCCTTCAGCAGGCGTTCGACGACCTCGCCGTCGCCTCCGAAGACCGCGAAGTGAAGCGGTGTGCGTCCGAGGGTGTCGGCGCTGTGCACCGCGGCGCCGCGCGCGAGCAGGAGCTCGACCTCGCCGATGGAGCCCTGCCCTGCGGCCCAGCTCAAGGCCGTGCGCCCGGACTCGTCCGAGGCGTCGACCGGCGCCCCGCGTGAAAGGAGCCACTCGACGAACCCGAGCGCGCCCTCTCCGCGAATCCCCGCCACCAAGACCGCGCCCTCCTCGACACTCGCGCCCTGTCGGAGCCAACGCTCCGCTTCGTCGCGCTCACCCTGCTTCACGGCGATCAGGAATCGCTGCTGAGGAGTCGGAAGCGTCGGAATGATGGGCTGGTCCGCACCCATCGCTTGGTTGACGTTTCCACTCGAGGTCCGCGACGCCGGCGCATCGATGGTTTCTGGCTCCGGTTGGCGCGGTCGGTCCCGGTCGCATGCAACCAGTCCGACCCACGCCAACAGCAGCCAAGCGCCCGTGCGCCCAAGCGATTCGGTCACGCGCCGGTGATCGCGTCGTTGATCAGCGGAGCCACGATCTGCATGCCCGGGTCTTCGGCGTTGTACCCGTTGGGGGGCTCGACCAACCGGAAACGCTGATCCTGCCCGATGAATCGATCGATGAAGTCCTCCATCGTTTGGAACGTACCCGGGCATTTCCAGCTTTGACTCCACGGCCACTGCCAGACTTCATACCACCTCTTCTTGCGAATGCTCGGGCAGTTGTGGCTCCCGATGAAGGTGATGATCGTCGAGCAATGGCTGTCGTTGATCTGTCGCTCCCACGGGATGTTGTACGAGAAGTTCGGGAATTGCTGAAGCTGGGCCACCAACGCGTCTTGGTCCTGCTTCCACTTCGCCAAGATGCCCGACGGCGTGATCCCGGGATAGAACCTCTCGTACGAAAATCTCGAAAAGTTGAAATCTCGCGAATACCCGGTGTAGGCGAGCTGGTCGTTGGGAAACTCGACCGCCATCATGACGTTGATGCTTCCGAAGTCACTCGGGTCGAACGTCGCCGGCAGCTGACTGAACACCGAGGTAAGGTCCCACGACTGCGTGATCGTGTCGTGGAGCGGGCGGGAGTTCGAGCTCGCGTTGGGCGCCGGGAAAACCGGGCCCGAGTCGTTGATCATGTAGCCGGCATTCGGCTGCAGGATCTGCCTGGCGAAGTAGTATCCGACGCCCGTCGCCACGCCGCCGGCGCTGAAGCCGCTGACCACCAACTTGTTGATGCTGGGAAAACGGCCGGCCAGCTCGTTCAGAGCGGCGATCGTGTTGTTGTAGCCGTTGTGGTACCAGACCAGTGGCGGTTCTTGGCCGAGCGGGTCGACGTACGTGGTGACACTGTTCCCGACGTGCACGTCGCCGGTGCAGTACGGCATGTAGACCACGTCCCACCCCTTGGTGATCAGATCGGTACGCGATCGGCCCGGAATTCCCGGATCGTTGCCGTTGACGAGAGGTGCTACGAATTTGGGCAGCGTCCCTTCGATGTAATCGTCGGGCAGACCGTTGCGGTTCGCAGCCCCGAGGATTCCGAGACGCCCACTGCACGACTCGTAATCCCAACAAGCACCACCGCCTTCGAAATAGAGCAGTAGGTTGTTGGAGGTCGGGCTGTCGTACACGTAAAACTTGTACTGCGACCCATTGCCGCACTTGGTGCCCGGCAACGCCACCATTTGCCATGGGTAGTTGTTTTCTCCATCTACGATGTCTTCGAGGCCGATCCCGCTCGCGGTGCCAAGCGGCACGAGCGCGAACGAAAGGGCCGCGGCTGCGACCAGTCGAAATCTCATGGTGTCCTCTCCCTGTTGGTTAACGGGTTTCCAACTCGCTGAGCGGACTATCGGCGAATGTCGATTTTTTTTCAACGACCCATCAGGGTAGCTCAGGCGTATTTTGCGTGTCGGCGCCCTCGGCTTCGCTCGCCTGTTGCTCCTGCCATGCGCGTTTGACGCGGTCGTACTCTGCCTTGCGCTGCAACGCGTCATCCTCCTTTTTCGGGAGCTCCGACAACAGCGAGCTGTGCATGGAAAGCGCGAGCTCGAGCAGCCCGACATCACGTTCGGAAAGCTCCGTTCCGTGCTCGTCGAGTATCAATTGCAGCACTTCGATGTAGTCCTCGGAGAGCTTGCGACGGTACGCGTAATAATCGCGGATCTCTTCGACGGTCGCGGTGTTCGAGACGACCTTTCCATATTGCTCGTTGCGTTCGTCACGCGCGCGGCGTCGCGCCTCGAGCACTTCGGCATCTTGGGTGGGCGCGGCCATCAACCAATAGAGGCTGTCTGGGGTCTGCTTTCGGAGGGCCGCGTAGTCCAGGTCCCCCAGATCGAAGCGTGGCGCAGCGAGATCCTCGGCCACACCGGCGTCACGGTCGAGCACCACGCCTCCGTCGAAAGGCCAGGGCACCGCATCGGCGGTTCCTTCCGCGCGTGTCCTCGGAGAGCTCGAGTCCGGCGCTTCCGTCGTTTGGGAAGCTCCACCTTGGCGATTCAAAAAGACCGCGACCGCAATCCCGGCGACCACCAATCCCACGAAGATCAGCAGACGCTGCATGCCGGCACCACCATGGCGGGGAGGGTAAGGGAGCGCTGCACACGAAGCAACTCCGATTCGAGCAAGCCACGGAGTATAAACGGCGAAGCATGATTGGCCCCATTCCTCCCGTCCTCGCGGCGATGGCAGGTGCAGCGCTCGCACTGGCGTTCGTGGCTCCGGCCGCGTGGCTTGCGGTCTTTTTCGCCGTTGGCGCATTCACGTTGTCGGTGGAGTGGAGCATGAGCACGCGTCGAGCGATCGCGTGCGCCGCGCTTTTCGGTTGGTTTTCCTACGTGGGCGGTTATCACTGGGTGCAACCCGCGCTCACGCTCTTTTGGGGAGGCCGCGAGGGGCTGAGCTGGGTCGTGTGGCTGCTCGGAGCCGGGGCCGTATCCCTGCGTTTCGTCCTCATCGCCTGGGGCTACCGCGCGCTGCGCGATCGCGGAGTCGAAATCTTCGCCTCGCTGATGCTACCATGGCTGACGGTCGAATGGCTGTATCCGGACTTGTTTCCCTTCTACTTGGGAAACACGCTCGTCGACCAAACCTCGCTGGCGCAGGGAGCGAGTCTCGGCGGCCCGCTTCTGTTGAGCGCGTGGGTTTGCGGCGTGAGCGCGATCTTGGTGGAAGCCGTGCTCTGGCTCGTGCGCAAGCGCCCCGTGACACCAACCGCGTGGAGCGTGGTCGTAGGTGCAGCCGTCGCATTGCTGGTGCATGGCCGGTACACCCTGCAGAGCATCGAGGGCCATGACGAAGGCGCGCCCTCGATGCGCGTCGGTGTCGTGCAGGCCAACGTCGACGTCATGGAGAAGCGCGGAGAGCGAGCGCTTTCACATCGCCGCTACGCCGAGCAAACCGAGGAGCTGGAAGGCCGAGATCGGGTCGACCTGGTCATCTGGCCCGAGACCGCCTATCTCGTCGCGCTGCCGCACGCGCTTCCGACCTCAGGGGCTGCGATTCGCAGGGGCCTTCGAGCACCGCTTCTCTTCGGCGGCATTCGCGCGAGGACGCGCGATGGACGACAGGAACGATTCAACAGCGCGTTGATGGTGCATACGGACGGTGAAATTCGTGCGGCCTACGACAAGCGATTCCTGATCCCGTTCGCCGAATTCGTTCCGTGGTCGCACGAGCTCGGAACCGCTTGGTCGCGGATCGCACCGACGATGAGCCGTTTCCATCGAGGCGAGGGCTGGGTGGCATTGCAACTCGGAGATTGGCGAATCGCAACCCCGATCTGCTACGAGACCATTCGCCCCAACTACGTGCGGAAGCTGGTGCGTAGGACCGGAGCGAATCTGTTGGTCAGCCTCACCAACGATGGGTGGTTCGGCGACTCGGCCGAGCCCCGCCTTCACCTCCGACTGGCTCGGCTTCGCGCGATCGAAACCCGACGCTACCTGGTGCGGGCGACGAACACCGGCATCAGCGCGATCGTGGACCCGGCTGGTCGCATCTTGACTCGATCGGGGATCTTCGAGCCGGCGACTTTGGTGGCCCCCGTGCACATGTGGAGCAGCGCGACTTTGTACACCGTCGTCGGGGACTGGCCCGGATATCTCGCGGTCGTCGCGCTCATCGCGCTCGTTTGGGTGCGACGCCGCCAGACAGTGCCTTGATTCGCTGTCCTCGTTCCGGTTCCGTGATACTGTGATCGCAAGCATGGCCGACTCCCTTCAGACTTGTTTTTCGGAGGTGCAGATCAAGCGGCTCACCTTGCGCAACCGCCTGATCAAGGCCGCCACGTTCGAGGGCAAGAGCCCGGGTGGGATGCCGAGCGAGGCTCTCGTCCGTTTTCATCAGCGGATCGGCGAAGGCGGCGTCGGAATGACCACCATCGCCTATTGCGCCGCAGAAGCCGATGGTCGCATTCACGAGAACATGATGTACATGCACGAGGGCATCCGTCCCGAGCTCGAACGGCTCATCCGCACGGTCCAAGTCACGGGCGCCAAGGTCAGCGGCCAACTCGGCCATTGTGGCTCCTTCACGAAGAATCGGGAGTTTTCGGCGAAGCGCCCGCTCGGACCGTCGAAGGGCGTCAATCCGTTGGGCCTCACGCATGGGCTCGCGCGCGTCGACGCGATGACCCAAACGCAGATTCGCGAGCGCGTGCGCGTGATCGGCCGGGCTGCCTCGTTCATGAAGTCGGTCGGATTCGACGCGATCGAGATCCACTTTGGGCACGGGTACGGCATCAGCCAGTTCATCAGCCCGAAGACGAACAAGCGCACGGACGAATACGGCGGAAGCCTCGAAAACCGGATGCGTTTCGCCATGGAGGTGCTGGCGGAGGTTCGCAGGAACGTCGGTGACGAATACCCCTTGCTCGGAAAGATCAGCATGACCGATGGCGTGCCCGGTGGCGTGCCCTACGAAGAATCCGTTCGCATTGCCGCGATGCTCGAGGCCGGCGGCATCGACGTCATCGTATGCAGCGGCGGCACGAGCAGCATGAACCCCATGCTGCTCTTTCGTGGAGAGAGCTTGGCGCCTGGTCTCATCGAGCACGAGAGCAGCCCTTGGATGAAGCTCGGGATCCGGCTCGCCGCGCCCTTCATGTTCAAGAAATACCCCTACGAAGAGACCTATTTCTTGGAGCACGCGCAGCGGATCCGTGACCGGGTTCAATGCGGGGTCTGCTACATCGGTGGGGTTTGCACCAATGAGAGCATTCGGCGCGTCATGGATGCGGGCTTCGACCTGATTCAAATCGGCCGCGCGTTGATTTTCGATCCCGACTTCCCCAAGCACGCTCAGGCTCGGTCCAATTACAAGAACGGCTGCAGTCACTGCAACCAGTGCGCCACGCTGATCGAGGCGCCCGGCGGCGTGTACTGCGTGGAGCGGCCCGCCAATTTCGCATGACGTCCACCTTTTTCGACAGAGGCCATCTTGTCTGAGCTGGAGATTCACCGCACCGACGGCGCGGCGCGCGTCGTCTTCGATCGCCCGGAAGTGCTCAACGCGCTTTCGCCCTCCCTACTGAGGGAGCTCATCGATCTATGCGAGAGCCTCGCCGCCGACGACTCGCTCCGAGTCGTCGTCTTCGAGGGGGCGGGAAGCTGTTTTTCCGCCGGCGCCGATCTGCCTGCATTCGTGACGGCTCTCCAGGGGGCCGATGCCCACGCGATCGCCGATCTCGGCCGACGCGCCACCCTGACCGTCGCCGAGCTGCCGCATATCACCATCGCGGGTATCCACGGGCACTGCGTCGGTGGAGGGTTGGTCCTCGCCGGCGCGTGTGACCTACGAATCGCGTCGGACGACGCCCGATTCATGATCCCGGAGCTCGACGCGGGGATCCCTCTCGCGTGGGGAGGGCTCGAGCACTTGATCAGGCTGGTTGGCGAAACGGCCGCAGCGGATTGGGTGTTGAGCTGCCGTCCGTTCTACGCGGACGAAGCGCTTCGTGCGGGGCTCGTGAGCCGCATCGTTCCGACCGCCGAATTCGAGCGAGAGCTCGGGGCGTTGGCGGCGACGGTGCGGCGCCACCCGCGGAGCGTTCTTGCAGCCACGAAACGGCAGCTGAAGGCCATTCGGGCCGGCACCTTCGACGGTTCCTCCGATGCCGACGCCTTGCTGGCCGCGCTGCGAGACCCCGAAGCGCTAGCCGCAGGACGTGACTACGTCGCGAAGCGCATCCGATCCACCGACTCCTGATCGGGTCGGCGGCCGTTACTTCTTTCGACGGAGAAATCTTTCGATGGCGGCCTGCGCCGGCGGCTCTCGCAAGGTTTTGCAAAACAGCTCGGCTTCGACGTCGATGCGCGCCGCGATGGCCTCGGCGAGCTCCCGTTTGAGGAGTGCCTTGGTCTCGCGGACGACTTGGGGCGGTCTCTTCGCGAGCTGAGAGGCTCGGCTTCTCGCATGGGAGAGCAGCTCGTCCGGAGGCACCACGCGACTCACCAGCCCCGCAGCCGATGCGGTTTCCACGTCGAAGACCTCGCCGAACAACAGCATCTCGCTTGCGAGTCGAAGGCCTGCGTGGCGGGGCAACAGCAGGGTCGAAGCTGCTTCGGGAACCACCGCGAGATTCATGAACGGCAGGAGAAATTTGGCGCCCGGTGTGGCGTAGACGATGTCGCAGTGCAGAAGCATGGTCGTGCCGATGCCGACTGCAAAGCCATCGACGGCCGCCATGATCGGCTTGGAAAACGCATGCAGCGTCTGCATGAAACGGAACACCATGCTCTGTGCGCTCGTCGGGGGGTTGTGCACGAAGTCTCGGAGATCGTTCCCACTCGAAAAATTGCCCTCGGCCCCATGGACGAGAACGACGCGGACTTCGTCGTCCGCTTCCACCCGCTCGAGCGCAGACGCGAAGTCCCGGTACATCGTCCCACCGAACGAGTTCTTGCTCTCGGGTCGCGAGATCTGAATTTCGCAGACGCCGTCTGCCGTGGTGATGCGCAGGTCTTCGGTCATGGGCCGTGCTTATCAGGCCGGCGCCTTGGTGTCATGCCCCACTCGTTCTGCTACGGTTCGCGCGCTCATGCAGGACGCTCGACACCCCAAGCTCATGGTCATGCGCTACACGGTTCGAGGAATCGAGCTCGACGCGACGGGCACGGTTTCACCGGGTTGGATCGCACGGATTCTCGAAGACACGCGCTGGCGCGCATTCGCCGCCGACGACTACGCTCTTCGGGGCGTGATGGAAGGGGGAGTCGCACGGGCGGGCACGTACCAATACGTCGAGCCGCTGCGCTACGGGGACACGATCGAGATCGCGACTTGGGTCGCCCGGGTGGGCCGGACCAGCTTCGATTTCGGCCACCGCATTGCGCGTGTCGACGGCGGTCGCGTGATCGCCCGCGCACGGATGACGGTCGTCAATCTCGGCCCGAACGGGCCCGCGCCCGTCGATGCGAGGGTATCGAGCTTTCTGATCGACGAGCCGGCCCCACCTGCACACCGTTGGCCCGAAGACGACCGCACCGGCTCGTGGACGCGCGAATGGACGGTGCGCCCGAGCGATCAAGACAGCTTCGGCCACGTGAACCAGGCCAAATACATCGACTTCATCGACGATACCCGATGGTTTGCGCGAAAGGCAGGCGCGCCCGCCGGTCTCGAAGGCACTCTGCGGGAGCTTTCGGTCGAATACGTACGCGAAACCCATGCAGGGGAAGACGTGCGGATGGAAACCTGGGTGACCGGCCCGGACAGTCGAGCCTTCGAGCTGACGGGTCGAGAATCGGGGCAGGTGCTCGCCCGCGGCCAGGCCCTGCGCGCCTGATCACGGGGAGGTCGCATCGATGCACCATCGGGTCTATCCTTCGAGCTGATGTTTCCCTCGCGTGGTGGTGCCTATCCTCCGCCGGAGGAGCTGTTCGCAGGCCGGTATGCCGTGGATGGAGCGCTCCCGTGGGGCGGGCTCATCTCGTACTACCGCGCGACAGCCGAAGAGACGTCACTCATCTTGGCCGTGCTGCCCATGGATCTTTCGCGCTCCGCCGCGGCGGAGACGGCCTTTGCGCACACGGCACACGCGCTCGGGTCCACCCGCTCGCGCACGGTGCCACGCGTGCTCGACGCCGGGGTCATCGATGGGGTGCCCTACCTCGCCTTCCAAGACACGCGAGGGACGCTGCTCTCCGATTTTCTTCGCGAACGCGAGCTCGGCTCCCTCGAAGTGCTCCACCTGGCGGCCGACGTCCTCGAGGCTCTGCAAGCGGCCCATGCGCGAGGTCTGATGCACGGCGATCTCACTCCGCAGAACGTCATCGTCACACGACGACGAGACGGAAGCCTGGGCGCGCGCGTCGTGGGTACGGGTCTCGTCCCGCTGCTCCGATGCCATCCCGAGGCGAGCGCGCACGCGGCCCATACCGGTTCCGGCAAGCATGCCGTCGCGTACATGGCTCCCGAGATCTTCGGCGGCGGGAAGGCCACGCCCTCGGCTGACCTGTACGCGGTGGGCGCATTGCTTCATCACATGGTGACCGGTGCGCCGCCCGCGATCTGGAAAGACGAAGGATTCGAGGACATCCCAGGGCTGCCCGACGTGATACGGCGTGCCATGGCAAAGCGCCCGCACGACCGCTACCCCGATGCGGCATCGATGTCGGCCGCGCTCGAGTGGCTGGACGTCGAATCGGCCATGCGCAATCCAGGCACGCAGGACATTGCCCCTTGGATGGAGACGTCGCACATCGGTTCGATTCCCGTGGCGGCCGTCGCATCGAGCGCGCCACCGGCGCACGTGAGCAGCCGCCAACCCGCGGGCAAGGTGTTGAGCACGTCGGGTCCGAGACCGATCCCGTCGCGCGACGCAGCCAGCGAGAGCCAAGACCGTGACCGCACCCGCTGGAGGCAACTGGCGCTGCTCGTGCTCTTGCTCGGCGCGTTGATCGCTTCCGGACACTGGTTGCTGAATCAGACCCACTCGGAGCCGACGCCGGCCCCGGAGGGCCTCGAACCAGGACCGTCCGATGCCCCTTAGCGCGCTCGACGCCAACGCCAGCGACGAGGAGCTCATGGAGGCCTACGTGAACGGGGATGAGCTCGCCTTTCGACTCCTCTTCGAGCGCTATGGCCCCGTCCTGCTTCGTCTCACGCGACGCCATCTTCGCGACGAAGAGCTGGCCCGGGAGATCGTCCAGCAGACCTTTTTTCGACTCCACGGGGCGCGGAACGATTTTCGCCCCGGATCCAAGCTTCGACCCTGGATCATGACGATCGCGATGAATCTCGTGCGCGAGCACTGGCGTCGCTCCAAGCGTCGCAAGCGGACCGACTTGGAAATCGATTCCCAGGCCGCTCCCGAGCCCGATTTCGGGCCGCTCGAGCTTCGCCAGCGCTCGGAGCTGCTCTACGTGGCGTTGGAGAAGCTCCCCGAGAGCCAACGTGAGGTCGTCGAGCTGCATTGGTTTCAGGAGCGACCTTACGCGGAAATCGCCCAAATCGTGGGGACGTCGGAGGGCGCCGTCCGAGTGCGCGCCCATCGCGCCTACGCAACGTTGAAACAATTACTCGTCTCGGAAATACGTGGTGATGAATGACTAGCGGCAGCGAAAGACCCGACGCCGAATTCGAACGGCTGCGCGACCTCGAGCAGGGCTGGGCCGAGCGGGCCGACGGCCGCGAGCTGTACGAGCACATGTTCTCCGAGGTCAAAGCACGCTGTGACCGAAGCGACCGAACGATCGCGGGTTTTCTGCGAAGTCGCTCGACGGGCGTTCGCCGGCTGATCGTCTTCGCGGTCTTCGCGGCGCTCGCCATCGTCGGTTGGTTCGCCTTCCCGCTGGTGGACGAGCACGGTCGGACCGGGCCGTGGATCGTCAGCTTGGTGAGCTTCTGCATCTTGATGGTGCTCGCCATGATGATGGTGACGCGCCCCGTGCACCTGCCCGCGTTGCCGCGGTGGCAGACGTGGCTGCTCGTCGGCGGGGCGGTGGCGGCCACCATCATCGCTGCATTTTGGCCACTTCCCGCCGCCCACGCCGGTCTGGAGGTGCACGGCAGCGACCCGATGGCAGGGGTGTGCATGGGCGTCGGGCTGCTTCTGGGCATTCCCGTCTACGCGTTGCTTCGGTTGGTCGATCGCGGACATGCCTTTGGCAGCTTGGTCGCCGCGGCCGCTGCAGGCGTTGCCGGCAACTTCGTGCTCAAAGCGCACTGTGCAGTCCCCGGAACGGCCCACGAGCTGCTCGGGCACGCCTCGGTGGCCATCCTGTTCGTCGTCGGCCTCGGGCTCGTTCATCGGTGGATCCCTTCGCCGAAGCCCGATTAGGAAGGTCACTCCACGGATCCCCAAAAAGGGGTATGCTTCCGGCCGCCGAGGAGGTTCTGTGATCGAAGAGTTGCGGCGTGACTTCAAGGAAAGAGGCATCAAGAAGGCCAAGGTCGGAGGGTTCGACGTCGACGGGGTGCTTCGGGGCAAGCACATCAGCGTCGAGAAGCTCTGGTCCGCCTTGGAAAAGGGCTTCGGATTTTGCGACGTCATCTTCGGATGGGACATCTCGGATCAGCTCTATGACAACGTCGAGGTGACCGGTTGGGAGACCGGCTACCCGGATGCGCTCGCACGCATCGATGCGTCGACCTACCGGGTGCTTCCAGATGCTCCCGACACGGCGAATTTCTTGGTCGATTTCTACACGCAGGATGGCGAGCCCCATCCCGCCTGCCCGCGCAATCTTCTCAAGACGGTGCGGCAGCGCGCCGCAGACGCCGGGTTCGCTGCCAAGCTCGCTGCTGAGTTCGAGTTCTGGATCTTTCGAGAGACGCCGCATTCGCTCCACGAAAAGTCGTTTCGTGGGCTCGAACCGCTCAGCCCCGGGATGTTCGGATATTCCTGGCTACGCGAGAGTCAGTATCAGGTGTTGGTGGACGACATTCTCGAGACTTGCGCAGACTACCGAATCGACGTGGAGGGCATCCATACCGAGACGGGCCCGGGCGTGTGGGAAGCGGCACTGCGCTACCAAGACGTTCTCGAAGCCGCGGATCAGGCGGCTCTGTTCAAAACCACCGTGAAGCAGATCTGCGCGCGGCACGATCTCGCGGTCACCTTCATGGCGAAGTGGAATGCGGACCTGCCTGGCTCGAGCGGGCATCTGCATCAGAGCCTCTGGGACGCCGGCGAGCAGATCAATCTCTTCGCTGCGGCAGGAAGTGACAGCTTGAGCGAAACCGGGATGCACTACCTGGGCGGCCTGACGGCACTGGCGCCCGAGCTCACCGCGCTCTACTCGCCATTCGTCAATAGCTACAAGCGCTACGTTCCGGGGGTTTGGGCTCCGCTCAATGCCTCGTGGGGTATCGAGAACCGAACGTGCGCCGCGCGAGTCATTTTGGGACCGAGCGACCACGCGGCTCGAATCGAATTCCGTCAGACCGCGGCGGACATCAATCCGTACGTGGCCATGGCGGCGTGCCTGGGGTCTGGTCTCCATGGCATCGACAAGCGCATCGAGCCACCACCGATGTCGCAGGGCGATGCGACTCTCGAACGCGATCCCACCCGCGCCCTTCCCTTGACGCTCGACGCGGCCGTCGAGCGTCTCCGGGAAAGCAAGGCCGCCAAGCACGTTCTCACGGAAGGTTTCGTGGACCATTTTCTTCGCACCCGCGAGTGGGAGTGCCGTGCGTATCGAACGTCGGTCAGCGAGTGGGAGCTTCGCCGATACTTCGAGGCGGTGTAGGGTTTGGTGATGTTGAAGCGCTTTTTGTCAGAGAGGCCGTTGCGTCTGCCGCATCTCAAGCCTTACGTTCCTCGCCCGAGCGATCCATCGATCTTCTGGTTCAACAGCGAGCGCGACGACATCGTCTCCGACGTGGTCAACCGAATCTGCGCGGCCCACGAAGACGACCCATCCAAGCTCGAGATGGCTCTGAACGACGCGGCCTTCCACGAAATTCGGAGGCTCGAGCGACAGCACGACGAAGAGGCCCGCGAACGGCTCGGGTACTGGCGCACGATGATCCGCCGCATCGGCAAGATGGACGACACGGAGCAGAAGCGCGTGTTGCACACCATCGTCACGGACATGGCGCGCGACGTGGCCGGCAATTTCGATCCCCGTGTCTATCGGTTCGCGCGCCACGCCGTACCTCGCCTGATCGCCGGCGTCATGGAGCCCCGCCGCCTGACTCGAGACCTGCTCTCTCCTTCACCCGAAGTCATCGGCAGGGTCTTGAAGGTCCAAGGGGACGTCGATCATCTGCAGCGCCTGCAGTCGGAGGGCAGCCTCGTCTTCGTTCCGACGCACTCCTCGAACCTCGATTCGATCGTGCTCGCGCAGGCTCTCGAGACGTCGGGATTGCCTCCGGTGATCTACGGAGCTGGAAAGAATCTGTTCACCAACCCCATCATCAGCTTCTTCATGCACAACCTCGGCGCATATCGCGTCGACCGCCGAATCCGAGTGAGCTTATATAAGGACATACTGAAGCTCTACTCGCAGGTGATGATCGAAAGGGGTTATCATTCCTTGTTTTTTCCGGGCGGAACTCGTAGCCGTTCGGGCATGATCGAGCAGCATCTGAAGCTCGGTCTGCTCGGCTCCGCGGTCGAGGCCTTCACCGTCAACCGGGTCCGCCGAGTCAATCGACCGATCTGGTTCGTCCCGACGACGATCAACTACGCTCTGGTGCTGGAAGCCGAAACGCTGATCAAGGATTGGCTCACGGAAGAAGGTCAGGCGCGGTACATCATCGAGGACGACGAGTTCTCCCAAATCGACCGCTGGATCGCGTTTTTTCGGAAAGTCGTGGGGATGCGCGGCGCCTGCATCATCCGGTTCGGCGAGCCCATCGATCCGTTCGGCAATCGCGTGGACGCCAACGGCCAATCCATGACGCCCACCGGGCGAAAGATCGAGCCCGGCGGCTACGTCGAGCAGCGCGGGACACCCGTCGTGGACGTGGCCCGAGACGCTGCCTACACCCGAGAGCTCGGTGAGGTGTTGGCCAAACGATACGAGCAGGACACCGTGCTGATGAGCACGCAGGTCGTGGCCCACGTTCTTTTCCGCGACTTCGTGCGCTTGACGCCCGGCATGGACCTGTTTGCCCGTATTCGGCTTCGGGGCGAAATCGCCCTCGAGTGTGAGTCGCTGTGCAAAGAATTGGCCGAAACGCGAGATCGCCTCCTCGAGCTCGAAAGGGAGGAACGCGTTCGCACGAGCGACGTCGTGAAGGAAGATACACCGAACGAGCTGCTCGAGCGCGCGCTGGCGTTTTGGAACGGCTATCACACCTCGACCGCGGCAGCCCTCGAAGGCAACCGGGTCGTGATCCACGATCCTTCCTTGTTGCTCTATTATCAAAATCGGCTGGTACCGTTCGCGGAGGACATCGCGCAGCCGGACCAACTGGCCGCGGCGTGCGAGATTCAGAACCTGGGGCTTCGACGATGAGTCTGCGGATCGGAGTGGTGGGTGCGGGTAGCTTTGGGCGTGCCATCGCGCTCGCAGCGGCACGCCACGAGCACGAAGTCGTGGTTTGGAGCCGAAAGTCGCGCGACTTCCCCGAGGCAGTCCAGACCTCGACGGAGATGGACGCGCTGAAGAACAGCGAGCTCATTTTTCTCGCGGTGCCTGCGAGGCACGCCACGGCAGCTTCGGAGCAACTCGGGGAGGTCGTCGATGGGCGCCATTTGATGGTGCACGTCAGTCGCGGTTTGGTGGGGGCCGAGCTGAAGACCGTGACTCAAGTCATTCGTGAGAAAACGGTCTGTCGCCGGATTGGCGCTCTGGCGGGGCCGCTCGTCGCCGAAGCGCTCGCCGAGGGACGCCCGAGCGGCGCGATCCTCGGAACCGGGTTTCCCGAGATCACCGAGATGGTGCGTGACGCGCTCGGCGGGGCTGCGTTGCGGGTGTACGACACCCGGGACGTGGTAGGCGTGGAGCTCGCGAGCGCGACGGTTGGGTTCTTGACGGTCGTGCTCGGGTACGCCCAAGAGATCGGCGCAGAGCCGGGCACGCTCGCCGTGTTGGCAACCCGCAGCATGGTCGAGATCTCTCGCATTGGACGAGCGTTGGGCGCCGATGAGTCGACGTTCATGGGACTCGCGGGCTTGGGCGATCTCATCGCGGCGGTGGCGGGCGATCAGCGGCCCGAGTGGCGCCTCGGACGGGCGCTTGCACGCGGAACCGACTTGACGACCGCGGTGCGGGAGCTGGGCGCCTACGTCGAAGGCATCGAGGTGGCGCGGCACTTGATCGAGCACGCCAGGCGACTCGGCTTGCCCACCCCGATCTCGTCGACGTTCATCGCCATCCTCGAGGGTCGCATGAGCTCCGAAGATGCTATTCATGCTCTGATGGAGAGGCGCATAGGTAAGGGATGAGCACGGACTCGAACTTCGTTCTTTGGAGCTTTCCGACCCGGGTCGTTCTGGGCGAAGGCGCCGCTGCGCAGTGTGCCCACGAGGTGCAACAGCTCGGAGCGACGCGCGTGCTGCTGGTGTCGGACCGCGGCATCGATCGAGCCGGCTTGTTGGATCCGATTCGGAGCGCTCTCGACGCTTCTGGAACACCCCATCAGTCGGCGCTCGAGGTGTCCTCGAACCCCAAAGAGTCCGAGGTGCTCGCCGCGGCCGAGGCGTTCAAGAGCTTCGGAGCCGACTTGGTGCTGGGAATCGGCGGCGGGAGCGTCATGGACGTAGCCAAGCTCGTGCGACTCGCCGCGACCCATCCGGGTCCGCTCGCCCAGTACGACGACGCGATCGGGGGCAGCACGCGAATCGTAGGCCCCCTTCCTCCCATGATCGCCATTCCCACCACGGCCGGCACGGGCAGCGAGGTGGGACGGAGCGGGGTCGTCACGATCGAAGCGACCAAACGAAAGACCGTCATCTTTTCGCCTCTGCTGCTCCCCGAGGTTGCGATTCTCGACCCGGTGATGACTCGAACCATGCCGCCGTTCATCACCGCCGCGACCGGAATGGACGCGCTCACCCATTGCATCGAGGCCTACTGCGCGCTCGGCGATCATCCGATGGCCGATGCCATCGCCCTCGGCGGGGTACGCCTGTGCCACAAATCGCTTCAATCGGCCGTCGAAGATGGGAGCGACCTCGCGGCACGGGGCGACATGTTGAAGGCCGCCATGATGGGTGCCGTGGCATTCCAGAAGGGCCTGGGCGCGTGCCACTCGCTCGCGCACCCGCTCTCGGCCGAATTCGACTTGCACCACGGATTGGCCAATGCGCTCTGCCTCCCCGCGGTTCTCGATTTCAACCGGGTGGCGGTTCCCGATCGCATCGCGGAGATCGCGCGACAGCTCGGCGTGCGCGGTGAGGAAGACAGCACCCTCTCATTCGAGTGCGCCGGCGCGGTTCGCGCCCTTCGAAAGTCGATCGGGCTGCCCTCGAGCCTGCGTTCGCAGGGCATCGCCGACGAGGATCTACCGCGCCTGGCGGAGCTGGCCTTTGCCGACCCGTGCCATCAGCTCAACCCGCGCAAGTGCACCGAAGACGATCTCCTCGCTTTGTACAAAGCCAGCATGGACGATGGCTAAGCGGGATCGCAGCAAGCTCGAATCGATCTCCAAGCTGATGAAGGGAGTGTACCCCGCGCCCGATCAGCTCGAGGCGGCGAAGATCTTCTCGTGGTGGAGCCGCGCGGTGCCACCCCGAATCGTGGAGCATGCCCGGCCGGTCAAGCTCTCACGCGGCGTCTTGCTCGTGCACGTGAGCTCATCGGTGTGGGCGAACGAGCTTCACTACTTGAGTGACGACCTGCTGCAACGGTTGCGCAGGGCAGCGCCCGGAAGCGGCGTCGATCGAATCCGCTTCCGAGTGGGTCCGCTGCCCGACCTTCCGATGCCTCGTCGACCCGCGCCACCGCCAGTCGAGCCGGTCCGTTTGGCTGCGCTTCCCGAGGAGCTCGGACGGGCGCTGAGCCGTGTGCATGACGACGAGCTCAGGCGAGCCATCGCCGAGGCGGCGACGACCAGCTTGGCGCGAATCCGCAGACGAGAGGACGACTGAACGACACGGTCGTCCGGAGCCCGGGGCGGGTTTGGGTCGAGGATGCTCGCTCACGAGCCGGGCAGCTGCCGGGCCGCGCGGATCATGACGTCGAGCACCTCGGGACCCCGCTCCGACTCCAGCCGTGCACAGACGTCGTCTGGGAGCGGCAGCGTGATCAGCTCGAGCTCGCTCTCCAAGAGCAGCGGAAGGCTCACGCTCAGGGCTTCGGCGATCCGTCCCATGAGCGCGACTCCCGGATCGGCGACCTCGCCGCTTTCGAGACGCGCGATCGTGCGCCTCGAGACGCCGACCCTCTTGGCCAGCTCCAGCTGGCCGAGGCGATCACGTAGCTCTCGCAAGAGCGGCAGATTGGCAGAAATGACATCGGAAGGGGTCATTGGCTGACACTACTGTCCGAAAGAAGGGCAAACAAGGCCGCTACTTGCGCCGGAGGCCGTCGGTCAGCCCAGCGACTAGATCGCGCACCGCCGCGACGGCAGCCTCCGCGGAGGGGGCGTCTTCGATGGCCCGGACGACCGCGCTGCCCACGACGACGCCATCGACGTGAGGCGCCACCGTCGCCACGTCTTCCCTGGTCTTGACGCCGAATCCGAGCGCGACGGGTCGATCGAGCTCCCGCTGCAATTCTTCGGCTCGGCGCGCCGCATTCTGCAGGTCCGTGGCCTGCGCACCGGTCACACCCGTCATCGAGACGTAATAGACGAAAGAGGTCGCCACCTCACCCGCCTGCGCAATTCGCCCGGCGCTGCTGGTCGGCGCCACGAGCGGCACGAAATCCAAGCCTCGTGCGGTTGCCGGTCGAAGCAAGCCTTCGCTTTCTTCCGGCGGCAGGTCCACGATGAGGAACCCGTCCACTCCACTCTGCACGGCATCCTCAACCAGCTTCTCCTCGCCGTAGCCGAGGATTGGGTTGTAGTAGCCAAACAGCAGGATGGGAACGTCGGTATGCCGCCGAATCGCACGCACGGTGTCGAGCACCTTCGCGAGGGTCGTCCCTCCTCGCAAAGCCCGCTCGGCAGCCCGTTGGATCGCAGGCCCATCGGCCGTGGGATCGCTGAAAGGCACGCCGAGCTCGATGACGTCCGCTCCGGCCTCGGCGGCCGCGACCACGAGCTTCTCCGTCGTCTGCAAGTCGGGATCGCCCGCGCAGAGATAGATCACCAGCGCAGCGCGGTTCTCCGATTGCGCCTGCGCGAAGGCGTCACCGATGCGTCCCACCCGACTCGGCCCTTTCGTGCAGCTTCTGAAGGACGGTTTCGAGATCCTTGTCCCCGCGGCCGGATAGGCAGACCAGAACGTCCGCGTCGGGGCCGAGCTCGCGCGCTAGAGCTGGCAGGTAGGCGAAGGCGTGACTGGTCTCGAGAGCCGGAATGATCCCCTCCATGCGGCAGAGCTGCATGAAGGCCTCGAGGGCGGCCTCGTCGGTGACGGCGACGTACTGCGCCCGCCCCGTGTCCTTGAGCCACGCGTGCTCGGGGCCGACTCCGGGGTAGTCGAGCCCGGCGCTGATCGAGTGAGCCTCGATGATCTGGCCGTCTGGCGTCTGCAAGACGTAGCTCTTGGCTCCATGGAGCACGCCGACGCCTCCGGCGCTCAACGGAGCGGCATGGCGGCCCGTCTCGATGCCCTCCCCGGCCGCTTCGACGCCGACCAGCCGAACGGTTTGGTCCTCGAGAAACCCGGCGAAGATGCCAATCGCATTCGACCCCCCGCCGACGCAAGCCACGACCGCATCCGGAAGCCGGCCGGCCTGGTCCAGCATCTGCCGTCTCGCTTCCCGTCCAATCACCGATTGGAAGTCGCGTACGATCATCGGATAGGGATGAGGGCCTGCCACCGAGCCGACGCAATAATGCGTGGTGCGCACGTTGGTAACCCAGTCGCGCAGCGCCTCGTTCATCGCGTCCTTCAGCGTCGCCGAGCCTGCAGAGACCGAGTGCACCTCCGCACCCAGGAGCTCCATCCGTCGAACGTTCGGCGCCTGACGTCTCACGTCTTCTGCGCCCATGTAAACCTCGCACGGGAGGCCCATGAGCGCGCACGCCGTCGCGGTGGCAACCCCGTGCTGACCGGCCCCGGTCTCCGCGATGATCCGGGTCTTGCCCATGCGCTTGGCCAGCAAGACCTGCCCGATCGTGTTGTTGACCTTGTGTGCGCCCGTGTGGCAGAGGTCTTCGCGCTTGAGCCAGATTCGAGTCCCCAGCGTTTCGCTCAATCGAGAGGCGAAATAGACGGGCGTCTCGCGACCTGCGTAGTGGTGCAAGAGCGAATCGAGCTGCGCCTGAAAGGCGGGATCGGTCTGCGCGGCTCGGTAGGCTTCGGTCAGCTCGTCGAGCGCCGGCATGAGTGTCTCGGCAACGTATCGGCCGCCATAGGGACCGTAGCGCCCGGAAGAGGGTGCGGGGGCTTGCATGAGGCGCGGAAGGTAGCGCATAGGAGACTCTCGTGCATGCGTAGGATGGAAACGACCAGGACGATGCCGCCCCCGTTGGACCGACGAGCGTACGAACGGATGCTGGAGCGAACCTCGTTCCTGCGTCAGTGGTTCGAGCCCACCATCGAGGGCATCGAGAACGTTCCCAGCCGAGAGGGCGCCCTCCTAGTGACCAATCACGGTCACTTCGGCGTCGATCTGCCGGTCTTGCTCTCGCTGATTTTGGAGGGCACCGGCCGTCCGGTCCGCTCGTTGGGAGACCGGCTGGTCTTTGCCACGCCATTTGCGCGTGATTTGGCGCACGACCTGGGGGTCGTGGAAGGGGAGCCAAACGCGGCCATCGAGCTGCTCGAGGACGACCAACTGGTGCTGGTGTACCCGGGTGGTGCGCGCGAGGCCCTCGGAGAGCCGAAAGATGCATACCGGCTGCAGTGGGAGCAGAGCCGAGGTTTCATTCGAACCGCTCTACGAGCCGAAAAGCCCATCATCCCGATTGCAGGAATCGGCAACGAAGAGCTGTACGTGCAGGTGGTTTCGCAAGAGCGTGTTCGACGAAGCGGTCTAGGACGCTTCATCTCCAAGGTTTTCGGAGAAAAGTACGTCACCCCGCTCTATCTCGGCCTCGGCCCGCTGCCCTTCCCCGCGGATCTTCACTACGCCGTCGGCGAGCCGATCCGTCTGCCGTACGGTCCATCGGCAGCGGACGACGACGAAATCGTGAACGCGCTCCACCGGCAGGTCACCGAAACGACCCAGGCGCTGATCGACGACGCCTTGGCCCGGCGTGAGAGCAAGAGTCACGATGACGCCGTCCTGGACACGGACGAGACCACCGATGACGACGCGCGAGCAGCAACGGATGAAGACCCGGTGCGCCAGGCGGAGGTCGAAACGGACGCCGAGGCGGCTGTGGTATAGTGGCGCTCGGCGAAACGCATGAAGCTCCATCGACGCACATTCACCAAGCTCGGGATCCTGACGGGAGCGAGCGTGATCGTTTTGCCGGCGTGCGAGGATGCGGACGCGGTCCCGAGAGATGGCGTCGCGTTGACCGCGGACGAGCGTGAGCTGATGGAACGCTTTGCAGAGGTCTACCTGCCGACCGAAGGCACTTCCTTGAAGCCCCGGTCGGAAGTGCCGGTCGTCGACAACATCGAGCATGCTTTCACGCTGATGGACGAGCCGACCCTCGAGCAAGTGCGCCTCGGATTGAAGCTGTTCGACTACGGCTCGGTGCTGATCGGCTGGCACTTTTCGCGATTCGTCTCCTTGTCTGCCGAGAAGCGGCTCGCGTACATCCGTCGTTGGGAAGACGGCATGGCCGCGCAACGCGGAATCGTGGGTGTGCTCAAGAAGCTGATCTGCCTGGGCTACTGGAAGGACATCGAAGCCGGTCGCGCGATCGGATACCAGGGGCCGGTATCGGTCGCCGGCGGCGTCGCGAGCCTCGGCAATGCACCCATGCCAGAGAGCGCAATCTGAGGCGATGACCGACCCACACGACACGCAGCTCCCGACGCTTCCCGTCCTCAGGGTGACGCCACCGCGCGAAATACCGGATGCGGGCGTTCGTCTCGCCGCGGACGTCGTGATCATCGGCTCGGGGGCTGCCGGTGCAGTCACCGCCTACGAGCTTTGTCGATCGGGGGCGAAGGTGGTCGTGCTCGAAGCAGGTCCCCACATTCCCTCGAGCCAGTTCGAAGAGCACGTACCGACGGCCCTCGAAACTCTGTATGCGGATCATGGCAATCAGGTCAACACCACCGGCGACTTGGCGATTCTGCAAGGCAAGTGCGTCGGGGGCTCGACGGTCGTCAATGCGGCGGTCTGTTTCCGCGCCCCCGACCAAGTGCTTCGACACTGGGCGTCCGAGCACGGGCTCGAGAACCTCAGCTCGGAGGCACTCGAACCCTACTTCGCGCGTGTCGAACGAAATCTCTCGATTCACCCGAATGCGCCTCACGAGGTCAACTACAACGGCCGCCTGTTGATGGAAGGCGCCAAGAAGATCGGCGTGCCCGCAGGTCCCACCCCGCGCAACGTCAAGAGCTGCGCGCTGAGCGGCCACTGCATCTCCGGTTGCCGAACCGACCGCAAGCAGTCGATGTTGGTGACGTATCTTCCGTGGGCCAGCGAGCTCGGCGCGACCATTCTGAGCGGAACTCGGGCCGAGACCTTCGAAGCCCGCAATGGACGCATCACCGCGGTCGAAGCCGTCGCCACCGACGAGACGGGAAAAGAGAAGCGAGTCCGTGTCGAGGCCGGCCTCGTCGTCGTCGCAGCAGGGGCAGTGCAGACGCCGTTGCTCTTCCAGAAAAACCGCATCGGCAACTCCAGCGGTCAGATCGGGCTCAACTTCGCCTGCCACCCGTCGCTGGCCGTCTTCGGCGAGCACGAAAACGACGTCTACGCGTGGGTCGGAGCCACGATCACCGCACACGCCGGAGACATCGACAATCCGATGAAGGGTGGCTACCTGCTCGAAGCCGGCATGGTCGGTCCCGTGGTCACCAGCACCTGGGTCGATGGGGGGATCGGCCGTGACTTCGTCGACTTCATGCAGCGAAGCAAGAAGCTTCAAGCAGCGGTCACCCTCATTCACGATCACAACGTCGGGCGTGTCTACTGGGACGGAGACCGCAAGCAGATCGAGTACGACATCGACGATCGCGATTTCGAATCCGTGCGCGAAGCACTGCGAGGCGCGGCGCGCATGTATTTCGCCGCCGGTGCACGTCGGGTCTACTTGCCGACGACTCGGCGCACCACGATCGACCACGAGAGCGACGTCGACTCGGTCATCGACGGTCTACGCAACGGGAAGCACATGTACCGCCTCACTTCCTACCACCCGCAAGGGACGATGCGCATGGGGGCAGATCCCGAAAAGAGCGTGGTCGGCCCCGACGGCCGTCTGCACGACCTCGACAACGTCTACGTGCCGGACGCCAGTATTTTTCCGTCGTCGCTCTTGGTGAATCCGCAGCTCACCGTGTACGGCATGGCGAGCTACATCTCGGACCGAATCTTGGCTCGATCGTAGACTTGCGCGCAGCCGCTGGGCGGCTCACTGAGAGCCGCGAATCCGAGTGAAGCACCAGAAGCCGTTGTCCGCTTTCGCGAGACGCCACCCTTGCTCGCCGAGCCCGTTGAACTGGGTCGTCATCGCTTCGGCCGCCTTGTTGCTGGCGCGTTCGCTTTGATGGACGCATTTGTACTCCCAGTCGTGCGCCGCGCGCCATCCGTGTCCGTGCCCGCACTGCGGACACGATTTGGCCATGGCGCACTTCGGACAGGCCGCGGGCGTGTCAGGGGACTGCTGAGAACGTGCGGGCGTGTCGCCCATCGCAAACCACATCACCACGGCGGTGAGAGCTGAAGCCAAAAGTGCCAAACGCATGTTTCCCTCCCTCCAGAACGAGTCGTGAGGCTATCATGAATGCTTAACCGTTTCTAAAAGCGGTTGTTCCCGAGAAAGGGGGTTAATCCGGACTCTTTGCGGCGGCGATGAACGCGCGAACCCGCGATGGGTCCTTGTGACCCGGCGATTTTTCGACTCCCGACGCCACGTCCACGCGGTACGGCTGCACGACCCGAATCGCGCGCTGCACGTTTTCGGGATTCAAGCCCCCTGCGAGCGTCAGCTTTCGCTCCTTGGCGACCGCCGCTGCGATGGTCCAGTCGAAGGTCCGTCCAGTTCCCCCCGGGACCCCAGGCACGCTCGCATCGAGCAGAAGATGCTCCCCGGGATAGGCTCTCGCGAGCTCGACGACCGAGCCGTCGGCGACATGAAGGGCCTTGTATGCCCGCGGCAGCAGCGCCGCCACCATATCGGGGGGCTCTCGGCCATGAAGCTGCGCCCACGGCACCCCCGATTCACCGAGAATTCGGCGAATCTGGTCCAAGCTGAAATCGACGAATACCCCGACGACCTCGACACGGTCTCCCGAGGCATCGACGATCGACCTCGCGGTGGTCACGTCGACGCAGCGCGGCGAGCCGGGCCAGAAGTTGAGCCCGAGGGCGTCCGCGCCGGCCTCGACGCACTGCAACGCATCGTCCACCGTCGTGACACCGCAGATCTTCACCGCGACCATGGCTCGAAGATGGAGCGTCTGCGTCGCTCCGTCCAACCAGCTTGCAGATCCCGGGGCCTCGCTCTACAAACGCGGGCAATTGCAGGTCAAACACGGGCATCCGGCGACCTGCGGCACTAGAATCGAAAATTGAGCATGACCACTTCTGCCGCCGTGCGGGTCCAACCGAGTCCGCGTGAAAACTTGGAATCCGTCGTCATCCGCTTCGCGGGCGATTCCGGCGACGGCATGCAACTGACCGGAAGTCAGTTCACGACCGCAACGGCCGATGCCGGCAACGACCTCGCCACGTTTCCCGACTTCCCGGCCGAGATCCGAGCGCCGGCCGGCACCACGTACGGCGTATCCGGCTACCAGATTCACTTCGCCGCCTACGACGTGCAAACACCGGGCGATGAGCCGGATGTTTTGGTGGCCATGAACCCCGCCGCGCTCAAGGTGAACGAAGAGGTGCTGAAACCGGGAGGCTTGCTCGTCGTCAACACGGGCGCCTTCACGGCGAACAACCTGAAGAAGGCTGGGTACGAAAACAATCCGCTCGAAGACGGCTCCCTCGACCGCTTTCGAGTCCTGGCAGTCGACGTCAGCAAGATGACGCTCGAGGCAGTCAAGCATGTCGGCCTCGGAGCCAAGGACGCGAACCGTTGCAAGAACATGTGGACGTTGGGGCTGATGTACTGGCTCTTCGGCCGCGAACGTGACCAGACGGTCGCCTGGCTACGGAAGAAATTCCAGAAGCGGCCCGAGCTCGCCGAGGCCAACATCGCCGCGCTCAATGCGGGTCACGTATACGGCGAGAACGCCGAGCTGCCGAGCGGCATCCACGCGTATCGGGTACCAGCCGCCAAGCTGACCCCCGGGGAATACCGCAACGTCAGCGGAAACGAAGCGACGGCGTGGGGTCTGGTGGCAGGCGCCCAGCTAGCCGGTCTCCAAATGGTGTACGGCTCCTATCCGATCACGCCTGCCTCGAACCTGCTCCACAACTTGGCGCGCCTGAAGCATTTCGGCGTGACCACGTTTCAAGCAGAGGATGAGATCGCGGCGGTGACGGCTGCGATCGGTGCGAGCTTCGGTGGTGCGATCGGTGTGACGGGAACCTCGGGTCCTGGCGTCGCTTTGAAGTCGGAGGCCATTGGTCTGGCCATCGCGGCGGAGCTTCCGCTGGTCATCGTCGACGTGCAGCGCGGCGGCCCCTCGACGGGTCTTCCCACCAAGACGGAGCAGTCGGATCTGTTTCAGGCGGTGTGGGGCCGCAATGGCGACGCCCCGCTCGCGGTGCTCGCCGCTGCCACCCCGGGTGATTGCTTCCACATGGCCATCGAAGCGGTCCGCATCGCAGTCAAGTACATGACGCCCGTCATGCTCCTCACCGATGGCTATCTCGCGAATGGCGCCGAGCCGTGGCGGCTTCCGGATCTCGACGCGCTCGAGCCCTTTCCCGTGACGCATCGCCGCGATCCAGAGGGCTTCCATCCGTTTCTTCGGGACGAGAGCACGCTGGCTCGAAATTGGGCGGTGCCGGGGACTCCCGGCTTGGAGCACCGCATCGGCGGCCTCGAGAAAGACCGCGAAACCGGTCACATCTCGTACGATCCGCGGAACCATCATCTGATGACGAAGATCCGCGAAGAAAAGATCGCCGGCATCGCCGAGGCTCTGGCGAGCGCGAAGGTGGACCAGGGGGAAGCGCAGGGAGATCTCCTCGTGGTGGGCTGGGGCTCGACGTACGGCTCGATCAGCCAGGCCGTTCGCGTGCTTCGTTCCAGAGGAAGACACGTGTCGCACTTGCATCTTCGCCATCTCTGGCCGCTCCCGCGAGGTCTCGGAGAGCTGTTGCGGGCCTTCAACACGGTGTTGGTGCCCGAGCTCAACAACGGCCAGCTGGTCAAGCTGCTTCGTGCCGAATACGTGGTCGACGCGGAAAGCCTCACCCGAGTCACTGGACA
Organism: uncultured Sandaracinaceae bacterium; assembly: GCA_964495565.1. Lineage (GTDB taxonomy): Bacteria > Myxococcota_A > Polyangia > Polyangiales > Houyiibacteriaceae > SG8-38. The sequence goes on along the minus strand of CAZBWQ010000036.1, from coordinate 5,755 downwards.
GCCCTTCCGAATCGCCGCGCTGGTCGAAGCGGTCGAAGAGCGACTGCAACGGAGCGAACGATGAGCCCCAATCCGCCCAACAAAGAATACTCGAGAAAAGACTTCACCTCGGACCAAGAGGTCCGCTGGTGCCCGGGTTGCGGCGACTACGCGATCTTGGCGGCGGTCCAGCGCACGTTGCCGAGCCTCGGTGCACGCCCGGAGAACACGGTCTTCATATCCGGAATCGGCTGCTCGAGCCGCTTTCCCTATTACATGAATACCTACGGCTTCCACACGATTCACGGAAGAGCACCGGCGGTCGCGACGGGTCTGAAGCTCGCCAATCCGGAGCTCGACGTCTGGGTGATCACCGGTGATGGCGATGGTCTCAGCATCGGCGGAAACCACCTGCTGCACGTCCTTCGGCGGAACGTCGATTTGCAGATCATGCTCTTCAACAATCAGATCTACGGCCTCACGAAGGGTCAGTACTCACCGACCTCCAAGGTCGGCAAAGTCACACCATCGACCCCACTGGGGTCGGTCGATCAACCGGTGATTCCAGCCCGTTTCGCGCTAGGAGCCGGCGCCCGATTCGTCGCGCGCGCCTTCGACACCTCGAAGCAGCTCCCGGATGCACTTGCGGCTGCGAAGCAACACCGAGGCGCTGCGTTCGTGGAGATCCTCCAGAATTGCCCCGTGTTCAACGACGGCGTGTTCGAGCTGATCACGGACCGCAAAACGGGCCCGGAGCATCAACTCTGGTTGGAGCACGGAAAGCCGATGAAGTTCGGGAAGAACGCGGAGCGTGGCTTGCGTCTCGACCCTATTTCGCTCCGCATCGAGGCCGTGACCATCGGAGAAGATGGGGTTCGGGAAGAAGACATTCTGATCCACGACGAGACGAATCCGGCGATGGCGTGGATGTTGACGGATCTGCCCGACGTCGTGGCGCTTGGTATCCTCTACCGCGAAACGGGACCGGTGTACGACGAGGACATCACGGCGCAGCGAGAGGCTGCGGCAAAGCGTTTCGGCAAACCGGATCTGCATGCCCTGCTCAGACAAGGGCACACGTGGACGGTCACCTGATCCCACTCAGGGGCAGAGTGGAAGCGTGACCACGAGACGAAGGCCGTGAGGCTGACGCGCGGATCCCGCGACGTGACCACCGAAACGCGAGGCTAGGCAGGCGATCTTCGTGAGCGCAAGCCCGGATCTCGGGCGTCGGGTGAGCTTCGTGAAGGGCGTGAACAACGTTCGGAGCTCGACGTCGGTTGGACTGTGGCCATCGTCTTCCAAGACGAGCGCGACGGCGGATCCCGCAACGCGGGTGGCCGCGCGGATCGTCGTGACGGCCTGCGTCTGGGCCATGAACCGAGCGGCCGATCCCAAAGCGTCTCGAGCCAACCACAAATCGAGCTCGACCGATGGGTTCGATTGACTCAGCTCGAGCTCGACGCGGGTACCGAGACCCGTCGTGATGCTGGTGACGACGTCGTTGAGCGGCCACGGCCTCGCCTTGACTCGTTCCTCGCCCGCCATGATGGCAAGGCTTCGCATCAGCTCTCGTCCCTCCTCCGCGGCGCCGCGAACCTCTGCGACGTATTTTTCGACCCCCTCCACGTTCGCCGAGTTCTTTTTCGCGAGATGCGCGTTGCCGATGATCACGCCCAAGATGTTGTTCACCTCGTGCACGATGCCGGCGGCGAGATCACGTGCCGCCTGCATTCCCTCGGGGTGCAGAATTCCTCTTCCGTCGGGCGGCCTGGAGCTCGTGCTCATCGCTCGGCTCCGTCGAGCAGCTTTCTCACCGCCCGGATCACTCGCGGCGCTTGGATCGGCTTTTCGATGTACGCGTTCGCGCCGAGCGCCATCGCACGCTCGCGATCGCGAGGAGCGCTTTCGGTGGTGATGATGACGACGGGCGTCTTTTCGTGTCGCGAATCGCCTCGAACGTGACGAATCAGCTTCAACCCATCCATCACGGGCATGTTGAGGTCGGTCACGACCAGGTCGAATCGCTCCATCGCGAGCGCGCGGATCCCGGCCAATCCGTTGTCCGCTTCGACCACCTCCATTCCGGGGATTCGAGCGAGGGACTCCGCCAACATGCTTCGCATGGTCTCGGAATCCTCGACGACGAGGCAGCGGTAACGGCGCATCAGCATCATCGTATGCCAGGAAGGAGGCCCCTCAAAGCTCGCATCTCACCCCACCCCCGGCCGAGCGAGCTCGACCAACATGTCACCCAGGGCCCATATCTCGAGGGAATGATGCCGAGCTGCGGCACGGCTTGCAGCGAGCGGCATTCCCGATACGACGGCCATCTCGGGAGCTTCGATGAGGACGGATCCACCGCGCCTCGAGATCTCCGCGACCCCTCGGGCACCGTCGTCACCCATGCCGGTCAGCACGACGGCCACGGCGCGATCGCGGAGCACGCGAGCCGCCGAACGAAACAGCCGATCGACCGACGGAACGTAGTGCGACCCATCTGGATCGACCACGCGGAGAGCAGGCCCGCGTTCGGCAGGCACGATCTCGATCGACTGGCCGCCTGGACAAACGTAGGCATGACCACGAGCCAGCCGCTCGTAGGGCTTGGCCTCGGAGACTCGTATGACGCCACTTCGATCGAGTCGATCGGCGAACGTCCGCGTGAAACGCGGGGGCATGTGCTGTGCGATGACGAAAGCGGCATCGATGTCTTCGTGGAGGTATCGAAACAAGGTCAACAACGCCTTCGGGCCGCCGGTCGAAGCTCCAATCACGACGACCTTGGCCGGAGACCTCTCGAGCTCGATCGCCTGGGGAGCCCGCTTGCCCGCCCGACTCGGGTGGAGGGCCGCGTCCTTCCCCATGGTCGCGTTCTCGTGGAGTGCCAGCGGCGACAGCTTCCTGACGACGTGGACCTTCTCGGCGAGCTGCGCTTTGAGGCTCTCCAAAGGCGTTGCATGATCGTGTGGCTTCTCCACGAAATCGATCGCGCCGAGCTCGAGCGCGCGGAATACGTTTTCCTTGGACGACCGGCCGGAAACGACGACGACGGGAAGAGGGTGTCGATCCATCAAGAGCTGAAGAAACTCGAATCCATCGAGGCGTGGCATTTCCAGGTCGAGCGTGATGAAGTCCGGTGGCTGCGCTTCGACGATCCGAAGGGCTTCCGCGCCATCGATGGCCATGTCGACGTGCTGAATTCCTGGAATCTCGCTCAACATCGCGGCGATCGTTCGTCGATTCAACGCAGAGTCGTCGACCACCAATCCACGAAGCTCCCGCATCTAATGCCCCCTCGGTGGCAACGCCGTGTACGGAAGCGGTCGTCGATAGACGATGTCCGTGTTGAGCTGCGCGATCTCGAACGCCGTGCCCGAATGAAGAAGCGACTCGCTGTGCCCCAGAAGCAAGTACCCGCCGCGATTCAAACGCTGGTAGATGGTATCGAGCACCTTGCGCCGGGATGCATCGTCGAAGTAGATCAGCACGTTCCGGCAGAACGTCACGTCGACGCGTCCGACGATCGCCGCACGGCGCTCGTTCATCAGATTGAGATGGCCGAAGTGGCACATGGCACGGATTCGCGGATGAACTTGCTTCCCCTCGTCCGTGGTGATGAAGTACCGCTCGTATTCCGAGATCATGGCACGAAAGCTGGCGCCCCCATAGGTCGCGCTGCGTGCCTTGCGCAACACTCTCCTCGAGATGTCGTTGCCGAAGATGCGCACGTCCCACCCTTCGAAGAGCCCGGACGCGTCGACGAGCATCGCGATCGTGTAGACTTCCTCGCCGCTCGAGCATCCGGCGCTCCATATGTCGAGCCTCTTGGTGCCTCTCGACGAAGCTCGAGCGTGAAGGGCGGGCAGGATCTCGTCCGTAAACGCGCGGAGCTGATACGCCTCTCGAAAGAAGTAGGTCTCGTTGGTCGTCAGGACCTCGGCCGCTGCTTCGAGCTCCGATTCGGCTCGGGGGTGATGCTGTAGGTATCGGTAATACTCCGCGAAGTCTTCGAGCCCGAGCTCGCGAAGGCGGTCTCGCAGACGCCGCTCGACGACGTAGGCCGAGTCATCGGCGAAATGAATGCCGCAGAACTGGTTGATCCGATCTCGAATGAGCCGAAAATCTCGGAGATTGAGCCTCGGACCGACATCGTGCAGCAAGGTCACTACCCTCCGTGCCGAAGCCCGCTCTCGATGGCGTGCCGGACCATCGAATCGGTTTCCTTGGTCAATGCCTGCACCAAGAGGTTTCGCGTGCGGCCGGTGTCGAGCTCGACGAGCAGGTTGATGGCCAACATGCGGACGTTCCAGGCCGGGTGCTGAAGCCCTCGACTCAACAAGCGCTCTGCGTCCGGCCCCCGAAGCGTGCGCGCCGCTCGCAGCCCCGCCTGAAACACCTCGTCGTCCGAATGATCGAGAGCCCACTCGACGTCCGCCGCCACCGACGGCTCGCCCAGCGAGGCAAGCGCTTCGACCGCCGCCGCGATCACGATCGGCTCTTCATCGACCAGCAGCGCTCGAATTCGTCCCTTCGAATCGACCGCCCTGCGCCGTCCGAGCGCCAACGCGGCTTCGGCACGAATCGTCGGAAACGGAGAATCGAGTGCGGTCCCGAGAGGGTGATTGGCCTCGCGTGTCTCCATCTGGCCAAGCGTTCGTACGGCGGCGATTTGGACGTCGATGTCTTCGTCGGCCACCGCGTAGCCGACGAGCTGCGCAGTCTCGGGCTCGTCCACGGTCGCGAGCGCCTGCACGGCTGCCCGCCGGGTGCGCGGGTTTCCGCTGTGTAGACCCTGTTTCAGCAGGCAAAGAGCCGTCTCGGACCCCAAACGCGAGAGGATTCGAGCGACATCGGCGCCTCCCGGCCCGTCGAGATCGGCCTTCGCGAGCGCCGTTTCCACGGCGTCCGGACGATCGGTGGCCAAAGCCTCCAAGGCACGCATCGCCGCCGCGCGAACCGAATGAGACGAGCTGTCGCGGCACTCGACCAGCGCGCGGCAGTCCCGTGCGTCCCCCCACCATCGCAAGCTCTCTGCCGCTGCGGCGCGGACGGCATCGTTCGGATCGCTAAGGTCGCGCTCGATCAGGCTTCGCAACCGATCGCGCGTCGCTTCCGGGACGCCGTCGGCGAGGCGGTGGCAGACTTCCGCGGCGAGCTCCAGCGCGATGGCCCACACGCGCGGCTCGCTTCGCCGCTGCATCAAGAGCGGATCGATCAGCGAGGGCCCCCATGATTCCAGGGCTTCGACAGTCTCCGGGCTGGCGACGTCGTCAGCGATCGCTTGAAGAACGGCTTCGAGCGAGCTTTCGTCCCGGCACGCCACCGCGAGATGCGCGGCTGCTTGACGAGTCGGCGTATCCCCGTGAAGAAGAGCTTCGTACACCGCGCGTCGCAAAGAGTCCGTGGACGCCCGAATGCGATCGACCAGCGAAGTCGCTTCCGACGCCGAGAGCCTGACGAGCTCGTCGAGCGCGCGCAGCGCCGCGGAGGAGGTCTGGGGCGATGCGTCCGTGGCGAGCTCGAGCAGAAACTCGAGAGCCCGCGAGTCGCCGGTGCGGCCCAAGAGCTCGGCCGAAATTCGCCGGACGATCGCGTCGTCTACGGCAGGCGCGAGAGCCTCCCAATGAACGCGGGTACCCAACCGCGTGAGCCCTTCCACCACGGCAATCCGAACGAACAGGTCTGCCGTCGCGAGCTTCTCGGTGAGCAGCTTCTCCGCACGTCCGCCCCCGATGCACACGAGGGCCTCGACCGCCGCCGCAGCGGCGTTCGG
>CAZBWQ010000035.1:23748-37678 GCA_964495565.1 uncultured Sandaracinaceae bacterium | reverse complement strand
ACCGAGCCTTGGCAGAAAATCAGCTCGACGGGCATGCCTTTGGAACGAAAGTGGCGCTCGGCGATGTGTGGAAACTTCGTAGCGACGCGCAAGGGCCGACCCCGCTCTCCGGAGAGGCTCTCGCCGGGGAGCCCACACACCATCATTCGACACTGCCCGATCTCGAGATCGACGGGTGCGAGCACGTCGTAGTTGCGTTCCATCAGGACGTCCCGACCGACGATGCCGAGGTCGGCAGCCCCGTATTCGACGTACGTGGGGACGTCGTCGGGCTTCAACAACAGGTAGCTGAGCCCAGCTTCCGGATCCTCACGAACGAGCTTGCGGCTGTTGGCAGTCAGCGCGGAGGTGGGGATCGATGCCCGCTGCAAACGTTCGCTCAGCGGATCGAGAATCCGGCCCTTGGGCACGGCGATCACCACGGTGTCCCGATTGCGTCTACGCATTTCCAGCTACCCGTCTAATCCGAGCGCCGAGCGGCGCAAGCTTCTTCTCGATCTGCTCATAGCCCCGATCGAGATGATACACCCGTCGAACGTGGGTCGTGCCTTCTGCAACCAGACCTGCCAGCACGAGAGAAGCGCTGGCCCTCAGATCCGTCGCCATGACCTCCGCGCCCTCCAGCTTGTCGACACCCCGTACGGTGGCCGTCCGACCGTTGACTTGAATGTCGGCTCCCATGCGGTTGAGCTCGGAGACGTGCATGAAGCGGTTTTCGAAGACCGTCTCGGTGATCCGGCTGGTGCCTCGGGCCAGACACATCAGCATCATGAGCTGCGCTTGCATGTCCGTGGGAAACCCAGGGTGAGGTTGCGTGATCACGTCGGTCGGACGGATGAAATCGGACCCTACGACTCGAATGCCGTTGCCCTCGCGCTCGATGACGGCGCCCGCTTCGCGCAGCTTCGCGATCACCGCCTCGAGCGGCTCGAAGCCGATCCCTCGGAGAAGCAGGTCACCAGCCGTGACGGCGGAGGCCACCATGAAGGTGCCGGCCTCGATCCGGTCGGGCATGATCGCATGATCGACCGGATGCAGAGAGTCTACCCCTTCGATCGATATCACCGAGGTGCCGGCTCCTTCGATGCGTGCACCCATCTTGTTCAACACCCTCGCGAGCTCTTCGACCTCGGGCTCACGCGCGCAGTTCGAAAGGGTCGTCCGTCCTTGCGCCAGCGCGGCCGCGCACATCAGGTTCTCGGTTCCGGTGTGTGTCGGAAAATCGAGCGTGACCTCGGCTCCCCGCAACCGTCCGCTGGGAACGGTGACCTCGACGTATCCGTGGTGAAGCTCCACACGACCGCCCATGGCCGAAAGTCCTTTGAGATGCTGGTCGATCGGACGGGCTCCGATGGCACAACCGCCCGGGAGGGAGACGATCGCCCGGCCACAGCGAGCCACCAACGGCCCGAGGACGAGAACCGAAGCACGCATCTGCTTGACCAGCTCGTACGGCGCGGTCGGCTCGATGTCACCGCTCGACGTGACGTGGACTTCGCCTTCGCGCAGCTCGGCCCGCACGCCGAGCCGCCCGAGTAGACGTGTCATCGTGTGCACATCGCGCAAATTGGGAACGTTGCGAAACACGTGCTCGCCATCGGCCAATAGAGCAGCCGTCATGATCGGCAATGCGGCGTTCTTCGCACCGCTGATCGGCACGTCGCCCACCAGCCGATTTCCCCCGACGATTTCGATGGAGTCCACGCCGCCCTGTTACCCCGGGGCCGGGCTACGGGCAACTTCAAGCGAAGGACAGGCCCAAAACGAACACGAGGAGCCCGGCGAAGGCGGCCCACGATGGCGCACGCGCGGACTCCCACCGAAAGTGGCCCTCTTCGTCGAAAGCACGACGCGCCAATTGGACGAGCGATGCGATCCAAACGGTGAAACCCACGAGCAGCATGGTCCCCCAGAACGGATCGGGGCGGATGTCGGAGTCCAAGGTCCGGCGAGCTTCTCGGGCATGTTTCGTCGGATCGAGCGCGGTGCCGTCGATTGCGTCACTTTCGTGATGGCTCGGGAGGGCCATCAGCCGTGCGATGTGATCTTTGGCGCGGGAGGCGGCGGCGTGATGTGGTCGGAAGAAGGAGTGAGTCGCCGAAAGCCCCCCGAGAAGCGAACGCCACGCCAGCAAAGCCAGGGCTACCTCGCCTTGGCTCTCCGCCTCCGCTGCCCGGGCCTCGAGGCCGGCCATGGCAAGCTCGACGTAAGGGCTCCACGGGAAGGTCCACCGGAGCGCCCGCCGGTAGTGCTCGATGGCGCGCGGCAAGTCACCCTTTTCGTGGTACGCGGTCGCCGCGGCCAGCTCTGCACGTGATTCCACGACCGCCCGCCCCAAAGCCAGCACGAGCGCGAGGGAGACGACCCCGATGACGGCGAGAGCCGATCGCTTCCACGGGGAGCTCACAGGAAGTCCCGTCGACGGAAGATCAAGGCCGCGATGACCAGCGTCACGGTCGCGTAGAGCGCTGCATAGCCCATCGACGTGAGCACGTACGTGAGTGGGTTTCCCAGCTCGACCGACTTGCTGATCAACGTGCTTCGACCCGGGACGAAGAGATTGAAATTCGGAACGACTTCAGCAAGCCAACGCAGGAGCGTCTTCATGGCGGGGCTGAGCACGCGAGTCTTCATCGCAACCATGTCGTGTGCCGCACGACCGACTAGCCAGACGCCGAAGGTGAAGGCGCCGGTGAGGAAAGGCGTCGAAAAAGACGAAAACAAAAGAGCGACTGCTGCGAGGATCAGCACCTCACCAAGATTGAGCACGAACGAAGCCAAGAGCCGGAACAGCTCCACCTCGACGGTCGAGCACAACCAGGCCGTAGCAACCAACGCCGTGAGCGACCAGAGCGGAACCACCAGCGTGCGGTCCCGCGAAAGCAGGAAGGCGACGGCGAGAACGAGGCCGAGGGCCACAGCCACGGAAACGATCAGCACCGTGGAGGCACCGGCTTGGATCGCGGTCACCAACAACAAGAGTGCGCCCATGATGGCGACGAAGACTCCGCTGGTCGCGACGATGCCGAAGTACTTTCCGAGCAGAAACTCGAAGCGCGCAATCGGCTTCGGAAGAATGACGTAGAGCGTCTTCCGCTCGATTTCCTTGTAGAGCAGCGACGAGCCCAAAAAGATGGCGATCACCACGGAGAAGAGCGAGATGGAGGCGAGCCCGAGGTCGGTGACGACTCGCATCTGCTGGTCCAGGGAGAGCTCTCCGAGCGCCAAGGTGAGCGCCAAGACGGCGGCCGCCAGCACCAAGACACCGAACAGAATCTTGTCCCGGACCGCCTCGCGGTAGGTGTTGAGGGCGATGGCGTAGATCCGAGCGACGCTCACGACGGACTCCAATAGGCTCGGCCCGTCACGAAATGACTCAAGACGTTGATCACGACGAGCATCAGTGCGGCTGAGCCGACGGTACAACCGATTTCGAGCCGGAGCGAACTTTCCGGACGAGTCCCGTAGCCCCAGGCGCGAAAGGACGCCGCGATGCCCTGGGAGAGGAAGAGACCGATACTGGCGAGGCCGATCAGGTAAAACGCGAGCACGGGTGGCTTCGACAGGTATCCTCGCAAGATCTCGTAATGGCTCAGCGCGACCGGACCCGCGCGCAGGGTCATGGCCCATCGAAGCACGACGTGCGCGGTCACCAACGCCCACGCCAGACCTCCGGCGAAGCCCTGCAGTCGACGGCAGCCGACCGAGCGGTATGGGAGCGCTCCCGAAGCCGTGGCCGCGCGCCCGAGCATGGCCCACCCCCGGACGTAGGCCACGAGCAGCACACCGACCACGGACGTCCACGCCACGAGCGACCACCAGCTGGTCGGAGATGCGGCCGCAAAAGACGGGGCACCGTCGAGAGCGGGCCACATCCGCATGGTCTCGAGCAGGAGGAGCCCCAGCAGAGGCCAAACGCTCAGTGCGACGTGGGTGCGTTGGGGTAGCACGGGAACTACCTACCGCCCGGTGATTTCAGTGGTCAACTTCCTTAAAGGGAGCCGCGGAGGAGGAACCGTCGGCACGGCGATCCAAGCCGAGCAGCGTCAGAGGCTCTTCGGAAAGAGTGAGACGAACCTGATCCCCGATTCCGACGGCATGTACCTTCTGCGTCCCATCGAGGAAAATGCAGCCCTTGGTCATGCGGCTGGTGATCTTGAGATCTTCGCCTGGGGACACCATGCCTTTGGTCAGTCGATATTTCTCTTGCACGCCGTGATACGGCTCCCGAATCACGAATTGCAAACGCTGTGATCCGATGGGGAGCACCTTGCCGCCCGCAGATCGAATGGCGGCGGTCGAGCCGGCCGCGGGGCCTGCCCATACGCCGCTCGACATCTGTCGCTCGCGCTCGCCGTGATACTCGAGAATGTAGCGCGAGGTCGCCGCCGGGCTCTCGTGACAAAAGAGCGCATCGTTGAGAACGCGCGTCGAGATGATCTCGTCGTTGAGATCCACGCGCATGCGCGCCAAACGACTCGACTTCAAGCGCCCCGCCAAAGCTGCTGCCAAGACTTCATCGACGTTGTGACCGTTTCCCGCGCAGAAGTAGCCGACGCTGGTGTCGGGAGCACTGTTGATGGCCAGCATCGGCGTCGAAGAGTCGGCGAGATGCGAGGCCCAAAGCAAGGTGCCGTCGCCGCCGAGAGTCACGATGAGGTCCCACGATCCTTCGTCGGGGAGAGGCTCTGGGCGATAGCGAAGCACCGCGCGAGCGCCGAGCGCGCGCAAGGCCTTCTTGGCGCGACGCAACGTCTCTTGATGAATCTCGTGCTCGTGAAGAAGCCCCTCGACGGAGATGTCGTGCTTTTCGATCAGCTCCTCGAGCCGCTCCTGTGCGCGCCCTACGTACCGCTGGTAGGTGCTCTTCTTGTAAACGACGAGGACTCGAGGTCGCATGCGTGACTCGCGCTGAGGTTCGCGAAGCGCTCTGACCTACCCATTCGGAATCTTTTTGGCGTCTGCGAGGAACCGCTCCAAGCCGATGTCCGTGAGAGGATGCTTGAGAAGTTGGTGAATCACCTTGTGTGGAATGGTTGCCACGTGCGCCCCGATGAGCGACGCCTGAACGACGTGCACGGGGTGACGAATGCTCGCGGCGAGCACCTGGGTTTCGAAGCCGTAGTTGTCGTAGATCCGCACCAGCTGCTCCACGAGCTCCATGCCACTGCCGCTGATGTCGTCGACCCGCCCCACGAACGGGCTGACGTACGTCGCGCCCGCCTTGGCGGCCAGCAGACCCTGGGTCGGGCTGAAGCACAAGGTGACGTTGACGCGAACTCCTTCGTCGGCGAGCGTTCGCACGGCCTTCAGGCCCTCGGCGATCAGCGGGACCTTGACCACGATGTTCTCGTGCATGGCGGCGAGCTCCCGCGCTTCCTTGAGGATCCCGTCGTAGTCGGTCGCCACGACCTCGGCGCTAATCGGTCCGTCCACCACCTCGCAGATGTCCACCAGCACGTCTTTGAACGGGCGGCCGGTCTTTGCGACCAGCGAAGGATTGGTCGTCACCCCGTCGATCACACCCATGGCGGCTGCGTCGCGAATCTCCTCGATGTCTGCCGTGTCGATGAAAATCTGCATGGCGTTAGTAAAGGTCGGCGCGAGGGAAGGGTCAAGCAGAGGCTTGGGGAGGGCGGAACCGGGCCGGATGGCCGTGATCTCCGCTCATTCCACGATGTCGAATTCCACGGTCGTTCCCGCCGTGCCATCGGCTTCGTCCGGTGGGGGTGGCAGCTCGGAGCACACCACGAGGGTCGCGAGGATGGCCGCGATGAGCCACAATACGATGCTCCCCGGCGTCCATTGGCTCTTGGCGCGCACGTCTCGGCCCTCCCTGCCCTTTTTGGGCCGCCGGTGAAGAATCCGCAAATCAGATCGTCCAACGGACATGCGTACGCTTTTCGCAGCTCTCATCCTCATGGCGGTGTCGAGCACCGCGCTCGCCGAGAGTCGGGCCGGCCAGGTCGATGCCACGGCGGCGAGGCTGGGAACGCTGAGCCCGGAAGAGCGGGAGCTGCTCGCCCCCTACCTCGACCAGGGTCCGGTCCTTCTGACCGAGTTCAACAATCGCCAAACCGATCTGCCGGCCGTCATCTACGCGGCCCGCATTCACGCCCCCGCCACGATCGTCGCCGAGGTGATCGGGAAGCCTACCGAGTATCCACGCTTCATGACCGCCCTGACGTCGGTCGACGTTCGCTCGGTCCAAGGCGAGATGACGGCCTTCGACTGGACGTGGGGCGTGACCCTCTTCTCGATGAGCGGACGGAACGTGATGACGTCGTATCCCGGAAGCACCGACCACGGGTACCGATTCGACATCCGCACGCTCGGGGGAGAGCTCGGAATCGGACGGGTGATGTGGCGGGTGTATCCCGAAAGCCCCAATCGATCGTTGGTGGTCTTCTCGTCTCGGCTCGACATGCGGGATGCGAATTACATCACCCGTCAGCTTTCGTCGGAAGGAAACTCGGTCAATCGCACGATCAACGTGGCCGTGGCGATGGTCACGCTGCTCGAAGTCAAGTCGGAAGCCGAGCGTCGAGCTGGCACGCACGTGAATGGCGTCTACCGCACGAAACCGTTGGTCCGACCCGACGTGGACATGGAGGCGCTCTCTTCGTTGCTCGCGCGCGGAGACCTGGTGCTCATGGACTTGGACGGCGATACCATGCAACGAGTGGTGGTCCTCGGCCGATCCGGTGCCAGCGTGAGTCGCGTTCGTCGCGTGATGTCGAATCCGGAAGAGTTCGGGAAGTCTCTGCTGCATGGAACCTGCGCCGAGGTGACCGAGCGCACGTCCGCGGGCACCCGCTTTTCGTGGAAGATCCCGATTCCGCTCCTGCACGTCGGCGGCGAAATGGTGCTCCGAACGAGCCCGACCGTGATCTCCGTCGACGGGATCTCCGGAACGCTGTCGAAGGGTCGATGGCGCTTCGATACACACCGCTATCGAAACGGGGAAGCTGGCGTGATCGCCTGGGCTATGTTCGACCCCGCGGACTCGCCGAAGCTCATTCGAAAGCTGATCGCCGGCAATACCTACTTCTCCCACGGTTTCGTCGCGGCCACCCAGCTCGCGGTGATGCGATCCCTACGAACGCGCGTGCATCGGATGGGCCGGTAACCGCGTTCGCACACGAGCGCTGAGTCAGAACCTGACCGTCGCCGAGGCACCGGCCCCGCGAACGTCGATGCGCAGCGCCGCGGTATCGCGATTGACCGGCCGGCCATTCCGATGCGTCATGAAGAGGGTGAAAGAAGTGACGGCCGAGAGCGCGGACAGGCCGAACGCCACGTTGGAAAACACGGTGAGACGTTCGTGCTTTTCGTCGCTCTGCTCACCCCGGTCGGCCACGACACGAAGCGTCGTGCCGGCAATCAAGGCGCCGGCTGCGATGGCGCCCGTCGCAATGACGGCGCGCCGAACCATGCGTCTTTCGGCTTCGCGATCTCTTTGCGCTGCCCGTTCGGCTTCGGCGGCTTGCTCGATCATCAGGTCGCTCGGCTGCTCGGGTGCAAAGTCGAGCTCCTTCACCTCGCCGTATCCGATCTGGACCGATTTCTCCCCCACCCAGCCGTCCTCCCCCGCCACGACGACCGTGTGGGAGCCGGGCTCGACCTCGATCGCGGCAGGCGTCGTCCTGCGGGTTGGAGCACCGTCGAGCAAAATTCCCTTTCCAGGCTCCCGCGAACGAATGATCAACTGGCCGGGAGCCTGCAAAAGGGCGGCGACTCGCGCCTCGATGGCCGCTCGATCGGGCGCATCGGGTCGGCGTTCGAGATACTCCCGCAGCGCCTCCACCGCACCCGGCTCGTCGCCTCGACGGGTTCGCGCGTCGGCGACGGCGACTAGGAGCGTCGGATCACCCCCGATCGCATGAGCCCGTAGCCAGGCACGCTCCGCCTCCGCGTAGCGAGCTGCTTCGAACGACCGCACGCCAGCGCGATAGGCCTGCTGCGCGGTCGTGCCCGGATCGGCAAGCAGGCTCTCGAGCTCGTCTGCGGAGGGCGACGGCGCCAATTCGGATGACGCATCAGCGCTCTGTGCGCGTACACCGGGCGCAACGCCCAGAAGAAGCACGGCCAGCGCGACGGGCTTCATCACACGCTAAAATCCGACGCCGCCGTCGAACGTGAAGCCGGTGAATGCGTCGACGCCACCTGCGCCGCCAACGCCGCCGCCACCCGCGGTGCCGCCCGCACCACCGACGCCGCCAGCGCCGCCTGCGCCACCACCACCGGCCGAGCCGCCCATGCCGCCTGCGCCGCCGGCACCTCCCGTACCGCCAACGCCGCCCGTGCCACCAGCTCCGGCGACGCCGCCGGTACCGGCCGTGCCACCCGTGCCACCCGTGCCCCCGGTTCCGCCTTGGAGCTCTTCACAGACCTCTTCGGTCTCGCAGGAGCCCTGCGTGAAGGGGCTTCCCACGTGACAACAGATGTACGGGCTATCGCACTCGTCGTCTTGAAAACAGGTGGTGCCTTCGCCGCCCGTGCAACCAAAGAACAGCGCGCCAATCGACGAAAGCCACAAGAAACGAAGCGTAAACCTGCGCATGGTGGCCGCGAGCATAGCGCAGAGGCCCTCGAGGAGCCACGTTCGCCGCCTCGATCGTCCGCAGCGCGCCGCTACACTCCGGCCCATGCCAGCGGTCGAACGTGAAGATGACGTGCCTCGTGGCGGACGCTGTGCCATCGTGGGTCGCCCGAACGTCGGGAAGTCGACCTTGATGAATGCGATCGTCGGACAAAAGATGGCGATCGCGACACCGCGACCGGGAACGACGCGGTCTTGCGTGCTCGCCGTTTACGTCTCCAATGATCCACCGACGCAGGTGGCGTTCGTCGACACACCGGGGCTCGAGCGTCCGAGGGGCGCCCTCGGGCGCGTGCTGAGCGACAGCGCCAAGGAAGGCCTGACGGACTGCGATTGCGTTCTTTTCGTGACGGAGGCCCCAAAGGGGCGCGAGCCCACGGCGGTTCACCCCAAGGATCGCGAGGCGCTCGAAGCTCTGGCAGGTGTCGAGGTGCCCGTGATTCTCGCCGTCAACAAGGTCGATCGGCTCAAGCACAAAGAGCTCTTGTTGCCGTTCATCGAACGCTATCGTGAAGAGCGGCCCTTCGCAGCGGTGGTTCCGATATCGGCCACCCGCGGCATCAACCTCGACGCGCTCATCGGCGAGATTCGTTCGAATCTTCCGGTGGGACTGCTTTACGATTCGGACTTCCTGACCGACCGACCCGAGAGGTTCTTCGTGAGCGAGCTGATCCGGGAAGCCGCCATGCTAAACACGCGTCAAGAGGTGCCCTACGGAATCGCTTGCGAGCTCGATAGCTACCGCGAAGAGGACGGTCTGGTTCGAATCGAAGGCACGCTCATCGTCGAGAAGCCGAGCCACAAGGCCATCGTGATCGGAAACCGAGGGGACACCATCAAGAAGATCAGCACCGAAGCCCGCAACCAGATCGAGAGCTTGTTGGGCCGAAAGGTCTATCTCCGGCTCTGGGTCAAAGTGGTGCCCGGGTGGACACGCGACCCGGTGAAGGCCCGCCAGCTCGCGATCAAGGAAGAACGATCATGATCTCCCGCCGCGAGCTCGCACGCCGGCCGGCCGGCTCGGTTTCCGGCAGGCCACTCGTCGCCATCGTCGGACGCCCGAACGTCGGCAAGAGCACGTTGTTCAATCGTTTGGTGGGCCAACACATCGCCATCGTGGAAGACGTGCCAGGGGTGACCCGAGACCGACATTACGCAGATGCCTTTGCCCTCGGCCGCGACTACGTGTTGATCGATACGGGGGGTTTCGACCCCGAAAGTGACGATCCGATGAAGGCGGGGATCGCGAGCCAGGTCAGGTTGGCCCTCGAAGAATGTGACGTCGTGATCTGCGTCGTTGACGCCACGGTGGACCCACTGCCAGCCGATCGGGAGGCCGTCGCGCTGCTGCGAGACGCAGGCAAGCCGGTCATCTTCGTCGCGAACAAAGCCGACTCCCCAAAGAAGGCGCAGTCCGCGGTCTCGTATTACGAGTTGGGAATCGAATCCATCCTCACCGTGTCGGCGCTCCACGGTCGTGGCATCGGTGAGCTCGAGGAAGAGATCGCCCGGAAGCTCCCGGACGAAATCGAGCTCGAGGAACCCGAGTTGGACGTGCCACGGGTCGCGATCATCGGCAGGCCCAACGCGGGCAAGTCTTCCTTGGTCAACCGCCTCTGCGGCGAGGAGAGACAGCTCGTCGACGACCGCCCGGGAACGACCGTCGACAGCATCGACACCTTGGTCGAACGAGACGGGTCTCGGCTGATCCTGATCGACACCGCAGGCATCCGGCGAAAGCGAAGCGTGAAGAAAAAAGGGGTGGAAGGCTTGAGTGTCATTCAGGCGATCCGCTCGATCGAACGAGCGGATGTCGTCGTGCTGATGATCGATGGACGCGCCGGAGTCGGAGAGCAAGACGCGAAGATTGCGGGCCTCGCGCACGATCGGGGCCGGGCGCTCGTGATCGCGCTGAACAAAGTCGATTTGCTGACGCGCGATCAACTGAAAAACGCGATGGACCGGACCCGAGAGATTCTCGCATTCGTGCCTTGGGCTCCGCTGGTGACGGTCAGCGCGCTCGAAGGCCGTGGTGTCTCGACGCTGTTGAGCCGAGTCGAAGATGCGGTGACCGAGCATCGAAAGCGAATCAGCACGGCGGAGCTCAATCGCTTCTTCGAGGAAGTCCTGGAGAAGCACCCACCTCCGACGATGCATCATCGTGCCGTACGGCTCTACTACGTCACCCAGGTCGGTGTGGCTCCGCCGACCTTCGTCGTCATGACCAACGAGCCAAAAGGGGTTCACTTCAGTTATCAGCGCTACGTCGTGAATCAGATCCGGAAGCGCTTCGGGTTTCGAGGCACTCCCATTCGCGTCCGGTATCGCGGCAAGAAGCGCGGGCAATGACTAGGCGCTTTGGCGCTTTCGGAGGCCGAGGTTTCCGAGCTGACCGCATGCAGCCATCACGCCTCGCCCTTTCGTCACTCGCTCTCGCACGGGAAGACCGTCCTCGCGCAACCAGCCGATGAACCGCTCGATCTCGTCTTCCTCGGGCGCTCGGCAAAGCGGCAGCGAACCGGGATTGTAAGGGATGACGTTCACCAAGACGCGGCCCAGAGGCGCGCAGAAGTCTGCGATCGCACGAGCATCGTCACGGGTGTCGTTGATGCCCGGCATGAGACAATAGTTGACGCCGAGCGCGAAATTGCGACGTGGCCGATAAGCCGACAGTGCGCGCTGGAGAGTAGCCAGATTCGTCCGGCGGTTGATGGGCATCAGCTCACTTCGAAGGTAGTCGGAGCTCGCGTTCAGGCTGATCGACAAATTCAGTCGCTTGAAGCCCTCTTGATCGAGCCTGCGAATTCCCTCGACGTGGCCGACCGTACAGATCGTGATGCGCTCCTGCCCAATGGCCAAGCCGGCTTCGTCATTCAGAACACGAAGCGCTCGGATCACTTGGTCGGCGTTGTCGAGGGCCTCTCCCATGCCCATGAAGACCACGTTGCGGATCGACCAACCCAGACGGTGCCTCGCCACCAGCAATTGAGCGATGATCTCGTCGGCTCGCAGATGCCTCAGCAAGCCCATGCGGCCCGTCTCGCAGAAGGCGCATCGCATCTTGCAACCCACCTGACTGGACACGCACAAGGTGTAGCGACCCCGACCCATCGGAATGCGAACGGTTTCGACCTCGAGGCCGTCTCGAAGCCGGAGGACCATCTTGTCGGTCGCTCCTTGCTCGCCTCGATCGGAGCGCAGCCCGACGATCTCCGGTAGCTCGAACGAGAATCGGGCACGCCACGCGCGGGTTGCCTCGACGCCCAAACCGAAGCTCTCCGGGCAAAAGCGCCCCTCGCGCATCACCTGACGGTGGATGCGGCGAGCGACACCGTGACCACGTGGAAGGATTCGTCGTGCTTGTTCCACGATCTCGGCGTTGGTGAGGCCGTGAATGGGAATGGGGTCCATGCGAGCAGTCAGTCCTGGGCCAACAGAAAGTGCGCCGTGGCCAACGCTACGGGCTCGTCGGGATCATCCTGCCATGCGAACACACGAACGTTGGCGACCCGACGCCCGCGCCTGGTAAATTCCGCCCTCGCCAACACGTCTCGAGGACGGGCGCCTCGGAGGTACTCGACGGTGATGTTGATCGTCTTCGGCACGGCCGTCGTTTCGCCGTGCCAGAGCAACTTGAAAATCGCCGCTGACTCCAAGAGCGCGCCGAGCGTGCCGCCATGCAAGGCGGGAACCGATGCATTGCCGACTAGATGATCCGAGTACCGCATGCGAGAGATCACGTCACCATCCACGAGCTCGGCAGTGATGCCCATGAAGCGGGCATACGGAATCGCCTCCTGCAAAGGCGTGAAGTCGCCCGTCTCCCGGACCGCGACCACGGCATCGCGAAGACTCACTGCGCCTCCTCGTCATCGCCGCGGGGTTCGTCCCGAAATACGACGAAAGTCCCGGAAGCCGTCGCGATGGGGTTTGCTTTTTCGCCGTGGTGTGCGGAGGCCCGCACGAAGGCCACGTGGCGCGTGACCTTGTAGCAATGGGCATCGCAGATGACCTCTTGATGCGGCAAAGCCGGACGCACGTAGTCGATGCGCAGGTCCAAGGTCGCGATTCGGCGGGGCGCCGCCAAAGAAAGAATGACTGCGCCTCCGCAGGTCGCATCGATGAGGCTCGTGATGCACCCTCCGTGCAGCACGCCCGTCTCGGGATTTCCGACTAAGTCCTCACGGTAGGGAAGCGCCAAAGACAGGTGCTCGGGCCGGTAGTCCGCCACGCGCAGGCTCAACGCGCGGTTGTGCGGCACTGCTCCGACGTAGCGGCCCTCGAGGCGCCGTTTGATCTCGTCGCGTTGCGGAAGGAAGGATCCGGACATCGGTCGGTCTCTAGCAGCGTCACCGCGGGTCGCTCAAGGCAGCCCTTTTTCGTTGCGGGGAGAGGCGCCAGGTGGGGGTGGGGGTTTCGTCTGCTCCAGGAGCCAGCGCTCGGAAGACACGAATTCGACCCCGTCCGAGGTTTCGGCCGCGAGCAGGTCGGGATGATCGGTGAGAACTCGCCGGACGCCAGCCGCACGGGCGAGGGAGACCAGCGCTCGATCCCAATCCTCGATGAAGAATTCCTTCTCGTCCACGATGTCGACGAGCCCGCGAATGGTTTGCATCTGCTGGACGACCGCTTGGTCCTTGAACTGCGGAAGCGCGTGAAGCATCGACTCGATTCGTTCGAGGACCCATGCAGACGCTTTGGCTTTGCCTTGGCCGCCGAGCGCACGGCGGACCGCACGCTCGGGCGCCGAGCCGAGGGCGATGGAAGCGTTGACGTAGATATCCGGCGCGAGGACGACGTCCATGGCGGCAGCCTAGCACGTGCGCTCGTAGCTTGACATCGTTTCGGTCGGCGGTACGCGTGGATCATGAAGGCGGTATGGATCCCGAAATATGGAGAGCCTGACGTCTTGGAAGTTCGCAGCGCGCCGGATCCGGAGCCGGGCGCGAACGAAGTCCGGATTCGTGTCCGCGCATCGGGGATCAACTTCGCAGAGATCATGGCGCGCCAGGGGCTCTATCGGGATGCGCCGCCACCCCCGATGGTAGTGGGCTACGAGATTTCGGGCATGATCGATGCGGTCGGCGCGCGCGTGGATCCTTCCAAGGTGGGACAGCGGGCCGTGGCGATGACCCGATTCGGCGGCTACGCCGATACGGTCTGCGTGGATGCGTCCCAGGCCTTCGAGATGCCGGAAACGATGTCCTTCGAGCACGCTGCGGCGATGCCGGTCAACTACCTGACCGCCTACCACATGCTCTTCAACGTGTTTCGAGTGAGGCCGGGCGACCACGTCCTGGTTCACCAGGCTGCAGGAGGGGTCGGCAC
>CAZBWQ010000035.1:22160-23648 GCA_964495565.1 uncultured Sandaracinaceae bacterium | reverse complement strand
CACTTGTGGAAAGAACGCGAGATGATCGGCCAAGCGTTTCAGTCCCTGTTGGATCTCTACCGAAACCGGGCGATCGAGCCCCACGTCGATCGCGTCTTCGACTTCGATCATGCGGCCGATGCGCATGCGTACATCGAGGCCGGCAAGAACGTCGGAAAGGTCTTGTTGAAACCGTAGCCATGGCCGTACGTGTTTGCTTCGTCTGTCTCGGAAACATCTGCCGATCGCCCACGGCAGAAGCCACCATGCGGCGTCTGTTGCAGGCCGAAGCGCTCATCGAGCACGTCGAAATCGACAGTGCCGGGACCGGCGACTGGCACGTGGGGCATCCACCAGACCGCAGAGCCGCAAATGCAGCCAAACGGCGGGGCATCGAGGTGCGCGGACGCGCGCGGACGGTCCGAACCGAGGATTTCGATTACTTCGATTACGTGATCGCGATGGACCTGTCGAACTTCGCCGATCTGCACGAGCTTGCGCCCCACGAGGAAGCCAAGGGCAAGATTCGTCTTCTTCGTGACTTCGATCCTGCGTCCCCCCCGCGTTCGGAGGTGCCGGATCCGTACTACGGGGGCGGCGACGGTTTCGAAACGGTGCTCGACATCTGCGAAGCCGCCTGCCTCGGCCTGTTGGAGCACATCCGGGAACGCCACGGGCTATGACCATGCGTGAGGTCCTGCAGGCCG
This sequence comes from uncultured Sandaracinaceae bacterium, assembly GCA_964495565.1. Classification (GTDB taxonomy): domain Bacteria; phylum Myxococcota_A; class Polyangia; order Polyangiales; family Houyiibacteriaceae; genus SG8-38. The sequence goes on along the minus strand of CAZBWQ010000035.1, from coordinate 22,962 downwards.
CCCTCGAGCAGCGCCTCGGGGTCGCCATCCGCCAAACGAAGCCGCTCGGCGGCGGCGACATCAACGAGGCCTTCGCGGTTTTTTTGCGGGATGGCAGCTCGATCTTCGTCAAGACCCACCCGAATCCGCCGGACGGCATGTTCGGCACCGAAGCCATGGGTCTTCGCTGGCTCGAAGAGACGAACGCCATTCGCGTTCCGAAGGTCCTCAGCGTCTCCGACGCCCGGCCCGCGTATTTGGCCCTCGAGCTCGTGAGCCCAGCGAAGCGACGCGCCGATTTCGACGAGGAGCTCGGCCGATCGCTGGCCGCGATGCATGCCTTCGGCGCTCCGGAGTTCGGGCTCGACTACGACAACTACATCGGACGGCTGCCGCAATCGAACGAGGTCGCCCCGGACTGGCCGAGCTTCTACTGGAGCTCGCGGCTGGAGCCGCAATTGCGACTCGCTCGCGATCGAGGGCTGATCGACCAACCAACCGGCGCACGTTTCGAGGTGCTCCGGCAAAAGCTGCCCGAGCTCGCGGCCTCCGACGAGCTCCCCTCGCGACTGCATGGAGACCTCTGGGGCGGCAACTTGCACGTCGATGATGTCGGGCGCCCCTGCTTGATCGATCCTGCGGTCTATGGTGGGCACCGCGAGGTCGACCTCGCCATGATGCGCCTCTTCGGCGGCTTCGGCGAGCGCGTCTTCTCCGCCTACGAGGAGACGTGGCCGTTGGCACCCGACGCAACGGCTCGCGTTTCTCTCTACCAACTCTATCCATTGTTGGTTCACGTCAACTTGTTCGGTGGGTCGTACGT
>CAZBWQ010000035.1:7211-22060 GCA_964495565.1 uncultured Sandaracinaceae bacterium | reverse complement strand
ATGCCATCGTGGAGCTCGCGCACATGGAAATCGCGGAGCCGACCATCGCCCAGGGCTTTGCTCGTTGCGTGGAGCATGGAGCGAGCACCGTCGTCGTTCACCCTTTCATGCTCGCACCCGGCCGCCACGTCACCGAAGACTTGCCGCGGCTCGTGGCCGAGGCCGCGAAGAACCACGCCGGCGTCTCTTTCGTGATGGCGCCACCTCTGGGTGACCATCGCGGGATCATCGATGCCGTGATCGATCGCTGCGAGGAAGCGCTCGCGGACGACCCCAATCGGGACGCCTAGGGAATCAAGACCACTTTGCCCGTGGTCTTCCCGCTGCCGAGCGCGAGCAACGCGGCACTGGCCCGTTCGAGCGGGTACGTGGCAGATACCAAAGGGGCAATTTTCCCTTGAGCGTAGAGATCGAAGAGGGCCTCTTGTGCGTCGTGAAGCACCTGCGGATTCTCTTTGAAATAGAGGCCCCAATGCAGCCCTACCAACGAGACGTTCTTGAGCAACACCCGATTCATCCGTGCCGAAGGAATGGTGCCACTTGCAAAACCGATGACCAACAACCGGCCCTCGAACGCAATGCACTTCAGCGACTTGTCGAACGTGTCTCCTCCCACCGGATCGTAGATGACGTCGGCACCGCGCCCGCCAGTCAGCTCCGCGACCCGCTCCACCCAGTCTTCCTCGCGGTAATTGATGACTGCGTCCGCACCGTTTTGCTTCACGAGGTCGATCTTGTCGGCGCTGCCCGCGGTCCCGATGACCTTGGCCCCGATCGCCACCCCGATTTGCACGGCAGAGAGACCGACGCCACCGGCAGCCGCATGCACGAGCAAGGTCTCGCCCTCACGAAGGTTCGCCCGGTGAATGAGCGCGACGTGGGAGGTTTGGTACACCAGACCCAACGCGGCGGCCTCTTCGAAGCCCATCGCCGAAGGCATGGGGAACACGCGGGCACGCGGAACGCGAACGACAGACGCGAACCCGCCGTAGTCGAGAAGCGCGCTCACGCGGTCACCGACGGAAAGATCCGTGACTCCTTCTCCGACTTCTCGCACGGTGCCGGCGACCTCCGCACCGGGGGAAAAGGGCAGCTCCGGTCGCACTTGATACTTTCCTCGCGTGATCAGGGTGTCGAAGAAATTGCATCCGATCGCTTTCACGTCGATGACGACCTCACCCGCATTCGCGGCGATTGCCGAGATTTCTTCGCGTTCGAGGGAAGTCGGTCCCCCGAGCTCACGCACGATCATTCGGTACATGCGGTGCGGAGTGTGAAGGGAAAAGCGGCCGCGGACTAGCTGAAATGCGAACGTCAGCGGTGACGAGCACGCTCAGAGAGCTCCGAGCCGATGCAAGGACGACCGCAACGGCTGGGCTCCTTCGAACACGATCGAACGGATGCCGGCATCGCGCGCGGCGCGGCAGTTCGTCTCGCGGTCATCGATGAAGACGACGCGTGCGGCGGGCGTGTCCAGCTCACGAAGCACGTGCTCGTACGCCATCGGATCGGGTTTTCGCAAGCCGGTACGACACGAAACGAAAGTCCAATCGAGAAATCGCGAGAGCTTCAATCGATCCTCGATCAAGCGGTACCACACCGGATAGTTCGAAAAAGCGTGCATGGTGCATCCCGCTTCGCGAAGCTCGGCGAGGAGCTCCTCCATGCCGGGAATCCAACGATACGAGCGTCGAACCGCCTCGATGAAGGCATCTCGATCGAAAGCCCTGCCATCCTCGAAGAAGCTGTCCAAGAACTCTTTCTCGGACCGCCTCCCGAGCTCGAACTCGACCCAAGCGTGGGGGTGCTTCGCTTCGAGCATGGAATCGAAGCTCATCCCGAAGAAGCGAGGCATCTCGACGAAAAAAGGATCGTGCACGAGCGTCCCCATGACATCCCACAGAAGAACGTCAGCCATCAAACCATCCTATCGCAGAGCCCCCAAGTCCCGAGACACCCTCGTCTCGAGCCCGTGTCGCCGAAGCTTGTCGAGGAACGTCGTGCGTTTGAGCCCGAGCAAACGCGCCGCCTCACTTTTGTTGCCGCCGGTTCGACGCAACGTTCGTTCGAGCAACCGACGTTCGACTTCGAGGTAACTCCCATCCAAGGATTCTTCCTGGGAAGATTCGGCCCACGCCAACGGGGGCAAGTCGTCCAAGGAGATCATCTTCTGACTCACCTTCGACACTGCGAGGGACACGACCAGCTCGAGCTCGGCGACGTCGCCAGGCCAGTCGTGGTCGATCAGGGCTTTCATCGCATCGTGCCGGATTCCGACCGGATCGAGGGCGAGCACACGGCACGCCCGATCGATGGCGAGCAAGACGAGCGAAGGAACATCCTCCCGGCGATGTCGAAGCGGGGGAATCTCGAGGCCGGGGTTGCGAAACAAGGCAGCGAGGTCTGGGTCGATCGCGCGACGCCGCCGGAGCTCGCTTTCCGGAATTCGCGAGGTCGCGAGCACTCGAGGCGGTCTGGATCGAGGCTCTGAGCTGGCCTCGCGTGTCACCACGTCGTCACGCAGCGCAGTCACCAACCGGGCCTGCGCCGCAGCCGGGAGCGCCGGCAAGTCGCGCAGCAGAAGCGTGCCGCCGGTGGCCGAATCGAACCAGCCAGCCACACCGCGACCCTCGGAGCCGAATAGCAAGCTCATCACCTGCTCGGGCATCGCGGCCGAGCAATCGGCCACCACGAAGGGACCTTCCCATCGGGGGCCGCGATCGTGGATGAACCGCGATACCGGCAAGACGGGCGCGCCGGCGGACGCCACGAGCAACACCGGCGCATCGTCCGAAGCGAGCTCGATGGCGCGCGTCTGCACGCGACGCATCGAAGGGCTGTAGGCGACGTGCAGCGTCTGATCTTCGGCGAGACCGCGGCCGAGGAGATGACACTGGCCTCGAAGCTGCTCCACCTCGTCTTCGAGCGTGCGGATACGCCGCTCCGCGTCGCGACGGAGGGCCGAGAGTCGCTCGATGTGCCCTTGCGCACGTCGCCGGGTCAAGACCGATGCGAGGGCCGCCCCAACCACCGTGCCGAGCCGCTCGAGCTCGTCGCGATCGACCTTGGAAAGCGGCTCCGCGCGCTCACCAAGCGGCAGGAGCAGGAGACCCTCGACGTGCTCGTCGCGACCGCAGGGGATGATCATCCCGAGTGAGCGCTCCTCCATGCGTTGGACCAGGGCGCGGACCGAAGGGTCCCGAACGACCTTGGTGCGAAGGTCGAGCAAGTCCAGCACGTGCTTTTCGTCTCGGGCGAAGACCGCCTCCGCCACCGGATCGATCGGATCCATGGGGCGTGTGCTTGGGCGTCCGCCGTCGCCCAGCACCATCCGAAAAGCCGGATCGAAAGTCTGAAGCTCGGCTCGCCCCACGGCGTGGGTCGACACCACGAGCCAGGGTGACAAGACGGCCGAGGCCACCTCTTCCAAGGTTTCGCACTCGAGAAGCTGCCGTCGAATGGCGCGCGCAGAGCTCACCAGGCGGTCCGAAATGCTCCAGGCAGCGCGACTGGAGATGCGGCGCGCTGCGGCGAAGACACCCCACCACACGAGGCCGGACACGACTCCCAGCATGCCCACCTGCCATCGACCGAGCGTCTCGGAAGCGGAGAGCGCAAAGGCGAGGCCGAAGCATGCGCAGCAGGCGACGATGACGGGGATCCCGACTCGACGAAGCGAGCGCCATCGAGGGTCGATCCAGGCCAGGTGACCCGACCAGAGCAGCGCGGAGGCGAGAAACTCGATCGTGATCGAAGGGCGAGTCGAGAGAGTGCCGAGCCAGGCATAGGCCAATGCGATCGTCACGGCGACCAAGGCAACCCCGGAGAGTGCTCCCTCGACGACACGGCCTCGGCCACCCAACCAAACCTGATGCAGAGCCGCGGTGAGCAGCATCCCGGACAGCACGACCACGGAGAACGCCACGTCCGGAATCGTTCCCTGCCTTGCGAGCCATGCCACGGTGAGGGACAGCGCCCCAAACGCCGTCAGCATCCCGAAGCGGACCCTGCTCGACGTCGTGGCCGGCAATACGAGATCGAGCATCACGAGGACTGCCACCAACCACGCGGTCGCGTGCGCGGCATCGAAGCCGGGTGAGCCCGTTCGCGTCGTGGCAAGCGCAACGGCAAAGCTCGCACCGAGGGCCGCCAGCCGAGATGCCCCGTGCGCGCTCGATCCGAAGCCGACGACTGCAAGTGGCGTGAGCGCCCACAAAAGGGAGATCGACGTCACCCACCAGGAAGGCGCCGAAGCCAGATCGGAGGAGACGCGTGCTGCCAAGACGTACAGCACGGCGGCGGGAGCCAAAATCGTCAGAAGCCTCGGAATTCGCACGCCAGCAGACCGTTTCGTCGGGGGTCGACGAGTCTATCACTCGTGCTGGACGTGGCCAGAACCGTGCGAGCTCGGTGGCAGGAAGAGGCGAAATCCGACTTGCTGCCACCACGCCCGATACTTCTGCTGCGCGGCCTCCCGTTCCTTTTTGGAAAGGCTGGGCTCGTAGCCGAAGTGTTCTTGGGTGAGGTGACGGAGCTCGTCGCTCGCCCGCCGGCGAAGTCTCTCGTCGGGATGCACCAGGGCCTCGATCAGCCATTCGACCCGATGGCGATTCCGGTGCTTTTCGAGCCATGAAGTCCACTTTCGTTTGCTCGTTCCGAAGTCTTGGCAGGCCAAGCGGACGAGGCTCGCATGCGCTGCACGAACGACCTCCGCGCGCGAGCTGGCGAGCATCGAAACGAAAAGCTCGAACGACTCGGCGTCGCGGAGGCGTCCGAGCGCGTCGATGGCGGTCACTTGCTTGTACAGCTCGCGGTCGTCGCGGGCGAGCGCCCGGAGGCGTTCGATCAACTTGGTGAACTCCGCTTCGCAGGCATACAGGACGCTGAGCGTTCGATAGGCGTTGCTGCGAATGCCCGCGTCGGAATCGAAGAGGCGGCGCCCAATGGGTTGCACGAGATCGGGGTGTACGAACTCCGCCGCCAAGAGCGTCGCATAGTAGCGGACGTCCGGCTCTTCATGGTCGATCAATGGAATCAGGTACGGCACGGAGCGATGGCCGTAGGCGACGAAGGTGCGGGCGATGGCGGAGACGTCCCGGCCCGGAGCGATGCGTGCGTGCGGCTCGTTCCGGTCGAACCAGAGCCTGCCCGGAAACTCACGCGCCAAGGCTGGAAGGACTCCTTCCCCCACGGCCAGGGCCGAGAGAATCGGCTGCTCGTCTTCGGGCGCCGCGTTGCGCAGCTCGGCGATCACCTCCTCGACCTCCTCGCCCACGTCGATGATGATGCTCGGGAGCGAGCCATCCGGAGCGGGTGCCGGCTTCCATTTCTCGGCTTTGCCGAGCGGCGCGCTCGACGAACGCGACGAGCTCGCCGCTCCAGGAGGATGGGAGACGACGTCGTGCGCCAGCGCGCTGCCGTCGTTGTCACGCCTCGGATCGGTGGGAATGGATCGCCGATGGGGATTCGAAGACGGGTTTGGAGACGGCTGCCACCCAGGGCGGCCGCTCGGGGGGCGTACCCGAGTCTCCTCGAGCGGGGTCGGCTGCGAGCGCTGCCGGCGCGACGAAGGCCTGCCGAGAACCTCCGGGGGCCGCGGGGGCAGGCTGTAGCGTGTCGCGTCCAAGAAGCCCGTGTTCGTAGGCTCGGAACGATGTCGGCCCACGCCTGGGTTCGAATCTCGAAAGGTTCCCGCGGGCACGGGGGAGCCAAGCGGACCGAACGTCCCCGGAGGCGGCTCCGTGGACGCAACTCCCATCCCCGGCGGAATCGAAGACTCGGGCCGGGGATACGAGCCGGATACCTCCTTCTTGGGCGGCAACGAGCTCCGCTTGCCGACCCCTTCGAAAGGCGCGACGACGGGCACCTCGCCAGGGTCCACGGCATCCAAGATCTCTTGAAGCCGTCGCATGCGGGTGGTCAGCTCGATGTCGTAGTGGCGGGCGAGGCCTGCTTCGATGCGCACGGTGCAGACGATCCGCTGCACCGGATCGATGCCGAGCTCGAACGAAATCTCGCGAAGCGTCGCTTGAGGCAGCGGTCGGTCGACGGCCAGCACGACCGCGTCTTCGGTCCGTGCGACTGGAATCAGTCGATGCCGCACTGCGAACTCCCTCGGCAGAACTCGGATCGTGCTGATCGGTGCGCTCATCACCTCGGTGCGGGTCGCCGGAAGGAACCCGAAGACGGCTCCGCAATATGCGCTCATCTCGTTCTCGGTCAGGTAGCCCAGCTCGAGCAAGACCGTATCGAGATTGCCGCCGCGCATGACCTGCTCCTGGATCGCGTGCTGGACCCGTTCGATGGGAATCACCTGGTCACGGACCAGAAGCGAGGCGAGAACCGACATCCAAGGGGATGGTGGCGCTGCTCGGGTCAACCTGTCAACGAGCTTGCAGAAACGGCGCGCAACCGGTCTCGTACGAGCGTGAGCGCCGCAGCGACGGCCGTGTCGACGCGAAGTATCCATTCTCCGAGGCTGGCGACCGCAAAGCCCGCGTTTTGAAAAGCGGCCACTTCCTCGGCAGTGAATCCACCCTCGGGACCGACCGCGCACCAAAGTTGGGCAGGGGCAGCGTCGAGACGCATGGGGTTGGCGGCGCGGGCCCCGAAAAGCACTCCGGTGGCTTGGGGCGGAATTTGCTCGAGCCACGCCGTGGGCTCCTGCGGAGCGTGGACGATCGGGATGTCGCTTCGTTCGCACTGCGCGGCTGCCTCGTTGGCGACTCGGGTCAGGCGATCGATTCGAGATCGGGTACGTTCGGAGTCCCACTGCGGGATCGTGCGATGCGTTCGCATCAGCGCGATTTCATCGACGCCGAGCTCGGTTGCCATTCGGACGCACTCGTCGAGCTTCGATCCTTTGGGAATGGCGAGCATCAAAATCACTCGGGCGCGCGGTGACTCGACGTTCACGGGCGCGTCGGCTTCGCACTCCACTCGGTGGTCGACGATTCGGATGCGGGCGCGGGCTGTCTTGCCTGCACCATCGAAAAGAACGACTTCGTCTCCCGGCCCGAGCCGGAGCACACGGGCATGCCGACTGGGCCCCTCGCCGAGCAGGACGCTCCCTCCGCGTGCGGGAAGAGTCGGAGCGTACAAACGTCGGACCGTCACGACGCCTCCCTCGTCAACACGCAGGCACACCACTCTCCCTCTTCGAGAGATTCGCGGAGCTCCATGGAGTGGTAGACGGCGAGCAGATCGTCGCGCTCGTGACGGAGGATCCCGCTGAGCACCAGGAAGCCTCCGGGCGCCATCTTGGCTGCGAGCGCCTCGTGCATGTCCACCAAGACCCGCGTTTCGATGTTGGCCAGGACGACGTCGAACGTACCGCTGACGGCGGCCAGAGGCTGGCTCGAGACGCGCACCTCGGAGACCACGCCGTTGAGCTCGGCGTTGCGGCGGGTGACCGCCACGGCATCTTCCTCGATGTCGATGGCGACCGCGGAAGCGGCACCAAGGCGCACGGCTGCAATCGAAAGCACGCCACTGCCGCACCCGACGTCCAACACGCTTTCACCCCCCTGGAGCCGTCGCTCGAGGATGGTCAGGACGAGCCGCGTCGTCTCGTGGTCTCCGCTTCCGAAGGCGTTTTCCGGATCGATGGTCAAGACCACGTCGCCGGGCTGGCTTGCGGCCTGCTGCCACGATGGTTGAAGCCACAATCGCTCCCCAATCCGTTGAGGGCCGAAGCCGCGCCGCCACTCGACTGCCCAGTCTTCGTGCGGAATGAACGAGAGGCTTGCGTCGAACTCGCGCTCGAGCTCGGCATGCGCCTTCCGCGCAACCCCTTCGTCGGCAAACGCGGCCATGATGACGGTGCGCCCGTGTGCGGGCACCGGCACCAACGTGGTGGTGTCTCGGTGCTCGAGCCCGCTCGCTCCGAGCTCCCACAGGCGAAGCTCCGCGATTTCCAGTTGCTCGGGCGGAACGCGCAGGATCACGAGGGGGTGGCGAGTCGGTGCAGGCATCAGAGCTCAATCATGCGAGCCGATACGTAAATCACCAGGAAAAGCACCCAGGTGATGGGACCGAGCCGATTGCCCCCCCGCCAGGCGACGAGGGGGGTCAGAACGGGCACGAGCAGGCCCAGGTAACGCCACCGTGCGGCAAGGGGCCCGGAAAGCACGCGCCAAGCCATCAGCAGATGGGTGAAGAGCAGCGCGGCCCCCGAAAGCGCCCAAAGCACCAGCAGCCAGATTTCCACAACTCCGTTTCTAGCTGATTGTAGGCCGCCTCCCAATGCCCTCGGGTCACGCGTGAATCGCCAACGCAGTCTGCTACCGTATGCGGTTGGAGGTAGCGCCCTTGTCTTCCAGAGTCATTCGCATCGGGTTCGTCGGCTGTGGGGTGGTCGGAATGGGCGCCTTGGACATCCTGCGCGACCACGCGGCCACCATCGAAAAGAGGCTCGGCGCGAAGCTCGCGGTCGAGCAGATCGCGGTGCGGGACCCGAGTCGAGCCCGGGCAGAGGTGGCCCGAGAGCTCTTGACGGACGATCCCTTCGAGGTCGCGCGAAACCCCAACGTCGAAATCATGGTCGAGGTGATGGGCGGCCTCGATCCTGCCGAGCAGGTCCTTCGCGAAGCGCTGGAACACGGCAAGCACGTCGTCACGGCGAACAAGGCCCTGCTCGCCGAGAAAGGCGACGCGCTGTTCGACCTGGCGAGACAAAAAGGCTTGGACTTGTACTTCGAGGCAGCCGTCGCAGGCGGAATCCCCATCATCCGGGCCATCGAACAATCCCTGGCGTCGGATGAAATCCTGTCGATCCGGGGAATCATCAATGGGACCAGCAACTACATCCTGACCGAAATGTCGGAAAGGGGCCTCGACTTTGCCGTCGCGCTCGCGTCCGCGCAGCAATCCGGATACGCGGAAGCCGACCCCTCCTTGGACATCAACGGTGGAGACGCCGCACACAAGCTGGCGATCCTCGCGACATTGGCATTCGGTGTGCGTGTCCACCCCGAGCACATCGCCACCGAAGGAATCGACGTGGTCGATGCCCACGACATCCAATACGCCAAAGGCTTCGGGTTCGCGATTCGACCGATGGCCGTGGCGTCCCGGGTCGACGGCGCGCTCGACCTGCGTGTGCACCCGGCCCTGGTGCCTTTGGAGAACCCCCTGGCGCACATCACCGGCGCGCTCAACGCGGTCTCGGTGACGGGAGAGCGTGTGGGAACGTGTCTCTTGTCAGGTCCTGGCGCCGGAGCGGGGCCGACCGCCACGAGCGTGGTCAGCGACGTGATCGACGTCTCCAGGAACATCATGAAGAGCGCGTCTGGGCGTGTGCCGAGCTTCGTTCACGACGAAGACGACGAGCCGGTCGTGCAGGATCCGGATGCCCTCGAAACGCGGTATTACCTGCGGTTCACGGTGCGAGACGAGCCGGGTGTGCTTTCGGAAATCACCGGAAAGCTCGGCGCCACCGGAGTCTCCATCGAGAAGATGTTTCAGAACGTCGCGGAAGGTGATGGGGCCGCGACCGTGGTCATCCTCACACACGAAGCGAAACAGGGCGCCGTCCGCACGGCACTCGACGAGCTCGATCCGCTTCCACTGACGCTCGCGCCCGCGACCTTGGTGCGAATCCTCGCGTGACTCTGGGCTAGAGAAAAGCTCTCGATGTCGGGCCTGCTCTCGCAATAGCTGGAGCCGTCGCACGTCCTCGCGTTTCAGAGCTCGGTGGGGTCCCAGTCGCTTTGCGCTCTCACTCGCAGGGCCCGTCGGCGGACACTTGGACACCTGCCGCGTGAGCCTCACACGCGTTGCTGTACGTCGTACCGTCGCAGCCGCATACGGGCGCGAAGACCGCGGGGCAATCCTGGGGGCGCTCGATGCAGGAGCCGCTGCCGTTGGCGCAAACGGTTCCCTGATCGCAATACTGGAACGCGAAGCAATCTTGGTTGCTCGAGCATGGGCACTGCCCTTCGAAGTCGACGCGTACGCCCGCCTTGGCCGCCTCGCATGCGTTCTCGTAGGTCGTGCCATCGCAGCCACACACCGGATCCACCACGGCGGGACACGTGGTCGGCCGTTGCTCGCAAGTGCCCTCCCCCTCGCACGACGGTCCTGCGCAGTACTCCGCTTCGGTGCACTCCTGGGCACACCATGCGCCGCTTTGCCCCCCTGCTCCGCCGGTGCCTCCAGAGCCCGCCGTTCCGGCCGATCCTCCGCTTCCGGACGCACCTGCTTGGCCCCCGGCCCCCGACTCCCCATCGTTGCCGCAAGCCGCGAGCGCAACCAATGCGAAGAGCAAAATCAATCGTGGCTTCATCCAATCAGCCTACCAAGAGGGACCGCGGGGCGGAAAAATCCGCCGACCGGCCAGGCAATCGTGAGCCTCGGGGCCTACTTTTCGACGAGCTTGCTGATCGGTTCCGGCTCGGCGCCGCAGCTTGCCGGCCGCCGCGTGGAGGTTCGCTCCCGTGTCACGAGGACCGCATGCTCGCCCTCGTCGACGCGAAAGGTGGCCCGCCAGGTCGCATCGGACTCGCGGGAGGTACCTACCCAGGCGAGCCGGTCCATGTCCGTGGTGCCCAGCCGCTTCCGGAGAAAGATCTCAGCCGCTTGAGTCGGACGATCGTAGCTGCACCGGCCGCGAAGAAACCCGATTTCCAGCTTCCTCGCTCGATGCGCCGCAACGAGGGCAGGCACGTGCTCGGCACGAAGGCGACCGTACATGAAGCCCTCGGGAAGCGACAGGACGCAGGCAGCAAAGCGGTGGCCTCCGAGATGGCTCGTCTGCCAAGCTTCGACCCCGGCCGACTGCATGGCCCGAAAGACGGCGCTTCCGTGGAGCGCGCAGCAGCGGTCTCGACGACCGTGCACGCACACCAGCCACAGGGGGGCAGCGGGCGCGATCGGCAGCTCGGACAGCTCGAGGTTCACGAGGTCGTCGTAGGCCTCCAGCTCGGCTTTCGACGTTTGCGCCTTGCCGGCCACGGAGGAGACGACGATCAGCTCACGCCTTTTGCCGACGCGCCCGGGACGACGGACGAGCTGCAATCGGGTCCGCGGCTCTTCGCCCCACTTGGCCAGCTTGGCCTTGACCGACTGGGAAAAGACCTCGGTTTCGATCGCCTCGGGTGCCCAGGGATCGTTGACCTCGAGCAGAATCCAGCGATCGATCGAATCTGTCGCGGTTCCAGCGAGCGGCTCATGGGCCTCCGAGGATGCGACCGAGCAACGGAGTCCGTCCACGACTAATCGACTGGGTTGGGTAGTGGTCGAGCCATCTCCTCGGCCGCTTGGTTGATCGTGTGCTGGCGACGAGCGGCGATCTCGGACCGCCACGCATCGTACTGCGCTTGAAGGCTCGCCAGCTGCTCTTCGGCACGCGCCAGATGTCGCTCCAGTCGGGCTCGCTTGCGATCGTCCTTCGTCTCCGCGAGCGCCGATTGGATGGATTCTCTCACCAGCTTCATTCGCGCCACGGCGTCGGTGTAGTTCTCGCGCTTGGCGAAGCGACGTGCTTGCACCGTCCAAACGCCCCAGCGCTTCTCGTCCTTGTCGAGGTCCATGCGCCGCGCAATTTAGGGACTTTGGCCCGGCGGTCCAGTCGAGCCCTCCCGATGGTAGAGCCACCAGTCGTCGAAGTGGGCTACCCGGTGAATGGTGGGGTCCGCGGCAAAGAGCTCGTCGGGCGGTGCCACGCGACGCACCAGGAACCAGTCGAAGAATTCCCCGTGCTCTTCGAGCTGGAACCGTCGAGGCGTCCACTCCCATCGTAGAGGGGTTGGAGGGGGCACGACCGCGTCCGGGTCGGATCGGTCCCGGTATCGGATCGGGTAGGTGTCCATTTGGGCGATGTGAAAGCTCAGCCAGCCCCCTCGCTCGGCCTGCACGTAGGCAGGCAGATGCACGTAGGGGCTCATGCGGGCCCTCGAGCCGTGATGGTCGTAGACGAGGTAGAGGAGCTTAGGCGCCATCGGAAGCTCCCGGACGATCTCGCGAAAATGGACGGTCGTGGCGGAGAAGTCCCGATGGGCATCCGCGACGAGCTCGCCGAGCGGCGCGATCCCGATGGCCGACCAGACCGCGAAGCCCAAATGCGCCCAGGTCCGCCGAGGAAGGTTGGGCAGCAGTGCCGGCACCAGATAGACGGCCGCGGTGATCTCCCTCGGAAAGACGTACCACCAGATGCCCATTTCCATCGGGAGCATCAAGTACATGCAGAGAAACACGGCGATCGCCAACCCGACGACCGCATGGGCCGGGACGACCCAGCGCCCTCGGGGCCAGGAGCGCAACCGCGCCAGCGCAGCGCCCGCGAGCACGGCCGCCGTCAACACGAACAGGAGGCCGGTCCGGCGAAACATCACCGTGTCTTGGTCGTCGACGAAGATGTCCGACAAGTAGCTAGGCGCCTCGGCCAGCCGATCCCAGCGCGGCGGCCATGCGATCGAAGCTCCCGACGACAGAAGCGGGGGTTGCGAAAGCCACCACGCCGCGAAAAGCGCAATCCCGAACGCCACCGGGATGATCAGCCCACGCAGCGTGTCGGCGGTCCGCCACAGCGCGAGACCCGCGACCACCATGATGGCCAGCGTGAACGGGAACCGAAAGACGTGCGTGAAGAAGAGCAACACCAAGACGGCGAGCAGGGCGATCTGGGGCTTGGGATCCGGCCGGTCGATGACGCGAAGGGTGAGCCCGAGCGCAGCGGCAAACAGACCCAGCGCCGCCACGAAGCCGACGAAGCCCCAGTGGGTGAGCACGCCCCAAACCGGCAACAAGCCCCACAGGCCAAGAAGGGGCGACTTCCGCAAGCCCCAGCTCAAAACCATCAACCCGACGGGGAGCAAACCCAAAAGCAGACCGGTCGCCAGCTTGGTAGCCGCCACCGGCGGAAGCACCCACATGAAGATCGCCGACAGCGCAAACGGCGTGAGATAAGGCACCGAGAACGGCTGAAAGACGAACTGCTCGTGAAAGTGCCACGACGGGTCGGTGTAGTGCCGAAACACGGAGGACGCCGCCGTCTGGAACGGGAAGTCCGTCATCATGGGATAATCCGAGGACCAAAGCGGAGCGCCGACCACGTACACCACCGTGGCCGCCGCGCAGAGCCAGGCAAGCCACAAGAGCGGCTGCGGACCTTTCAACTTGGGCGCGGACCCGATTCGCCCCCCCGGCATCGGCGAGAAGGTACCACGAACTTGCGGTCAGCCCTTGAGAGCTTCGGCGCCGCCGATGATTTCCATCAATTCCTTCGTGATGGCGGCCTGGCGAGCGCGGTTGTACTGAAGGGTCAGCCGGTCGATCATCTCGCTCGCATTGTTCGTCGCGGCGTCCATCGCCGTCATCCGTGCACCATGCTCCGAGGCCACGGACTCGAGCAGCGCCCGGTAGATTTCCACCTCGACGTACATCGGGAGCAGGTTGTCCAAAAGAGCGTCCTGACTCGGCTCGTAGATGAAATCGCCCAGCCGATCCTCTGCGAGCTCCATGGGCTTGATCGGAAGGAACGGCTCGATGACCACCTGCTGACTGATGGCGCTCTTGAACTCGTTGTAGACGAGATAACAAGCATCGAGGTTGAGCGACGTGTAGTCTTCGACGATGTAGCGGCCGATCTCACCGGCTTTGTCGACGCTCACGTCCTCGAACACGCCGATGAAGTCGTGCCGGATGTTCGCGTTTCTGCGCTTGAAGTAGTCGCGGCCCTTGCGACCGATGATCCCGAAACAGACGTCGCTTCCCTCCGCCTCGAGCTCTTTCCAACGACGGTAAGCAGCCTTGCAGATGTTCGAGTTGAACGCGCCAGCGAGCCCCCGGTCGCTCGTGAGGACCACCAACATGACGCTCTTCGGCTCGCGGCGGGCGAGCAGCGGATGCACTTCTTCGTCGCCGCCGACGCGCGCCGCGACGCCACTCAAAACCTCGTAAGTCTTGACGGCGTAAGGTCGTAGACGTTCGATGTTCTGCTGAGCCTTCCGAAGGCGCGCGCCTGCCACCAGCTTCATCGCGCGGGTGATCTTCTGCGTGCTCTTGACGCTGGAGATGCGCTTTCGAATGTCTTTGAGAGCAGCCATCCGCGATCAGCTTTCTGGCGTGGGCTCGAACACCTCGGCGAAGGCCTTGAGCGCGTCGTCGAGCTGACTTTCGAGGGTGTCGTCGATCTTACCCTTCGAGACGATGTCACTGAGAATCGAAGGCCGCTCGGCTTGGAGCCACGAAACGAGCTCTTGCTGATACCTGCCGATCGAGTCGACCGGCAGCGGATCGAGGAACCCGTGCGTGCCGGCAAAGATCACGACGACCTGCTCCTCGACGGGCCACGGCGCGAACTGACCCTGCTTGAGCACCTCGACCAACCTTTCACCGCGGGAAAGCTGCTGCCGGGTCGCTGCATCGAGGTCCGAGGCGAACTGTGCGAAGGCCGCCATTTCTCGGTACTGGGCGAGCTCGAGACGCAAGGTGCCGGCGACCTGCTTCATGGCCTTGATCTGGGCGTTGCCTCCCACGCGGGAAACCGAGATGCCGACGTTGATGGCGGGCCGGACACCGGAGTTGAAAAGGTCGGACTCGAGGAAGATCTGCCCATCGGTGATCGAGATGACGTTGGTCGGAATGTAGGCGGACACGTCGCCAGCCTGGGTCTCGATGATCGGAAGCGCGGTGAGGGACCCCCCGGAGTCGGGAAGCTTCTTCGCCACGAAGCCGGCGCCCTTTTCCTTGGCTGCGGCTTCGGCCTCGTCGCGTGCGTGCGGTCCGCTGAAGACTTGATTGCCGAGCCGGCTCGGATCCTGGCCCTCCTTCACGACCACCCACTCCTCCGCCATCTTCGCGGCGCGCTCGAGAAGGCGGCTGTGGACGTAGAACACGTCGCCCGGATA
>CAZBWQ010000035.1:0-7111 GCA_964495565.1 uncultured Sandaracinaceae bacterium | reverse complement strand
GTAGATGCAGAAGACGCCCTTGCCCTTCTGGTTGATGATCGTGTCGAGCGCGACGGCGGTCTTGCCGGTCTGACGGTCACCGATGATGAGCTCGCGCTGGCCGCGACCGATCGGAATCATCGAGTCGATCGCCTTGAGGCCCGTCTGAAGGGGCTCGTTCACCGGCTGCCGAGCGACGATTCCGGGCGCCTTGAGCTCGACACGACGGGTGAGCTTGCTCTCGATCGGACCCTTGCCATCGACCGGCTGGCCGAGCGCGTTGACGACCCGGCCAACCAAAGCAGGACCCACCGGGACCTCGACGATGCGTCCGGTGCGCTTGACGGTGTCGCCCTCCTTGATGCCCACGTCGGAGCCGAAGATGGCCGAGCCGACGTTGTCCTCTTCGAGGTTGAGCACCATGCCGAAGACGCCGCCCGGAAACTCGAGGAGCTCGCCCGCCATGGCGCTTTCGAGCCCGTAGATCCGAGCAATGCCGTCACCGACGGTGAGCACGGTGCCGGTCTCGACGACGTCGACGGACTTCTCGTACGACGCGATCTGCTGCTTGATGATGTTGGAAATCTCTTCGGCGCGAAGTTGCATTTTGCAGGGCTCCTGATTCGATGCGTTACGGCAGCTCGCCGTCCGCAAGCAAAGTCTCTCTGAGCTCACTCAGTCGGTTGTTCAGGCTTCCGTCGAACACCTGGTCTCCGATGCGTGTCACCACGCCACCAATGAGTGAGGGATCTTCCTTCTTGACGAGCACGACTTCACGGTCGGTCACTCGCTTGAGCTTTTCGGTGAGGCGCTCGTAGTAGGCGTCACTGAGGGGCTTGGCGCTGGTCACCTCGACCCGGACGCGCCCGGTTTCGGCCTCCGCGAGCTCATCCATGGCTTTGAGCACCTGGTCGAGCTCGCCCAGACGTCCCTTGTCCGCCAGGAGATTCACCGTATTGCGAACGAGCTGCGTGCTCTCGAGCCGCTGCATGAGCGCGCCCATGACCGCCTTGAGGGCGGGCTTCGGGATGATCGGATGTTGCAACACCTCACGAAGCTCCGAGCTCTCACGCCAGGCCTCGTACAAGGCGCCGACGTCTCGGAGCACCGGATCGACCTCTCCTCGCTCTCTCGCGAGATCGAGAAGGGCTTTCGCGTATCGCCGTCCGAGGGCACTCATGACTGGCGCTCCTCGAAGACCTCGTCGAGCCGGCTCAAGTAAGACTCCGCGAGCTGGTCTTGGTCTGCGTCCGTCGTTCGCTCACTCAGCAGCTCCCGCGCGGCCTGCACGGCGGCGTTGGCGGCTTCCTGGGTGAGGTCCTTACGAAGCTGCTTCACCTGCTGTTCGATGAAGAAGCTCGTGTCTTTGCGCATCCGGGCTGCTTTTTCCTCGGCCTGCGAGACGATCCGATCCCGCTCGACCTCGCCGGCTTTGATCATCTCGGCCCGAATCTGGGCCATTTCCTGGTCGAGCCGCTCGAGACGCGAGGCAGCCTCTCGGTGGCGCCGTTCGGCCTCTTCGCGAAGTCGCTGCGCTTCGGCGAGCTCTTCCTCGACCGCGGCGCGGCGTTCGGCGAGCGCCGGATTCACCTTCTTCTTGACCACCCAGGTGAGAAGGCCGACCAGGACCAAGAAGTTGAAGACGGTGCCCTGAAATTCACGGCTCTCGAGCAAGTGAGAGAAGGAGAGCTCGCCGTGTGCAGGCGCCGCGTGCGTATCCTCGCCGGACTCTTCTTCGGCGACTTCGTGGGTGAGCGACTCGTGGCCGGTTTCGGCGAGAGCGAAGCTCGGCGCCCAAGCGCACGAAACGAGAGCCAGAAGCCCGAGCTTCCGAGTCATTGGACCTCCCGATTGAGCATTTTCGAGGCGATCTGCTTCGCCAACACGGGGACCGACTGCTGGAGCTCGTCGCGAAGCTTCGTCTGCTCGCGTGCCAGCTTCGCCTCCGCCTCGGCCAGCTGCTTGTCGGTTTCTTCTCGAACGCGCTCGAGCACCGTGCGCTCGAGCCGCTTGCCCTCGGCACGCAGACGATCGCGCTCCTCGCCCGCTTGAAGTCGAAGCCGGCGCATTTCCTCCTCGAACTCCTCGCCCTCCGCAGCCGCCTCGTCCTGGAGTCGAAGAGCCTCGAGCTTGGCGCCCTCGATCGCATTTTCGCGGGCTTCGAACAACTGCACCATCGGCCGGAAGACCAGCGGACGCAGGATGAGGAAGGCAATTCCGAACAACCCGAGCTGGATCCAAAAGGTCCCGTCGAGGTCGATGATCGAGCCCTCGGACAACAGGGCTGTGGAGAGAAAATGCATCGCAGCGGTATTCCCGGCCGGCCCCGGACCACCTCCGTACGGCGCTTGGGGCCGAATCGCAGCCACGGCAAGGAGCGATCCCTAGCGGCGCGCGTTCGTAGCATGGGCCCGTACCCAGTCAAGGTCGGTCCGGGCCGAATGCCCGCTTCGCGGTGCAACGGTCGGCGGCCTCACGTGACATGCGCGACGGGGGCATGGCTTGCTAGCCTGGAGAGCAGATGGCCCGGGCCCGAATTGTGTCGGTATTTGCTCTGATTTTCGCGCTCTCCGAGGCGGAGGCGGCCGAGCCCGACCCGATGGCCACCGACACCCCACCCGACGCCGACCCATCCGGCCAAGAGGCACGCCGCGCCGCGGAGCTTCCGGTGCTGGTCGTGCTCGTCGGAGCCGGTGCACGGGCCCGCCGCATCCACCTCGACATCGGCGATGGTGCGGGCGGCTCCGCGCCGCGGAGCTTCGAGACCGGCGCCTACCTCGATTTCGGTTGGCACGCCCTGGCCCGGCCGTGGGCGAGACGGTCGGCCCAACCGGCCCTCGCCGCGATCGTGTTTCAGCTGGACGGCGGCTCGGGGGTCGGCTTCACCGTGGAGCCCGAGCAGACGGGAATCTCGCTCCGAACCAACGCCTGGCGATTGATCGGTCAGGCGGGCTATCTGTATCCGCTCGGTCGGCTCCGTGTGGGCGGGCTGGTGGGCGTGGGCGCCGACCTGCTCGAGATCGACCTGAACGCGGTGCTGCCGTCGTCGCGGATCGTCTACGCGCGGCTCGGCCCTGCCGTCGCGGCGGATCTCGTTCGCTCGTGGTTGGAGATCCGCGTCGACTTCGGTCTCCGGTTTCCATTCACGCTCGGCGATCTAGCGGATTCGTTCGGAGCCGACAGCTCGGCCTTCGGGCTCGATGCGGCCCTCATGCTCGGAGGACGAGTCGACCCGGGCTTCAGCTATGCGCTGCGCCTGGGTTGGTCTTACTACCGGATGCGGTTCTCCGGAGCCGTCGAAGACGTGCCCTCGAGCGGCGAAGGCGGGACGGGCACCGATCACGCGCTGACGATTCAGGTCCTGGTCGGCTGGTCCTTGTAACCATCCGGGGACGTGTCCTCCGCAGAGCGGGCTGCCGTCCGAGGGTCCTCGAGCCCGAGCACCTCACCCATCACGCAGGCCCCGTGAAAAACGACGCCCTTGTCCATGTAGAGCGCACGAGTTCGGATGTCGCCGTGGATCTTCGACGGGGCATGGAGCTCGACCAAGTCGGTGGCTCGAATGTCGGCCTCGACCGTGCCGCCTCGAACGATGAGCGTGCCGACCTCGATCTGGCCGCGGATGTGCGCCTGATCGCCCACGATCAAGATTCCGTCGCTGTGGATCGCCCCTTCGAAATCCCCGTCGATGCGCACGGTACCCTCGAAGAAGAGCTTGCCTTCGTAGCGGGTCCCGGCTCCGAGCAGGGCGTGAATGACGGAGTCGTGGCGCGTCATTTCGTGGGAGAGCGTAGAAAGCGTGCTCCAACCGGTCAATTGTCGAAGCGGGGCCTTTGCGCAGCCCCGAGGTGACCCTAGCCGCGCCGTGACGGACGTCGTTGACCGCCTCTAGGCACCGTGCTAGGTCGCGCTCGCTTTGCGGCCAGCCTCGACGCCGGCCGATCCACTTTCGAAAAGCGCGGAAAGAACATGGCAGAGCTTCAGAACGGGCGTGTTACGCAGGTCATTGGTCCGGTCGTGGACGTTACCTTCCCTCAGGGCAGCCTCCCGCCGATTCTCACGGCCCTCGAGGTGAGCAACCCCGGCATCAGCGACAAGCCGTGGAACCTGACCCTCGAGGTCGCGCAGCACCTCGGCGAGAACACGGTGCGAACCGTGGCGATGGACTCCACCGACGGCTTGGTACGCGGAATGGAAGTCAAGAACACCGACGCTCCCATCATGATGCCGGTCGGCAAAGAGACGCTCGGCCGGATCTTGAACGTCGTCGGTGAGCCGGTGGACGAGGAAGGTCCGGTGAATGCGAGCAAGTTTTCGCCCATTCACAAGCCCGCCCCGACCTTCGTCGAGCAGAGCACCGAGGTCGAGATCTTCGAGACGGGCATCAAGGTCATCGATCTGCTCGCTCCCTACCGAAAGGGCGGCAAGATCGGCCTGTTCGGCGGCGCGGGCGTCGGCAAGACCGTGCTCATCATGGAGCTGATCAACAACGTCGCCAAAGCCCATGGTGGCGTGTCCTGTTTCGCTGGCGTCGGCGAGCGGACCCGTGAGGGCAACGACCTCCTGCTCGAGATGAGCGAGTCGAAGCTCGAGACGGGCGAGTCGGTTCTCTCGAAGACGGCTCTGATCTACGGTCAGATGAACGAGCCGCCGGGCGCGCGCGCACGCGTGGCCCTGAGCGCCCTCACCGTCGCGGAATACTTCCGTGATGACGAAGGCCAGGACGTGCTTCTCTTCGTCGACAACATCTTCCGCTTCACCCAGGCCGGCTCCGAAGTTTCCGCGCTTCTCGGACGCATTCCCTCCGCCGTCGGCTATCAGCCTACCTTGGCTACCGAGATGGGCGCTCTGCAGGAGCGCATCACCTCGACCAACAAGGGCTCGATCACTTCCGTGCAGGCGATCTACGTCCCTGCGGACGACCTCACCGACCCGGCGCCTGCGACGACGTTCGCGCACTTGGACGCGACCACCGTCTTGTCGCGATCGATCGCCGAGCTCGGAATCTACCCGGCCGTCGATCCCTTGGACTCGAGCTCGACCATGCTCGATCCGGGCATCATCGGGGAACGACACTACAGAATCGCACGCGGCGTCTTGGAGACCCTTCAGCGCTACAAGGATCTCCAGGACATCATTGCGATTCTCGGCATGGACGAGCTGAGCGAGGACGATCGCCTGGTGGTCGACCGCGCTCGAAAGATCCAGCGCTTCCTCTCGCAACCGTTCTTCGTCGCCGAGCAGTTCACCGGTCTCAAGGGCGCTTACGTGCCACTCGAGGAGAGCGTCGAAGGGTTCGAGGAGATCCTCGAAGGCAAGCTCGACCACATTCCCGAGCAGGACTTCTACCTCAAGGGCAACATCGAGCAGGTCAAGGAAGCCTACGCGAAGCGCTCGAAGAGCTGATTGGGCCGAGTGATGGCTGACGCGAAGCAATTGCAACTCGACGTGGTCACTCCGACCGGTGCCGTCCTCTCCCAACGAGTCGACTCCGTCCAGGCGCCGAGCGTACAGGGTGAGTTCGGGGTGCTGCCCGAGCATCTTCCGTTACTCGCAGCGCTCAAGTCGGGGTTGCTCGTGTGGGAAGTGAACGGCAAACGTCACGTCGCGGCGATCGGCCCGGGCTTCGTCGAGGGTGGGCCTGACAAGGTCTTGCTGCTGACGGACGTCTTTGCATCGCCCGACCAGATCAAGCCCGAAGCGGTGCGCAAAGAGCTGGCGGAAGCCGAGGCAGCGCTCAAGGCCTTTGGCGAGTTCTACGAAGGTCCTGACTACAACGAGCTGCAACGCGACATCGATTGGGCGCAGGCCCGGCTCGAAGCGTACGCGGCGTCGCGCGCCGTTTGAGAGCTCAGCTCTCGGACGGAGAAGCCTCGCGGCGCTTCCACGAGTCGAGCGCCGCCCGTGCGGCGTTCTGCTCGGCTTCGAGCTTGGAACGGCCTCTTCCCGTCGCAATCCGCTCCCCGAGCAGCTCGAGGGCCACGGTGAATCGCCGGGCGTGATCGGGTCCCTCGGTTTCGATGAGCTCGTAGCTCGGTGTGCCTCCGAGGTGCGCCTGCGCCCACTCCTGGGCACGCGACTTGGCGTCGCGGTGTCCGGGTGCACGGGTATGCAACCGCGGCTCGAAGATTCGTTGGGCGGCCGCAAAGGCCGCGTCGATGCCCCCATCGGAGTAGATCGCACCGATGCACGCTTCGAGCGCGCTCGACAGCAGCCGCGGTTTGGTACGCCCTCCGGAGCGTTCCTCCCCTTTCCCCAAACGCATGGCGCGCCCCACGCCGATGGCTTCCGCCACCTCGGCAAGCCCGCGTTCGCTGACCAAATCGGCGCGGCGCCGTGTGAGCTCTCCCTCGTCTGCATCGGAGAACTGCGCGAACAACAGGGACGTGGCCACGAGACCCACCACCGCATCGCCCAGAAACTCGAGCCGCTCGTTGTCGTTGCAAGGGAGCTCGGGGTGTTCGTTCTTGAAGGAGCGGTGGGTGAGCGCGTCGAGGAGCAGACTCGGGTCGGCAAAGGCGTATCCGAGCTCTCGACAGAGGCGAAGCGCAGCGTCGTCGAGGGGCTCCTGCCTTTCAGCCATCGAGTCGAAGCTATCAGCTCGCCGGCCGGGAATCCATCGCTAGGGCGCCCATGCTATAGGCCCGCAGTGGAGTTTCCTCCCGAAGAGATCGAGACGCGGCGACTGCGACTGCGCCGGCCCGTCCCGGACGATGCCCAAGCGGCCTTCGATGCGTATGCGAGCGATGCCGAGGTGACTCGCTATTTGAATTGGGCTCCCCATCGGAGCCCTGGCGAAACGCGGGAGCTCTTTCATCAGATGGTGGATGCCTGGGATTTGCGGATGGGTCATCGCATGTGGCTGATCGAGCGCAAGGAAGACCGCGTCTTGCTGGGAGCCATCGGGACCACGGTGCATTTCCATCGCGTCGAGGTCGGCTTCGTCCTGGGCAGCCGTTTTTGGGGCATGGGCTACATGCCCGAAGCCTTGGCGAGCGTGTGCGCAGCGGCCTTCGCGGATGGTCGAATTTTTCGTATCCAAGCCCTTTGCGACGAGGAAAACCGGCGTTCTTCGCGCGTGATGGAAAAGGTCGGCATGACTTTCGAAGGGCGGCTCCGCCGCTACGGCCAC
>CAZBWQ010000034.1:32059-38033 GCA_964495565.1 uncultured Sandaracinaceae bacterium | reverse complement strand
ATCGATCGGCAGCCCGAGTTCACCCAGATCGACATCGAGATGTCGTTCATCAACCAGGACGACCTCTTCGAGGTGCTGGAAGGCCTGGTGTTCCGGCTTTGGAAAGAGGTGCTGGGGGTCGATCTGACCAAACGATACCCGAGCGGAACGTTTCCGCGTCTGCGTTACGCGGAGTCGATGGATCGGTTCGGCAACGACAAGCCGGACATGCGCTTTGCCATGGAGCACGTGGACCTCACCGACCTGACGATCGAGCACGCGGGCGGAGGCATCGGCATGCTCGAGCCGATCGCGGCCAAGTTTCGGGACGGAGTATACCGCCGCGACCTGCCCACCGAGATCGTCAAGGCCATGGTCGTGCCCGAGGGTCATGGCTTTTCACGCAAGGACCTCGATGCCCTCGAGAAGTACGTGCATCAGATGGGGTCCAAGGGATTGGCCCGAGCCAAGGTCGATGCCGATGGCAACTGGGTTCAGAGCCCGCTGGCCAAGATGGTCACCGCCGAGTTTCGGCAAGCGGTGAACCAAGCGGTCGGCGCGAAGGACGGCGACCTGATCTTGTTCCAGTTCGGGCCTACTCAAAGAGTGCAGACGGTGATGGCAAACCTTCGCCTGCACGTGGCGCGCAAGCTCGGTCTGATCCCGGAGACCGGGAGCGGCGGCGAGTGGAATTTCCTGTGGGTCGTCGATCCGCCCCTGTTCGAGCGCAACGAGGAGAAGCGACGCTGGGAGGCGGCGCATCACATCTTCACGCGCCCGCACGACGAGTGCATCGAGCTTCTCGATAGCGACCCCGGCAATGTGCTTTGTTATCGCTACGACCTGGTCCTCAACGGGTTCGAGATCGCTGGGGGCTCCATCCGTCTGCACGACCCGGACGTTCAGAAGAAGGTGTTCGAGGTGATCGGTCTGGGCGACGAGGAGGCCCGCGAAAAGTTCGGCTTTCTCCTCGATGCGCTGACCTACGGCGCGCCGCCCCACGGCGGCATCGCGTTCGGCATGGATCGAATCGCCATGTTGGCCGCCGAGACCGAATCCATTCGAGACGTGATCGCGTTCCCCAAGACGCAGCGCGCCAACGACCTGATGACCGGTGCGCCCTCGCGCGTCGACCCCGAGCAGCTCTTGGATCTGAAGATCAAGACCCTCGAGTGACCGCGTTGAATAGCGAGAACTTGCGGTGCGTCTTCATTCCCTGAGAAACTGATCTCATGAAAGCCTTCGTCAAATTCGCGCTCTTATCGTGGGCGCTCGGCACGGTGATTCCCTCGGCTGCCGACGCAGACGGTGGGAACGAAATCAAGGAGTGCTACCAGGTCCGTGGGGAGGCTCGGTATGGCGCGCTCGCCTACAAGCACGTGGTGATCGTGAGCAATCGCTGCGACATCACCTTGGAGTGCGAGGTGTGGACCGACGTGGACCCGACGCCGCGGCAGAGGCTCACCGTCGGACCGAAGGGCGAGGGCGAAGTGATCGTGCGCAACAACTCACCGGCCCGTGCCTTCAAGGCATTCGCCGAGTGCCGGAAGCAATAGCCCAAGGCGATCAGTAAAAAGGGCTGCCTTCGCGTCTCGTGAAGAACTGCTCGAAGATCGCGTAACCCTCGACGAGCCTGTCGAGCTCCGTGTACTCGTTTGGTTGGTGCGCCTGCGCCGCCGTGCCGGGGCCGAGATTGACTCCGGGCACCCCGATCGCGTCGAACCGGGCGACGTCCGTCCAGGCCTGCTTGCTGCGCACCCCTCGAACCCCGCAGGTCATCAGATGCCGGACGTACGGATCCGACGCATGAGGATGGCCTGCCGGGGAAAGGTCGGTCGCTTGAATTTTGCATTGCGTCCCTGCCAGGTCGCGCAACTCGGAAAAGGCCTCCTCCGGGGTGCGCCCGGGGGCGAAGCGGTAGTTCACGTTGAGGTCGACCTCGTCCGGCACGACGTTTCGCGGACCCCCGCCGCGAACGACCGTCGGGGTCATCACCTCGCGAAAGAGATGGCCCTCGATCTCGACGTCGTGGGGCTGCCGCGCCTCGAGCATTTGGATGAAGCGCGCTGCCTTGTAGAGGGCGTTGTCTCCCTGCCAAGGGCGGGCGCTGTGCGCCGTCCGCCCTTGGAAGGTGAGCGTCGCGTGCACCGATCCCATCGCGCCGAGCTGCATCTCGTTGTCACTCGGCTCGAGACAAATCGCCAAATCGAGCTCGTGCAAGGCAGGGTGGGTGTCGAGGATCGGCCCGAGCCGGTTCTCCTCGAACGGCCCTTCTTCACGTTCGTAGAAGATGAGCGTGAGCGCACACGGAAGCGCCTTCCGATCGAGACGCTCGACCAGCTCGAGCATGATGGCGAGCCCCGACTTCATGTCGGCCGCGCCCGCACCGTAGAGACGGTTGCCTTCGACGCGAGGCGGGCCGTCGTGCCGGGTTCGCACCGTGTCGAGATGACCCACCAGTGCGACGTGAGGCGCATCGTCGCGCTTGACCGCGTGCACGATCAAGCTGTCGTGAAAGCGCGTAATCGCGTCCGAACCCACGCTGTCCGCGAGCCGAGCCTCGACGTAGTCGCACAAAACGGCTTCCTCGCCGATGGGGCTCGGGATCCGGGTGATCGCGAGCAGGGTGTCACGAAGCGCGTCGGCAAGCTCGGTCATGGCGGCAGAGCCTAGCAGGAGGCAGCGCTCGTGGCCTACGGGCCCACGTCCTCGGGGGTGTCCCAGTCTCGAAGGGCGCTCTCGATCACGGGGCTCAGCGGCAACGGCGCCACGTCGATCTCCCGGAACAGGCTCTGGAAGGAGCGAATCCTCCGCACCGCCGGCTCGTCCAGGACACGAGCGAGCCGTGAGGCGTGGTAGCGGGCGAGCATCGGCTCCCATGGGCTGGCGGGGGACCGGCGCGGGGCGACCACCGTCGCATCGCCCGGATGGAGCCAAAGCTCCCTCAGCGCTTCGGTGGTCACGAAGGGCATGTCGCACGCGAGCGTGATCAGATGGGAGCAGCCCGCGCCCATGGCGTGTTTCGACGCACCCCGAAGACCGGCCAGCGGTCCACCGCCAGGGGGATCGTCCTCGACCTGCGGCACGTCGAGAGCGAGCCGTCGATAGGGCGTGGCGTCGCCGACCAAGACGGTCTCGAAGCTCATCGAGTCGCCGAGCGCCACCAGATGCTCGAGGATCGACTCGGGGCGGCCGGGGACTCGGAGGAGGCCCTTGTCCGTGCCCATGCGGCGCGACTTGCCTCCGACGAAGATCGCGAGCATCGGACGCATGGTTTGTCGTCAGGCGGGGACGCCCGCCTCGGTGACGAGATGGGTCTCGAGCTTCTCGACGAGGCGGTTGAGCTGGTCCTGCTGAATGGCGCTCGTCACGAAGTTCGTGAAAAATGCCGTGATGTACGACGCCAAGTCCAAGATGACGGCGATGACGGAGGTGTCCTGCGCCGGCCCGAGCCCGTGGCGCTCCTCGATTTCGGCGATCTGAAGCGAGATTCTGTAGTCGACCCAGATCCCGTAAATGGCAAACGTGACGAGGACGAAGAGGAAATCCAGCCAAAAACCGTGACCGGTCGGCGTGCGTCCGTCGAGGGTCTCGAGGTCTTGGTAAATGCCATGGTACCAAAACGGCAAATACAGCCCGAGGGTGATGATGCTGAACACCAAAACCAGGGCGGGCTCTCTTCGTCGGATGCGCGGCATCGTCATCCCGTCGTCTCTTCCCGCTCGCGCGGGATACGGCGTCGGCTAAGTTTCGTCCCATGAACCTCGGAGTCACGCAAGCGGCCAAGATCGGCGTGATCGGCGACGTGCATCTGTTTTGGGACGACGAGGACGTCGAGTTCTTCAACGGCGGCGGCTACGACTTGCTTCTGTTCGTCGGCGATCTGTCGGGATACACGCAGCTTCGAGCCCGCCGGGTGACTCGGTCGCTTCGCAAGCTACGGGTCCCTGCGATGTGCATTCCGGGCAACCACGACGGCTTACACGCGCTTCAGCTGGGGGCCGAAATCACGCCTCGGGCCCATCGTCTTCGGGACGCGTTTTGTACGGGCCAGGCCGCGCGCTGCCGAAGCCTCAGCCGGGCGCTCGGCGACGTCGAGCTCGTGGCGTATTGCCGACGCCGAGTGACGCTCGGCGGGATCCCGGTCAATCTCGTGGTCGGCCGGCCGCACTCGATCGGCGGACGGCGGATGGCCTGCATCCGCTACCTGACCCGGCACTTCGGGATCGATTCGATGGAGGCCTCGTCGGCGCGGATCAAGGCGCTGGTCGACGCGTGCGATGACGCGCCCCTCTTGTTCTTGGCCCACAACGGTCCCTCGGGCCTCGGTGACCGGGCGAGCTCGATCTGGGGCTGCGACTTCCGAAAGAAGGAAGAGGACTGGGGCGATCGCGATCTCGAAGACGCCGTCGGCCATGCCCTCCAGACGGGGCGCCGGGTGCTCGGGGCGGTCGCGGGACACATGCATCGCAGAACGAAGTCGGGGAAACGCCGGCCGGGACAGATCGAAAAAGACGGCGTGCTCTACGTCAACGCCGCCGAGGTTCCGCGCCACCGCATGGTCGACGGCCGCAAAATCCGACACCACGTCCGACTCACCCTCACCCCCACCACGCTCCGAGCCGAAGACATCTGGATTTGAGGCCCGGGGGTGGGTGGGAGGATCGGGATGCGGGGCTCGCGGTCGGAGGACCGAGAGCCGGGAGCCGAGGGCCGGGAGCCGAGAGCCGGGTCTCGGGCCACGATCCCCGGGCCGCGGGCCACGATCCGCGGTCCTCGGCCCGCGATCCTCGGACAGCCCCGCCTCAGCGGAGCTTGGTTTTGGCTCGGGCGAGCTCGAGGACGCGCTTGAAGTGGGGTTTTTCGACGGGTTGGACCGAGAGGCGGGAGCCTTTTTGGGTCACGCGCATGCCCTCGAGCTTCGGGTCTTCTTTCATGGTGTGCAGCGACACCTCCTCCGGAAATTTCTCGACGAACTCGACGTCGACCATCCACCATCGAGGTGACTCGGGGTCGGATTTGGCGTCGTGGTACTCGCTTTCCTCGTCGAACTGCGTCGGATCCGGATACGCCTCCTTGCAAACGCGACAGATACCGGCGGCACCCGGCGGGCTCGCGTTCGAGTGGTAAAAGATCGCGAGATCGCCCACGGCCATCTCGCGCATGAAGTTGCGGGCCTGGTAGTTGCGCACCCCGTCCCAACCCTCCGATCCATCTCGCTTCAAGTCGTCGATCGAATAGACGTCGGGCTCGCTCTTCATCAGCCAAAGCTTCTTTCCTCGCTTCGTCATGGTCCGACTATGGCACGAAACGACGAAGGTCCGGATCGACGCAGATTTGACCCGGCGCGCGTGCTCGGCCGATCATGGCGACGCTTTGCGCGGCAAGCTCACCAAAGCGCTGTTGGCGGGGCTTCCGCCGTTGGTGGTTTACGTCTGGACGGCATCCGGATACGCCCACTGGTTCGACAGCGGCGAATTCGTCGCCGCCGTGGCCGACTTCGGCGTTTCCCATCCACCGGGCCAGCCGCTTGCCGCCATCGTGCTCGGCGCAGCCCACCTTCTCCCGGTCGGAGCCCTCGCCTTTCGCATCGCGTTGATCTGCGCCGCGTTGGGCGCTTTGGCGGTGACGGCCCTGTGTTTCGCGATCGAGCACACGCTCGGGGCAGGCGAGGTCGTGCACCCACGATTGCGCTATCCCCTAGCGCTCGGTGCGGCGTGGTGGATCGGGGGCAGCGCCGCGTGGTGGTTTCAGGCGGTTCGGCCCGAGGTCTATGCGCTGCAGGCCGCGCTGATGTGCATCGCGATCGAACGTCTGCTGCGCGCGTCACGCGAGACGCCGAAAGGAAACATCGAGGCGTTGTACCAATCGGCGCTGGCGCTCGGGCTGGCGCTGGCGAACCATCATTACTTGGCGGCCCTCGCAGCTCTCCCCGCCGCCTGGTTGCTCGTGGGGATCTGGCGCCGGACGGGGTGGAAGCCCTTCGCCTGGGCGA
>CAZBWQ010000034.1:0-31959 GCA_964495565.1 uncultured Sandaracinaceae bacterium | reverse complement strand
CTCGGCGCGTACTTCATGTCCCGCATCCGCACGAGCCGAAAGTACGCCCTCTTTTGGCTGACCCTCTGGATCGTCTACGCCGTCGGACGAGCCGCCATCGGCTTCATCCATGGCAACCCGGACGCGGTCGCCTACTTCATGCTGTCGTACGCCGCGATTGGGGCCTTTGCTGCATTTGCTTTCGGTGTGCTCCTTTCGGCGTTGGCCGAGGCGATGGCGCGAAAACCGCGGGTCGCTCCGACTCTCGCGGCCGTGCTCGCGGCGGCAGCGCTACTCCAGTTCGCGAGGTCGTACGAGACCGCCTCCCTCGCGGAGTTCATCGACACCGACGTGTTCGACGATGGCTTGCGCCGCACGCTCCCCGAGGGGTCGGTGGTCCTTTCGCACAATCCGCAGACGATCTTTCGCTATTGGGGCGGCGAGGCCGAGGAGCGAAACCGACCCGACGTGACTCTGATCCCCCTTCCGTTGCTCACGTATCCGAAGCTCGTCGATCAGCTCGTCGACACCGACCCGGAGCTCACCCCGCTGTTGCGGAGCTACGTGCTCGATGGAACCCTTCGCGCCGCCGAGCTGCAGAGCCTCGCGACGATGCGGCCGGTGTACGTCGAGATGGACGTTCGCGTCGACCCGGAGCTGATGGAGCTGCTCGTTCCCGATCGGCTGTACCACCGCGTGCTGACGGCGGATGCGGCGGCGCTCGACGAGGCCACGGCGATTCATCGTCACGCGGCGCTTTGGGCGGACATTTACCAGCGATTGGGCCGACCTCTCGACCCCTACACCAGCACCCAGCTTCTTTGGCGTCACTACGCCGACTCACTTTACTTCGCGGCCATCGGAGCCACCGACGCGGCCCGGCGGAGCGTCGAGGCCGGCCTCGCGTTGAATCCCTACGCCAACGAGCTCGTTTCGTTGCACGAGGCCCTCGAACGGGCCGAGCCGGGCGCGCGGCTGGACATTCGCCCGTTCGTCGTGCGCTGATGCGAGGGGCTCACTCCGCGCGACGTTCGGCACGCCGTGCGCGTCGATAGACTTCGTAGAGGCTTTGGCGGACTTGTGGCGGGACGCTCTGTCGTAGATCGATCTTCCATGCGCCTTCGCGCTCGAGCAACACGATCGGCTGGACCTCGGCAGAGGGCGGTGCGACGAGCACCCGCGCGCTGTCTTTTGCGATCTCGATCTCGAGGTCTTCCTTGGCCGCGACGAGCTGGCCGAACACGAAGCCACCGAGGGCGTGATCGTGCTCTCCTTGCCAGTCCGAAAAGCAACTTCGGAACAGCTGGGCATCGCGAAGCTCGAATCGTTCCCGCGCTTGGAGGCGCCGGCGTGCCTCCTGCTGCGACATGTCCCGAACCCCGTACGCCGCGAACAGCGAGTCGATCGTGGCGCGCGGCGATTCGAATCCGGTCTGCTGCGGTTCCGACTTGCACGAGCCCAGCACCAGCAGGGCTCCAATCAAGGCCGACAGGATTCGCATCGAGCCGTTATTGCTTGGTTTTGCGGGCCTGTCGAACTATTGACGAGGGGGTCCGAGTGCTTAACTTGCCGCGGAATGCGACTCGACCGACTCACCACCAAGACACGCGAAGCCCTGGCGGCTGCACAACAGAACGCCGCAGCTCGCGGAAATCCGGAGATCTATCCGGAGCACTTCCTTCTGGAGCTGTTGGGGCAGTCCGACGGGCTGGCTCCGGCGATCCTCGAAAAGGCCGATGCCGATCTGCAGGGCCTGATTCGAGCGATGGGCGCGGTGCTCGACCGGATGCCCAAGGTCGCGGGCGGCGCCGAGGCGGGTCTTTCTTCCCGATTGCGCGATCTCCTGACCAAGTCCTGGAAGGAAACCGAAGCGCTCAAGGACGAATACACCTCGGCCGAGCACGTGTTGCTGGCGGCGTATTCCGACAGCCAGCTCAAGAAGACGCTCGAGGCGCAGGGGGTCGATCGCACGAAGCTTCTTCAAGCAGTCCAGCAAGTACGCGGGAGTCAGCGGGTGACCGATCCGGATCCCGAAGGAAAGTTTCAAGCGCTCGAAAAGTACACGCGCGACCTCACCGAAGCCGCCCGTCAGGGCAAGACGGATCCGGTGATCGGGCGTGACGAAGAGATACGGCGCGTCATGCAGGTGCTCTCGCGCCGAACCAAGAACAATCCGGTTCTGATCGGTGAGCCCGGGGTCGGAAAGACCGCCATCGCCGAGGGCATCGCGCACCGAATCGTCCAAGGCGACGTCCCGGAGAGCCTGAAGAACAAGAGACTGCTCTCGCTCGACCTCGGCGCGATGGTCGCGGGGTCCAAGTACCGCGGCGAGTTCGAGGAGCGTCTGAAGGCCGTGCTCCAGGAAATCGAATCGGCCAAAGGCGAAATCATCTTGTTCATCGACGAGCTCCACACCCTCGTCGGAGCGGGCGCGGCCGAAGGCTCGATGGATGCGAGCAACATGCTCAAGCCGGCCCTCGCACGGGGCGAGCTTCGCTGCATCGGTGCGACGACGCTCGACGAGTATCGAAAGCACATCGAAAAGGACGCGGCCCTCGCACGGCGTTTTCAACCCGTCTTCGCGGGGGAGCCCTCGGTGAACGACACCATCGGCATCCTGCGGGGGCTCAAGGAACGCTACGAGATCCACCACGGGATTCGAATCCAAGATTCGGCGATCGTCGCAGCCGCGACCTTGAGTCATCGGTACATCACCGACCGTTTCCTGCCTGACAAGGCGATCGATCTGGTCGACGAGGCCGCGTCTCGCTTGAAGATGGAAATCGACTCCTTGCCGGCTCCCATCGACACGGTGGATCGCAAGGTCACGCAGCTCGAGATCGAGCGCGAAGCCCTGAAAAAGGAAAAGGACGAGGCGAGCAAGAAGAGGCTCGCGGACCTCGAGCAAGAGCTCTCCGACCTGCAGGAGCAGCGCGACACCATGCGCGCGCAGTGGCTTCGCGAAAAGGAGCTGATCACCGAGATTCGAGAAAAGAAAGAGCTCGTGGAGAACTTGCGGCTCGATTTGGAGCGCGCGGAGCGAACCACCGACTACGAAAAGGCCGCCAGGCTTCAGTACGGGGAGATTCCGGCGGCGGAGGCCGCGGTGGCGGAGGCCCAGAAGAAGCTCGCCGAGGTTCAGGCACAGGCGTCGTTTTTGAAGGAGGAAGTCACCGACGAGGACATCGCCGAGGTCGTCTCGAAGTGGACCGGCATCCCCGTGAGCAAGATGCTCGAAGGGGAAAAGGAAAAGCTCCTTCACATGGAGGACCGGCTGCGACGACGCGTGATCGGACAAGACGAGGCCGTGGTGGCGGTTTCGAACGCGGTCCGGCGCTCGCGAGCCGGGCTGAGCGAGCCGAACCGGCCGATCGGATCGTTTCTCTTTCTCGGCCCGACCGGCGTCGGAAAGACGGAGCTCGCGCGTGCGCTCGCCGAGTTCTTGTTCGACGACGACAAGGCGATGATCCGGCTCGACATGAGCGAATACATGGAAAAGCACGCCGTCGCGCGGCTGATCGGCGCACCCCCCGGCTACGTCGGGTACGAGGAGGGCGGTCAGCTCACCGAGCCGATTCGTCGTCGGCCGTATTCGGTGGTGCTGTTCGACGAGGTGGAGAAGGCGCACCCCGACGTGTGGAACGTCCTGCTCCAAGTTCTCGACGACGGGCGACTCACCGACGGCCAGGGACGCACGGTCGACTTCAAGAACGTGGTCGTGATTCTCACGTCGAACGTGGGCTCGCACCACATCATGGCGCTCGACGACGAAGAGGCGATGCGAAAAGCCGTGATGGAAGATTTGCGCGATGCCTTCCGTCCGGAGTTCCTCAACAGGCTCGACGAGACGATCATCTTTCACCGGCTCGACCGAGCCCAGCTGCGACGGATCGTGGACATCCAGATTCGCAATTTCGAGAAGCGGCTGGCCGAGCGAGAGATGCGGCTGGAGGTCACGGACGCCGCGAAGGATTTCCTCGCGAACGTGGGTTACGATCCGGCGTACGGGGCCCGGCCGCTCAAGCGAGCGATCCAGCGCTACCTCGAGAACGGGCTCGCGGAAGACATCCTGGCGGGCCGATTCACGGCGGGCGACACGATCGGCGTGGACGTCGCCGGAGACAAGCTGGTCTTCGAGCCGATCGGCGCCGAGGATCGCTCCGAGACGCAGGTCTCTGCCGAATAACCCAGTGATCCTCGATGATTAGAAGCAGTGACCGGTTGACCTGGCGCTTTCCTTGCGTGGGTCGGAACACTGTGTAAGCCTCCGCCCCTCTTTAGGAAGGGAGCGCAATAGCTCATGGTCGAGACCGTACAGTGCAAGCCTATCGAAGTTCACGTCGGAGAGCGTGGGCTCGAACGCGCGGTCAAGCACCTCAAGCGCAAGATGGCCACCGAGGGCATCCTTCGTGAGCTCAAGCGTCGCCGCCACTACATGAAGCCTTCGATCAAGAAGCGGAAGAAGGCCGCCGAAGCGGCAAGACGCCGGCGCAAGCGCGTGCGTCAAATGGGCGAGCGCTCCTGAGCCACCAAAGCCTCCGAGTCACCTCGGGGGCTTTTTGAATTCCGGCTCCCTCCGAAGCCCCGGGCTCCATGCAAACCGCCGGCCCGTCTGTGTCTCGAGGAACCGAGCCAAGCGGTGGAAGTCGCTCCCCGTCTCGATCAGACGGACCTCGGTCTTGAGGCTCTGCGCGTTGATCAGCTTCGAGAACTCGACGTAGTGCAGCTGCAGCTGCCCGCTGACGCTCACCATGTGTCCGTCGAGCTGCTCCTCGACGAGCGCACGAAACGCGCCGATGCCGAGCTGGCTGCCGAGCATCACGTCGAAGGCATGGGGCGGCGCGCAGCGAGACTCGTAGCCGAGCTGGATGTGCCGCACCTTCTTGCGGCGACCCGTGCGTTCCTCGTAGCGCCCCTGTACCCGGTCGGCAACGATCTTGGCGAGGTCGAAGGAGCTCAGCCGGAGGTGTCCGTGCTCGTCTCGCGGCATGCCGTCGAGGGCGTTTTCGGGGAGCATTTCGGCGAGCCCCTCTGCCAATACGATGGTTCCGTAGTACTGATCGCGCCGCTCCCGCTCGAGGATCACGTCGACGATGCGGTCGACCAGCGCGGTCATCGACAGTCGGTATTCGATCGTTTCTTCCCCGCTGATCGGGTCGATCTGTCTCTCGGGCACGGCAAGCTCGTCGTGAACGTCCTCGGTCGAGACCACCATGCTGGCTTCCCCGGCGATCGCGACGCCGTACGAAAGCCATCCGGCTTTGCGGCCCATCGTCTCGACGATGAAGTAGCTGCTGGTGGCGATGCAGTCGGCGCGCAGGTTGAGCAGCTCTTTGGCCATCACGTCGACGGCGGTGAAGAACCCGAACGTGAAATCGATGCCTCGGTAATCGTTGTCGATCGTCTTGGGCAAGTGGACGATGCGAATCCGATTCTCCTCGGCCACGTGATGGCGCTGGTATTCGAAGAGAAAATTGGCGGTCTTCAAGGTGTCGTCGCCGCCGATGGAGATCAGCGCATCCACCTTCAGATCGGCCAGGGCGTGATGGATGCGCGCCAGCCGATCGGTCTTCTGGGGGTCGAGCAAGTCGGAAGGCCGCTCCACGGACGCCCCCGGATTGACGCGGGCCGTGCCGATGATGATGCCGCGGGTGTTTCGTATCCCTCGAATGTCGGCCGGCGTGAGCACCCGGTAGTGCTCGGTTTCGATCATCGGCCGGTTGGCAGGATCGTATTCTTGGAGATTGGTGTAACCGTGGAAGATGCCGAGCACCTCCGCGCCGGCCTCCAAGAACGAAGTGGCAGCCGCAGCGATCACCGCATTGGCCGCGGGCGCAGGACCGCCCGAAAAGACGATTGCAACTCGTTTCAGTGGTTTGGGCACGCCGAACTGTAGAACTGCGCGCGCCGGATTGCCATCCGGTACGCGAGGCGCTGTACTGCGACCCGCGGGTCATGGCGATCGATCCCCAGAGCGTCGGCTACGAAACACCGCCGATCGACTTCGAATACGACTGGCGTGACACGATCTTGTATGCGCTCGGCGTCGGGGCCCGCCCGGACCGGGAGCTCGACTACCTATACGAGGGCCGGGGCCCCCAGGTCTTGCCCACCTTCTGCACGATTCCGACGTTCGCCGCCTTCGATCCGCTCGTCGA
The DNA here is from genome assembly GCA_964495565.1 of uncultured Sandaracinaceae bacterium. Taxonomy (GTDB): domain Bacteria; phylum Myxococcota_A; class Polyangia; order Polyangiales; family Houyiibacteriaceae; genus SG8-38. Next base: position 25,822 of record CAZBWQ010000034.1, on the reverse strand, counting down.
CCGAATAGGCTGCGATCGCACCGGCATGCTGCATCACAGTCAGAGGATCGACGTGCTCGCGCCGTTGCGCCCGAGCGCGCGGCTCCAGATCAAGGGCCGGGTCGTCGGGGTGTACGACCTCAAACGCATGGCGATGTCCGTCTTCGACATCGATGCCCACGATGAACGCGGAGAGACCGTCGCGCGTGGTCGAGTCACCTTGGTCCTTCTCAAGGATGGCGGCTTCGGTGGCGAAGCGCCTCCCCGCATCGAGCGCGTCGCGACACCGGACCGAGAGCCCGACTTCGAGGTGCGCGAACGAATCCCCGCGTCGCAAGCGCTGCTCTACCGGTTGAGCGGGGACTACAACCCGCTGCACGCGGACCCTGCCTTTGCCGAGTCGGTGGGGCTGGAGCGACCGATCCTGCATGGCCTGTGCACGTTCGGCTACGCCGGCCGGGCGGTGATCCAGGGCGCGTGCGCCGGCGATCCGGGCGCCCTGACGACCTTGCGCGCCCAGTTCAGCCGCCCGGTCTATCCGGGCGACACCTTGGTGATGCATGGATGGCGCGACCAAAAGCGAGTGGTCTTGCGTGTGACCACCGAGGAGCGGCCCCAGGAGCCCTGCTTGAGCCACGCGTACGCCCTGTTGCGCTGAAACGCTCCACGACGCGTTTTCGTCTTGCCGAACTGGTCGCCGCTACCCAGTGTTTCATGGTGACGAGGACACGGTATGGCCGGTGCGTAGCGCTGCTCGCGGCAGTGGGGGCGGCTTGCACGGGCACGGCACCCGCCGCCACCGAATCGGCCGCGCCGCCGGTCCATGCCGTCACCATCGAAACCGAGCTCATCACGCCGGTCTCGAGGGCCACCGCGGAGATCCTGGCGAATCGGGAGGCCAACCTGCGTGCGGAGACGGCCGGGCGAGTCGTCGACGTACTGGTGGAAGCTGGTCAGCGCGTCGAAGCGGGACAGGTGTTGGTGCGGCTCGACGTCGATCGGCCTGCCTCGGCGGTGCAAGCGGCCAAGGCGGCAGTCGCCCAGAGCGAGGCGCGGCTACACCAAGCCGAACGAGAGCTCGGTCGAACGAAGAAGCTCGTGAAGACCGGAGGCCTTCCCGAACAGAGGCTCGACGACGCCGAAGACGCCGTGCGCCTGGCGAGAGCAGCACGAGACGCGGCGAGAGCCGAAGCGCAGCTCGCGCGACACGGCCTGACCGAAGCCGTCGTTCGCGCACCCTTTGGGGGCACCGTCGTCGAACGCGTCGTCGAGCTCGGCGAGTTCTTGGCGCCGGGCAGCCCGCTGCTCACGTTGGCGGATACGAGCCGCCTCAAAGCACGGGTGCTGCTCGATCCGCGCGAAGCGATCGACGTCGCGGTCGGTGCCGAGGCCGAGATCTCCGTATACGCTCGGCCAGGCGAGATCTTTCATGGAACGGTCGTACGAGTCGGAGAGGTGATCGACCCGCGAACTCGCCGCTTGCCGGTCGAAATCGAGCTCGAGGACGAGGAGAATCGCCTACGTCCAGGTCTCGTGGCGAGCTTTGCGGTTCAAACCGGGGATGCGCGGCCGGTGCTCCGAGCTCCGTTGGACGGGGTCTTCGAACGATTTGGTCGCCAGCACGTCTACGTCGTGGAGGATGGCGTCGCCCATCGGCGCGTCATCGAGCTCGGTCCCATCGTCGCGGGCCATGCCGAGGTGCGCGGCGGCCTCGAGCCCGGTGAAACCGTCGTGTCCAAGGGTGTGACCCGGGTCGTCGATGGCTCGGCGGTACGAATCGTGCCCTCGGATTCGAGCGCCGCGCCGACGACGGAGCCGGCGGAGCCATGAGCATTCCCGGATTTGCGGTTCGACAGCCCGTGCTGGTGAACCTCGTCGCGATCTCCAGCGTGGTGATCGGCGCCCTCGTGATGGGCGTCATGCATCGGGAGTCGCTGCCCACCATGCCCACCGGTTGGGGAACCGTGACTACGATCTACGCCGGGGCATCACCTTCCGAAATCGAGCAGCTCGTCACCATCCCGGTCGAGAACGCGGTCGGCGACGTCGACAAGATCGAAGAGATTTGGAGCTCCTCGAAAGAAGGCGTCTCGTACGTGACCTTCAAGTTCGATGCGGACGTGGAGGACATGACCAGCGCGATCATGGAGGTCTCCAACGAGGTCAACCGAATCGACGACCTGCCCGCGGATGCGGAGCGCCCGGTCGTCCGCGAGGTCAAGGTCGACTTTCCGACGCTCGCGGTGTCGATTCGCGGGGCCGTGCCCGAGGACGTGCTCCGGCAAGTAGGCAGGGACCTCGCCGACCGAATCGAGCGAATTCCGGGGGTGTCGGGCACTTGGCGCAACGGGATTCGCGACCGCGAGCTCCGCGTGGACGTGGACCCGGATCGGCTCGCCGCGTACGGGCTTCCGTTGACCGCGGTCACCGAGGCCGTCCGGCTGCGCGGAGTGAACGTGCCGGCCGGAACCACCAAGGGCGAGGGTGACGCCCGCCTGGTTCGCGGCATGACGCGAGTCGACGACGTGGAGCAGCTCGGCGACGTCGTGGTTCGCGCGGACGCCACTGGAGGATCGGTGCGGGTGCGCGACGTCGCGGAGGTCTACGAAGCCTTCGCACCAGGCCGATTCAGCGGTCGTGCGCAGGGCGAGCCCGCAGTCGTTCTGACCATTCGCAAAGAGGAGCAGGCTGACAGCATCGACATCAGCCAAGACGTCCGCGCCTTGATCGAACGGCTCCGGCCCAATCTGCCGCCGGGCATCCAGATCGACGTCTTTGGCGATGCCGCAGCCGAAGTGGAGCATTCGCTCGGTGCGCTCTACGCCAACGCAGCGGCGGGTTTGTTGTTGGTGCTCTTGCTCCTTTGGGTGGCGGTGGGCTCGCGAAACGCGTTCATGGCGGCCATCGGGCTTCCGGTGGCAATCGCCGGAGCGATCATCGCGATGTACGCGATGGGCATCACGATCAACATGATGTCGCTGCTGGCGCTGATCCTGTGCCTAGGTGTCGTGGTCGACGACGCCATCATCATCATCGAGAACATCTACAGGCACATGGAAGAGGGAATGCCCCGGCGGCGGGCCGCCGTCGTAGGCACCCAAGAGGTCTTTTGGCCGGTCGTTTCATCGACCCTCACGAGCTGGGCGGCGTTCTTGCCGCTTCTGATGATGCAAGGCGTGCTCGGTGATTTCTTCGCCATCATACCCAAGGTCGTCGTCGCATCGTTGGCCGCGTCGCTGGTCGAAGCGATGTTCGTTCTGCCGAGTCACATGGCCGAGCTCGGGCGCCTCGAACGCTCGAGACCCGATCCTTCGGAGCCGCCGAAAACACGGCTGCAACGAGCCGGTGCTCGCATCGTCCACGCGTACGATCGGTTGCTTCGTTGGTCGCTCCATCATCGGACGGGCGTCGTCCTCGGCGCCTATGCCCTGTGCATCACGATGGTGGTCGTCGCGTTTTCCTTCAAAGACGTGATCCTGTTGACCGAAGGGGATCCCGACATGTTCGACGTGCGCATCCACATGCCGACCGATGCCTCGAAGGAAGAAACCGAGGCCCTCCTCGCGAAGCTCGACCGACGGATCATCGGCCTCGGCAGCCCGGACGTGGAGGCGACCGTGGCCGTGCGCGGAATGACCCGAACCGACATGGGAATGAGCACCGGGGACCACCTAGGCATGGTGACCGTCTTCGTCGTGCCTGCGGCCGAACGAAGCCACGTCCATGCCGGCCGCGATCTGGTCAATCGGGTGAGCACGCTCTACGACGACGTCGTCGGCCCCACGCGGCTCGAGATCGTGGAGGTCCGGCCGGGTCCTCCTCGCGGCGCGCCCGTGGCGGTTCGCATACGCGGCGAAGACCACGAGCGTCTGGTGGAGCTCGCGGAGCAAGTGCTGGCGGAGGTGCGCCGCACGCCGGGCACGCGCAATGCGAATCACGACTACGAGCTCGGAAAACAGGAGCTTCAAATCGAGGTCGACGAACAGCGTGCGGCCCTGCACGGCCTCACACCCGCCATGGTGAGCGCATGGCTTCGAAGCGCATTCGGGGCAATGCCTGCGGCGACGCTTCGCGACGGCGACGACGAGGTCGACATCGTCGTCCAGCTCCGCGAAGACCTCCAAGAGGACCCGGCCCGCATCGAGTCTTTGCAGCTCACCACACCGTGGGGCGATCAGGTAGCCATTCGGGAGATCGCCGAGGTCTCGCACGGCCGGGGTCCGGGCGTGATCCGCCGCTATCAGCAAAAGCGGATCGTGAGCGTCCTGTCTGGCATCGACGAGGAGGTGACCAACAGCGGCGAGGTCAATGCGCGGCTTCAGGAAGAGCTGTCGTCCCTCGAGGCGGCGAACCCCGACATCCGGTTCGAGTACGGAGGGCAGTTCGAGGAGACCCAGGAGTCGGTCGAATCGCTCTTCCGCGCATTCATCGTCGCGATGTTGCTGATCTACACGATCCTCGCCACGCAGTTTCAGAGCTTCTCGCAACCGATGGTCGTGATGGCCGCGATTCCCTTGTCCTTCATCGGGGTGGCCGGCGGCTTCTTGGTAGACCCCAAGCCCATTGGTCTGATCGCCCTGGTGGGGGTGGTCGGCCTGACCGGAATCGTGGTCAACGATTCGCTGGTCCTGGTCGACTTCATCAACAAGCGGCGCGCGCGGGGCATGCCGCTCGACGAGGCGATCGTCGAGTCGGGAAGATTGCGGCTCCGCCCCATTTTTCTGACCAGCATCACGACGATCGCAGGATTGTTTCCGTTGTCTTTGGCCGGGGACAGCTTGCCTCACCTCGCACCGATGGCCCAGGTCATCGTCTACGGGCTCACGTTTTCGACGCTGCTCACGCTATTGGTGGTGCCGTGCCTCTACCGACTCGACGTGGACATTGCCGCACGCATCTCGGCTCGGCTGTCGCCCTTCAAACGGTGGGCGACCGATCCCGGAATGGCGGCCGCGGACGAAGGCGCGAACCGTACGGCGGAATGACGCTTGGCAGCCTCCCCGGGTAGCTGCTACGCGCACGGGATGGCGAGGCGATTCGAGAATCAAGTCGTTTGGATCACCGGAGGCGGGAGCGGCATCGGACGGGCTCTCGCTTTGGCTTTCGCGGGCGAAGGCGCCAACGTGGCCGTCTCCGGCCGGCGCGAGGACCGGCTCGAGGAGGTGGTCGAGGCGGTCGGGTCGAAGGAGGGCAAGGCGTTGGCCGTGCGGTGCGACGTCACCGACGAAGCATCGGTGGCGGAAGCCGTACAAAAGGTCGTCCGCACGCTCGGCGGCCTCGACGTCGCCGTGGCCAATGCCGGCTTTTCGGTCGCCGGACGCATCGAGAAGCTCTCGGCGGCCGACTGGCGCCGTCAGCTGGACGTCAACGTCATCGGCGTGGCGATGACCGCCCGTTACGCGATTCCCCACTTGCGGGAGCGCGGCGGCCGGTTGGTCCTGATCGGCAGTGTCACCTCGATGCTTCCCACTCCGGGTGTCGGGGCCTACGCGGCGTCGAAGTATGCCGTTCGTGCGATCGGTCAGACCCTCGCGGTCGAGCTCCACGGGTCGGGCGTGAGCTGCACCACGATTCACCCAGGCTACATCGAGAGCGAGATCGCCCAGGTCGACAACCAAGGCCGGTTCGATGCGTCACGTGAGGATCGGCGCCCGCAGAATCTCATGTGGCCCGCCGACAAGGCCGCCCGCGTGATGATCGACGCCATCGCGAAACGCAAACGCGAGTACACCTTCACCGGGCATGGCAAGGTCGGGGCGTTCGCCGGAAGGCACATGCCGGGCTTGGTGCACTTCGGGCTGACTCGGTCGAAGAAGTAGCGCTACTGCACGACGAATCGGAACATGAAGAGCAGGTAGGTCTCTTTGCGGGCCGAAATGTCTTGCCTGAGCGCGCCTTCCACGCCGACCTTGCCCTTGTTGAACCCGATCCCCGCGGTGAGCTGGTTCAAATTGCGCCCCGAGTCGTGCCGATAGCCAAAGCGTAGGGGCACGAGGTTCCCGGCGACGTAGCTGATCCCGCCGCCCGCGATCAGCTCGGATTCGTCGAAGCTGGTCAGGTCGACCAGGATGTCGCCGCCGAAGCTGAGACTTTCGACCGGCGCGAGGCTGACGCTTCCGCCGGCCAACTGCGGGGCCAGAGGCGAGTGCGTGCGGATGAGGTTGTAGCCCAGGCCCGCGATCTTGATCCACGGGAGAGGCGTGATCGTGAGCGACGCATCCATCGTGACTCGGTCGAGGGATGGCCCGATCCTCTGATCGTCCTCTCGGTCTGCACGGATCTTCGCCCATCGAACTCCGAGCCCGATCCCGAGCTGGGGGATCGCCTGGATGCCGATGCCCGAGCGCCAGTCCCAGCCGCGGTATCGGCGGTCCGTGCCGCCAAATACGCCCCGAAAGCTCGTGCCCATCGCAAACCGCTTGGCCGTCGTCGAGTCGGTAACCGAGCTGCCGATGGTCCAATAGGTATCCCCATCCCCAGGGATGATCTGAGAGAAGGCTTCGATGTGATAGGTCGACACCGCGGCCATGTTGGAGGTGTTGTAGGCGAGAGCCGACACCGCGTTGGCGCCGGCCCGCGCTCCGGAGCCCATCGCGAGCCCGTACGTCGTTTCGAGGGTGTCCTCGGTGGGCACTTCCGCGGGGTCGGCCACACCGCCGACGCCGGATGGAGCCTCGACCTGCGCCCATGCGGTCGAGACCGGACAAAGCGCGATCGACAGACCGACGACGGCCGCCCTAAACCAAGCTCGATTCGCCCCCATGGGTAACGCTCCCGGCGAAGCTATCAGCGATGGATCACCCTTCCAAATTGTCGACCTCGCGTAGAGAAGGAGAACGGAGCGAGGCACGCGATTGTTCCCGTGCGAATTGCCCCATGCGGGATCCAGCCTTAGAGACCTCCGAGGTGCTGGATTCGATACTGGACAAATCCGTCATCGGTTACACGGCCTTGGGGTATCATCTGCGGTCGCATCCGCCGATCGAAGCCGACCTCGAAGGCCGCGTCGCCTTGGTGACGGGGGCCACCTCGGGGCTCGGGCGCCATACCGCTTCGGAGCTGGCGAGGCTCGGCGCCACCGTGATTCTGGTGGGCCGGAACGAAGCGAAGGCGCGTGCGACCTGCGAAGCGATCTGCCGTGCCACCGGCAATCCCCGGGTCGAGGTCGAGATCGCGGACCTCAGCTCGATGGCGCAGATCCGGGACCTGTCGGCGCGCCTCACCGGGCCGATTCATTTGCTGATCAACAACGCCGGGGTCCTTCTGGCCGAACGCACCGAAACGAACGAAGGCCTCGAGACCACCTTCGCAACCAACCTGCTCGGACACTTTCTGCTCACCAACCTCTTGATCCCGAAGCTCGAAGCGCCCGCCCGAATCATCAACGTCTCGTCCGGAGGCATGTACACGCAACGCATCCGCGTGGATGACCTGCAAATGAAGCGAGGCCGCTATGACGGAGCCGTCGCATACGCACGGACCAAGCGGGGTCAGGTCATCCTCACCGAGCTGTGGGCGGAGGCGCTCGAGAGCCGCGGCATCGTCGTCCATGCCATGCATCCGGGCTGGGCGGACACCCCGGGTGTTTCGAGCTCGTTACCCCGGTTTCACAAGCTGACGAAGCCGCTGCTCCGAACCCCCGCACAGGGTGCCGACACCGTCGTATGGCTGAGTGCCGCGCCCGAGCCGGCTCGATGCACCGGTCTGTTCTGGCACGACCGCAAGCCTCGCCCCACCCATCGCCTCCAGCGCACCGAGGAGACCGAAGCCGAACGTCATGCGCTCTGGTTGCAGCTCAGCGAGCTGAGCGGTTGGAATGGCTCGCTATCCGATCTGCGCAAATCCAGCTAGCCTTCGAGCGTGATCAAGCCCCCGAAGCAGGGCGCGGTGCGTCGGCGACTCGTGACGATTTCCGGATATGCCGCGTCTTGGGTGCTTTTGACGGTGCTGGCCCCCGTTTGGCTGCCGCTCGCTTTGCTCGTCGGCGCATGGCGTAAGAAATCGTTCATCGTGCTGCGGCTCCTCGGGTTCGGTTGGTTCTATTTGGGCCTCGAGCTCCTCGCGCTCGTTCTCATCGCTGGCACATTCGTCGCGCGGCGTGGGGACGCGAGGGCCGAAGCGCTCTACCGGCTTCAAGCTTGGTGGGCGACGCTGAATCTGCGCTTGGCGCAGCGTCTTCTTCGCCTGCGGGTCGAAGTGCAGGGCGCACACGTCGCGGTTCCGGGACCGGTGATCTTGCTGATTCGGCACGCGAGCATCCTCGATACGTTGATCCCCTGCGTCTACGTTCAGCGCCCTTACCGCCTTCGCGTTCGATACGTGTTGAAGCAAGAGCTTCTGGTCGATCCGTGCATCGACATCGTGGGGAACGCGCTTCCAAACTACTTCGTCGACCGCTCCGGCGACATCCCCAAGGAGCTCGCCAACCTGAGGGCGCTCGTGGCCGATCTGGGTACGGAGGGCGTGCTCATTTTTCCGGAAGGCACCCGCTTCTCCGCCGAAAAGCGCGTCAAAGCCCTCGCGAAGCTCGACGCGCAGGCCTCTCCCATGCGAGAGGCCGCGCATGCGCTCACGCGGGTTTTGCCTCCCAAGCCCGGCGGCGTGTTGACGCTGCTCGATGCATTGCCGAACGCCGACTGCGTCGTGCTCGCGCATACCGGGCTCGAGAGCTTTGCGAAGATCAAGGATCTATTGAGCGGCCGTGTCGTCGGCTCGACGGTCCGCATTCGCCTCTGGCGCGTTCCCGCCAGCGAGATACCCGAAGGTACCGACGAACGCCTTCGTTGGCTCTACGCGCAGTGGGGCAAGGTCGATGCATTCATCCGAAGTCCTGTGGAGAGCCGGTGAGAACGGCGTGGACAAATTGTGGAAGCCGTTCGAAAGTGCCGGCCATGACGAGGCGCTCGCGCAAGCTGTCGATTCGGATGCGTTGTGGAATTTCGGAGGACGGTGATTGGGTTGATGTCGCGCGAACGATAACAAGCGACAATTCAGAGTGATTGCAACAGCTTGTCAACAGGCAAGAAACAAGTCGTAAAGCGCGTCTCGCATCGGTCAAAAAAACTGCAAGCGAATCTTTCGCGATCCCAAGCGGTTAGAAATTCGCTCGTCGATCTTCGTAGACGTCTCGAAAACTCGCTGCTAGTTTCGGCGCCCTTCGGTCAAAGGACACCAGCCGGCGGTCGCCAAGCCGGCCGAAGTTGGTGAGCCATCACAACGGATCTCTCGTTCCCTCGAGCTGTGGATGATTTGGGGACGAAACTGCGGAATTGCGTGCATTTTGGGGGCAAAGAAGCAATGGAAGACCTGTGGGAACAAGCCCTGAATCGTCTGAAAACACAGCTCTCGGCCGAGAACTTCGAAACTTGGTTAGAACCCGTACAGTTCGGCGGCATCGACTCTGATTCGTTCGTCCTCCGCATCCCAAATCAGTTCTTCGCCGAGTGGATTGCGGCGCACTACCTCGATCTGATCGTCGAAACGCTTCAAAGCGAAGCGGGACAGGATCCCATTCCGAAGAAGGTGCGTTGGGAGCTCGATGAAACCCTGCGCGAGAAGGCGCAGGCTGCGCGCGAGTCGACCCCGCCCCCCGCACCGGCGCGTCCGCGCGCGGTTCCTCAAGCGCCTTGCTCCGCGGACCTGAACCCCAAATACCGCTTCGAAAATTTCGTGGTCGGGCCGGCCAACCAGCTCGCGCATGCGGCAAGCATCGCGTGCGGCTCGGATCCGGGACGCCGGTACAATCCTTTGTTCATCTATGGTGGTGTGGGCCTCGGCAAGACACACCTGGTGAACGCCATTGGTCATGCGGTTTTGAAGCGCAATCCGCGCGCACGGATTCTCTACCTTTCCGCGGAACGTTTCACGAACGAGTTCATCTGGGCGTTGCAGAACCACGAGATCAACGAGTTCCGAGAGCGATACCGGACGCAGTGCGACGTCTTGTTGATGGACGACATCCAGTTTCTGGCGGGACGCGAGCAGACGCAGGAAGAGTTCTTCCACACGTTCAACGCCCTGTACCACTCGGATCGGCAGATCGTCATGACCTCGGATGTCTATCCCCAACAGATCTCCGAGATGCAGGAACGCCTGATCAGCCGCTTTCAGTCGGGGATGGTCGCGGACGTGCAGGCTCCCGAGCTCGACACGCGGATTGCGATCCTGCAATCGAAAGCCGCGAGTGAAGGAATCGAGCTTTCGAGCGAGGTGGCTTTGTTCCTCGCGCAAACGGTTCGGAGCAACGTACGCGAGCTCGAGGGCACCCTGCTGCGAATCGCGGTGAAGGCCGAGCTCTTGGGCCTGCCCATCGACCTGGACCTCGCCAGGGACACCCTTCGCGCCACGACGCCCAACCAAGACACGGCGACGACGGTCGAGGACGTACAGCGCATCGCCTGCGGCTACTTCGGGATCCGCTTGGCGGACCTCAAGTCCCGGCGGCGTCACCGCGCGGTGAGCTTTCCTCGGATGATCGCGATGTACATCTGCCGGCAGCGGCTCGGCACGAGCTACCCCGAGCTCGGGGAACGCTTTGGCGGAAAAGACCACACCACGGTCATCAGCGCGGTCCGAAAGATCGGAAGCCTGGTCGAGGCGCAGGACGAGCGTGTGCTCGGCGCCGTCGACGCGATCGAGCGCAAGCTGGGCATCTAGACGTGGTCATCCGTTTCTCCACCGATTGGGGGTGGTGTGGGAGGTCTGGCAACCCGGGCCTTCCACACGCTTTTGGTGTATACAGGCGGCTGTGCTCGGGCTGGGGATCAGCCTGGGGATTCCTCTGGGGATCCTCGCGCGCCCGCGCTATCCACACTCGAGCCCGATCTATCCCTCAACCTCGAATTTCGTCAAAACAGAATGCTTCCCATCCGTTGGCTTCCTTCATTCACAATTCACAGCCGTTAAGACGAAGACGAATTTAATTAAATTGAGATTTAACGTGGTGGAGAAACCGCCACACCCTCGCATGGAGTAAACCAAAACCATGGAGCTCTCGATCGAAAAGCAACAGTTCCTTCGTGGCCTCGTAAGGACCCACGGAGTCGCTGATCGCAAAAGCTCGATGCACATCCTCTCGAACGTGTTGCTGACGGCGGAAGGCCCGGACCGTCTTCGCTTGTCCGCGACCGACTTGTACTTGGGCGTGACCGCCCTCGTGTCCGCGAAGATCAAGAAAGGCGGCACGATTGCAGTATCGGCCCGTACCTTGTTCGACATCGCGAAGAATCTTCCGGACGGGACGGTCGACTGGAAGCTGTCCGACAGCCACGCGGTCGAGCTGAGCTGCGGCAAGGTCCGCTATCGGATCCCGGCCATGCCAGGCGAAGATTTTCCGCCCTTGCCGAACCCGGGCGACGCGGCCTTCGCACAGATCGACGCCGCCGTTCTGGCAGAGCTGATTTCGCTCACCCAGTATTCGATGTCGCACGACGACACGCGGCCGCATTTGGCGGGCACCCTTTTCGAAGGGGATGGAAAAGTCGTTCGGATGGTGACCACGGACGGGCATCGGCTCTCCAAGGCCGAGCACAAAGTGAGCGGCAAAGGCAAGGGATCGATGATGAATTTCAGCATGCTGGTGCCTCACAAGGGGATTGGCGAGCTGAAGCGGCTGTTGGACGACATCAAGAGCGCCAAAGCCAAGGCCGACGAAGCGGCCACGGTCGGAATTGCCACGGCGGGCGGAAACGCCTTCTTTACCGAGGACGACCTATGCTTGAGCGTCAAGCTCGCCGATGAAAACTTCCCGCCGTACAACAAGGTCATTCCGAGCAAACAGAGCCGAAAGGTCATCGCGGCTCGAGCCTCGCTGGTCGAGGCACTGCGGCGCATCAGCTTGGTCGCCAATGACAAGAGCGGTGGCGTGCAGTTGTTGATCGAGCCTGGAATGCTGCGCATCCAGAGCCAGAATCCAGAGGTCGGCGAAGGCAGTGAGGAGGTCGACGTCGACTACGCGGGCGACGAGCTGCGGATCGGCTTCAACGCCCGTTATCTGCTCGATGTCTTGAGCGCGTTGCCACACGACGAGATCGCCATCGAGCTCAGCGGAGAGCGCGATCCGGGCGTGATCAAGCCCGTGGGAGACGACTTGGAGTTCATCGGCGTGATCATGCCCATGCGCATTTAGGGCTGGGCGTTGAGCTCGGAGAGCCCAAGCCGAGTCACCAGGCTGATTGCACGGGGCTTCCGCAATTTGGCGCCTCTGCAACTCGAGCCTGGGCCTCATTTCAACGTCATCCATGGAGACAACGGGGCGGGGAAGTCGAACCTGCTCGAGGCGATTTACTACGTCGGGGCGCTCAAGAGCTTTCGCGGGGCCAAGACCGATGATTTGATCGGCCTAGGCGCCGACGAAGCCTCGCTCGAGGCATCGCTCGAAGGAGGCCTGGCACCGCATCGATTGCGGGTGGTGCTGGGGCGCTCCCAGAGGCGTCGCCTGCAGCTCGACGGGAAGAGGCCTCGCTCGACCGGCGCTTGGTATCAGACCTTGCGGATGGTTCTGTTCCATCCCGGCGACCTGGTCTTGGCCTCGGGCGCGGCAGACAAGCGGCGCGCTTTCGTCGATCGAATGCTCGAGCAGATGGATCCGATCTACGGCACGACGCTCCAGACCTACGAAAAGGCCCTTCGGAGCCGCAATCGTTTGCTCAAGGACGAACGAAGCAATCGGAGGTCCATCCAGTCGTACGATCCCATTCTCGCGAAAACCGGAGCGATCGTCGGGCAGGCTCGGCAGCGGCTGGTCGACGATCTCGCGCCGAGGGTGGTCCGCGCGTTTTCGGAGGTCTTCGCAGGGGATACGCCGCTGACGGTGGAGTACAGGCCGCGAGTGGAGCCGACCGAGCGGGCGATCGCCGAAGCCCTCGCGCAAGCCTTCGAAAAGGATCGAGCGCGTGGCTTCACGGCGGACGGACCGCATGGAGACGACTTGGAGCTGCGACTTCACGGCGTCGGCGCACGGCACCACGGCTCGCAGGGCCAGCACCGAACCATCGTGTTGGCGTTGAAGACCGCCGAGCTCGATCTACTGACGGAACGAACCGGCCGGGTCCCGATCCTGCTGCTCGACGACGTGTCGAGCGAGCTGGACCGGAGTCGAAACCGTCGGTTTTTCGAGGTCTTGAGCCAGGCCGGAGGTCAGGTCTTCCTGACGACGACACATCCGGAGTTCATCTTGCTGGAGCGGGATCGTCTCGATTTTCGGGTCCAGGCGGGCCGCGTCACTAGAGGATCTTCGCACTCTTGATGTAGTCGAGCTTCGGAAAGCTTTCACGAAGGTAGTCGTTGCCCCGCGATTGAATCAGCGGTTGGGACGGGCCTCGCCCGCGCGGCGCCCCTTCGCCGTACCCATCGTAGAGCGCGTCCACGGGGGCCATGTCCTTTACCTTGCCGAACGGGGCAAAGCCCATGCCGTCCAGCCGTGAGTTGTCGCCGAAGTTGATGAAGAACTGGGTCGTGCGGGAGTTGGGGCCGGAGGTGGCGAAGGAAACCGTTCCTCGGGTATTGCTCGCTTTGACGGGATCGTCGGGAATCGTCTTTTCTCGCCATTGCACGTTGAGCGCTGGATCCCCGCTGATCCCCGTTTGGGCCATGAAACCGCCGATCACGCGAAAGAAAGCCACGTCGGTGTAGTACCCGTTTTGGACGAGCTCGTAGAAGCGATCGGCTCCCTGAGGGGCCCACTCTCGCCGCACTTCGATGACGATCGGGCCCTTCGTGGTGTCGAGCTCGACCATGTAGCGATCGGGCGCGCGTGTCGGTTCTTGATCGGCCTGCGTCCCGGTTGCGGGTGCAGCGCCTTGGGAGTCGCCACTCGTGGTCGCGGCTTCCTCGCTTTTCGGGCAGCCGACGAGCAGAGCACCAAACAGGATCAAAAGGCTGGCGGTTCGCATGCGCGTACCTTGGCAAGGACGGGGGCGGGTGCAAGCGACCGGCTCAGGATTCGAAGAGGCCGCGCAGCTTTTGGAGAAAGCTCGCCTGATCGGGGTGGGGCTGATCCCCGATCTCGTGTCCGAGCTCGGCGATGAGCTTTCGCTGGCGCCGCGTCAGCTGCTGAGGCACCTCCACCACGACCGTGACGAGCTGATCGCCCTTGCCGTAGCCGCCGTACACCGGGATTCCTTTTCCTCGAAGGCGGAAGATCTTTCCGGATGGTGTGCCTGGCGGAACCTTCATCACGACCTTCCCCTCCAAGGTCGGCACGTCGATGCTCGCGCCGAGAACGGCTTGCGGATACGAGATGGGAATCGACACCAAGATGTCGGCGCCCTCGCGACTGAAGAGCGTGTGATCGCGCACCTTGATGTTGATGTGCAGATCGCCGTTTCCGCTCGGGCTTGCTTCCCCGGCTCCGCGGACGGTGCGCACCGCGCCGTCTTGGACGCCCGCGGGAATCTTCACGACCATCGATTCGGCCCGCATCTTGCTGCCGCTGCCGTTGCAGTCCTCGCAGGGAGTGGGGATCTTGTGGCCGGTGCCTCGGCACGCGTGGCAGGGCCGAGCGGCGGCGAACAAGCCACGCTGGTACTTCACTTGCCCTCGGCCCTGGCAAACGTTGCATTTGTGAACGGGGGTGCCGGGCTTCGCGCCCGTGCCGCTGCAGGTCGCGCATGGCGCGGGACGATTCACGTCGATGGTCTTGTCGGTGCCCAGGGCCGCTTCGACGAAGGAAATTTCGATGTCGTACGTCAGATCCCGACCGGTGCGCCGCTTTCGTCGGCCGCCGCTGAAGACCTCCCCGAACAACCCTTCGAGAATGTCACTGACCGCTCCGAAGTCGCCCGGATCGAAACCGGCGCCGCCGCTCTGGAACGCGGAGTGACCATAGCGGTCGTATTGGGCGCGTCGCGATGGATCGCTCAGCACCGAATACGCTTCCGTCGCTTCCTTGAAGAGATCTTCGGCAGTCGGATCGTCCGGATTGCGATCCGGGTGGTAGCGCATCGCAAGCGCCCGATAAGCCTGCTTGATCTCATCGGCGGATGCGGCGCGGCTGACCTCGAGGATCACGTAGTAGTCGCGTTTGGACACGGTGTCGCCGGAGTGTAGACGGGCCGTTAATGGGCGCAACAGCATGGAAAGAGAGCGCCTCCTGTGCGAGAGAAATGCCGATGCCAGCGTTCGAGCTCGAGGTTGGGGAAAGCGAAGCGGGGGAGCGTCTCGACGTCGCGCTCGCTCGCCGAATCAGCCACCTGAGCCGCCGGCAGGTGCGCGGCTTGATCGAGGCCGGGCAGGTTCGAGTCGCCGGGAAACCCTCGAAGAAGGGCTACCAGCTAAGGGCGGGCGACCGGGTGACGATCGAGGCGCTGCCGGGGCCTGCGGACTTCTACGCCGAGCCCGACCCGGATTTGGAGATCGACGTGGTGCTCGAAACCGAGGGCTTCGTGGTGGCTCTCAAGCCACCCGGAGTGCCGAGCCACCCGCTACGTCCCGGAGAGCGGGGCACGCTGGCCGGGGCGCTCGTCGCCCGGTACCCCGAGATGCGCGACGTCGGCTACGGCAGGCGCGAGCCTGGCCTCGTTCATCGGCTCGACACCGGCACGTCGGGGCTGATCCTCGCCGCGCGCAACGCGGCCGCGTTCGACGAGCTGAGAGCTCAGTTGCGCGCAGGGAAGATCGAAAAGCGTTACCTCGCTCGATGTGTCGGAGAGGTTCGAGCACCGTTCGTGATCGATGCGCCGATTGCAAACGATCCGAGCGATCGACGAAAGACACGAGCATGCGCCGACGTGCTCGAAGCGAAACGTTTGAACGCACAGCCCGCGCGCACCGAAGTGCTATCGAGCCGCCCTGCTTTGCATGGATCGTTGGTCGAGGTCCGAGCGGACTTCGCACGCCGCCATCAGATCCGCGTTCACTTGGCCTCGATCGGCCACCCCCTGCTCGGCGATCCCCTCTACGGCGGCCCCCGCCTCGAGGGGATCGACCACCATCTCCTGCACGCCGCCCACCTGTGCATCGGGACACTCTCCGTATCCGCAACCCCCTGGAATCATGAGGATTCTGCTCCAAAAGTCGCTGCGCCTAATCGCTGAGCTTTTCGCTTCCGCCGGGCCGGCTACGTCCGCGACCGCGTTTGGGCTTGGCGCCCTGTAGCGTCTTCCGAAGCTCCTCGATTTGATCGCGGAGCGCGGCCGCTTTCTCGAACTCGAGCTCTTCCGCCGCGAGCAACATCTCGCTTCGCAGCTCTTCGATTCGAGACGAAAGATCCGCGAGCTCGCTTTGGGCCTCGCTTCTGCGGAGCACAGGAATGACGACGTAGTCCCCGGCGCCAGTCGAGCGATCCATGTCGATCACTGCCTTCTTCACGGTTTGCGGCGTGATTCCATGAGCCGCGTTGTACTCGTGCTGCCGCGCGCGCCGACGTTCGGTTTCGTCGATCGCGAACCGCATCGCTTCGGTGATCCGGTCCGCGTACATGATCACTTCACCACCTTGGTTTCGAGCCGCGCGTCCGATGGTTTGAATGAGCGACCGGGGCGAGCGGAGAAAGCCTTCTTTGTCTGCATCGAGAATGCCGACGAGCGAAACCTCCGGAAGATCCAGACCCTCCCGAAGCAGGTTGATCCCGACGAGCACGTCGAACTCGCCCCTCCGCAAATCCCTAAGGATTTCAACACGTTCAAGCGTGTCTACATCACTGTGGAGATAGCGGACACGCACCCCGAGCTCGCCATAATACTCGGTGAGATCCTCGGCCATTCGCTTGGTCAGGGTGGTGATCAGCACCCGTTCATCTCGGTCGACACGCGCTCGTATCTCACCGAGTAGGTCATCGACTTGGTGCTTCGTCGGACGGACGTGAATCTTCGGATCGAGCAAGCCAGTCGGGCGAATCACTTGCTCGATGATGACACCGCCAGCTTGTTCGATCTCCCAATCCCCAGGCGTTGCGCTCACGTGGATCACTTGGCCGACCCGCTCCTGCCATTCGGCGAACTGCAGAGGACGATTGTCGAGCGCGCTGGGAAGACGGAAGCCGTGCTCGACGAGCGTTTCTTTTCGCGATCGATCACCACGGTACATCGCACCGAGCTGCGGCACCGTGATGTGCGACTCGTCCAGGACCACGAGGAAGTCGTCGGGAAAGTAATCGAGCAAGGTGGGTGGGGGCTCCCCTTCTTTCCGGCCGGACAGGTGACGGCTGTAGTTCTCGATCCCGTGGCAGAATCCCATCTGCTCCAGCATCTCGAGGTCGTAGAGCGTTCGCTGCTCCAAACGCTGTTTTTCGAGCAATTTTCCCTCTGCTTCGAGCTTCGGCAGCCACTCCAGAAGCTCTTCGCGAATCGACTCGATCGCCCGTTTTCGATGCTCGTCGGGGGTGACGTAGTGGCTCCCGGGATAGACGCCGTACTGGTCGAGCTCCTCGAGCATTTTGCCGCGTGTCGGATCGATCTCCACGATGCGTTCGATTTCGTCTCCCCAAAACTCGACGCGTACCGCGAGGTTCTCCGAGTGCGCGGGAAAGATCTCGACCACGTCACCACGCACACGAAACGTGCCACGATGGAAGTCGATGTCGTTGCGCTGATATTGAATGTCGACCAGTCGCCGCAACAACCGGTCCCGCCGGTACTCCTGACCGACCTCCAGGTTGATCAGCATCTCCTGGTACCACTCGGACGATCCGATGCCGTAGATGCACGACACACTGGCCACGATGATCACGTCGCGACGAGCGAGAAGGGACCGGGTGGCGCTGTGCCGCATGCGGTCGACCTTGTCGTTGATGATCGCATCCTTTTCGATGTAGGTGTCGCTCGACGGAATGTACGCTTCGGGCTGATAGTAGTCGTAGTAGCTGACGAAGTACTCCACCGCGTTTTGCGGAAACAGCTCTCGCATCTCGCCGTAAAGCTGTGCCGCAAGGGTCTTGTTCGGGGCGATGATGAGGGTCGGGCGCCTGCTCTGGGCGATGACGTTGGCCACCGTGAAGGTCTTCCCGCTTCCGGTGATCCCCAGCAGAACTTGGTGCTCGTCGCCGCGCCGCAGGCCTTCCAACAGCGCCGCGATGGCCGCGGGCTGGTCGCCTTTCGGCTCCAAATCCGTGACTAGCTCGAGCTCCCGCGCCATCGGGGAAGGTTAGCTTGAAAAGACGAACCGTCCCGCTCAAGCAGTGGCCATGCAACTCGCACGATTCTTCGACGTCGCCACCGCGACCGCCGCCAGCGCGGCAAGACCGTATTTCGGAAACCGTCACTTCCCGCGTCGCAAGGTCCCGGCGGAGCCCTTGGAGCTTTACGAGTTCGAGCTGTGCCCGTTCTGCCGGATCGCACGCGAGGCGCTCTCGGCGCTGAGCCTCGATCCAATCATCTACCCATGCCCGAAGGGGGGCACGCGGTTTCGCCCTCGGGTCGCAGCCAAAGGAGGACGGACGTTGTTCCCCTTCCTCGTCGACCCGAACACCGACGTGGCGATGTACGAGTCCGCCGACATCGTCGCGTACTTGTTTCGCGAGTATGGGTCCGGCCAGGCCCCTTGGTTCTTGCGGCAGCGCGCATTTGCCGTCTCGACCTCGATGTTGGCGTCGAGCTTTCGCCCACGCCGCGGTGGTCATGCCGTGCCGTCACGTTTGCCCGAGCAGCTTTTGGTTCTCTACTCCTACGAGGGCTCTCCGTTTTGCCGAATCGCGAGGGAAGCGCTTTGCGAGCTGGAGCTGCCCTACCGATTGAAGAACGTGCCCAGGGAGAGCCCGGACCGCGAAGGCTTCGTCGCCATCAGCGGACGGATGCAGGTTCCTTACCTGGTCGACCCGAACACCGGCGCGCAGATGTTCGAATCGGCGGACATTCGAAGCTACCTCTACGACACGTACGCGTCGCGCTGATCGCCAGGCGGGCGACTAGCCGTTCTTCTTGGCGAACGTGCGAGCGAACTCCACGAACTCGAGCACGTCCGAGGGTTCCATGGCGTTGTAGATCGAAGTGCGAATTCCTCCGACGGACCGATGGCCCTTGATTCCGACCATGCCGGCCGCCCCAGCCTCCGCGATGAATTTCTTCTCGAGCTCTTCACTCGGGAGCCGAAAGACCGGGTTCATCATGGACCGTGATTCGACCTCGACCGGACAGCGAAAGAAGGAAGGATTTTCGTCGACCATGTCGTAGATTGCGCCGGCTTTTTCGCGGTTTCGCTTCTCCATCGCGGGGGCGCCGCCCTGGTCCCGAACCCACCGAAGCACGTTTCGAACGATGTAGACGGCGAAGGTCGGAATCGTGTTTTGCAAGGAGTCGCCGTCCAGGATCGTCTTGTAGCGAAAGATCTTCGGCACTGACTTGGGGCTTCGCTCGGCGAGGTCCTTGCGCAGGATCAAGACCGTGATCCCGGCCGGCCCCAAGTTCTTTTGAGCGCCCGCGTAGATCAAGCCGAACTTCGAGACGTCGATTGGCCGCCACAAGATGTCACTCGACATGTCGGCGACGAGGGGGACGTCACCGCTGTCCGGATACTCGTGAAACTGCGTACCCATGATCGTGTTGTTGCTGGTGAAGTGGACGTAAGCCGCCGTGCGGTCGAGGGCGAGCTCGGATTGTTTCGGCACCCGCACGTACTGGTCGTCCACTTTGCCGGTGCCGGCCTCGCGCGCCTCGCCCGTGATTTTGGCCTCGGAGAGAGCCTTCTCACTCCAAGTTCCGGTCATGATGTAGTCCGCAGACTCGGCCTGGCCTCGGAGGTTCATCGGCACCAAAGCGAACTGGCCCGACGCACCGCCCTGCATGAACAGCACCTCATGCGTATCGGGAATCTTCATGAGCTCCCGAAAGAGCGCTTTGGTCTCCTCGTGCACCTTGGCGTACGTCGCGCCGCGATGACTGTGCTCGAGGAGGGACATGCCCGTGCCTTCGAAGTCGAGAAATTCTTTTTGGGCCTGCTCGAGAACCGGCAACGGCAGCGTTGCGGGCCCCGCATTGAAGTTGATTACGCGAGCCATAGGCGCGGGAGCGTAGTCGCGCCTGCGACCGGTGCAACTCGCAAGGGCCGGGCGGCCCAAACCCCGAAAAATGGTGGAGCTGAGGGGAATCGAACCCCTGACCTCCGCATTGCGAACGCGGCGCTCTCCCAACTGAGCTACAACCCCGAGGTCGGCGCTTCGTATAGCTGCGCCGTTTGCGCATGCAAACCGAACGTGGCTGCGCGAGCTTTTCCAACTGAAAAGGCGTTCGGTGCCGAGCTTGCCGGCCCGGCCCCGAGCCCTCTACCTTGAAGCCATGAGCAAGAGGCGGGGGATGTTGGCCGGCTGGCTTCTGACCATGGCAATCCTATCGGTCATGGCAATTGTGTCGGGGGCGACGAGCCCGACGGCGGCCGCAGCGCAGGATGCGCTCGATGACGCCGCCGCCAGGGAGTATTTCGAGCGCGGCCGAACGGCGTTCGACCGAGCCGACTACGAGAATGCGCTCATCTACTTTCGGCATGCGTATCGGCTGAGCCGACGAGGGGAGCTCCAGTACAACATCGGGGTCGCCGCTGATCGCTTGCAGCGCGAGAAGGAGGCGTTGGAGGCGTTCGAGCATTACCTCGAAGAAACCGAGGCACCCACGCGTGAGGCGGAAGCAAAGCGACGCATCGAAGCCCTTCGAACGTCGATCGAAGAACGTGAAGAACGCGAGCGGGCTCTGCAGGAAGCGGCCGTTCGCTACAAGCAGGCTGCCGAAGATCTCGCCGTGCACGACGGTGCGCGGATCGAACGCTCCGCGATCATCGGTTCGAGCGTGTTGGCCGCAGCGGGCGCGGCGGGCGTCACCGCGATGAGCATCGGTCTCGCGAGAGACGGATCGTGTGCGCAAGAGGTGGCAGGTCGGTGCGTCAACGAGCACGCGGCGACGGCGTGGACGTGGGTGTACGGCGGCATGGGCGCGGCTGCCCTCGTGGGGAGCGCGGTATGGCTTTCCGTCAGCGCGAAGCGCACCAAGAAGGGGCGCACGACGCAGGTCGCGGTGTCGCCGACGGGGCTCTTGGTGAGAGGTGCCTTCTGACGGGCGGATCGATCAAGGCACAATCATAAATATATGAAATTATTATATTTTTAGAACTGTGTGGAGTTGGTTAGCGGTCGACGCGAGCCCGTCCGGGCCCTGGACGCGAGGGGCTCGGAGGATCGGAATGCGCGGCAGGTAGTCGGCCAGAACCTCGGCGTTCGAGGCACGGCTGAGATCGTCGCGATCGTCGCGCGCGACGTGGTTGAGAACGATTGCGCGAACCGAGACGCCGCGCTTCTGGAGCGCTTCGACGGCGGTCAGCGTGTACGAAAGCACGCCGAGCGCGTTTCGCGCGACGAGCACGGTTTGGAGGTCGAGGATCGCCGCGAGGTCGGCAATCGTGTGCTCGCGATCGAGCGGCACCAACACGCCGCCCACGCCTTCGACGATCGCATAGTCGGCCGGCGCCGCGAGCTCGCGGATACGCTTGGCGAGCGTCCGTAAGGAGCCGACGGCTGGACCTCCGCGCTTTTCGATCGCGTAGGGCGCGAGCGGCTCCGGTGCGCGATAGAAACCCGAGGCGTGGGCCAGGGATTCATCCCCGGAGGCGCGCGCGAGCGCGAGGGCATCGTTGGGATCCGGGTCTACCCCCGTCTCGAAGGGTTTCATGGCCGCGACCCGCTGGCCCCGCTGCGCGCACGCGCTGGCCAGTGCGACGCCGAGCCAGGTCTTCCCGACGCCCGTGCCAGTGCCGGTGATGAATGCTCCTCTCATGACGCTCTCTCCTTTTTGGCGATGGCTGCAAATGCCTCGACCGCATGTTCGATGTCCTCGGGCTGGTGCGTCGCCATGGGAGTCACCCGCAGCCTCGCACTGCCGACGGGCACCGTGGGGGGGCGAATCCCTTGGACGAAAACGCCACTCTCCAGCAGGCTTGCGGAAAAACGCATCGCGCGATCGTTGTCTCCCAAGATGACGGGAACAATCTGGCTTTGGCCGAGCGGAACGTCAAAGCCAAGATCCCGCAGGCTGCTGCGTAGCCGGTCCGCATGCTGCCGGAGCGCACGTCGGCGATCTTCGGCATCCCGGACCAGAGGCAACGCGGCGAGCGCCGCGCGCACGACCATGGGCGAGGGAGCGGTCGAGAAGACGTAGCTGCGGGCACGATTTCGAATGAGCGACACCAAGGACTCGCTGCCCGCGACGAAGGCGCCCGAGGCACCAAACGACTTCCCAAGGGTGCCGACCAGGGCGTCGGGTCTCACCCCTTGGCCGGCGGCCAGGCCCTGGCCGTGAGGACCCATCACGCCGAGCGAATGGGCTTCGTCGACCAGCAGGCCCGTGTCGAACCGTTCCGCGAGGGCTGCCAGCTCGGGAAGCGGCGCGGTGACCCCATCCATCGAAAACAGCGCATCGGTCACGATGAGGGCCCGCTTCGCGGCGGCGCGGTGACGGTGGAGAAGCGACTCGAGGTGGCCGGGGTCCCGGTGGGTGTAGACGTGGACCTGCGCTCGGGACAGGCGACAGCCGTCGATGAGGCTCGCGTGATTGAGGGCGTCGCTGAATACCGCGTCGCCGGGCCCTAGCAGGGCTTGAATCGTCCCGACGTTCGCGGCGTAGCCGTTGGCAAAAAAGACCGCTTCGGGCGCGCCGACGAAGCGCGCGAAGGCGGATTCGAGCTCACGGTGGGCGTCCATGGTGCCGGTGACCAGCCTTGAAGCGCCCGATCCCACCCCTTCCTCGAGAACGGCTGCCCTCGCCGCCTCCGCCAGGGCCGGGTGGGCCGCGAAGCCGAGGTAGTTGTTGGAGCAGAGGCAGATGACCGACCGGCCGTCGATTTCGATGAGGGGACCCTGTGCGCCGGA
The DNA here is from genome assembly GCA_964495565.1 of uncultured Sandaracinaceae bacterium. Lineage (GTDB taxonomy): Bacteria > Myxococcota_A > Polyangia > Polyangiales > Houyiibacteriaceae > SG8-38. The sequence continues at coordinate 3,060 of CAZBWQ010000034.1, read as the reverse complement.
AACCCGGGGCGGATGGCGCCGGAGCCCGGCGGCCTCGAGCTCTGCCAAGGCGGCCCGTATCTGGCGCTCGAAGGGCATGTCGGGCATCTAAGCCCCCGCGCCCGGGGGGTCAACCAGGTCGTGTTTCACGTGAAACACCGGATGCTCGCTGCCCTGTCTGGCGGTATGTGTTTCACGTGAAACACCGCTCAGAGCTTCAGATCCGACCGTGGATCCCGGTCGAACGCTTCCTCGACCGTTTTCAGGGCCTCCTCGACCGATGGGGACTTGCCCTTGGGAAGCACGATCTCGAGGTGCGCGATCAAATCCCCTCGCGGGCCCCCCTTCTTCGGAATCCCCTTGCCCCGCAGCCGGAGCTTCGCGCCGTTCTCGGAGCCCGGCGGGACGGTCAGCTGGACGCTGCCTTCGGGGGTCGGGACGCTGACTTTCGCGCCCGCGTACGCTTCGAGCGGGGTCACCGGCACCCGGACGTGAAGCTGCTTGCCCTTCATGGAGAAGAACGGATGCTTCCGCACGTGCACGGTCAGCACGAGATCTCCTGCGGGCCCGCCCTGAATGCCGGAGCCTCCCTGACCGCGAAGACGGATCTTGCCTCCGTTCTGGACGCCGGGCGGGATTCGCACTTTGAGGGTGCGCGAACCCTCGGCGGACTGAAGGCTGAGCTCACGGGTGCTCCCGAGCACGGCATCCCGGAAGTCGACGGTGATCTCCGACTCGAGGTCCGCACCGCGACGGGGTGCACGCGCGTAGGCGCTCGGTCCGGGGCCTCCCACCCCGAATAGGTCTTCGAGGTTGAATTCGAATTGCGACGCCGCGCCTCCGGTCCGCCCGCGACCCCGTGGGCCACCGCCAAACAAGTCGCCAAAGTCGAACCCGCGTGCGCCGCCACCAAAGCCCTGCGTGGCCGCGCGGTACGCGTCCGCGTCGAATCCTTCGCGCAGACCGACTTCTCCGAACTCGTCGTAGAGCTTCCGCTTCTCGGGATCCGACAAGACCTCGTACGCGGTGGAGACGTCCTTGAAGCGCTCCTCCGCTTGCTTGTCGTCGGGGTTGCGATCCGGATGGAGCTCCTTGGCAAGCCGGCGGTACGCCTTCTTGATCTCCTCCGGGCTCGCATCACGCGACACCCCCAAGGTCTTGTAGTAGTCGCGGTCAGCCATGGCGGCTCAACATAACCATCGCGCGGTGGGATTCAACGGATTTTTCGCACTCACAGAAAGACATCACTGGCCTTAAGAGTGCAGAAAAAAAGACAGATTTGACACAAAGGACACCCTTCGCCTTCCATGCTGATCCCTTTCGCGGGTGCTGTCCCGTTCTTGATGCGAGTCGTACCGCATGATACGCGCTCGCCATGGGTCTAGTCGATGTCAGTCGGCTTCCTCAGCACGTCGCCATCATCATGGATGGCAACGGTCGCTGGGCTCAGGCAAGAGGAAGGCCGCGCACCGCCGGACACGAGCGGGGCGCGGATGCGGTCAGGGCCACCATGCGCGCCGCGCGTCGACTCGGGATCCCTTCGCTCACTCTCTACGCATTCAGCGAACAGAATTGGGATCGTCCGCGAGCCGAGATCGACGCGCTCGTCGACTTGTTGTGTGATTGTCTCGTGTCCGAGCGCGACGAGCTGATCGACAACGAGATCCGACTGCAGGCGATCGGGCGCTTGCACAAGTTGCCCGCACGCGCGCAGTCGAAGCTCGACGAGCTCATGAAGGCGACGGCACCGTACGCAGGGATGACCCTGACCCTCGCGCTTTCCTACGGAGGTCGGGAAGAGCTCATCGACGCCGCACGCGTTCTTGCGCGTCGCGCGCGCGAAGGGCTCCTCGATCCCGAATCGATCGACCAAGCGACGGTCGACGCCGAGCTCCCCTCCATGCAACACGGTCCGGTCGACCTGCTCGTTCGCACCGGTGGCGAGCAACGCATCAGCAACTTCCTGCTCTGGGCCTCCGCGTATGCAGAGTTCTATTTCACCGATGAGCTTTGGCCTGATTTCGATGCAAATTCGCTATATTGCGCGATTCAAGCCTACCAGGCCCGAGAGCGTCGTTTCGGCCTGGTGCCCGGCGCCGCGACCGGCATCGAGGCGTCGCGATCACGCGACGAGTTGGAGCGCGCAATATGAGTGACGCAGCCGGCGACGACCAAGTCGGCACGAGACGACTGAGCGGAACCGCGCTTCGAGTCGCTACCGTCGTGCCGCTCATTCCGATCATCTTGTGGATGATGTTCGCCGGCCCGGTTTGGCTTTGGCGCGTCTTCATCCTCACGGCAATCGCGATCGGTGGCTACGAGCTGATGGCGATGAAGGTTCCTTCGTCACGCACGATGCGCGCGTGGGGATCGATCAGCTCCGTGTTGCTTGCATACCCGATCATCTGGATGCGCACCGTCGAACCAATGTACGCCGCGATGTTGATCATCATCCTCGGCGCATTGGTGTGGAGCCTACTTCAAGACGATCCACTGCGTGACGCCAGCGTGCGCGTCGGTTGGCTCTTGGGGACGCCGGTTTACGTTGGCGGCGCCTTGTCGGCCGTCGCGGTGGTGCGCGACTTTCCGCCAACCGGGGCTTGGGTGTTGCTCACGATGGTTCTTGCTTGGGGCAGCGACACGGCCGCTTACTTCGTCGGACGCAAGTTCGGAACCACCAAGCTATCGCCTCGGATCTCGCCGAAGAAAACACTCGAGGGATCGGGTGCCGGGTTGGCGGCCTCGGTGGTGGGCGCGGTGATCATGAGCTTCTTTTTGCCAGGTATGAACGCGATCGACGCGATCGCCCTCGGCGTGTTGGCGGGCGCTGCGGGCCAGGCTGGCGACCTTTTCGTTTCCGTGTTGAAGCGCAGCAGCGGCGTCAAGGACAGCGGCGGTATTCTGCCCGGCCACGGGGGCATCTTGGACCGCGTCGACGCCCTGGCCTTCACCGCGCCAGCGACCTGGGCCTACGGTCATTTCATTGGCGGCTTCTGAGGCGCGCGCCGATCGCTCGGTCACCCTGAGCCATGGGCGTGGCCGTGCTCGTGGTGGTGGTGTGCTTCGGGGCGTGCGCGTCGC
>CAZBWQ010000033.1:33096-38789 GCA_964495565.1 uncultured Sandaracinaceae bacterium | reverse complement strand
TGTGGGTTGTAAGTGGTTGAAATGTGGAAGGTTTGAGAGGGGGTGCGTGTCCCTAGTTGACGACTTCGCTGGCTGCGGCTTTGCCGCCTTCTTTGCCACCCTCTTTGACGCCTTCTTTGACGCCCCCTTCGGACCCAGCGGCCATTCCGGCTTCCGCGCCAGCCTTGGCGCCTGCTTCCGCACCGGCCGACACTTCCTTGGCGGCGGCGCTGGAGTCTTCTTTGCATGCGACGGAAAGGCTGAGGGCCAGCACCGTCGTGCCGAGGATCGCGTACTTGATGATCTTGCTCATGGGTCGTTTCCCTCCTTCGGTGGCGCGGAGACTATCAGACGGCGCCCGTGTGTCCACATCGAGGCTTCGCCGCTTCCGGGCCCTCGCCCCCCGCTGCCCCTCAGCGCCCGAGGGCCTTCTCGACGATCTCGGCGACGTCATCCGAAAGACCCGGATGCGCTGCGATTCGTTCGAGCTCTGCGCGCATCAGAGCACGGCGCGACGGCTCGTAGCGCTTCCACGAATTGAACGAAGAAACCAGCCTCGAGGCCACCTGCGGGTTCAGCGCGTCCAGCTCGAGCACCTTGTCGGCGACGAAGCGATAGCCCTTGCCATCGGCCCGATGAAACGCCGCCGGATTGCCCGCGGCAAACGCATGCAACAAAGACCGCGCCCGGTTGGGATTGTTCAGGCGGAAGTCCGGGTGGTTGGAAAGCTCGACCACGCGTTCGAACGCGCGGGGCCCGCTCGACATCGCCTGCATCCGAAACCACTTGTCGAGCACGACGGGGTCGTTCTTCCATCGCGCGTAAAAAGACGCGACCGCTTCTTCCGTCTCCGACGACTCGACGTTGATCAGCGACACGAACGCGGCTTCGTAGTCGGTCATGCCCGTCGCCTCGCGGAGCTGCGCCGCACCGAGGCCAATCGTCTCCGGCGTGCCCAACGACACCAAGTAACGCAACGCGCGGTTCTTGATCCGACGCCGGTCGATCTCGCTCTTTTCGATCGCATCGCTCCCGCGAGAGCTCCGCTCGTAGGTCTCCATCCAGCGATCGTAGAGCGCGGATGCGATCTGCTGGATCACGAATTGCCGCGCACGGTGCACCGCATCGGGATCGACCTCGTCGAGCGCCTGCGCCAAAACCTCTTCGGACGGAAGCGTCAGCGTGAGCGCCTGGATCGACCCGTCGAGCCTGCTGTCGGACAACACTTGGCGGAACGCTTCGACCAGCTTGCGGTCGAGCTCAAGTGACTCGGCGCTGGCGACGCGCCCGACCAGATCGAGCAGCACTCGCTTCGCCAGCTCCTGACCGGCCTCCCAGCGATTGAAAGCGTCCGAATCGTGCGCGAGCAAAAACGCCAGCTCGTCGCGGCTCCGGTCCATGTCGAGCTTGATGGGCGCCGAAAACCCGCGGTTGATCGACGCGACGGGGCGGTGCGAGACACCCTCGAAGACGAAGGTCTGTTCTTCGCGTTCGAGATTCAGCAGCCGGTCCGAGTCAGGGATGTCGTTGCCGTCGGGATCCAAGAGACCGACCCGAATCGGGATGGGCAGAGGCTGGGGCTCGGGTTGATCGGGCAAGATGCGTTGCGACTGGCGCAAGGTGAGCGAGTACGTCTGCGTGGCTTGGTCCCACTCATCGCGGACGTGAACCACGGGCGTTCCCGCCTGCGAGTACCAGCGCTCGAACGAGCCGAGGTCCACGCCGTTCGCTTCGGCCATCGCGTGACGGAAGTCGTCGCAGGTCACCGCTTGGCCGTCGTGCTTTCGAAGATAGTGCCGCAACCCCTCGCGAAACCCTTCTCGGCCGAGGAGGGTCTGGTAGAGCCGCACCACCTCGGCGCCCTTCTCGTACACGGTCGCCGTGTAGAAGTTGTTCATTTCGACGTAGGACTCGGGCCGAATCGGGTGCGCGAAGGGCCCCGCGTCCTCGGCAAATTGCGCCGTGCGAAGCCGCGTCACGTCCTGGATGCGCTTCACCGGCCGCGAGGTCATGTCAGCCGAGAACTCTTGATCGCGGAAGACGGTCAGCCCCTCTTTGAGCGTGAGCTGAAACCAGTCGCGGCAAGTCACCCGATTGCCGGTCCAGTTGTGGAAGTACTCGTGGGCGACCACGCCCTCGATGGCTTCGTAGTCGTCGTCGGTCGCGGTCGACTGCTTGGCCAGCACGTACTTCGAGTTGAAGACGTTCAGGCCCTTGTTTTCCATCGCGCCCATGTTGAAGTCGTTGACCGCGACGATCATGTAGACGTCGAGGTCGTACTCGAGCCCGTACGTTTCCTCGTCCCACTTCATCGCCGCCTTCAACGAGGCGAGCGCGTGCTCGCACTTGTCGATGTTTTCGGGCTCCACCCAAATCTCGAGCGCGACCTCCCGACCCGAAGCGGTCACGAAGGAGCCTCGGTGGCACACCAGGTTTCCAGCCACCAGCGCAAACAGGTAGCTCGGCTTGCGAAAGGGGTCTTCCCACTGCACCCAATGCCGATTGCCGGGCAGCTCTCCGGAAGCCACGCGGTTGCCATTGGAAAGCAGAATCGGGCACAGCTCGCGATCGGCCTCGAGCCGAACCCGAAATCGCGCCATCACGTCTGGGCGATCGAGATAGTAGGTGATCCGCCGAAACCCCTCGGCCTCGCATTGGGTGCAAAACATGCTGTTCGAGGTGTAGAGCCCCATGAGCTTGGTGTTGGCAGCCGGATGAATGACCACCTCGGTCTCGAGCTCGAATCGATCGGGCACGTCGGCGATGCGAAGGCCTTGCGAGCTCGCTTCGAATCGGGAGCCTTCGAGCGTCCGGCCGTCGAGCCGGGCCGCGCGAAGCTCGAGCTCGTCACCATGGAGCTCCAAAATGCCCGTCCGCCGGGTCGCCTCCGGATTTCGCCGAACCTGAAGCGTGGCCTTCACCAAGGTCGCCACCGGATCGAGCTCGAAGCACAAATCGACCGCGTCCACGGTGAACTCGGGGGGCGTGTAATCCTTCCGATGAATGCGTTCCGTCATTTCCCGCGAACCGACCAAAACGTGACGCCACCGAGAAGCCTCGCCGCCAGCGCGACGTCCGAGCCGCCTTGCCCGAAGCCAAAGCCGGGCCCGACCTCCATCAGGATGAATGGCGCGGTCTTGTTGCTGGCCGCGATCTCGACGCCGAGACGCACCAGCAGGGGGATCGCGCCAAAGAAGCCCGTTCCCTCGATCCAGCCGAGATCGATGGGGATGGCTCCACCGGTCACGATGCTGAGCTTCGGATGAACGTCCACCGAAACCGGGACGGCGAGCTCGGCGCGGGTCATCACCATCGCCGTATTCGGGGCAGCCGAGCCGGCCATCAGCCCCGGGGTGAAACGCAAGCCGAGATCGGTTCGCGCCGCACGCCGCTGGCGCTCCCAAAGATGGAAACGCAACGGTGCGTAAATGGCGGCGCCGATCCGCGGGTCATCCCACGCTCCCGACCATGGGCCGTACACCAGCTCGGCGCCCAGCGCCCAGTCGAGCTTGTTCTTGCCTTTGTTCCACCACTCGTACGAGGTGCCCGGCCAACCCGTGGCGACCTTGTGCGCCATGTCGGTCTCTAGGCGCGCGCCGCCGATCGTCGACTGCGGACCTGCCGATGCCGTGCTCGACATGAGCGCCGACATCGCCACGAGTGCTACCATGAGCTTCCTGTTCACGTGCCCTCCCCTTTGGACGGATCGTAGCGACAAAGATGGCGCTCACAACCCACCGTCTGCGCTAGGATGGCGGCCGATGCGTGTCTTTTTCGTTCATGCGGTGATTCTCGGACTCGTGCTCTCGTCCTCGGGCTGTGGGAGCTCGGACGGCGGAGCGCCCAATCCCGATGATGTGTTTTCGGAGGAATCCTTTGCGAATCCTCCGCCGGAGTTTCGGCCGGAGACCCGTTGGTGGTGGCCCGGGGGCGCCGTGGACGCTTCGGTGCTGCGCGACCACCTCCAGGAGCTCGAAGCGCAAGGCTACGGCGCAGTCGAGATCCAACCGTTCATGTCGGCTATCACCCATGCCGACCTCGAGCAGGACGCGCGGATCCGCACGGTGGGCACGCCGGCGTTCTTGGCCCTCCTTCGTGACGCCGGATGCGCCGCGCAGGAGCTCGGCCTGAGCTGGGATCTGACCTTGGGAAGCGGATGGTCCACCGGGGGCGTCGATCTCGACGACGATTCCGAGCGGCAACTGATCGCCGCCGAGCTGACCCTATCGGGACCGGCGAGCTTCGAGGGGCCCCTGCCCCAACCCGCACCTCCTTCATGGATCGAAGACAGCAATGCCGTCTTGCCCGCGATCGACGGATTCGACGCCGAGCTCGAGTTGGTCGCAGTGCTGGCGGCCGAGGTCCTCGACGAGCCCGCCAACGCCCCGAGCACGCTCGGAGAGGTGAGCGATCTGCGCGCCGAGACGACCGATGGAGCGCTTCGGTGGGAGGTGCCTTCCGGCACGCATCGCGTGTTTGCCATCTACGAAAATCGAACCCTTCATTTTCCGGCGGGCGGCGCCTATCCCGGTGCGCTCGAGGATGCCCGGATCGTAGATCATCTCGATCGAAGAGGCATCGAGGCGTTCATCGACGCCGAGCTCCGACGATGGCTCGAAGCCGTCGGGGACTGCCCTCCCCGCGCGGTCTTCGTCGACAGCTTCGAGCTCGTAGGCGAGCTTCCGTGGACGTCCACCATGGGCTCCGAGCTGGAAGCGACCCTCGGCTACGACATGGAGCCGCTGCTTCCGTTCCTGTTCCTCGAAGGAGGCGAATCCGAATACGTCAGTCTCCTCGCGGGCGAAGGACCTCCCCGGTACCAAAGCACCGACGGACGCGGCGCGCGCGCACGCGAAGACTACGAGGCGGTCCGCGGCAAGCTGTTCGTCGAAGAGATGCTCGAGCCCTTGCGCACCTTCCTGCACGACCGAGACATCGAGCTCCGTTTGCAGGCGCACGGCGGATACGCCGATGTGCTCGACGCGTACGGGATGGCGGACGTTCCCGAATCCGAAGGCCTCTACGGGGGCGGCTCGTACGATTTTCTGCGTCTCGCCGCGTCGGCGGGTCACGTGGCAGGCAAGCGTTTCGTCAGCAGCGAGACCTTTCCTCGCAATGGCACGCGCGAGCTGTCCGAGATCGATGCGCGGATTCTGATCGGACGTGCCTTCAGCGCGGGGATCAACCGGCTGGTGCACCACGGCAATGCGTATCCGTATCTACACAGCGACGGGCAGCGTTGGTATCCATTTCATCCTCGCGAGGACAGCGCATTCACGACCGGGCCCCTCGACATCGCGTTCGACATCCACCCCGAGGCCGCGATCTGGGCTTCGTTGCCCTCGCTGAACGACTGGGCGGCACGGCTCAGCTATGCGCTCAGCCGGGGTCGACCGGTGACCGAGGTGGCTTGGTTGCATCCGGACTGGCGCGCCGAGAATTTCATCAATTTCGGAGTCGAGCCCGGCTCGTACGAGAGCGAAACCAGCGTGGCGCTCCGGCGCGCGGGCTTTGCCTACGACCGAATCAGCCGCGCGGCGCTGGCCTCGGCGACGAGCTCGAACGGGCTGCTCCACGTCGGCCACGCGTCTTTCCGAGCGCTCCTGGTCGAAGGCTCGGAAGGCGGCGCGCCCGAGATGCTCGAGGCGATCGAAGCCGCAGCGCAGGCCGGTGTCCCCGTCGTCTGGCTCCGCGAGCTTCCCACTCGCGCGCCG
>CAZBWQ010000033.1:0-33086 GCA_964495565.1 uncultured Sandaracinaceae bacterium | reverse complement strand
AACGATGCCCGAGTCCGCACGCTCGTGAGCAACCTTCAAGCCGAGGTTCGCGCCGTCTCGTCGGTCGACGGCGTGCCGGTGGCGCTTCTCGAAGAAGGGGTCGTGCCCGCGGTGAGACCGATCGACACCGCCGGGCTTCGCGTCTCCGTCGCACACCGCCGCGTGACCGACGGGGACCTCTATTTCTTCTTCAACGAAAGCTACGAACCGCGAACGGACTCGTTCCGGATCGACCAGACGTTCACCGAAGCGCGCCTGCTCGACCCCGAGACGGGTACGGGTGCACCCGCGGAGGCCGTCGATGGCGTGTGGACGGTGACCCTTCCCCCTGCGGGAAGCGCGCTTCTCTTGCTGAAGGGAACGAACGCTATGGCACCGAAATGACCGAGCGCACGCCGTAGTGGTCCGACAACGGCACCGTCTCCGAGTCGACGGGGACGACCGCCTCGTCGTAAACCCGCTCGGTCGACGTCACGGCCTCGGCAGGCAGGTTGTAGATCAAGATGTGATCGATCCAGCTCGACACTTCGGCACCGGTGACGGGGTTTTCGCTGCAAAACGTGCACTGGGGCGTGTAATCCATCGCGTACGCCGGAGTAAACTGCGTTTCGAGGAGGTCCAGCGTCGGCTCGCCTTCGGCCACGATGTCCTGCTCCGGGTAGGCACGGCCCGCGTTGAGGTCTCCGAGGATGACCGCAGGTCGATCGGAGCTCGTGCTGGTGACGTAATCGAGGAGCTTTTGGGCTTGCAGCTCCTGCTCCGCTTGCCAGCCCTCGGGGCCGGTGAGCCCGTCTCCGTATTGCCCGGTGTACGGGAAGGTGAAGTCGTTGAAGATCGGCGTGAGATGATTGCAATAGGCGTCGAGCTCGGCCCCATTGGGGAGGTTGACGGTCGCCCGCAAGATGGTGCGCCGGTTCCAGGTTCCTGGAAGCACGAGCTGCTCGGCGTCGTCGAGCGGGTACCGCGACAGCAGCATGACTCCGTTCTGCCCGTCGAACGCGAGGTCTTGGTTGATGACCTCGGCGCAGCTCGACCGAATCTCTCCGAGCTGTTCCGTCGGCAACTGCGTCACGATGCACGCGTAGCAGCGCTGCTGCTCCGCGTTTCCGAGCAAGAGCCCGGCGACGGCCGTCACGCATGAATCCGCCGCGCACTCCGCGCTGGTGGTCTGGCCGTCATCGCTCCCTGGAATCGTCGAGCAATTCTCCACGACGCAATCCACCGCCTGGTTCATCTGCTCTTCGATCGTAAGCCCGGGGAGCACCTCGACATCCGGACAAGGCACCGTCGTCGGAGCCGGGGGAATCTCCCCGTTTTGGTCCTCGGGCACGTCGACCGGCGTGTCGAGGTTGGTTTCGAAAAAGACCGCGTATGGATAGGCCCCGGCGGCTGCGCTCTGGATGAGCTCCTTGTCCTCTTGCGTCCAGACCTCTTGGAGACAGAGGACGTCCGACGTCGCGTCGGCGATGGCGTCGGCGATCGGTTGGCGGCGCTCCGTCTCGAAGGGGATGAAGGACCCCGCCAGGGCCACGTTGAAGGTATCGATCACCACTTCTTGCGGCTCCCGAGACCCCTCGTCGTCACCGCATCCCACCATGAGCGTCAGGATGCCAACACAGACCAAAGCACGCGTCATCTTCGACCCCGATCTCGAGACGTTCGAGCGTCTCGGCGTCACACGAATGTCACATCCGGGGCGGGCCCGTCAAGAGCCTGGATCACTCGTCCCACAGAGTCTGGGGGCTGTAGGTCTCGCCCACGAACCAGAAACGCCCGTCGATCTTTCGCTGATGCGTGTCGAGCGCCGCGATGGCCGCCATGTCCTCTTCGGTGAGAGTGACGTTTTGGGCTTCCCAATTTTCTTCGATGCGCCCCCGGTGCACCGACTTGGGGATGACGCTGGTCCCGCGGGCAAGGGCCCACGCGATCAGGATCTGACCAGGCGTGGCCCCGTGGGCGTCGGCGATGTCGACGATGGTCGGGTGCTCCGTCAACAGCACCTCGTCGTCACGGCCCAGCATGGAGGCTGAATCGGGCGAGCCCAACGGCGAGTAGGCCGTCACGACGATCCCGAGCTCCTTGCAGGCATCGACGAGCTGCTCCTGTTGCAGATAGGGATGGAGCTCGACTTGATTCACCGAGGGCGTTTGTCCGGTCGCATCGCGCACTTGCTCGATCTTCTCCCGGCTGAAGTTCGAAACGCCCACGGCCCGCGCGAGCCCGTGCTCGCAGACGGCGAGCATGGCCTCCCAGGTCGACTCCAGGGGGATCTCCGAAAGCGGGATGAAGTCCTCCGGCCCCCGTGGAAGCTCCGTCCCGTGCTTCAACGCCACGGGCCAGTGGATCAAGTACAGGTCGAGGTGATCGAGGCGCAACTTGGCCAAGCTGGCGCCGAGCGCCGGGCGAACGTGCTTGGGAGCATGTGAATCGTTCCAGAGCTTGCTGGTGATCCACATGTCCTCGCGACGAACGTCCCCGGCGGCGAATGCATCGGAGAGCGCCCGGCCCACCTCTTGTTCGTTTTGGTAGATCGCCGCGCAATCGATGTGCCGATAGCCCACCTCGATCGCCGCGCGCACCGCCCGGTACACCTCTTCGGGCTCCGACTTCCACGTGCCGAGCCCGAGGGCTGGCATTCGCAGCCCGTTTTGCAACTCCAGAGTCTCAATCGTCATGCTCACCACCCATCAACCAATGCTGCACTGGTCGCAGGCATGGTCAAGGGGCGAGATCGGATTGTAATCCGTTGCCGTTTGGGGTACTCGATGAGGATTCCCCATGGGCCAGCGAATCACGGTGGTGGATGCGTTTACACACGTCCCGTTTGCGGGCAATCCCGCGGCGGTGTGCGTCCTTTCCGAGCCGACGACCGATACCTGGATGCAGTCGGTGGCACGGGAGATGAACCACGCGGAAACGGCCTTTTGCATCTTGCGCACCGAAGACCGCATCGAGCTCCGCTGGTTCACTCCGACCCGCGAAGTGACTCTGTGCGGCCACGCCACGCTCGCCGCAGCGCATGTGCTCTGGGAGGAAGGATGGCTCGCGCCGCAGAAGCCGATTCGCTTCTCCACGCAGAGCGGCGTCCTGCTGGCGAAGCCGCTCGGCCGGCAGATCGAGCTCGACTTCCCCGCACGCGCCGTCTCCGAGGCCACGCCCCCCGAGGGCCTGGTGCAAGCGCTCGGAGTCACGGCTGAGTGGATAGGCCGCGACGAAGACGACTACGTGGTGTTGCTCGAAGACGAAAACGCGGTGAAGGCCTGTGAGCCCGACTTTCGAGCCTTGAAGGCCGTCGAGACGCGCGGAGTGGCCGTCACCGCACGTTCCGACCACGAGCACGTCGACTTCGTCTCACGCTTTTTCGCGCCGCGGTTCGGAATCGACGAAGACCCGGTCACCGGGTCGGCGCACTGTTCGCTCGGTCCATTCTGGGCAAGCCGTCTCGACAAGCGCTCGTTGAGCGCTCGACAGCTTTCTTCGCGCGGAGGCGAGCTCGAGGTGGAAGTTGCGGGCGAACGGATCAAGCTCCGTGGCACTTGTGTCACGACGTTGCGGGGAAACCTCTCGGAATCACCACCGAGGACGTCCTCGTGGACACGGGAGGTATCATGACCCGAGTCGCCGTCCTCGGCGCGGGGGCTTTCGGCACGGCCTTCGCCCTTTACTGCTCACGTTTGAATCACCGCGTGCGGGTCTGGGCGTACGACGAGGGGCTTCCCGAGCGCGTCCGCAGCGAAGGGGAAAACTCGATCTACCTCCCTGGCTTTCCCGTCCCAGAGGAGATCGAGCTCACGAACGACATGGCGGAGGCGCTTCGAGACGCCGAGCTGGTCTTACTCGTGGTGCCTTCGGCGTTCATGCGATCGGTGACCGAGCAAGCCGCGCCGCACTTGCCTCCCGACGCGCTGATCACGTCTACGGCGAAGGGCATCGAGCAAGACACGTTAGCCCTGATGAGCGAGGTGTTGCACGCGACGATTCCCCACCACGCCGAGACCGCCAGCTACGTCTCGGGTCCGAGCTTCGCCAAGGACATGGCATCTGAGCTCCCGGCGGACGTCAGCCTCGCCGCGGCTCACATCGACACGGCGCGCAGGGTCCAGGCGATTTTGCACTCGCCGCTTCTTCGGGTGTACGCGAGTGACGACGTGATCGGCGTGCAGCTCGGCGGCGCGCTCAAGAACGTGATCGCGGTCGCATGTGGTGCGGCGCACGGGCTCGGCCTCGGCGCGTCGGCGGTTGCGTCCTTGATGACGCGAGGCCTCGCGGAAATCGCTCGCCTCGGGGTCGCGCTGGGGGCCAATCCGCTGACCTTTCTCGGGCTTGCGGGCGTCGGCGATCTCACGCTCACGTGCACGGGTGACCTCTCCCGCAATCGGCAGCTCGGCCAGGAGCTCGCCACCGGCAAGACGGCCAAAGAGATCCTCGCGTCGAAAAAGTCGATCGCAGAGGGCTACCGCACGTCGGCCGCCGTCCACCGGTTGGCCCAGCGCGAAAACGTCGAGATGCCCATCTCCGAAGCGGTCTACCGCGTCTGCCACGAGGGCGCGTCGCTACAGAACGAAGCCAGGCGCCTGATGAGCCGGGAACGGAAAGACGAGCTGGCCGGCATCTTCCTCCACGACTGAGCGCTCAGGCGGGGAGATCCAGCTCGGGGTACTGCCGGAAGACGCCGTGCTCGTTGAACGGAAGCCGGCGCTCGGAGCCGAGGTACGCGGCGATGCGCGGGAGGCTGGCGACACGGGCGCGAAGCGCGACGAGCCCCGGTGTCGACTCGGTCACCTTCGCGAATCCACGAGGGAACGCATAGGCGAGCCCCTCGAGCAGCTGAAAGAGCGAGAGGTCGGCGTAGCTGAGGGCATCACCGAGGAGCCACGGCCCGCCGTCGTGCTCGAGGACACGCTCGAAGTACGGAAGGAACCGAGGAAGGCGCTCGTCCAAAAAATGCTTGGAGGCTTCTTTCGCGGCTTCCTTCTGATCTTCGTAATACAAGGCCACGCTCACCGGATGATGCGTGTCGTGCGCCTCGTCCACCACGTCCGCGATGGTGAGCTGGAGCTGGAGCGCGTGCATCTTTCCGGCGTGGTTCTTCGGCGCGAGCTCGTGTCGCTCCCCGAGGTACGCGCAAATGGCCGCCGTCTGCGCCAAAACCACGTCGCCGTGGACCAAAATGGGAGGTGCATAGGCGGGCTGGCCGGGAGCCTCCCCGCGTATGAAAGGCATCAGCGCTTGCATGCCGCCGCCTTCGCTTTCGGGCAGCCGCGCCACGTCGTCGTACGGAACGCCGGCTTGCTCCAGCACCAGGCGGACGAATTCGCCACGGCCGGGCAACATGGGCCAATAGTAGAGCTGATAGGGATTGCTCATGAAGCAGCCTCCAGGACGCGAATGGCGAGCTTTCCTCGGATGCTGCCCGATTCTTGCGCCGACAACGCGGTGCGAGCTTCGGAAAGCGGAAACGTCTCCTCGATCGACGTTTCGAGCCGCCCGGCCGCCAACCAGCGGCCGAGCTGGTCGAGATCGGCAGCTCTCGGTTTGACCATGACCAATCGACAGCGCTTCGTCGAGAACAGGCTCATGAGCATTCCACCGAACAGGCTGGGCGATGGAAGCAAGGTCACGTATGCCCCGCCACGCTCGAGAAGAGGCCGCACCTCCTGGAAGGAAGACGTGCAGGCGGCGTCCAGCACGACGTCGAATTTCGCGTCGATCGATCGAAGAGGTGTCTTTCGATAGTCGAGCGCCTCGACCGCCCCGAGTCGGCGGACGAAGTCCAACTTGGCCGCGCTCGAAGTCCCCCAAACCTCCGCGCCGAGCTCTTTGGCAATCTGCACCGCGAAGCTGCCGACGCCGCCCGACGCACCGTTGATCAGCACCCGCTGCCCCGATTGCAAACGGCCATCGTCGCGCAAACCCTGAAGAGCCGTGCAACCCACCGTGGCCGACGCGGCGGCCTCCTCGTGCGAGACCCCGGGCGGCTTGGTCGCCACCGAATCCGGCGCCACCGCCACCAGCTCGGCAAAGCTCCCCTGCGTCGTCCTCATCGAATACGGCAGAAAGCCGAAGACCTCGTCGCCGACTCCGTGCCCTCCGACCCCGGCGCCCACCTCTTCGACGACGCCGCTGAAGTCGTAGCCTATCGCGGTCGGGAATCGCTTGGCGTGAATGAACGCCGCGCCGTCCTTCCCGCTCACGACTTTGAGATCGGCGGGATTGACTGCCGCTGCGTGAACGCGGACCAAGATCTGGTCGGCGCTCGGCTTTGGCGGGGCGAGCTCGCCGACGCGCAGTCGGTCGATTGGGCCGTTCTCTTCTACGATCGCCGCACGCATACCTTCTTGCTTGTATCTGCTGTGTTATTCTCGTCAAGCGTCATGCGCTTCCACCATCCCAAGCCGGGGACCTGCGACCGACGATGGGCACCGTGATGGTCCAGGAGACGGACACTAGCCTCGCGCACGAGGTGCTGCGAACGATCCGCCAAATCGTGCGCAAGATCTCGGAGCATTCGAAGAGCTTGTACCGCGACGTGGGGCTCACCGTTCCCCAGCTCATGTGCTTGAAGGCGATCGGGGATCTCGAAGAGACATGCCAAGAAGTCACGGTGGTCATGGTCGCCACACAGCTCGACCTGTCGCCGGCCACGGTCTCTCGCATCCTCGATCGACTCACACGCGCGGGCCTGGTGGATCGCGAGCGCCGCTCCAAAGATCGCCGCAAAGTTTGCCTGTCGCTCACGGCCTCCGGCCTCGAACGATTTCAAACGCTGCCGGTGCCTCTGCAAGAGAAGTTCGTGCGCCGGCTGTTGGCCCTGCCGGCCGACGAGCGATCGCAGCTACTGCAATCGCTTCAGCGAATTGCCGAGCTGATGGAGGCTGCGGAAATCGACGCGGCACCGATGTTGACACCGGAGGCCGACGTCAAAGGGACGGACGGCGCGAGCTGAGCCGATCCGCCCACAGCCATCGTGCAACCGCATAGATGAGGAAAGGGACGAACATCCCGGGAAAGAGCTTGAATACGGCCCCGCTCCAGGGAGATGCCTGCCACGCCCACACGGTCATCAGCCCTGCGCCCATCATGACGAGCGCAAGCGTCGGGGGAACCCGTCGGCCGAACACGCGCAGCAAGACGAGCGGCCCGAGAGATGCCCCGAGCGCCGACCATGCGCTCAACACCAGATCGAAAACCCCCTCCGCCGCCGAGAGCGCCAGCGAGAGCGCAAGGAGCGTGATGAACGTCGTCGCAGCTTTCGACGCGACGTAGGAGCCGCGCCACTTCGGTGCGATGTCTTGGGTGATCGCGGCCGAGCAAGCGAGAACCTGGGAATCGGCCGTCGACATCGTCGCTGAGAACAAGCCTGCCAAGACGAGCCCGACGACGCCGTCGGGAAGCAGGGTGACGGCCATCTGCGGAAAGGCATGCTCGGCTTGGCTCGCGACGATCTCGGCACTGCTCTTCGCACCCTCGGCGAGCTCGGGGATCAGCACGCGAGAATAGAGCCCGACCATCACGGCCAAGATGCTGAAGGGAACGAACCAAGCGAAATAGATCCGTCGCGCCGTGGGGATCGCCTCGGCAGACTCGATGGCCATGCTGCGCGCCAAGATGTGCGGCTGCCCCACCACCCCGAAGCCTCCGAAGGTGAAGCCGAGAAGGTAGAGCCCGAAACCGAGCGCGAGATTCGAAGGCACCCACATCGTCAGCGCCGGATCGGTGGCAGCGAGCCTTTCCCACAACATGCCCGGATCGCCTATCCGCCTCCACGCCGCGACGAAGATCGCCAACATGGCTGCGATCATGACGAATGCCTGTGCTGCATCCGTCCAGATGGAAGCCCGCAACCCGCCCGAAAAGCAGTAGATCAACACGATCGCGGCCCCGAGAATCGCGCCGACGGCGAGATTCCATCCAAAGAGCGCCTGCAGCGCGGTGCTGCCCGCCTTGAACTGCGCCGCCGCGTATCCCCCGAGGAAAATGAACGTGAGCAAACCGGCCGCGATGGAGATCGAGCGAGCGAAGCCACCCCGATCCGAAGTCGCGATCAGCGCGGGTGTGGAGCACGCACCGACCCGACCCGAAACGACGCGTACACGCCGATGGACCCACCGCCAGGCCACCCAGTCCCCGGCGATCCATCCGAGCTGGAGCCAAATCGCCTGCGCCCCAAACCGGTACGCAAAGCCGATGAGCCCGATGAACATGAAGCCGCTGTTGTTGGTGGCGGCCGAGGACAACGCGGTGAGCCAGGCGGGCACTTTGCGGCCCGCGACCAGGTAGTCCTCGGTCGTCGCTTCCCGAAAGGCCGACGACGCAAAGCCGAGCCCGGTGAAGGCCAGCAACGAGACCACGAACACGACCATCGTCGCCGCCAAGACGTCCTCCTTTCAGCCTGCCCCGAGAACGGGCCGATCAGCCGATGCTGCGCTCGGCGAGAAACTCCGGACGCGGCGGCAACCCGCAAAACGGGGCCTGCAACGCATTGTCGACGCTGTTGAATACGAGGAACACGTTGTGTCTCGGATACGGCGACATGTTGCCGGCCGAGCCGTGCATGGTGTTGCAGTCGAAAAACAGAACCGAGCCAGGGGGACCGAGCGCATGCATCAGCTCGCCTCGTTCCGTCAGCTCGGTCAGTGCCTCCTTCGGGGGCACGCCGTATTGTTGCTCCCGAAGGGACTTCTTGTAGTGCTGGTCGGGCGTGAGACCGGGGCACCGGACGTAGAGCTTGTGTGAGCCGCGGATCAACATGAGCGGACCATTGAACGGGGTGTTTTCGGTGAGCAGCACCGAAGCGCTCAATGCGCGCATGCGTGGCATCCCGTCCTCCACGTGCCAGGTTTCGAAGTCGGAGTGCCAAGGGAATGCGCGTCCATCGAACGCGCGTTTGTAGTTGATTCGAGACTGGTGGATGTACACGTCGCCACCCAGAATCTGGCGGGCGGTGCCCTCGAGCCTCGGGTCTTGTGAGATATTTCGAAAGAGCGGGGACGTTCGGTGGACTCGGAAGATCGAGCGGACGGCTCCGGAGCCGGGCTCCGTGACCACTTCTTCTTCCGATTCGTCGTAGGTGTCGGGAAGGCGTTCGATCTCTTCGAGCATCTTCGCGACCTCGGACTCGCTGAACAGACTGCGTTTGACCAAGAATCCGTCCGCTTCGAATTGGGCCAGCTCGTCCGCAGAAAGCGGGCCTTCGCTCGAGCCCCAAAGCACCGGTTCGAGGCGTTCGATCATGCCCGTGGATTCGCCCGTGCGGGACTCGTATGGATCGCTGCTGCGTTCAGAGGGTTTCATAGAATCTTTCCAAGCTCGAGGCGCCCGTGGCGCGGATCGGACCCACCACGAGCAACGCCTCGTCCTGCTCGCGGGAGAGCGACGCCGGTCTGGGTGGAACCCTCACCTCGCATTCGGTCTCGAGGTCGCGGGCCAAGCCCTCGAAGAGGCGGCGCGTGGCCAAGTTGGTGGGGTCCACGCTCGCCTCGAGGTATTCGATGTCCGCGCACCCGGGACACTGCAAGAGCGCGTGCAGGAGGGCGTTGCCCAGACCTTGCTGCCGAAACGCGGCATCCACGTCGATCTGCCAAACCAGGAGCGACTGGGGAGGACCGGGCGAGCGATAGGCCCCCACGAATCCCACCACCGCGCCTTCGATCTCGGCAACCAGGCAGGTGTCTGCGAAATTGGTGACGAGCAGCGGGAGGGCATGCCGCGCATCGGGATCCGGGGACTCGGAGCGCCGCAGAAGGTCCCAGATGGCGGAGCTCTCCTGCGCTCGAGGTCGCCGGATCCGAATCAGCAGTGCCTCCTCCCGGGCATGCCCGTTCAGGTGTGGCTCTTCGGACCCCACGGTGACAAACACCTTGCTACAGCAATCAATGTCGTGCAAACCAGTGCTGCGCCTTGGGAACGGCCGCCGGGGCTTTTCCTGCCTAAGATGCTAAGATCTCATGGTTAATCCCAAGCGCTCGAGACGCCGGGAAACATTTGGGTCGTCTGCGTTTGACCTGACGTAGAAACTGGCGGTATGGGCCGAGGGCTCAGAAAGTTCGCAACGTGTCTTCCAAATACGTGATTTCCGATACCACGCTGGCCACCGTTCCGCGGCGCAGCACGAGCCGCGACGTGATCGTCCTGAAGTTCGGCGGCACGACCGTCGGCGCGACGCCCGAGCAGGGCCGCATCAAGATCGCCCGCTTGGCGATCGCCGATCTCATCGAAAAGGGAAACTGGGTGGTCGCCGTCTTTTCGGCGTATCGAAGAGGCCGTAGCGGCTCGACCGACCGCGTCAGCGTGACCGATTTGCTGCAGAGCTACGAAAAGGTCGTGGGCGAGGCGACGAGCTTCGCCGAGGGCATGTCCCGATTCAAGAATGCGCTGCTCGACGTCCACTTGAGCCTCATGCGCGACCTCAAGCTCGAAGCCGACGAGGAGCTGGTGGCGGACGTTCGGCGCAACATCGAGCACATCTCCGACACGGTGCAGGTTTGCTGCACGGCATACGAGGAGATTCCGAGCCTCGATGACTACATCGTGACGGCCGGTGAACGTTTGGCGGTGAAAATCCTCGCGGGCTATTTCAATCGAATGCACGACGAAGGGAAATTCCCCATCCGTGCGGTGCCGGTGACCGCCCTCGAGCTCGGTATCTACACGGACGACAGCTTCGGCTCGGCCGCAATCGACTGGCCGCGGGCCGTCGAGCATGCGCGCGAAATCGTCGTCGGCCAATACCTCGAGCACGATCTCCTGCCCGTGGTGACGGGCTTCGACGGCATTTACGACCCCGGCAAAGAGTTCAAGGAGATCATGCGCTCGCCGATCGCCGAAGCCGATGACCGGCAGTACACCAACGTCTACCGAACGAGCCTGGGGCGTGGAGGGTCCGATCTCACGGCGACCTTTCTCGGGCTGGCGCTCGGCGCGCGCTACGTCGGCTTCTGCAAGGAAACGCCGGGGGTGTTGACGGCGGACGACATGCTCGTGGGCGACGCAGCGAGAACGGTACCTACGTTGAGCTACGACCTCGCCACCGAGGCAGGCAACATCTACGGACGCGCCGTCGAGCCGGTTCGGGCGAGCGGCGTCCCGGTGCACATCTTCGATCCGGCACGACCGGAGAGGCGCACCGTCGTCTCCGACGCCCAGCTCGAGGACGGGCTCTACATCGTCGAGCGCCCCATGAAGACCGTGAACATTCACGTCGGCACCATTCCCGACGAACCCGGCGAGCTAGGTCGCTTCCTCGACGTCTTTGCCGGGTTCGACATGAACGTCGAAGAGGTCCGGCATCAGCGCGCAGGCACCGACGCGATCGTGATTTGCGACGACGAGGACACCATCCAGGCGCTCGTGAATCAGCTCGACGAGATGGGGCTTCGTCCCATCGCTCTCTACACCTGGTATCTGCGCGTCATCGGCAATCTGACCGAGCATCTGACGTCCGAGTTCAACCAGTTCATGTCGAAGTATCACCCCCTCACGCTCGCCAGCTATCAGATCGATGCGAAAGTCGTCACCGCCACCGTCGCGAGAAACCGCGCGGGTGTGCAGTTGGAAGAGGCGCATCGCATCGAGCGCATCGTCCGCGATCTTCACGATCAGCTGGTCGCCTCCGCGTTGCAGAGCAAAGAAGCGGCGTTGGGCTGACGATGGGCACGCAATCCGCTTCGACCGGTGACGGCTTCGTCTTTCGGCACCCGGAAGTGCCCGATGGGCTCGCCATCTGGCGGTTGATCGGCAAAGCGGGCACCCTTGACCTCAACTCCACCTACGCCTACCTGATGGTTTGTCGCGACTTCGCGGACACCTGCATCGTCGCGGAGCGAGATGGCCGAATCATGGGTTTCGTGACTGGATATCGCCCCCCCAACCAGCAGGACACCGTGTTCGTGTGGCAGATCGGCGTGGCCCCCGAGGCGCGCGGCCGTGGGCTCGCGAGCCGGGTGCTCGATCAGTTGCTCGCGGCCGAGGCATGTCGCGGAGTTCAATATCTGAACACCAACGTGACACCGTCGAACGAGGCGTCGCGCGCGCTTTTTTCCGGTCTGGCACGTCGGTTGAACGCGCCCATCGAGGAGTCCGAAGGGTTCGAGAGCTCCCTCTTTCCCGAGCCTTCGCACGAGCCCGAGCGGCTGCTTCGGATCGGGCCGTTTCGTCCTAGAAAGGAAGCAAGATGAGAATCTTCGAGGAGATGGAATCCGAGGTTCGGGGATACGTTCGCTCGTTCCCCGCCATGTTCGACGTGGCGAAGGGGTCGTTGCTGTTCGATGAGCAAGGCAACCGCTACATCGACTTCTTCGCCGGCGCGGGCACTCTCAACTACGGGCACAACAACCCCGTCATCACCGAAGCCCTGATCGCACACTTGCAGCGCGACGGCATCGTGCACGGGCTCGACAAGGCCACCGTCGCCAAGCGCGGCTTCTTGCAGAAGCTTCGGGACACCATCCTGATGCCACGCAACCTCACGTACAAGGTTCAGTTCACCGGGCCCACCGGAACCAACGCCGTCGAGACCGCCCTCAAGCTCGCGCGCATGATCAAACGCCGGTCGAACATCATTTCGTTCACCAACGGGTACCACGGCCTGACCATGGGAGCTTTGGCGGTGACGGGAAACAACTTCTATCGCGACGAATCGTACGGCGCGCGCAACAACGTCGCGTTCATGCCGTACGACGGCTTCCTCGGCCCGGACATCGACACGATCGACGTGTTGCGCCGCTATCTCGAGGATGGAAGCAGCGGGGTAGACATCCCCGCAGCCATCATCGTCGAAACCGTGCAGGGTGAAGGCGGTATCAACGTCGCGAGCGACGAATGGCTCCGAAACCTCGAAGCGGTTTGTCGCGAGTTCGACATCTTGCTCATCATCGACGACATCCAAGTCGGCAACGGCCGCACGGGGACGTTCTTCAGCTTCGAGCGGGCGGGCATACATCCCGATCTCGTGACCTTCTCGAAGTCGCTCGGGGGAGGTTTGCCATTTGCGGTGCTCTTCATGCGTCCGGAGCTCGACCAGTGGCAACCAGGCGAGCACACCGGCACGTTCCGCGGGAACAACCTCGCATTCGTCGCCGCCGAGCAAGCCCTCACCTACTGGGACAACGACGACCTGGCGCGCGCGGTCGCGTACAAAGGCGAAATCATGCAAGGCGAGCTTCGCCGCATCGTCGACAAATATCCGGAGCTCGCGCCCGAGCTGCGTGGAGTCGGCATGATTTGGGGGATCGAGCTACCCCAGCCGGGCGTTGCGCGCGACGCTTCGCAGGAGGCGTTCGAAAGGGGGCTCGTCATCGAGACGGCGGGCGCCAACGATCAGGTGCTCAAGTTCCTTCCCGCGCTGACCATCGAGGAAGACCTGTTGCGAGAAGGGCTGCAGATCATCGACGACTCGCTCGGGGCCTTGGTGGAACGCAGGCGGCAAACGATGGAAGGCACCGGCGCTTGACCGGCATCGTGGAGGTCGCGCCATGAAGGTCGTACGGCTACGAGATCTGCTCGGGACCGAGCGAGAGGTGAAGAGCCCCGACGGGTGGACGAGCGTTCGCTTCTTGCTGAAGAAGGATGGGATGGGCTTTTCGTTCCACGAAACGACGTTCCCGACGGGTCTCGAAGTGGACATGTGGTACAAGCATCACCTCGAGGCGGTTTATTGTTACGCGGGACGAGGCGTCCTCACGAACCGCGACACCGGGGAAACGTTCCGCATCGAGCCGGGCACGTGCTACGCGCTCGATCGGCACGACCGCCATACCCTCAAAGCCGAGGAAGAGCTGAAGCTCGTCTGCGTGTTCAACCCGCCCGTGACCGGCACCGAAATCCACGACGCAGACGGGGCATACCTCCTGGTCGACGAAGATTGACGCCCGCTTCAGCGAGATAGCAGCGAGCGGACCCCGCTCGTCACGTCGTGGCCGACCATCACCAAGGTCGGCACCAAAAAGACGATCACCAAGGTTCCGAACAACAACCCGAACGCGAGACTGATCGCCATCGGGATGAGAAACTGTGCTTGGAGGTTCGTCTCGAGCAGCATCGGCAGCAAGCCGAAGCTGGTGGTCATGGTGGTCAACAGCACGGGGCGAAAGCGCCGCTCGATCGCCCGCTCCAGGGCTTTCGGAGTCGGCTGGTTCTCGCGTTGGTCGTTGAAGTAGTCGATCAACACGACCGAGTCGTTGATCACGACGCCACTCAGTGCGACGAGGCCGAAAATCGAAACGAACGACAGGTTGAAGCCCATCAACAGGTGACCCAACAGCGCACCGATGAATGCGAACGGAATCGCAGCCAGGATGATGAAGGGCTGCAAGTAGCTTCGGAGGAGCGTGCCGAGCAACACCAAGATCACGAGCAGAGCGATGCCGAGATTGCGTGCCAGCTCGCGCAGGTCGTCGCGTCGGTCTTTGCTTTCGCCTTCGACGCCCCAGTCGAGCTCCGGATATCGTGCTTCGAGGGGCGGCATGACGTCGCTCGAGATGACCCCAATGACTTCGTTCGGCGTCGTGATCGACGCGAGCACGTCCGCACCGACCGTGGCCGATCGGATACCGTCGATGCGCTGGATCGTGGCGAAGCTCCGTTGCTCTTCGATCGTCGCCACCGTTTCGAGCGGCGCCTCTTCGCCTCCCGGCAATCGGATGCGCATGGCACGGAGGCCCGCCAGGCTGTCACGAAGCCTCTCGGGGTAGCGGACCATCACCTTGAGCTCGGCGCGGTCGCGCTGGATGCGCTGCACCTCGAAGCCGTAAACCGCATGTCGAAGCTGTGCTCCGAGGCTGGCCGGGCTGAGGCCCGCGGCGAGGCCCGCGGCCGTGAGCTCGAAGACGTATTCGTTCTTGCCCACCTTGAGGCTGTCGGTCACCTCGGTCACGCCATCCATGCGTCGCATCTCGCGTTTGAGGGTTTCGGAGATGACGTCGAGCTCGTCTTCGTCGGGATGACTGACGCGGATGCTGACATCCTTGCCGCCTTGCACGAGCGAGCTTTCGAAGGTGAGCTCCTCCGCGCCGGGGATCTCCCCAACGGCTTCTTGGACGAGTCGCGAGATCTTGCCTGCTGGAAACGTACGCTTGTCCGCGTCGCTCAGCAGAATCCGGAGGTCGGCTTTGTTGCTCGCGAGCTTGGTGCCGCCACTCTCGGTCGGGTCCATTTCTCCGAGGGTGGCGCCGATCATCACCAACACTCCCTCGATCAGCTCGGACTCGTTTTCGCTCTCGATCTTCGATTCGACTCCCTCGATCGCTCTCTGAATGTCGTCGACGTGCGCTTGAACCGTCTCGAAAGGAGTGCCGACGGGCATGACCAAGGAGATGTTCACCTCGTCACCCTCGATGACGGGAAAGAACACGAAACGCATCAAGTCCCCACGGAACAAGCTCACCGCGATCCAGAGGATGGCGATGAACACCGTCAACGACACGTAGCGCCAACCGAGGACGAACCGGACGGCGGGAAGTAACCAGGTCTCGGTGAAGCGGCCGAGGAATCGGTCTACCTGCCGACGGGCCGACGCCACCGGGCCGATGCTCCAGCGCTTGGCCGACGAGAGATGTGCGGGAAGAATCAAAAACGCCTCGAAGAGGGAAACCGCCAAGACGCTGATGACGACTACGGGAATGTCGCGAAGGATTTGACCCAAAGTGCCCGTCGAAAAGGCAAGGGGGGCGAACGCCGTCATGGTGGTGAGCACGCCGATGGTGACGGGAGCAATGATCGCGCGCACGCCCGAGACGGCGGACGCCACTCCCTTTTTGCCTCGCTCTTGCTCGGTGAATATGCTCTCGCCCGTGACGATGGCGTCGTCCACCACGATGCCGAGCACGACGATGAATGCGAAGAGCGTGATCATGTTGATGCTGAAGCCACCCATGTAGACCAGGAGAATCCCTCCCAAGAACGACACTGGGATGCCGAGGCTCGTCCAGAACGCGAGCTTCAAATCCAAAAAGAGCAAGAGAATGAAAAAGACCAGCGCGTAGCCGAGCACGGCATTGCGCCCGAGGAGGCTCATTCGGTCCCGGAGGATGTCCGTCTGGCTGTCCATGACCTCGATCGTCAAGCCTTCAGGTAGCTGCAGTTGGTGGAGGTAGTCGCGGACGGCGGTCGAGATCGAGAGCGTGTCCTGCGACTCGCTTCGCGAGATTCGCAGCAGGACGGCGTTTTCGCCCTGATACCGGCTGACGAGATTCGTGTCGGCGAGCCCATCACGAATCGTCGCGATGTCGCTCAGTCGGAGGAGCGAGCCGTCGGGCAAGCTCTCGATGACGATGTCCTCGAACGAGGCGCCATGCTCGCCCTTCTCTTGAATGCGAAGCAAGATGTCGCCGCTGTCGGATTCGATCGTCCCAGCGGGAAGATTCCGCGAGAACGCGCGAATGCGGCGCCCCACGTCCGCGAGGGTCAACCCGTAACGACGGAGTGTCGTTTCGTCGATCTCGATCGAGATCTCGTAGTCACGGCTTCCGAGCTGCTCGACGAGGCCAACGTGCTCTAGTTGGAGCAGGTCTTCTTCGATTCGTTCGGCCCAGCGTTTGAGGAGCAGCGGAGAAGCATCGCCGTGCAAGACCAAGGTCATGACCTGTGGCTGCGGCTTCACACGAACGATGCGAGGCTGCTCGGCAGCATCGGGCGGAAAGTCGACGAGCTGGCTCACCTCGTTTTCGACGTCGTTCAAGGTCTCGTTGGCGTCGACGAACTCCTCGAGCTCGATGGTGACGCTGCCGACGTTTTCGGCGGCCACGGAGGTGATTTTCTTGATGCCCTCGAGACCCGTGACCGCCTCTTCGATGCGGCTGGTGATCGCATCTTCGACTTCGAACGTCGTCGCGCCCGGGTACGGCACGGTGACGGTGATCAGTCTCGGATCGACCGAAGGAAACGTGGCGGTCCGCATCGCAAAGAGCGCGATGATGCCTCCTGCCACGAAAAACAGAAGCATGATGTTGGCCGAGACGTGGTTCGACGCGAACCACCCGATCACGCCCCTGCTCTCTGGTTGCTCATCGGTCGTCTCGCACCTCGACTTTCGTCCCGGGCGTGGCTTCGCGTAGAGGCCCGGTGACCACGGTGACGGCCTGGCCGTCACCTCGCGCGATCACGTGCTCCTCGGTCACCTGCAGGATTTCGGGCCGGATCTTGCGAAGCCGGCTTTCTTCGTCGATGGCCCAAAGGGCGTCTCCAGGCTGCAACGCGTCGATTGGAAGTACCCATGCTTGCTGCAATTCGGGGCCTACGACCGTCACTTCCGCGAACTCTCGGGGGGAAACCGATGCCGGAGGCTCTCCGAAGGTGAAGATGGCGACCAGAAATCGCGTTCGCGGCTCTGCTTCGGCGGCCATTCGAGAAAAGCGGCCTCGGTACTCGGTTCGTTCGCCGTCATGGATGATGCCGATGCGGATCTCGGGCTCCGTCGACCCCATCAGCCACCGACGCTGGCGGCTCGTGACGGGCGCGTGCACTTCGAGGGCTTGGTCCCGATAGACGCGTCCGTAGGACCGGCCTGCCGTCACGAACTGTCCCTTCTCGATGGTCGAATCGACCACACGGCCCGAGAACGGAAGCGAGAATCGCGCGCGTTGCAAATCGAGCTCGGCCTGTCGAAGCCTCGACTCGGCCGCCTCCAGGTTCGCGCGGGCCTCCTCGAGCTGGGGGATCTTGGCGACGAGAGGAGGCGGATCTTGGTCCGGATGAAGTCGGCTCCATTGGCGCTTCGCCGTCTCGCTTTCCGCCTCACGAAGCTCGAGGGCACGCTTGGCCTTGGCAACGGCCGCGCGCCGATTGGACCTCGCGAGGCGGTAGTCTTCGAGCTCGATTTCGAAGAGCACCGCACCTTCGTCGAAGTGCCTCCCCGGCGACAGGGACTCGTCGACTTCGACCACGCGGCCCGAGACTTCCGGCACGAGCTGGACGTAGCTCCGTACCTGGACGGTCCCAGTGACGGTGAAGCGAATGCGTTCGATGCTCGGGCTCACGCGCTGAGCGCGAACGGTGAGGACACGCTCCTGCGCGGGCTCCTCGGGGGTTGGCGTCTCCGCGAACGACGCAATCCATTCGGACAGGACGACGGCCGCGACTCCCACGAGCACCACCAGGCCGACCTGCAGCCATCCCTTCCTGCGTTCGTATGTCGAGTCTTCGTCGCTCTTCGCCATCAGGCCGAGGCCTCCGGGGATGCGTGGCAAATCGCCACGACTGTGACATTTGGCCGCGCACCGCGGCCGTCACTCAAGATGCGAGCTTTGCAGCCACCTGGGTGGCATGGCGCCCCTGAAAGCGGGCCAGCGTGAGCTCGGTTTCGCTCGGATCTCGCGAGCCGTCCGGAGCGGCGATGGTTGCGGCACCGTACGGCGATCCGCCAATGATCTCGTCGAGCGTCATCTGTTCCTTGGCGGAGTACGGAAGACCGACGATGACCATCCCTTGATGCAAGAGGGTCGTGTGGAACGAGAGCACGGTGGACTCTTGCCCGCCATGCTGCGTGGCCGTCGAAGTGAAGACGCTGCCGACCTTTCCAATCAGCTTTCCGCTTTGCCAAAGGCCGCCGGTTTGGTCGAGGAAGTTCCGCATCTGCGCGCACATGTTTCCAAACCGAGTGGGCGTTCCGAAGATGATCGCGTCGTAGTCGACCAGCTCTTCGGGCTCGGCGATCGGCGCCGGCTGGTCGAGCTTGTACCCCGACTTCTTGGCGAGCTCCTCGGGGACGAGCTCGGGCACTCGTTTGACGGTGACTTCTGCGCCGGACACCTCCCGAGCGCCCTCGGCCACCGCCCGGGCCATCTTCTCGACGTGGCCGTAACTCGAATAGTAGAGAATCAAAACTTTGGTCATCGCCCGAGCCAAGTAGCAGCAAACATGCCAGCTGCGCTTACAACTTTCCGTTCTCGCGGCACTTGCCGAATCGGGACTTGTGGAAATGGCTTGCTTTCGCGATGTTCGTATTCCGGAGGCGCCATGGCAGACGCGCAAGAAGCAAGAAAGGTCGCGGAAGAATCGAGACAAAAGGTGTGGAGTGGCGAGAGCTTCATCCGCGACGTGTTCCTCGGAAACTTTCGCCTCGACCTGTTGGAGCGCTTGTCGCTCGACGAGCCCAATCGGCCGGAGTTCGTGGAGCTCTATCGGAAGATGGGTGACTTCCTTCGAAACGAGGTCGACTCGATCCAGATCGACGAAAGCGGCGAGTATCCTCCGGAGATCGTCCGGCGTCTCGCCGAGCTCGGCGCATTCGGGATGAAGATACCCAAAGAGTACGGCGGGCTCGGCCTGACCCACCCCGAATACGTCCGCGTGATGGAGCTGATCGGCTCGTACGATAGCAACGTGATCGCGCTGGTGTCCGCGCACCAAGCGATTGGCGTCCCCCAACCGGTCAAGCTCTTCGGCACGGAGGAGCAAAAGAAGCGCTTTCTTCCGCGATGCGCCAAAGGCGCCATTTCGGCCTTCGCATTGACCGAGCCTGCCGTGGGCTCGGATCCCGCACGCCTGGCGACCATCGCCGAGCTCTCGGAGGATGGGGAGCATTACATCCTCAACGGTCAGAAGCTGTGGTGCACCAACGGCACATTGGCAGAGCTCATCGTGGTGATGGCTCGCAATCCTGACACCAAACGGATCAACGCGTTCGTCGTCGAAATGGACTGGCCGGGCGTGCGTGTCGAGCACCGTTGCCATTTCATGGGCCTGCGGGCGCTCGCCAACGCCGTCGTCAGCTTCGACGACGTCAAAGTCCCCAAGGAAAACCTGATCGGCAAAGAAGGCGACGGGCTCAAAATCGCGCTCGTCACCTTGAATACCGGGCGGCTGAGCCTTCCCGCGGCTACCTCGGGGTCGGCGAAGCGCTTCGTCGAGATCGCGCGCAAATGGTCGAACGCCCGTGTTCAGTGGGGCGTGCCCGTCGGCAAACACGAAGCGGTGGCCCACAAGAATGCCTACCTGCTCTCGTCCGCTTTCGCCATGGAGTCGATCGCACAGGTCGTCGGCGAGCTCGCGGACCGGAAAGACGTCGACATTCGACTGGAGGCGGCGGCCGCCAAGGAATGGAACACCGTCCGGAACTGGAAGCTATCCGACGAGACTCTTCAGATTCGCGGCGGGCGTGGTTACGAAACCGAGAGCTCGCTCCGGGCGCGAGGCGAGCCCGCCATCGGAGTCGAGCGTGCGCTTCGCGACAACCGCATCAATCTCATCTTCGAGGGCTCGAGCGAGATCATGCATCTGTTCATCGCGCGCGAGGCCGTGGACAAGCACCTTCAGGTGGCAGGAAAGCTGGTGGAGCCCGATGCCACGCTCGGAGAAAGGCTCGGCGCACTGCCTCGGATCGTCGCGTTCTATGCGTGGTGGTATCCGACCCGCTGGCTGCGCTGGAGCCTCTGGCCTCGGTTCTCTGGCTACGGCAAGCTCGCCAAGCACCTTCGCTATGCGTCGAGAGCTTCGGCACGTCTCGCGCGCAACGTCTTTCATGGGATGGCACGTTTTGGTCCGGGCCTGGAACGGCGGCAGGGATTTCTCTTCCGCGTCGTGGACATCGGGCTCGAGATCTTCGCGCTCGCAGCAACCATTCGCCGGGCCGACAAGCTTCGCAGCGACGGCGTCGAGCACGCAGACCAGGCGATCGCGCTGGCCGATTACTTCGCGCGTCAAACACGCCGCCGGATCGATACGCTCTTTCGCGACCTCTGGCGCAACGACGATGCCTTGGCGACGCGCGTGGGTCTCGACATGCTCCAAGGCAAGCATGCCTGGGTGGAGCATCCCATTCCGCAACTTCCCTACGACATCGACGATCTTCGTCCGAAGACGATGGACGAGATCTTCGAAGCGCGACGGTCCGACGCGGGCACGACCGAGGAGGAGGGGCAGGAGCCACGAGGCGGGGAACGACGCATCGCCTAGCGATCGGCGTGCGCCGATCGACAGCCTGCTGACATGGGCGCGCCATTCGCCATAGCCCTCACCGTCTTGGCCGGCTTAGCGACCGGAATCGGCGGCGTCGCGGCGTTCGCCGCCAAACGGACGAATACCCGCTTCCTCTCGGCCTCGCTGGGTTTCTCGGCTGGCGTGATGATCTACGTCTCGTTCGTCGAGCTGCTTCCGGCCGGTGAGTCGTTGATCCGAAACGACCACGGCGATGAGATCGGGCCGTGGATCAGCGCGCTCAGCTTTCTCGGCGGGATGATGTGCATCGCGCTCATCGACTTCTTCGTGCCCGCCGAGGAAAACCCACACGAAGCCGTTTTGGTCGAGGATCTCCGGGCTGAACCCTCGAGAAGGTCGCTGAAACGAGTGGGTCTTTTGACCGCACTGGCCATCGGGATTCACAACGCACCGGAAGGGCTGGTCACCTTCGTCTCGGCTCTGCATGATCCGGACGTGGGCGTTCCCGTCGCCATCGCGATCGCCTTGCACAACGTGCCCGAAGGGCTTTCGATCGCCATACCGATGTACGTGGCGACGGGAAGCCGCACGAAGGCGGTCGGGTACTCGTTCGCATCGGGCCTCGCCGAGCCGGTCGGCGCCCTCGTGGGCTACGGCTTGATCTACCCCTATCTTTCCGATGGGGTGTTTGGCATCGTCCATGCGGCGGTCGCGGGTGTCATGGTCTTCATCTCGCTCGATCAGTTGGTGCCAAACGCCAAGCGCTACGAACAAGGTCACGACTCGGTCTACGGGCTGATCGCGGGCGTCGCCATCATGGCGTTCACGCTGCTGCTTCTCTGACGCAGCCACCTGCCGAGTCAGGCGCTTGGAATGATTCTTGCACACTCGTTCCCCCAAACAGGGAGAAGAGAGAGTGTTCGTTTACGGAATATTTGCCGAGGAAGAAGCCGCTTCCAACGCGGTTCAGCAATTGATTGATGCGGACTTTCCAAGTGACGCCATCCGTGCGGGAATGCAGCGGGGCGAGGAAGCCGAAGAGCTCCCGGTCGAAGGGAGGACCAGCGCCGGGCGCGGCCTCGTCGTCGGGGGCGTTTTGGGCGTCCTCATTGGCGCAATCGTCGCGGTCGCCGCCGACCTGGTGGGACCGCCGGCGTGGCTCGCGGCGATCAAGGGCGCGCTGGTGGGCGGTGGCGCGGGAGTCGTTCTTGGCGGGCTTTTGGGCATGGTCTTTTGGCGTGAGGAGGTCGACTTCCTCCATCGTCGTTTGAAGCAGGGTGACGTGATCGTCGGCGTCGAAACGAATCCCGAACGTCGCGCCTCCGCCGAAGAGGCTTTGCGCGCCGCCGGCGCCCGCGAGGTTCAGGTGCGACGCGAGCAGGTTGCGCTCGAACAGCCGATAGGCCAATAGCCAGTATGTGAGCGCTCCCTCGCCCATTGCGGTCGTCGACGATGAACGGTTCGACCGACACCGATCGGCGAACCCGCATCCCGAGCGGCCCGAGCGCCTGGCAGCGGCGCGGGCTGGCTTGGGTGAAGCCTTGCCCGCGGAGCGGCGGCTCGACGTGGCGGCGCGGCCGGTGCTCGAGGAAGAAGCATCGCGCGCCCACTCACCCGACTACCTGTCTCGGCTTCGTCGCACACTCGGCGCCGGTAACGGATGGGGACACGTGGATGCCGATACCTACTACTGCCCCGACACCGAGGAAGCGGCCTGGCTTGCGGCCGGCGGGGCGGTCGAGCTGTGCCGCACGGTCTTCGAGGACCGAGCCAGCAAGGGGATCGCCCTGCTCCGGCCTCCAGGCCACCATGCTTGCTCGTCACGGGCGATGGGGTTTTGCCTGCTGAACAACGTCGCGATTGCCGCGGCGGACGCCATCGACCGAGGCGCCGAGAGGGTGGCCATCATCGACTGGGACGTGCACCACGGCAATGGCACGCAAGAGATCTTCTACGTCGACCACCGCGTGCTGTTCATTTCGCTGCATCAGGCGCCCCTCTATCCCGGTACGGGCGATGTCCGCGAGCTCGGCAGCGATGGCGCCGAGGGCACCAACATCAACGTGCCCTTCCCGCCAGGGACGGGACCTGCCGCGTATGGGGAAGCGTTTCGATCGTTGGTGCTCCCCATCCTCGGGAAGTTCGATCCTCGGCTCGTGTTGGTGTCTGCCGGGCTCGATGCGCACATCCGCGACCCGCTTGCGGAGCTCCACCTCGATGCGGAATCGTACGGTGCGATGACCTCTGCGCTTGCGCGGCACGTCGACCACGCCGGCCACGGACGCCTCGCGCTGTTCCTCGAGGGAGGCTACGACCTCGAAGCCATCGAGCACTCGTGCGCGGCGATGACGCGGGCGCTCCTCGGCGAAGCGATCCCGCTGCCGGCCGGAAGCCTGAGTGCCCTCGAAGAAGGGGCCATCTCGACCGCCTTGCGAGCAGCCCGGATTTACTGGGACGTCTGAACCGAGGCCCGCTACGCGTCGCTGGAGCTCTCCGAATCGCGAAGCGCCATCCTGCGGCGCTCCAGAAACTCGAAAAGCGCGCCGCGTTGGGCTTCGTGCAAGGGCTCGTCCGCCCACCGGTAGAGGGTTCGATCCTCTTTTTGGGCGTGGGCTCGCAGCTCCTCGATGAGCTCGTCGATTTTTTCTTTTCGAAGCGTGTGAAGCTCCGTCTCGATCATGAGCTCGTCCAACCGGCGGTGGAAGTGATCGTGATCTTTTCGAAGGTCGCGAACGTCCTCCGGGTGGCTCGCCTCGAAGTCGTCGAACAGATACCGCTCTTCCCCGTACATGTGCGCGCGCAGGCCCCGATCGACCTCCCGAAACACCCGTAGGATCGTCGGAAAGTCCGCACCCTCCACGGCATCTGCCAAGTCGGAGAGGCCTTGGTTGATCGCTTCGTGATCGCCTCCCAGCGATTCGCGCACGTTCGTGTTGGAATCCATGGCGCGCAGCATAGGACAGACGGGCCCGGAACGAAAACCGGGCCGTCCGCGGCCTCGGCCCTAGGGAGGTCAGTCCTCGTTTTCTTCTTCTTCGATCTCGGCGATGGGCTCCTCGGTGAAGAGGTAGTCTTCCAGCTCTTCGTCGAACACCGGATCGCGCCGGCGAATCCACTCGAGCACCATGGCCGCGTGCTCTTTCTCCTCGTCGCGGTTGTGCGCCAAGATCGCGCGCAGCTCGTCATCCTTGCACGCATCGACGCGCTGATTGTACCAATCGACGGCTTCCAGCTCCTCCATCAACGATACGATCGCCCGGTGCATGTCACGCGTTTCCTCGCTCAGCTCCTCGATGGGCTCGTGGTAACCTTCGTTTGCCATCCGTTTCTCCTTCTTTGAATCGAGTCCGGGGATCTATGCCAGAGTTTGGCGTTCGGAAAAAGGCGAAAGCATGCTTTGCCGATTAAGTGGAACCCCATGGTCACACTCGGCTACGTTGGAAGCATGCGAGGGGACATGTTGGCTCTCACGCTGGTCGCGACGATCTTCATCTTCGCACCACGAGATGGTCGTGCATTCGAAGGCGCTCGGGCCGGTACGTCGGCGAAGGCATGCGCAAATGGGCCGCTCGACCGTCCTCGCCCGGGCTGCGCGCCGCCGCTTTTGCCGAGCACCGGCAGCACTCACCAAGACTGCGTCGCCCGAATCAATCAGCTACGATGGGAGTGCCAGTGCCTTCCTCCTCTGCGGCGTTGGAAGGCGGGGGAAAAGTGCGCGACCAAGCACGCGAAGCACGACGTCGACCACGGCGTCCATGCCGGCTTCGACGAGGTTTCGTGTGAGCCCAAAGGGCTTGCTCAAAACGAGTGCCCCGCCTGGCCCTCGACCGCGAAGGTGATCGACGGATGTTTGCAGGCCATGTGGGACGAGGGGCCGGGCAAAAGATTTTCGAAGCACGGGCACTACGTGAACATGAGCAATCGCCGCTACGAAAGTGTGGCGTGCGGCTTTGCCAAAGATGCCGAAGGCCGGGTCTGGAGCGTGCAAAACTTCCGCTAGCGCAACCGACGTTGACCAAGCGGGTGGCGACTCGCATCATCGTTCCTCGCGCCCCAGGGAGAGCACGATGACCGCAACGGATTGGACCTTCGATGGCACGTGGCCTTACTCGCCGCGGTGGTTTCACTCGACCGACGGCAAGATGCATTACGTCGACGAGGGGCCGCGGGACGGAAAGCCGGTCGTCATGCTGCACGGGAACCCGACGTGGGGTTACCTCTACCGCAACTTCATTCCGCCGCTCGTCGAGGCCGGCTACCGCTGCGTGGTTCCCGATCACCTCGGCTTCGGACGCTCGGAGAAGCCAGATCGGGCCGAGCTCTACGAAGTGCCTCGCCACGCCGACCGCATGGACACGCTGCTCGAGTCGCTCGACCTACGAGACGCGACTTTGGTCTGTCAGGATTGGGGTGGCCCCATCGGCTTTCACTGGGCGACCCAGCATCCCGATCGAATCGCAGCCCTGTGTGTGCTCAACACGTTCGCCCACCGCCCTCCCGGGAAGGTCGAGCTCCCTCTGCCCTTGCACCTGTTTCGCGCGCCGGGGATCGGGGAGCTCATGGTCAAGGGCGCACACCTCTTCGTGCGCGGGTTTCTGTTTCACGCAGGTGTCGTGCACAAAGATCGCCTGACCGCGACGGTACGTGCAGCGTACTTGGCCCCTCACCCCACGTACTCGTCTCGCACTTCGATCCTGGTCTTTCCGAGGGAGATTCCATCGGACTCCACGGGGCGGGTGGCCGACTTCATGGGAGGAGTCGAACGAGGGCTGGAGCGTCTGAAGACGAAGCCGACCATGATTGCCTGGGCCATGAAGGACTTGGCGTTCTTGCCGCAGTACTTGGATGAGCTCTGGCTCCGCGACTTCCCCGACGCCGACGTCCTGCGGATCCCCGATGCCGGGCACTACCTGCAGGAAGACGCGCACGAGCGAATCGTCCCGAAGCTCTTGAGCCATTTGCGTTCGGTTTTCGGCGGAAAAGCAACGTCCCCGGGCGGTTGAGCCGCCCTTCGGCGGCAAACCGTTTGCCCGGCTGCACGGGCGCGCTAGGGAAGCCTCCCCACTTCGTCCTCCCAGCCCTAGAAATGGAAGGCTTGGGGGCCGGTTTCCCATGACACGCAAAGCAAAATCGATTCTGATCGCCGTGGGTGTGGTCGTGCTGATCGTCGTGGCGCTCGGCGCCATCAAAGCGACCCAGATCCGCGCGATGATCGAGGCTGGCGAAGCCTACACCGCTCCTCCCCAAGCCGTGACCACGGCCGAGGTGCGGCAGCTGGAGTGGCAGTCCGAGCTGACCGCCGTGGGTTCGTTGGTCGCCGTCCAAGGCGTCATCGTCTCGAGCGAGGTCCCGGGGACCGTTCAAAGCATTCACTTCGAGTCGGGTGAGACGGTGAAAAAAGGCAGCTTGCTCGTACGGCTCGACACGTCCATCGAGCGCGCAGAGCTGGCTTCGGCCGCAGCTAGCGCCAAGCTCGCGTCCCTCGACCTCGAGCGCATGAGGAAGCTCCGTGCGGCCGGTGCGGGCAGCGAAGCCGATCTCGATGCCGCATCGGCGCGGGCCGCCCAGTCAGCCGCCGCGGTCGCCAACGTGAGGGCGATCATTGCCAAGAAGACGATCCGGGCTCCTTTTTCGGGCCGTCTGGGCATCCGCCGCATCGATCTCGGCGAGGTCCTTCAGCCGGGAGCGCCCATCGTCTCGCTTCAATCGTACGACCCCATCTACGCCGAGTTCGCGCTTCCGCAGCAGGCGCTCTCTCGAATCGACGCGGGCCATAGAATCACGTTGACCACCGATGCGTTTCCCGATCGGTCGTTTGAGGGCACGGTCGACGTCATCGATGCGAGGATCGACCTGAACACCCGCAATTTCACCGTCCGCGCCCTCGTGGACAATCCAAACGGAGATCTCCGCCCCGGCATGTTTGCCGACGTCAAAGTGTTTCGTCCGGAGATCCGGGAGGTCTTGGCCATCCCCGCGAGCGCCGTGCTTTTCGCTCCCTACGGGGACTCGGTGTACGTCACCAAAGAAGAGAAGACCGAATCCGGCGAGACCCGGTTGACGGTCGAGCAGGCCTTCGTTCGGCTGGGCGAGCGCCGGGGAGACCTGGTCGAGGTCACTTCCGGTGTCGATGCGGACGATACGGTCGTCTCGACCGGGGCGTTCAAGCTTCAAAATGGAATGGCCATCATCGTTCGGAACGATCTCGCGCCGGAAGTGAGCTCCGAGCCTACCCCGCCCAACGAGTAGCCGCCGGAGAGCCCCCTTGAAGATCACCGACCTATTCATTCGACGTCCGGTCATCGCAGTGGTGGTGAACCTGGTCATCGTGATCGCGGGGCTCCAGGCGATTCGCTCGCTGACCATTCGCCAGTATCCGCGAAGCGAGAACGCGGCGATCACGGTGACGACGACGTACGTGGGGGCCAATGCGGAGCTGGTCCGTGGTTTCATCACCACCCCGCTCGAGCGAGCCATCGCCGCAGCAGACGGCATCGACTACATCGCCTCCGAGAGCCGGCAAAACGTCTCGGTGATCCGCGCCAATCTCGACTTGAACTACGACGCGGTGCGTGCGCTGTCGGAGATCAGCGCCAAGGTCGACCAAGTGCGGGGCGATCTTCCTCCGGAAGCCGAAGTGCCGGTGCTCGACATCGTCTCGGTCGACAGCCAATTCGCCTCCGCATACCTGAGCTTCTCGTCAGACTTCCTCGCCCAAAACGAGATCACCGACTACCTGGTTCGCGTCGTGCAGCCGCGCCTTTCGGCCGTGGACGGCGTGCAACGCGCGGAAATCCTCGGTGCACGGACTTTTGCCATGCGGATTTGGCTCAAACCGGACCGCATGGCCGCTCACAAGATCAGCCCGTTGCAAGTTCGCGAGGCCCTCGCGGCCAACAACTACCTGGCCGCGGTGGGGCAGACCAAAGGGTCGCTCATCCAGGTGAATCTCACGGCAAACACCAACCTCGAGTCGGTCGAAGAGTTCGAGCGGCTGGTCGTTCGCGAAGAAGGCGGCGCGATCGTCCGTCTGCAGGACATCGCAGAGGTGGCGCTCGGCGCCGTGAGTTACGACGAACGGGTGAACTTCACCGGGCAGACAGCGGTCTTCGTCGGCATCTGGGTGCTTCCCAACAGCAACTCGTTGGACGTCGTCACGCGGGTTCGAAAAGAGCTGGAGGCGATTCGGGAGGAGCTTCCCGAGCAGCTTCGCGCAGAGGTCGCGTACGACGCGACGAAATACATCCGCAGCGCGATTCGTGAGGTGGTCACGACCTTGAGCGAAACGTTGGCGATCGTGGTGGTCGTCATCTTCTTGTTCTTGGGCTCGTTTCGATCCGTGATCGTGCCGGTGGTCGCCATCCCGGTTTCGCTGATCGGCGCCGTCTTCTTGATGCAGCTCTTCGGGTTCACGATCAATCTTCTGACGCTGCTCGCCATCGTTCTGTCGGTCGGTCTCGTCGTCGACGACGCGATCGTCATGGTGGAAAACGTGGAGCGCCATTTGCGCGAGGGCATGACCCGGACGCAGGCGGCGCTTCGAGGGGCGCGGGAGCTCGTGGGACCGATCATCGCGATGACGATCACGCTCGCCGCCGTGTACACACCCATCGCCTTCCAGGGA
Organism: uncultured Sandaracinaceae bacterium; assembly: GCA_964495565.1. Lineage (GTDB taxonomy): Bacteria > Myxococcota_A > Polyangia > Polyangiales > Houyiibacteriaceae > SG8-38. The sequence goes on along the minus strand of CAZBWQ010000033.1, from coordinate 4,591 downwards.
GGTTTGACGGGCGCCCTCTTTCGGGAATTCGCCCTCACCTTGGCGGGCGCCGTCCTCATCTCCGGGATCGTCGCGCTCACCCTGTCTCCGGTGATGTCGGCGCGCTTCTTGCCCGAAGAGCGCAGCGAAAAGGGTCTGCCGGCCCGCATCGACCGGGATTTTCGCCGCTTGAAGGATTTCTATCTGCGGTTGCTCGATGCGACCCTGCGCGTACGCCCTGCCGTGTACGTCGCCTGGGTCGCGCTCAGCATTCTCGCGGTCGTGCTGTTCACGATGTCTGCGCGAGAGCTCGCTCCCAACGAAGATCAGGGGATCATCTTCGGCATCGTCGACACGCCCGCCAACTCCACGATCAACCAGCTCGAGCCGTCGGTCGAGGCGGTGCACGAGATGGCCATGAGCTTTCCCGAAACCGAATTCACCTTTCAGATCACGTCGCCCGCGGGCGGATTCTGGGGCATGGGGCTCAAGCCCTGGGATCAGCGAGAGCGAACGGTATTCGAGCTGATGCCGGAGGTCGGGGAGAAGGTCAACGAGATCCCCGGCATACAGACCTTCCCGGTGTTGCCTCCGGCCCTACCCGGCGGCGGCGAGTTTCCCGTGGAGCTGGTCGTAGCCTCGACCGCCGAGCCAAGTGACATCTTGCAGTTCGTCGAGGAGCTTCAGAAGCGCGCCACCGAAAGCGGGATGTTCGCCTTCCCGCCACTCATCGATCTCAAGATCGACCAACCCGAGTCCGAGATCGTGTTCAATCGAGACAAAGTCGCGGAGCTCGGCCTGAGCCTCCAGGGAGTTGGACAAGAGCTCGGCTCGGCCGTCGGCGGCGACTTCGTCAACCGGTTCAGCATCGCGGGCCGCAGCTACAAGGTAATCCCTCAGTTGGAGCGGGTCGCACGCCTGAATGCGGACCAGCTCCAACGACTCTACGTCACCAAACCGGACGGAGAGCTGGTGGCGCTCAGCACGATCGCGACGGTGCGCGACCGCGTGGTGCCCCGCTCACTCAACCGCTTTCAACAGCTCAACTCGGTCAAGCTGAGCGGCGTGGCGATTCGCCCACTCGACGAGGCTCTGTCTTTCCTCGAAGCAGAAGCCGATGCGATCTTGCCGCGTGGCTACACGGTCGACTACACGGGCGAGTCGCGCCAGCTTCGAAAGGAAGGCAACAAGTTCGTCCCGGCTTTTGCCCTCGCGGTGCTCTTGATCTTCCTGGTGCTTGCCGCGCAGTTCAACAGCTTTCGCGACCCGCTCGTGATTCTCGGCGGGTCGGTGCCGCTCGCCATGTTCGGAGCATCGATCTTCACCTTTCTGAAGATGCCCGACCCGAACATGCAGTTCTGGACCGATGGCTGGACGACCACGCTCAACGTGTACTCCCAGGTCGGCTTGGTCACGCTCATCGGCCTCGTCTCGAAGAACGGAATCCTGATCGTCGAGTTCGCCAACGAGCTTCAGCGGGAGGGACAAAGCAAGCTCGACGCCGTGCGAAACGCAGCCGGGGTGCGGCTTCGTCCCGTGTTGATGACCACGGTCGCGACGGTCTTCGGTCACTTTCCGCTGACGCTGGTGACCGGCCCCGGCGCCGAAGCCCGCAACAGCATCGGGTTGGTGCTCGTCGGAGGCATGGCCATCGGCACCCTCTTTACGCTGTTTTTCGTGCCGTCCATTTACATGCTCTTCGCCAAGGACCGGCGCGCGGAGGCCGACGCGCGTGAGCGGCATTCCGGAGTCGCGCCCCCGGCGGTGACCGAGCCGCAGCCAGCGAGCTGATTCCCAGCCAAGCGCCGAGGTCGCAGGCCCTCACGATTCGATGACGTCGACGAAAACCAAGCCGTCTCGCTCGACCCGTCCCCTTGTTTCGACCGCCAAGGGCCGAGGAAACATGGGCCCCGCGTAGCAGAAGGTATGAAACTCGCCGTTCTCGCCGCACGGGTCGACGGCCTCGGGCAAGTCTTCGAGGAAGGCCGAATCGAAGACTCGGCCCACGAAGGCCGGATCGAGCTGCTTGGGGTCGACCGCCGTGACGATCGCGCGCAACCCCTTGCTGATCATCTGCCGGGCGAGGTCACGAGTGCTCAGGCCCCAAAGCGGGAAGACGGGCTCGATGCCGGTTGGGGCGAGCTTCTCCTCGCGATAGCGCCGAATGTCTTCCAGAAACAGGTCGCCAAATGCAATCGCCTCCACGCCGGACGCACGGGCGTCTCCCATCGCTATCTTCATGGCGCGCTCGTAGTCCGCGTTGGAGCATGGATCCGGCAGGTAGACCTTGACGACTGGCAAGCCCAAAGTCTTGGACTGCGCGTCGAGAAGGCTCTCGCGCACCGCATGCATCGCGATGCGCCCGGACCTCTCGTTGATCGTGGTCAACAGCCCGACCACCGAGATCGACGGATCGTCGCGCAGCAGGTGAAGCGCCCAGGCGCTGTCTTTTCCGCTACTCCACGAGATGAGTGTCTTTTTCATCATCAGCTCGGATCAAGTCTTCAGCCACGAGGGTACGGTGCAGCGACACCAATGTGGCCTCATCTGGAATCTTCACGCGCTCCTTGCAGTCGAACACGTAGGGCGCATTCCCTCGCACCCACGCCTCGTGCACGCCCTCTCTCGTGCAGGAGTAGATGATACTCTCGGACCTTTGCGACGTGTGCCCCTCATTGTCCGGCGTTCCGGCGGCCGAAGTGGGCCCGGCACTCGTGTTTCCTTTGCACCCTGTGACGATCGAACACGCCGCGAGGCCCCCCGCGAATGCGGCGCGGAGCAGAGTGATGTGCATGGCTCCTCTTCATCTCTCAGCTCCTAGTTCGAAAACAAAATGCGATCGGATCAAAACCGAGGCTCTTCTGTAGTGCACCAAGCGTGCCAGGCAAAAAGCTCAACGGTTTCAAGGCGACCTCCGCTTGGTGGGTGCAGGCGCTTCACCGAAGGCGTCGAGACGCGCACATCCTGCGCCTGTCGTGCGTCGAAACGTCTAGAGCCACCCGCACCCGCGGGCGAAGTAGTCCGGTCCGGCTTCTTCGTTCGCCTCCAACCACGAAGGCCAGAAGTCGTTCGCCCGGCGCACGAAGTCGGCAACCTCCGGATCCTCGCTTGCAGCGCGCTGCATCGCTTCGGAGTCCAGATCGATCGATCCCGTCGGGCTTCCTAGGCCTGGAATCTTCGTGGACAGTCGCCGGACACCGGGGCCTTCCGCCCATCGATCGGCGGCATCCGACATCGGAAGAAACCCGGGCTGGTCCGACCATGCCTCGATGAAGGTCATCTCGCCTTCGTCGTTGAAGACGAACTCCTCGTAGATGGGACAGGGGCCTTCCTCGTACTCGAACACGATGTAGCACCGGGCAAACGGTTGGACCGAAAAGGCGCGGCACTCGCGGGTGGGCACGGTCGAGGGATCGAGCTGAAGCGCCAGCTCGGTGGTCAGGATCATGTTGTCCCGTCCGAAGCCCGTGAGCCAGAGCCAGGGCGGGAGCTCCCACCTCGCAACCAGCGGCGCATAGCTCGGCACGCTGTTCGGGTCCGCGCTGATGTCGAGCGTGTCGAAGTACTTGTTCGCTTGATCGACGTAGTACTCGGGCGACTGCCGGGGAATCGACTCCTCTGCCAGTGCATCGCTCGAACGTGTTGCGGATGAGCCGTCGCCACACGCGGCGAGGGTCGCGGCGAGCACCATCGGCAGGGTCCAGCGGCTCTTCATCACGACTTCCCCATGCAAGCATCGATCACGTCGTCACCGTAGATCATTCGGTTGAGCTCCTCGAAATCCTCGCCCTGCGCGATGCTCATTCCTCCGCATACGCTCAGGACTTGCCCCGTCACCCAGCGCCCCGCTTCGCTCGAAAGATAGACCACGGCATCGCCCACCTCTTCGGGGGCGCCTGCGCGTCCGAGGGGCGTGTGCGCGACGAGACCTGACAAGAACTCCTCGGAGAAATTGTCGAGGAGCGCCTCGGTTTCGATGTAGCCCGGTGCGATGCAATTGACGCGAATCCCGAATGGCGCCAGCTCGACGGCGGCACATCGCGTGAGCATTTCGAGCCCGGCCTTGCTCGTGCTGTACGGCGCCATCCATTTCTCGACTTTGGTCCCGCCGACCGACGAAATGGTCACGATGCTCCCTCCACCGTGCTCTTTCATGGAAAGGGCTGCGTGCTTGATGCAGGTCGCCGTCCCCACGATGTTGAGCTCGCAGCAGAACTGCCAGGCATCGACTGGCGCCTCCAGAATCGGCCCTGGATAACCGCTGCCGGCATTCGCGACCAAGATGTCGAGCTCGCCTCCCCCGGCGGCGGCGCGCACGGCCGCAATCACCTCGTCTTCGGCGGTGATGTCGCAAACTTGGAATGAGGCCGTGCCGTCGGGGACGAGCGACTTCAACCGGCCCAACGCCTCTTCGAGCACCTCTTCGCGGCGGCCCGCGATCCACACCTCCGCCCCATGCTCCAAAAGGCGCCGGGCGCACCCAAAACCGATGCCCGTTCCTCCACCGGTGACGAGGGCTCGTTTTCCTGTGAGTTGCATCCGCCTGGCCGTCCCGATGTGATGACGGTGCACTCTGTACCGACACGCAGCCCAATTGCAACCACTAGGCTTC
>CAZBWQ010000032.1:0-39272 GCA_964495565.1 uncultured Sandaracinaceae bacterium | reverse complement strand
ATACTCCAAGCCACCGATAAGCCATCCAGGCCTCCTTATGACAAGTTCACTGAAAGTTTCCGTTCAGGCAAGCTTTCCAGGGGGCAGGAGGAGGCAATTCCACCAGCTTGAGGGACACGCACTTGCCCAAAAAGCTTCATGCTTTCGGCACATTAGGACCCACACCGCGAAAACCCGCGCCGCACGACCCTCCCAGGCTGGATCCGGATTTTCGCGGTATGGGTCGCAACGTCCCGAAATGACGGGCTTCGCAGGGGGGGTGCGTGTCCCCTATTCTCGCCGCGATGAGGGAAGTGCGCGCGGGGAAGCCCCATCGGCCGTTCGCGGTGAAGGTCATGAACCAGGTCGGTCGGACGGCGAGCTCGCTCGGTATCGAGCTGATCTCGCTCGACGAGGATCGGTTGATCGCAAAGGCGATCGCCGAGGCCGGGAGCTCGGACTTCGGGGGCGACGACTTTCGAGAAGGGCTACGGCGGTTTTTGCAGAGCCTCGAAACCGAAGCCCAGCTCACGTTGCTGGGCCGGATGCGCGCTCGGGGCTACGTCGTCGGCAACTTGGCGAATCGGTTGCGACTGGTCGATTGGCGCAAGGCGCATCCCGAGATCGAAGCCGAAGAGATCGTTCGGCCGCTCTTCATCGTGGGGATGCCGCGGACGGGGACCACCATTTTGCATGCCCTACTCGAGCAAGATCCCGCGAATCGCTCTCCGCTTTTTTGGGAGGTCCAGTTCCCCGTTCCGCCGGCGTCGCCTGAAACCTGGACCACCGACCCCCGAATCGCCGAAGACCAAAAAGTGCTCGACCAACTCGATCGACTCGTGCCGGGCTTTCAGGCGATGCACCCGATGGGCGCGACCATGCCGCAAGAATGCGTGGCGGTCTTCACGATGTGCTTCATGTCCGAGCAGCTTCAGGTGCAATTCGACGTGCCCTCCTATCAGGCTTGGCTCGACGAGCAGGACATGCATCCGACTTACGAGTTCTACAGACGGTACCTGCAGCATGCGCAGTCGGGCGGTGTGCGCGGGGATCGCTGGGTGCTGAAGTCCCCTGCGCACCTGCATCTGCTCGAAACGCTGCTCGACGTCTTTCCCGATGCGCGCATCGTCCACACGCACCGGGATCCCGCCGAGGTTTGTGCCTCGGTGGCCAGCTTGACCGCCACGCTTCGCGGAGCCGCCAGCGATGCGATCGACCTCGAAGCCATCGGTCGGCAGCAAGTCACTTGGTGGGCCAAGCTGATCGACGAGTCGCTCACCCAACGAAAGCGCCTCGCGCACAAGAGCGATCAATTCTTCGACGTGCGCATGCAGGAGCTCGTCGACGACCCCCTCGACGTCGTCCGCCGGATGTATGCCCATTTCCGCTATCCGCTCGACGAACGAGTCGAAAGCCGGATGCGTGCCTTCATGTCTCGAAACCCTCGGGACAAGCACGGGTCGCACAAGTACGCTCCGAGCGACTTCGGTATCGTGCCGGAGCGCGACCGGGAGCGCTTTCGAGAGTACGTCGATCACTTCGGCCTCGACCCGAGCACCAGGAAAACGAGCTAGCCATGACCAAGACGCACGACGCTTTCATTTCACTCTTGGATTCTCTTCGGGAGCTTCCGGAAACCTTTACCGACGAGCTCCAGGGGCTCGGTGAGCAGAGTCAGGTGCAAGGCTACCGTCACCTGGCCCACCTTCTCAGCTACGGGTTCGAGCTGTACGTCGAAAGCGATCCACTGCGGCCCGCGTTCGTGCCGTTGGCCCGACCGACGCAGAAGATCCTCGGCGACAATACCGATTCGGTCTACTGCTTCACCCAGGCGCGCGGAGACCAGCGATATCGAATCTCGGGGAACCGCGGCGATGCTTGCTACCTGAGCTTCTGCGTGTACGCGGGCGATCCGGACGGGTCGTGGTCCGACAGCCTCGCGGCCAACATCAACCACACCCAGATCGACTTCGCCGAAGACGGCTCTTTCGAGATTACGCTCGGGCCCGATGAGCCAGACGCGCCCAATCATTTCCAGATGGGCCCACGGGCGGTCTGCATCATCTCGCGCGAGTACTATTTCGACAAAGCAAACGATCGGCTCGCCGACATCCACATCGAGAACACGCATCCGGTCGCACCGCCCGGGCCCGAGACCGACGCGCACCTGGCTGCGAAGCTCGAAGCCGTGGCCAACTTCGTGAATCAGACGGCGGCGATGATCCCCCCGCCCGCGAGCGAGGAGCCCAACGAGCTGGGTGAGCCCTTTGGATTCGAGCCGGATGGCATGGGCTGGGGGACCCCCGACAACATCTACGCGATGGGGAGCTTTCGGCTCGCGGACGACGAAATCCTGGTGATCGAAGGGCGCTCCCCCCGGTGCTGCTATTGGGGCGTACAGACCTGGAACCCCTACCTCCAGTCTTTCGACTCTCGCTACCACCAGGTCTCGCGGAACTCCGAGCAAATCCGCTACAACCCGGATGGGAGCTGGACGATTTACGTCGCCAAGCACGACCCCGGCCTCGGCAATTGGGTGGGCACCGCCGGCCACGAAGAAGGAATCGTGTTCTGCCGCTGGCTTCTCGCCGAAGAGGCCCCCGAAAAACCCACCACCCGCGTCGTGGGGACACGCTCATCCCTCTAAACCATCGTGATTTCAACAACTTGCAACCCTGACCGCGAAAATCGAAGTCCGCGCGGTCGAGGCGAGCGGCCAGGCGGTTTTTCGCGGTGTAGGTCGTAAGTATCTACAAGCATTGATGTTTTCTGGTGGGTGCGTGTCCCTTGTAACATATCGTACGTCTAGCCGCGTCCGTGCCCCAAAAGAAGCATTTGTGTTAGATTCAAACAACTTCTGGCGAGAATTGGGCTTGCGCCCGACCGAGGTGGAATGTACAAGTGTAAAAACTTGTAGCGGAAGCTACGCAGAAAAGGTGAGCCCATGTTGAAGCGTTTTGTCGTCGTATTGTCTTTGGTCGTTGGTTTGTCGATGATCGCGCCTGCCACGAATGCCTCGGCAAGCGACGGGCACGATGGCGGCAGCTGGTACAGCTGGAGCTGGAGCAATTTCAAGACCTGGCTGAACAATCGCATCGCTCGCATCCGCGAAGCACGGTCCGTCACGGCCACGAGCTCCGGAGTCGGCGTCCCCGAGCTCGACCCGAGCGCCGCGGGAAGCGCCCTGGTGCTTCTGATCGGCGGAGTCGCATATCTCACTTCGCGCCGCCGCGAAGAAGAAGAGCAGGCCTAACGCCCACGAACGGCTATCCTTGCCGTGATGGCGACGCGGTTGCCGCAACCTTGGTTCGTGCGGCCGTTGGGCGCGCTGCTGATTCTCCTCGTCGAATACCTGATCATCACGCTCAGCTTCGACGCGGCGCCACTGCTCGAGCAGGTGGGCCTTTGGACGGGCCTCGGCTGGATGGGGCTCGTCGGCCCCGGGTTGATCGCGTTCCTCACGGCGGTTTGGATCCTCGCCGGCGATTCGCTGCGTGAGGCCTTGCGCCGCTCTTCGGGCTCGCGCACCGGACGGCTGGCTTGGCCATCGCTCGTCCTGCATCTGCTGAGCTTCGCGGCCTTCTACGTCTTGACCGCACGCGTGTTCGACGCGCCAGGCGAGGAAGCGCTGTCGCCGCTTTGGATCGTCCTGTGGGTGATCACCGGGAGCGCGGCGCTGCTCACCCTGATTCCGGTCGCCTTTGCAGGGCTTCGCGCAACCGTGTCCTGGCGCGACCTCTTCGTGCCGGTCAGCCTCGCAGTGCTCCTGTCCTTCGTGGCATGGGCCGCCGGTCTCGCGACTCTCCTTCTTTGGGATCGTCTGAGCGATGCGACGCTTTATGCGGTCGCGCTCATCCTCGGCACGCTGATCGAGCCGATCTACTTCGAACCGTCCGAAGCGGCCATCGGCACCGAGTATTTCTGGATCCGCGTCGCGCCGGTGTGCTCGGGATACGAAGGCATCGGGCTCATCTTGGTCTTCCTTTCCGCCTTCCTCGTCGCGTTTCGCAAGCGATTTCGATTCCCGCGCGTGCTCGTCCTCATCCCATTGGCCATCGCAGCGGTTTGGCTCCTGAACGTCGTTCGAATCGTCGCGCTCATCCTCCTCGGTCACATATGGTCTCCCGAGCTCGCCCTGGGCGGCTTTCACTCGAAAGCCGGCTGGTTGCTCTTTTGCGGCGTGGCCCTCGGCACCGTGTGGTTGAGCGGACGCATTCCCTGGTTTGCCCGCGAGCCGAGCGATCCTCGCGCCAAGATCACCAACCCGAGCGCTCCCTTCCTCCTCCCCTTGTTGGTGCTCGTGGCCACGGCGTTGCTCACGGGTCTCTTCACCGAAACGTTCGACTACCTCTACCCGATCCGGGTGGTCGCCGTCCTGCTGGTGCTCGCATGGTACCGCGACGAGTACACGAGCGGCTTCCGCGCACAGCTCCAGAGTCGCCCCGTGCTCTCGTGGGCGCCAATCGCGATCGGGGTGCTCGTGTACCTGATCTGGATCGGCACGGTCTTTTTGTTCGGCGCGCACGAGACTCGGCCAGCGCCCGAGGAGCTGATGGCGATGTCCGCGCCGCTTCGCGTCACCTGGTTGATCGCCCGCGTCTTTGGAGCCGTGGTGACGGTGCCCATCGTCGAAGAGCTGGCCTTCCGAGGATTCTTGTTGCGACGGATCATCGGCGCGCGCTTCACGCAGGTGCCGTATGAGAAGTGGAGCTGGCCCGCCGTGCTGCTTTCTTCGCTGGCATTCGCCGCCCTACACCAACAGTGGCTCGGCGGGTTTGCAGCGGGGCTGCTGTTCGCCTACGCGCAGAAGCGGCGAGGGCTGTTGAGCGATGCCATCGTCGCGCATGCCGTGAGCAATGCGCTCATCGCCATCCAGGTGCTTGCCGGAGGCTATTGGTCTCTGTGGTGAGTGGTGCCCCCGCGGCATTCGTACTAGATCAATCGTTCTGATGTGTTGGAAGCACTTGGTGATCGTCGCACTGGCGGCAGCGCTCTTGTCGCTGCCGGGGAGCCCGGTGCACGGGGCGCCTGCCGAAGAACCGATCGTCATTCGCTATGCGTCCTTGGCGCCTTCGGGGTCGGCTTTCGGCAGAATCCTCAAAGCGTGGGGTCGCACCCTCAAAACCGAAACCAAAGGACGGGTGGAGCTGCGCTTTTACACGGGCGGAACGCAGGGTGACGAACGTGACTTCATCCGAAAGATTCGCGCCGGCCAGATCGACGCAGCCGGCATCACCACGACCGGCATGGGCATGGTGGTACGCCCGATCCTGGTACTCACTGCGCCCGGGCTGATCACGGAGTTCGACCAGCTCTATCACGTTCGAGCCGAGCTTCGCGAGCGCTTCGAAACGCTGTTTCGAAACGCGGGTTTCGAGCTTCTGACCTGGGGCGATGGCGGCAAAAACCGGATTTTTTCGATCGATCGCTTCGAGAAACCAGAGGACCTGAAGTCTCGCCGGCCGTGGGCTTGGAAGGACGACCCGGTATTCTCGACGTACTTGACCACGACCGGAGCCAACCCGGTCCGCGTGGGCGTGCCGGAGGTGTACGGAGGGCTTCAGACGGGCATGATCGACACCGTCCCCGCCTCCTGCATCACGGCAGTCGCCATTCAGTGGTACACCAAGTTGAATTTCATGGCGAAACAGAACTTCAACATCATCATCGGCGGCTCGATCGTCAAAAAGGAGCTCTTCGACCAGTTGGAGCCCGAGGACCAGCGGATCCTGCAACAAACGGCAGAGCGAGCTGCACGCGCGATGGACAAGATCGTGATCCGCGACGATGCGCGAGCCTATCAAACGCTGGTCGAGCGAGGCATGGAAGTCGTCGACTTGAGCCCCCACCGAGAAGCTTGGGACTCCCTCGCCAAAAAGTCCCGCGAGCAGCTGGTAGGCCGGGTTTACAGCAAGAGCCTGCTGGCCGAGGTAGCCGCTCTGTCCGCAGAGAAATGAAGAACTGACGGCGCGAAGCCGTCGGATGAGAGTGAACATGCCACATCGAAAATACCTCCTGGTTCTCGCCCTGGCCCTGTGCGCCCCGTTCATCGCGGGACGTCCTGCCACATCGCAAGCCCCTGCCGTGAAACCGACGACGATTCGAATCGCGTCGTTGGCACCCCCGGGTTCCTCGTTCGTCAAGGTCCTGAAGGCCTGGAGCCGGACCCTCCAAAAAGAAACCGAAGGTCGCGTGGAGCTCCGGGTGTTTTCTGGAGGCAGCGAGGGTAGCGATCGGGACCTGGTCCAACGCATGAAGACGGGCAAGCTGGATGCGGCAGGCGTGGCGACGACGGGCCTCAGCATGATCGCACCCGAGCTTCAGGTTTTGACCGCGCCAGGCTTGCTCACCGATGATGCACAGCTCGATAGGGTCCGCGACGAGCTGGATGACCGACTGCAGAAGCTGATCGAAGACGGCGGATTCAAGCTTCTCGCATGGGGCGACGGTGGCAAGAATCGACTCTTCTCGTCCAAGGCCTTCAAGACGCCCTCGGACCTCGCCGGTAAGCCCGGGTGGGCTGGCAAGAACAACCCCGTCGCGCTCGAATACGTGAAGGCGATTGGTGCGAAGCCCGTGCAGGTGGGCTCTGCATCCGTGCTCCCCTCGCTCGAGAGCAACGAGCTCGAAGTGCTGCCGGCATCGGCGATGGCTGCGGTCGCATTCCAATGGTACACGAAGCTCGATTACATGGCCTCCACGAGCTTCAACATCATCGTGGGCGGCTCAATCATCACGAAGAAGAAGTTCGACCAGCTCAGCGAAGCCGATCAAAAGACGCTCCTCGACACGGCGAAGCGTGCGGCCGCGAAGCTCGACGAGATCGTCGCGCGCGACGATGCCCGCGCCTACCAAACGCTGTTGGGCCGCGGCATCACCGAGGTCGACATGAAAGCCAGCCAAGCCGCGTGGGATGAGGTCGCCCAGAAGGCTCGCGAGGCGCTCGTGCGGCGCGGTGTCTTCAGCAAGAGCCTGCTCGCTGCCGTCGAGCAAGCTGCGCGCAAATAACGGGGTGTTTTTGGGTTAGCCAGCCTCCCCGACTCTATATAGACTCCGGCCCCGTGCCGACGGAATGCATTCTCGCAATCGACTTGGGTACCAGCGGTCCCAAGGTGGCGCTCGTCACGACCCACGGCGAAGTGATCGCCTCGGAGGTCGAGTCCACGGAGCTTTTCTTGAGCGACGGGGGTGGGGCCGAGCAGGATCCCGACGATTGGTGGCGGGCGATCATCGCGGCAACGAGGCGGATCACCGATCGCCACCTAGTGCCGTCCGAACGCATCATCGCGGTGGCGGTCACGTCGCAGTGGGCCGGAACCGTGCCCGTGAACCGAGAGGGCGAGGCCCTTTGCCGCGCGATCATCTGGCTCGATTCCAGGGGAGCGAAGTACGTCCCGGAGGTGGCCGGGGGGCTGGTTCGCATCCAGGGCTACGGACCTCTGAAGCTCGAAAGCTGGCTCCGCAAGACCGGTGGTGTGCCGAGCCTCGCGGGGAAGGAGCCGGTAGCCCACATCCTGTTCTTGCGACACGAGCGTCCCGAGATCTACCGGGCCGCCTACAAGTTCATGGAGCCCAAGGATTATTTGAACTTGCGGCTCACGGGAAAGTTCCTCGCAACGACGGACTCCATCACGCTCCATTGGGTGACGAACAATCGCGACATTCAAAACGTTCACTACGACGAGCAGCTGCTCACACAGACGACGCTGCCGAGAGAGAAGCTTCCCGATCTTCGACGTGCGGTGGACGTGATTGGAACCCTCACGCCGCGAGCGGCGGCCGAGCTCGGTCTGAGTGAGGACACCAAGGTCGTCGGCGGCACCCCCGACGTGCCTGCGGCGGCGGTCGGATCCGGAGCGGTGGGGGATTTCGAGGGGCATCTCTACGTGGGCACGTCGTCCTGGCTCACCTGCCACGTCCCTTTCAAGAAGACCGACATCGTGCACAACATGGCGTCGTTGCCGTCGGCGCTTCCTGGGCGCTACTTCATCGGAAACGAGCAGGAAACGGCGGGCGCCTGCATGACGTGGCTTCGGGACAACGTCTTCTGCCGCAACGACGCGCTCGACCCCGGAGCACCGCCCGCCGACGTGTTCGAGCGATTTGGAGAGCTGGCCTCCGCAGCACCCGCGGGAAGCGGGAAGGTCATCTTCACGCCTTGGCTCTACGGCGAGCACACACCCGTCGCCAATCCGCATCTCCGCGCAGCGTTCTGCAACGTCTCGCTTCGAACGACCCGTGCCGAGATGATTCGAGCCGTCATGGAAGGCGTGGCCTTCAACACGAGATGGCTGATGACGGGCGTCGAGTCGTTCATCGGACGCGAATTCGACTCGATTCGCTTCATCGGCGGAGGAGCCCAGTCCGATCTCTGGTGCCAGATTTTCGCCGACGTCCTCCACAGGCCGATCGACCGCGTCGCCGATCCGCTCTCTGCGAACGTGCGGGGCGCAGCCTTCGTCGCCGCGGTGGGTCTCGGGAAGTTGCGGGTCGAAGAGATCGCCTCGAAGGTGCCGATCGACACGCGGTTCAGACCGAACCGAAACCACCGACCGATCTACGACGAGCTCTTTGGCGCGTTTCTCGAGATCCGGAAGAACAACGAAGGCTTGTACAATCGGCTCAACGGCTAGCCCCGAACGGGCTGGCCGATTTCGCGCCGGTAGGGTACGCAGAGCCCATGGACATCAAGGACCTGGCGAACGTCAAGCTCGGCCCCCTCCAGCCGATTGCTGCGCGACTCTACCGATATGCCAAACGGCTTCCCTTCGTGCGAGACAAGATCGAGGCGGAATACGCACCCATCATGGACGAGCTTCGCAAGTCGGCAAAGCCCTACCGCGACGTGGTCGAGAGTCACTCCACCCTTCCCGAATCGGGAAAGCCGCGCCAAGACGTGCTGAGAGAGATTCGTGAGCTCGAGGAGCGCGAGCGCTCGCGTTGGGCGGAAGGCTTCGTATCGGGAGCCGTCTATCATGGCGACCCCGAGCACATCGCGTTCTTGAACGAAGCGTACGCGATCACCTCGCAGACGAACCCACTTCATTCGGATCTATGGCCGAGCATCGCCAAGTACGAGGCCGAAATCGTTTCGATGACCGCCCACATGCTCGGCGCCGGACAGGCGGCGGACGCCCGCGTGTGCGGCACGGTATCGAGTGGGGGAACGGAAAGCATCATGCTCGCGATGCGGAGCTACCGCGATTGGGCGCGCGAGCGCAAAGGGATCACCTCACCGCAGCTCGTCGTTCCGACCACGGCGCACGCCGCCTTCGACAAATCCGCCCAGTATTTCGGCATCGAGCTGGTGAAGGTGCCGGTCGGCCCCGACTATCGAGCCGACGTCGCCGCGATGAAGAAGGCGATCAATCGCCACACGATTTGCGTGGTCGGGTCTGCGGTTGCCTTTCCGCACGGAGTTGTCGACCCCATCGAAGAGCTTTCCGAGCTCGCGAGAGAGCGCGGGATCGGGTTTCACACCGATGCGTGCCTGGGCGGCTTCATCTTGCCCTGGGCCGAGAAGCTCGGATACGAAGTGCCGCCGTTCGACTTCAGGCTACCCGGTGTGACCTCGATCTCGGTGGATACGCACAAATACGGATACGCCGCCAAAGGGACGAGCGTGATTCTCTATCGCAACTACGAGCTGCGGCACTACCAGTACTACACCGTCGCGGATTGGCCTGGTGGCCTGTATTTTTCACCGACGTTCGCGGGAAGTCGGCCCGGTGCCCTCAGCGCGGCGTGTTGGGCGGCGATGATGTCGATGGGACGAAGCGGCTACCTGGACGCGACGCGGCGAATCCTCGAAACCGGCGCGAAGATTCGGCGAGGAATCGAGGCGATTCCGGAGCTCCACGTGTTGGGGGACCCGCTGTGGGTCATCGCATTCGGCTCGCACGAGCTCGACATTTATCGCGTCATGGATTTCATGACCAAGCGCCACTGGAACCTCAACGGTCTTCACAAGCCGGCGAGCGTCCACATCGCCGTCACCTTGCGGCATACGCAAGAAGGCGTGGCTGACCGCTTCCTCGCCGATCTGCGGGAGGCCGTCGAGCACACCAAGGCGCATCCCGAAGAGTCCGGCGGAATGGCCCCGGTCTACGGCATGGCGAACTCCGTGCCCGTACAAGGCGTGGTCACCGATCTCTTGGAACGCTACTTGGACGTTCTCTACGAAGTGTGAGAAGGAAGCGTCATGGCGGGTATCATCGAGCTCTGGAAGACGACCGATCCTCTGACCAGTGCTCTTTGGGGAGCGGGTGCTTTCGCTCTTCTGTGCTGGGTGCTGTCTTTGATCACCCGGGAGTATTCGTGGGTCGACCGGCTATGGTCGATCACGCCTCCACTGTTTTCGGTTCACTTCGCGGCGCACGCCGGCTTCGATGACGCGCGTTTGAACCTCATGGCAGCGCTGGCAGTCCTCTGGGGCGTGCGGCTGACGTACAACTTTGCCCGAAAGGGCGGCTACAAACCCGGCGGCGAAGACTACCGATGGGAAGAGATCCAAGAGAAGATTGGGCCTGTCTGGTTCCAGGTTCTCAATGCGACTTTCCTCGCGCCGTTTCAGAACCTCCTATTGTTGCTGATCGTGACGCCGTCGTATGCCGCGTATCGTTTTGCGGGCACCCCACTGAACGCCCTCGACTATGCTGCCGCGGTCGCGTTCGTCCTGTTCTTCATTGGAGAGACCGTGGCGGACGAGCAGCAGTGGCGCTTCCAGAATGCCAAACACGCCGCGCTCGCACGTGGTGAGACGCCGAAGAGCAACTTCATCACCACCGGCCTCTTTCGATACTCCAGGCACCCCAACTTCTTCTGCGAGCAAGCGATGTGGTGGACTTATTACGTCTTTTCGATTGCCGCCGGAGCGGGGTGGCTGAACTGGACGATCTCGGGGGCGGCCTTGCTGACCTTGCTGTTCCAAGGGTCCACCGGCCTCACCGAAAAGATCTCGGCGCGAAAATATCCCGCCTACGCCGACTATCAGCGCACGACCAGCCGTCTCGTGCCCTGGTTCCCCAAGGCCGGCTGAGTCAGCCGTTCGCCTACCCGAGCTTCCGATGCTCGAGGCTGGGCAAGCCGCGACGCACCTCGGCGACGTACGCGGGATCGATGGGAGCCACGGCGACGCCCTCGCCTTCCCCGCACTCGGCGAGTACCGTGCCCCAGGGATCGGCGATTAGCGCGTGGCCGTACGACCACCGCTTTCCGTAGTGATGACCCGTCTGTGCGCCCGCCAGGACGTAGCATTGCTGTTCGACGGCTCGAGCCCGCAAGAGGAGATGCCAGTGGTCCTTGCCCGTCGTCAACGTGAACGCAGCCGGCACCGCGAGGGCGATCGAGCCTGCGTCGACGAGACGCCGGTAAAGCTCGGGGAAGCGAAGGTCGTAGCAGACGCTCAAGCCGAGTGTCCCGAAGGGGGCATGGGCCACGACGACCTCCGAGCCCGCCTCCACTGTTTCCGATTCGAGCAACTTGGTGCCATCCGACAGATCGACGTCGAAGAGATGAATCTTTCGATAGACCGCGGCGATCGAGCCGTCGGCGCGCATGTAGATGCACGCGTTTCGCACCTTGGTCCGCTCCTCGCTCTTCTCCCAAAAACCGCCGTACACGACGTCGATCCCGGCGTCACGTGCGGCTGAACGGCAGCGATCCAGAATCGGACCACCCTCGTCCAACGATTCGGCGACTTCGAGCTTGCCTGCTTCGGGCCCCAGATACGCGAAGCATTCGGGGACGACGGCCAACCGTGCCCCGCGCGAGGCGGCATCGCCCACCAAGCCGTGGACCTTGCGCATGTTCGCGTCGACGTCTTTGGTGGAGGTCATCTGCACGACCCCGGCGAGTACACGGCTCGACTGGCTCAATGTGAAAACCTCCGCATCGATACGTTCATGAGCAATCCCAACCCGAGCATGGTCGAGAGCAGGCTCGATCCACCATAGGAAAACAAAGGAAGGGTCACACCGACCACCGGCAAAAGTCCAGAGACCATTCCCAAATTGATGACGGCCTGCCAGAAGATCATGGCGCCGACCCCGACCGCGACAACCGCCCCGAATCGATCTTTGGCCTGGGACGCGATCCTCAAGGACCACAAGACCAAGAACAAGTACAGGCCGATCAAGAGCACGGCGCCGATGAACCCGTGCTCCTCCGCCCACACCGGAAACGGGAAATCGGTGTGTTGGTCCGGAAGAAAGCGGAATCTGTTTTGGGTGCCCTGGGTGAACCCTTTGCCGCTGAGGCCTCCGCTGCCAATCGCGACCAGCGACTGGTGGGCGTGCCAACCGGAATCCAAGAGGTCGGTCTGTTTGCCCCCGAGACGGTCCCAAAACGCGATGATCCGCTCTTTCTGATAGTCCTTCAACAGGTAGAACCAAGTGACGGGAGCTGCGAACACGAATGCAGCCAGCAGCGTCACCATCGAACGCAGCTTGAGTCGCGTGAGCATCATGATGCTGGCGAAAATGAACGCCAACATCATGGCCGTCCCGAGATCCGGCTGCAGGAGCACGAGCGCCATGGGGAGCGCCAGGATCAGCCCTGGAATGATCAAGTCCGAAAGGGTGCGGCCTCCGACTTTCGTGTCGTGGTGCAGGTACTTGGCCAACGCGATGATGAGCCCAATCTTCATGAGCTCGCTCGGCTGAAGGGAAAAACCCGCCAGGGTGAGCCACCGTGTCGATCCACGCACGCTCCGTCCCAGCACGAAGACCAACACGAGCGCCGCGACACAAGCCCCGTAAATCGCCCATCCGTATCGCTCGAAGTGCCGGTAGTCCACGGCGACGGTCAAGCCTGCGACGCTGAATCCGAGAAAAAGCCAGTAGAGCTGTTGCACGTACGCGTCGGAAGCAGTCCCCGCATCCGTCGCGCTGTACAGGTTCAGCACTCCGAATAGCGCGATGGTCGAGACCCCGATGAACAGCGGCCAGTCGAATTCGTCTCGGATGGTTCTTCCAATCGCCATGGCCTATTCCGTCTCCTCGGCCGAGGGCTCGCCCAAATACTGCTGCATCACCGACGTCGCGATCGGAGCGGCGCTCGCCCCGCCCGACCCACCGTGCTCCACGAGCACCGCGAAGGCCACTCGTGGGTCTTCGGCGGGTGCAAACCCAGCAAACCAGCCATGGGATCGGTCTAGATACCACGCGCTCGAAGACTCCTCCGTGCGACCTCGGCGGCTCACCACCTGAGCCGTGCCCGTCTTCCCTCCGATCCGTATGCCGTCTTCGTTGCGGGCGCGGAAGGCGGTGCCTTCCTCGGTCTGAACCACGTCGATCAACGCTTTTCGGATCAACTCGAGATGCTCGGGGGCAATGCCGACGTCGCGTTTCACCTGCGGCCTGAAGGTCTCCGAGAGCGACCCGTCGGGCGCCTTCACGTTCTGCAGAACCTGCGGAACGTAGAGGGTGCCGCCGTTGGCGATTGCCGCGTAGGCCATCGCAAGTTGAAGGACGGTGACGCGCGTGTTTCCTTGACCGATGGCCGTGTTCAGGGTGTAGCCGACTCGAAACGCGCCGTAGTGCTGCGCGTACCACTCGCGGGTCGCCAAAAAGCCTTTGGCTTCGCTGTTGACGCCGATGCCCGTGCGTTCGGCGAAACCCAGGGCGCTAGCGAAGCGATTGATTCGCTCGATTCCCACTTGCTCGGCGAGCTCCCAGAAGTAGACGTTGCAGGACTGAACGATGGCGTCGTAGAGATCGACCCACTCGTGGCGCTTGTTGCAGCGGAACTTCTGCCTTCCGATTTTGAGAGAGCCGAGGCATTCGATGCGTTGCATCGGATCCACCACGTGGTCCTCGAGCGATGCCAAGGCGGTCACCACTTTGAAGGTGGACCCCGGGAAGTAAGTTTCGTAGATCGTCTTGTCGATGAGCGGCCGGAAGGGGTCGCTGGTCAGCTCGGCATAACGAGCCGTGCTCAACCCGCTACTCATCTCGTTGGGGTCGTACACGGGCTTCGAGTACAGCGCGCGGATCGCGCCGGTATGGATGTCGACCACGACGGCTGCGCCGGATGGATGCGGCCGAAACGCTTGGTCGAAGGCCTCCATGAGCCGCATGTCGAGCGTCAGCTGCAAATCGTGGCCCGGAACGGGCTTTTGAAGCATCGGAACGTCGAGCGAGTCTGGTCGCGCGCCTTCGAGCGCCCGGCCCCGCGCGTCCACGACGACGCGACGAAAGCCCCGCGAGCCCCGGAGCAAGGATTCGTAGCGTTTCTCGAGACCGTGGCGGCCGATTCGATCTCCGGGTCGATACGCATCGGCTCCGTCCTCGCGGGACAGGTCCTCCTCGTTGACCTCGTTCAAGTAGCCGATGAGGTGTGCTCCGAGGGTCGCATATGGATAGTCTCGAAGGGGTACGGTCACGATGTCCAGGCCCGGCAGCTCGGAAAGATGCGTCTCGAGAGCGGCGAGTTGGTCGCGTCCGATGTCGCTGAACAGCTCGATTTGGTGAGATCGGCGATTCTCGGGCAGGCCGGCCAACCGTTCGTGCAAGGCCGCAGTCTCACGCTGGGTCAGGCCCATCAGGGAGGCAATCCGGTCCAAGTCCTCCGCATCGAGCAACTTGGGGGTGGCATAGACGTCGTAGGAGGGTCGATTGGAAGCCACCACACGCCCTTCCACGTCCCGAATGATGCCACGAGTGGCGGGAAGACCGAACGTTTTCGTGATGTTCTCCTGCGCGATTCCCGACCAACGCTCTCTCTGGAAGAGCTGCACTTGGGCGATGCGAACGATGATCCCGCCGAACACCAACACGACGAACAGAGCCATCCACCGATAGCGTTTCCGAAACTCACCGACCTCACGCCGCTGCGAAAGCGTGATCATGCCGATGCCCTCTCCGTCTGCGGATCCACCGAACGGGTCAAAGCGAAAAGGAGCGGAGCGATCAACGCGGTGGTAAGCGACGACCCGATCAGCGTGAACAGGAGCGTGATGCCATTCCAAGCCATGCCGCCTGGAGTGAACGAACGAACCGTTTCCAAGAGCCCGCCAAGAGGAAGCGTCAGGAAGAACGTCAGGACGATCTCGAAGAGCGCCCCCCGAAACGAGACGAGGTATCCGACCAGTCGAGCGGCCAAGAAACCGATGACGAAAACGAAGGTATGAATGCCGAGCGGATTGCCGGTGAACAGATCGTATAGATACCCGATTGCAAACGCGGTCGCCGCGCCGCGCAAGACGCCGACCGCGGGCGCCGTGCCGAACGCGAAGACGAAAGGAAGACCGATGTACGGGGCCAAGGGGTAAGGAGCGAGCAGGCGCGCGAAGACCGACTGCACCAACAAGGTGCCGAACACGATCAAAACCACGATGATGCTGCTTTTGGCTGCCCGCACGTCTCCCCGCCCTCAGCGCGCGGCCGCATCCTTGGGGCCGGAAGTCAAAATCAGCACTTCCTCCAGCCGACTGAAATCCACCGACGGCGTCACCTCGCCTTGCTGATGCAGACCGAGCTCCTGGTCGCCGATCTCGCTGATGTAACCGATGCGAATCGAAGCTGGGAATTTCTTTCCGAGGCCGGAGGTGAAAACCTCATCGCCGACTTCGATCTGGTCGTCGGGACGATCGAACTGAATCAAGCAGCGATACCGGTCCCTCTCACCCATTCCTTCGAGCCGCCCGCGTGCACGCCTCTCGCCGACGACGACGTCGACGTGGCTCTCTGGGTCCACGGTCAACAGGACGTCGGCGAATCGCCCGGACACCCGACGAATCTGACCCACCAAGCCCTGATTGGCGATGACCGGCATGCCCGCACGAATACCCGCCTGCTCGCCTTGATCGATCGCGAGACGGACCACCCGGAAAGACGGCGAGATGTCTCTCGCGATGACACGCGCGCTCAGCGTGTCCGTGTCCATCTTTTCGCGGAGCCCGAGAAGCGCTTCGAGCTCATCGATCCTCTGCGCATCGGAACGGAGTGCCCTCACCTCCCTGCGCAGCCGATCGTTCTCCGCACGCAGATGGTCGTTGTCGCGCTTGACGTCGATTAGGTACACGTAGTCTTCGATGAGACCCGTCACTCCGTCGGCTGCCCACTGACCTGCGTACTGGACGGGGCCGCTCACCTGCAGCAGAGCGCGATCGAGCCAGCTCAGCTCGGACGGATCGCGAAGGTTGGATCGAAGAAACGCGGCGGGAATGATCACCAAGGCGAGCAAGATGGCGGCATCTCGAATTGTCTGAAAATAGTTCATTGCCGCGTGTTTGCTCCTCGCGCTATGCGATGGTCACCTCGCGAAGCAAATCGAGGTGGTCGAGCGCCTTGCCGGACCCGAGCACGACCGCCGATACCGGATCGTCCGAAACCATCACGGGAAGCCCGGTTTCCTCTCGCAAAAGCACGTCCAGATTCTTCAAGAGCGCCCCTCCGCCGGTGAGCACGATGCCCTTGTCCACGATGTCGGCCGAGAGCTCGGGCGGCGTGCGTTCGAGCGCCATCATGACGGCTTCGGTGATCGCATTGATCGGCTCGCTCAACGCATCCCGAATTTCGTCTGCGTTGACGACCACCGTCTTGGGCACTCCGGCCACCATGTCGCGACCCTTCACTTCCATCGTCGCTGCTTCGCCGTCCGTATATGCGTTTCCGATGGTGCACTTGACCCGCTCGGCGGTCTGCTCGCCGATGAGCAAATTGTACTTGCGCTTCAAGTAGGCGATGATCGCCTCGTCCATCTTGTCCCCGCCGACGCGAACCGACTGGGAGTAGACGATACCGGCTAGCGAGATGACCGCAACTTCGGTCGTGCCACCACCGATGTCGACGACCATGTTGCCGCTCGGCTCGGTGATGGGAAGACCGGCTCCGATCGCCGCAGCCATCGGCTCTTCGATCAGGAACACTTCGCGTGCGCCGGCTCCTTCGGCGCTCTCTTTCACGGCTCGCTTCTCGACCTCGGTGATGCCGAACGGAACGCAGATGATGATCCGCGGCTTCACCAAGGTCCGTCGATCGTGATGTGCACGGGCGATGAAGTAGCGAAGCATCGCCTCGGTGATGTCGAAGTCTGCAATGACGCCGTCACGCAGCGGCCGCACCGCGCGAATCGATCCCGGGGTCCGGCCGAGCATCTCCTTGGCTTCCTTGCCGACCGCGAGCACGCGCTTGCCGCCACGCGGATCGGCCTGCACGGCGACCACGGACGGCTCGCACGACACGATCCCACGGCCCTTGACGTAGATCAGCGTCGTGGCGGTACCTAGGTCGATGGCGAGGTCATTTGAGAAGAGGCCGTAAAACCAGTCGGAAATCATGGGTGTGAGCTGGCCTACGGAAGAGAATTTCCCCACCATTTTCGAGGGCTTCCGAGGTCAGGCCGCTTGCATGTAACAGCTTGGTTTGGGCCTTTCAACCCACGGATTTGGGGGTGGCTCCACAAACTTTGTAACCTTGAAGGGTCCTGAACGGACGGGGGCCCATTGAGGGGGAAGAACGACGAATCCGCCGCGCGACGGCGGGGGGAAAATGCCGCAGCTCTCGTGGCTCGTGCGAAGGCTGGAGACCGATCGGCATTCGATGAGCTGGTTCGGACGTACCGGCCTCGCGTGTACGCGCTCGCCTTGCATCTCACGGGACAGGCAAGCGACGCCGACGACATCACGCAGGACGCTTTTCTCAAGGCGTATTCGAAGTTGCCCGAGTTCGAGGGCCGGAGCGAGTTCTTCACGTGGCTCTACCGAATCACCCTACATCGAGCCCTCAATGCCAAGCGCGACCGACGCCGCAAGCCCACCGTGCCTCTGGACGACCCTCGTCTCGTCGCAGCCGTGGAGGTGGATGCACAGGGAGATCCGGAACGCGCCGCCCAGCTTCGCGACCGATATCGTGCCTTGCTCGAAGCACTGGATCGCCTTTCGCCGCTGCTGCAGACGACCGTCGTCCTGACCGTTCTGCAGGGATTGAGCTATCGCGAAGCGGCGGTCGTGCTCGACACGACCGAAGGCACGATCGCATGGCGCATCCACGAGGCCAGGCGCAAAATTCAAAGCTATCTCGATGGTCTGGAGAGTGCGGCGCGCCAAACGGGCCGCCGACCGATGACCGACAGCGCAATTTTCCGCCTGGAGAAGGCTCTCGTCCGGCTGGTGCCAGTCCCCGCGGCGGCGTCCGCCCGCTGATCGGACAGCCGCGGGTTCTGTGGTAAGCCGAGGTCGTGCTCGCCCACAGCGTACTGAGCGGCCCCTCGCGCGAGCCGAGGGCCTACATGTTGTTTTTGCACGGAATTCTGGGAACCCGGGCCAACTGGCGCGGGGTCGCGCGCAGCTTCGTGAAGGATCGTCCCGATTGGGGTGCCGTGTTGGTGGACCTGCGGGAGCACGGGGACTCCCTCGGCATGGAGGGCTCCTCCACACTGCGGCAAGTCGCTGCGGACGTACGGGAGCTCGAGAGCTCGCTCGGGCTCCCGATTGGAGGCGCGCTCGGGCATAGCTTCGGAGGCAAAGTGACGCTCGAATGGCTTCGTGCCCGAGCCGACGACCCGACCGAAGCCTGGGTGATCGATGCATCGCCGTCGCCGATGCGGCGAGATTCCGAATCGAGCCAAACCGAGGCAGTCATCGAGATGCTGCAAGCCATGCCACGGACATGGAGCTCCCGGGACGAGTTCGTCGCGGCGGTCGTGCAAGCCGGACAGCCCGAGTCGATCGCCCAATGGCTTGCGATGAACCTGCAACGCTTGGAGGATGGTCGGCGATCGTTCGGTCCCGACTTGGATGTGATTCGTGCGCTGATCGACGACTACGCGCGAACGGACTGTTGGGACGTCGTGGAGGCATTGCCAGCCGAGAGCACGCTCGACGTCGTGATTGGGGGACGTTCGAATGCGGTGTCTCAATCCGACCGTGCCCGGTTGGCGGAGCTCGCCGAGCGCAATCCGCGCCTCCACGTACACGTCGTCGAGCAAGCCGGCCATTGGGTCCACGTCGACGCCGAGGAGGAGCTGCTGAAGCTCTTGACTTCCCGCTCTGGCCCACAACCATAAGCTCAAATGGCAATTTTCGTCACGGGGGCGACGGGTTACATCGGCTCGTACATCACGACCTGGCTCCTGCGCAACACGGATCACGAGCTCGCCTTGCTCGTACGGGCTCCCGACTACGACGCGGGCGTCGAGCGCCTTTGGAAAGCTCTTCAGCTCCAGATGCCGGCCGACGAGTTCCATCGCTCGCTCGACCGGATCGCCTTCATCAGCGGCGATTTGACCGCCCCCAACCTCGGCATTTCCGGCGCGGACTACGACTGGCTCGTTTCGAACGCCGAGTCGGTGCTTCACAACGCGGCGGCGCTGAGCTTCCGATCGGAGCGCGCCTGCATGAGCCACAACGTGCGAGGCACGCTGTCGGTCATCAAGCTCGCACGCGCCATCCAAGAAGACCATCCTTTACGGCGATTCACCCAGGTCTCGACCGTCGCGGTGGCGGGCGACCGCCCTCGGGCCATCGTCACGGAAGACGAACCCCTCGACTGGAGCCGAAAGGACTTCAATCCCTACACACGGACGAAGAAGCTTTGCGAGCACATGGTGCGCGAGCTCCTGCCCGACGTCTCGTGTCTCTTCTTGCGACCGAGCAGTGTCATCGGCGACTCGCGCTTCCCGCAAACCACGCAGTTCGACATGGTGCGGGCGGTTTGCGTGCTCACCGATCTTCCGTGGCTGCCCCTCTCGAGAGACGTGCGACTGGACATCGTCAACGCAGATTGGGTCGGAGCCAGCATCGCCGAGCTCCACGTGCGAGAAGACTTGTCCGAAGACACCTACCACCTGAGCGCGGGAACCGAATCGCGCACGCTCGGGGAGATCGCCGAGGCCTTTGCCGCTGCCCTCGGAAAGAGAATGCCTCGTTTTTCGGGGCAGCTGGCCGGACCTTTTGCGCGCGTCATGGAGGCGCTCGCCAACGCTCCGAAAGCAGGCAGCCTACGACGAATGGGCGCGTTGTTGAGTGTGTTCATCCCCTACATCATGACCGACATCGTGTACGACAACCGCAGGGCCCTGGCCGCGCTCGGAACCGCGCCCACGCCCTTCACCGCGTACGGTCCCGGCCTGTACTCGTGGGCCAAATCGGTGAGCTTCGAGTTTCCGTACGAGCCTCTCCCCGAGGACCTGGATCTATCGGCCGTCCCGCCTGAGCCGGTCACGCCCACGGCCTGAGCGAGCGGGCTGCTTTTCAGGCTCGCAGGTCGGTGGTAAACCCCGGCGAGCATGGGGTTGAAGAGCACAATCGACTGGGCGCGCTCGGAGTGGGGCATCTTTCGCAAGGGCCGCGAAATGGACTGGGCCGACCGGGCGCGATGGCTTCAGCAGTGGGTGCCTTTCGGTGCCCGGACCATCGGGTGGGGCACGCTCTCGATCACGCTCGGTCCGCTGACCGGTGGGGGAGCGTCGACTTGGGCTGCTCGCAAGTGGAGCAAGTCTTCGGCGAAGGGGCTCAACATCCACATCGAGTCATCCGGGGATCACAACGTTCCCGACGGAGGGTTCGTCTATGCGAGCAACCACGAGAGCTTGGTCGACATCCTGGTGCTCGGTGCGTCCTTGCCTCGCGATTTCCGGTGGGCGGCGAAGCGATCGGTCATGAACGTGCCCTTTTTGGGCTGGCACCTCCGGCTGGCGGGCCATGTCCCGGTCGACCGGAACCAAGGCAAGGAGGCGGCCGCGGCGGTGATCGATGCGTTCGAAAAAGTGCTGCGGGACGAAAAACCCTTGCTGGTGTTTCCCGAAGGCACTCGGACCACCGACGGAAACCTCAAGCCCTTCAAAAATGGCGCATTTCAGGCTGCCGTCGCGGCGGGCAAACCGGTCGTTCCCGTCGCGCTGCGAGGCACCTTCGCGTTGATGTCGCGCGAAGCCGTCGATACCGGCGCAAACGCGAATGCAGACAACCGCCAGGTGACCGTACAGATCGGGGAGCCCCTCTACCCCGAGACGACACTTTCCGAGTCGGACGCCATCGACGATCTCCGCGACCGAACACGTGCTGCAATCGTCGAGATGCTCGAGGCTTCTAGCCAGCCTGGGACCGTCGCTGAACCAGCGCAGCCGCTTTGAACGAGATCACCTTCTCGCCTCGCTCGTTTGTGAGCGTGAGCAAGCTGCGAATGATACCCAACTGAGGCCTGCTCTCCGACACTCGAGTTTCGATGATCTCGCCACGAAGGCGAAGTCGGTCGCCCGCACGAGCCGGCGCGTGAAACCGAACCTCGTCCCATCCGAGCCCCATCACGGTCGCAGTCGGCTCGGCCTGTAGTTGGTGACCAAGCCGAATGGCGATGGCGACGCTATGCACCGCAGAGGTGAATAGCTGGCCCACCGGGGTCTTCGCTGCGGCGCTCGGATCGACGTGAAACGGCAGAGGGTCCCACTTCTTGCAGAACTCGATGATTTCGTCCGAAGTGAGCACGTACGCCTCTTCCGACTCTTTGACGTCGCCGACTCGGATGTCTTCGAAGTAGCGCACGTCGTCCGTAGGCCTAGGTGTACTTCTCGATGATGAGGCCCAGGTGCGGGACCGCGCTTTCGACGTTTTTCCGCGCAGAGCCACGAAGCTTGTTGTAGGCGCCTTTGACCGACCCATGTTCGGACTCGCGAGCGCGGCTATCCGTGACGCTCAAGAGCGCTTCGGCGACCTCGGTCTGGTGGGAATCGAAATAGCTGCTCACCGACTGTCCTTGGGCGACGGCTTCGGCCCGGATGGGCTCGAGCGCTGCCGCGAACTCGGGGAGGAGCTTTTGCACCACGTTGCGAACGAATCCGGGCTTCACGCCCTGGACCAGCCGGTAGCCAGCCTTGACGGCCGCCCCCCCGAAACCGCGTTGTTTTCCCACCTCGTCATCGACGAGCCGACACACGTCGTCGATGATGGAGGCCCGCTTCTGCTCGTCATTCAACACGTCGTTCAGAGTCATGACCCTCCCTTTTGCGCTTCCCCGCGCCAGACGCAAGCGCAGCCTCTGCGATGCTGGACTCGATGGCCTCGACCACGGCGTTCACGGTCTCGCGTTTCGGGCTGACCACGAACAGATACTCCTTGTTCCGGAGGTGGCTGACCCGCCCGACCTTCTCCCCGTGAAGATTGTGAATTCCTATTTGGGCGCCCACGTATCGCTTGAAGTCCACCGACACGACCCCCACGTGCCCCCTCGAGGCGAGCAGGTCCTCCATCTCTTCGCGATCGAGGTAGCCCTCGTTGTTGAAGGAGACGAGCAAATGGCGGCAGCGCAAGGCCTGGAGCAGGTCCTCGAAGCTTTGGCGGATCCGTCGCTTCGAGTTGAAGTCGCTCTTGTACTCTTTGCACTGGATTCGCTTGTTCGCGATTCCGTAGGTCTCGGGCGCGTCCCAACGAACCAGAGTCTCCCAGACGTGGTAGTTGCCCATGTAGCTGTGCTGGTTGTAGGGTGGATCGAGGTACGCGACGTCTGCTTGGACTCGCGAAGCCGCGTCAATTGCATCGAGCTGCAGCGCGAGGCCCGGCCCGGGAAAGAGGGCCGGCACCCGCAGCTCCAGCTCGTTGAAGGCCCTCGCCGCCCATTTCTTCAGGTAGGCCATCTGTACGCCGGTGGTGGAGTCGACTCGATCTGCAGCTTCCATCAGCGACACCAGCGCGATGGCCTCGAGCTCCGGAGGCAGCGCGCGACGCCCGATCTCGTCGCGAATCGCATCGATGCGAGCGCCGTTCTTCGGCTGAAAGTAGCGCGCATCCTCGCAGAACGCCTTGGTGAAGTACCCAGATCGCGGCGGGACCGCGGCCAACTGGACGAGCAAGTCTCGGGCCGTCTGCCCCCACCGTCGCGAATCCGCTTGCACGTAGCAGCGTGCGAGCGTTGCTGCATACGCGAGATGGTCGTTGGCGACGACGAAGCGTCCCGTCGCCTTGAGGGCGCGCGCGACTCGTGAAGTACCCGAAAACAGGTCGAGCACGCTGCCCGACTCCGGAAACGAGTCGATGCCACGCACGATGTGTGGAACCAACACGCGCTTGGAGCCGATGTACTTGATCATGAGGCTTGTGCCGTCATCGCCTGCACGATCGCATCGCGAAGCGTAGCCGCTTCGTAGGGCTTCTGAACGAATCCCAGGGCTCCCATCGAGCGGAGCTTCTTTTCGAGCTCCGAATCCCAGTAGCCGGAAACGAAGACCACGGGCGCCTCGGGGTCGTGGGTCCGAAGCTCCTCGAAGGCCTGGTCTCCGGTCATCCCTGGCATGTTGAGATCCATCAGAACCAAGTCGGGCCTCGGTTGGGTCTCCGTGTAGATGCGGATCGCTTCTTTGCCGCTTCGCGCGAAGATGACCCGGTGTCCGCTCTGCCGTACGACACGTCCCGCGCTTCGCCGCACCACGTCCTCGTCGTCGACGAGCAAAATCAGAAGTTGCGTCCTCGGCAGCTCGATCGCAGGCATGCTGCGCTCGGTGGGGCCGACCGGACGCTCGGCGGTGAGCGGAAAGACGACTTGAAACTCGGTCCCGCGATTGGGCACGCTGTGAACCGTGATGTGGCCGTTGTGCGATTTCGCGATCTCGTAAACCGCTGCGAGCCCCAAGCCGGCTCCGACCTGATCGCCCTTGGTCGTGAAGAACGGATCGAACGCGCGCTCGCGGGTCGCGTCGTCCATCCCGATTCCCGTGTCCTCGACGCGAATCAGCGCGTGGGCCACCAACGGGTTCAGAGGCGCCTTTTCGATGTCACTCGGGTCGGCCTTGGTCGCGCTGAGCCGGAGCTTCCCGCCGTTGGGCATCGCATCGCGTGCATTGATCATGAGGTTCATCAAGAGCTGATGGAGCTGTCCACGGTCACCGGTGACGTGAAGACCGCGGTCGATGCTCGCTTCGATTTGAATGCTTCGATGAAAGGTGCGTCGAGCGAGCTGAACCACTTCGTGACAGAGCTTGGAGAGGTCGACCTCCGAATGACTGCCCTGAACTTCGCGAGCGAAACCCAGCAAGCGGCTGGTCATCTCGGTGGCTGCCGCGGCTGCGGCGTGAATGTCGTGGAACGCTTCCTGTACCTCGGGATCGCCGACTCGGGTTTCGGCGGGCAGGGTCCTCAGAAAGTCGATGCTCGCCCTCACGGCCCCGAGCAGGTTGTTGAAGTCGTGTGCGACGCCGGTGCCGAGACGGCCGATCGCTTCGAGCTTTCGCCGCTGCGCGACCTGCTCTTCCATGGGGTCGTGGTGGGCAAACAGGAGGAGGCAGCTCCCGATCTGGATTCGGTCGCCATAGGTGAGCACCTGCTTCGAGATCGCCAGACCATTGACCAACGTCCCGTTTCGACTCTGGAGGTCTTCGATCAGGAACGACCCGTTGGCGTGCGTGAAGATCCTCGCATGCATCCGTGAGACCAAGGTATCGTCGATCTTGACGTCGGCCTGGTCGCCGCGGCCCAGGGTCAGCTGATCCTCGATCGCGTATTTGTCCCCTGCCCCCTTGCCGGCGAGCACGACGATGCGAGCCTCCTCCTGCTTCTTGGAGAGGCCCTTCTGCGCGAAAACATGGCGCCGTGTTACCTCGGTAGGATCGTGTCGCGACATCGGTGGGCGCTCCCCCCACGCTATTTGATCGTAGCGTGGGGCCGGAGCGAACGGTGTAGCCCGATCGGGTGATGGTCTCCAGGAGGCCCGTCCGGCTGGGTTGGCACCAGGGCTTGATGGTCTGGGGGAATCGGCCATACTCGTGCGTTCGAGGATGCGCGGAGCCCGCCGGGACATGGCTATTTCACGAATGATACGCGCCACGTGGGTCGCGGCGGCTCTGCTGGTCACCTTCTTTCAGGCGTCGAGCGCCGGCCACATGCTCCTCGTGCGCCATGCCCGGTGCGCCGAGCACGGAGAGCTGGTCCACGAGAGC
Source organism: uncultured Sandaracinaceae bacterium (assembly GCA_964495565.1). GTDB lineage: Bacteria > Myxococcota_A > Polyangia > Polyangiales > Houyiibacteriaceae > SG8-38. The sequence continues at coordinate 14,426 of CAZBWQ010000032.1, read as the reverse complement.
CACCACGAGCTCCCGCGGCTCCGCGGGACGGTCCACGGCGACGTCTCGACGGCGATGATCGGGCTCTCCGATTCCAGGGCGGCGGCCCACGCACACTGCGTGCTCGCGTCCGACCGTCACGAGGGCCTTGCGGCCGTACCCAACGCCCAGATCGTCCCCGTGCCCCCATGCGGAGCATCCTCGTGGGCTCGCTCGAGTGACCGAGAGCTTCGGGACGACTCCCGCCGGTTCCGACTCGCACCCAAGGCTTCGCCTCCCGTCTGAGCTCTCGCCAGTCGCCCCCATCGGGATGATCGCGGCCGCGGCATGGATCCGCGTCTCGTGCATCGTCTGTTGGGGTTTCGTTTGCAGCCGGAGCTCGCGCTCGGGCTGCGATCGCGTTTCCGAGCTCGAGCTTTCGGAGGGAGTGGAGTGATTCGATTCGACATCATCCCGGGATTCGTAGCAGCGATGGCGCTTGTCGCTTCGCTGTGGAACGCCGGGGTGCGCGCGCAGGACGCCGAGCCCACGACCGCCGAGGAGCTCCACCCGCCTCATCTCGTCGAGTCGCCCCCTCCGGCGTACCCACCCGAGCGCGTGGAAGAAGGGCTGCATCCGACCGTGGTGTTGCGCTTGACGGTGACCGCCGAGGCCGAGGTGACCGACATCGTGGTCGAGCACTCGGCAGGGGCGGACTTCGATGCCGCCGCCATCGACGCGGTGAGGCAATGGAAATTCGAGCCCGCTGCACGCGGAGATACCCCGGTCGCGAGCCGCATTCGCGTGGCCGTCCACTTCGAGCCGCCCGAAGCCGCCCTCCCACACGAGGGCGAGAGCCACGAGCCTCAAGAGACGCCACACGTCGAGACGGCGACGACGGTTCCGAACGAGCCTGCGCAAGTATCGGCGCCGGCGCTTGCGACCCCGAGCCAGGCCCAGGACGAAGATGACTTCGGAGCAGTCGCGGAGGTCGAGGCGGAGCACCTTCGCGAACGTGGCCGTGGCGCCAGCGATTTCACACTCGATCGTGCCGTGTTGAACGTGGTGCCGGCCGCTTCCGCGAACGATCTCCTTCAACGCGCACCCGGCTTGTACGTCGCCAACGTGGAGGGGGATGCCGCTGCGGGCTTTCTCTTCCTGCGCGGGTTCAACTCGGAGCACGGGCAGGACATCGAGCTCAAGCTGGGGCAGGTGCCGCTCAACCAACCCTCGAACATTCACGGTCAGGGCTACACCTATCTCGGCTTCGTCATCCCCGAGGTCGTGCGTGAGCTCCGGGTGATCGAGGGCGTCTACGATCCGGCGCAAGGTGACTTCGCGGTCGCCGGCTCGGTCGAATTCGACCTCGGAGTCGAGCAGCGCGGCATCTACGCACGAAGCGAATTCGGGTCGTTTCGAACCTTCCGCCAAGTGGCTCTGTTCGCCCCGAAGGGAGAAGACGCAGACACGTTCGGAGCTTTCCAGTTTCGGCGCTCGGACGGTTTCGGGGAAAACCGCAATGGGCTCGACGGCTCGGCGATGTTCCAAGTCGGCTTTGGCCGCCACGACTGGCGCTTTCGCGTGCACGGCTCGCTGTGGGGTGCACGCTACGATTCCGCGGGCATCTTGCGGCTCGACGACATCGAGTCGGGCCAAGTCGGGTTCTACGACGTGTACCCGTATCCCACGGCCCAGGCGCAGAACGCCTACAACGCCGGCGTCATCCTGGGCGTGCGTGGAGAGCAACGGGGAGAAAACCGCAAGAACACGAGCTTCGACCTGTGGGTTCAGCTTCACGACTTTCGCATCCAGCAGAACTTCACGGGGTTCCTCGAGCGCTCTCGGGTGAACCCGGACTGGACCGGCCGCGGTGATCTCATCGAGCAGCGCGACCGCCGACTGGTCTTCGGCGGAAACGCGAGGCACCGAACCGCGCGCTTCGAGCCGGCGGACGCAGCCAAAGGCACCGTCGAGGTGGGCGTCTCGGGGCGCGTCGATCTGATCAATCCGCAACAGCAGAACCTGATCGATGCACCGCTCAATCAGACCTGGGACGAACGGGTCGATGCCAACATCGTGCAAGCGGACATCGGCCTGTGGGTCGACCTCGACTGGGACTTCACCAAGTATCTCAACTTCAAGGGTGGCGTCCGAGCCGACGTGCTCTTCTTCGACATCGATGACCAACTCGGAAACTTCGTCCCCGATTATCGACCCGAAAACTTCATCCCCGGCTTTCGCCGCACCGCAGCCGGCATCGTGGCCGGTCCTCGATTGGCGTTGACCGGAAAGCCGACCGACTGGATCGACATCATCGGAGCGTACGGAGAGGGATTTCGCTCGCCTCAGGCCCGAACCCTGGTGGACGGGGAGACGGCCCCGTTCACCAAGGTGCGATCCGTCGATTTCGGCGTGCGCTTCCGAGTCGGGGACCACGAGGAGCTTCAGCTCTCGCTCACCGGCTACCGGACCTGGCTGAATCAAGACGTGTTCTTCGAAGCGAGCGAGGGACGCCTCGAAAACATCGGACCCACGAGCCGGACGGGCGCGGTCTTGTATGCCGTGACCAAGCCGCTGTCGTGGCTCCTCGGATCGCTTTCCGTGACCTACGTCCATGCCGTGCTCGACGGCCCTCCGCCAGCAACCGTCGAAAATCCGAACCCTCCCTTCGACAGCGGGGACGCACTGCCGTTCATCCCGCCATGGGTGGTGCGCCTCGACATCGGCGCCGAGGACGAGCTGGTCGACCTGTGGAAGTATCCGCTGCGGGGACACCTGGGCATCGGCTACACCTACATCGGCGCTCGACCGCTTCCCTTCTCACAGACCGCCGACCCGTTCTCGCTGCTCGATTTGTCCGCGCGTCTTTCTTGGTGGTTTCTGGAGATCGGGTTTCGCGCCTACAACCTCGCCGACAAACGCTACGCCGGGAACGAGTTCGTGTTCGTCTCCGACTGGGACCCCGCCGGGGTCCCCTCCCGAATCCCCGCGCGTCACATCAGCGCCGGTCGGCCGCGCACCTTCTTCTTCACCATCGGGATTCAGCTATGAGCACCCTCCGGTCGTTTTCTTTGATCTTGCTCGCCGTGTGCAGTTGCGCCGATACGGGCGGAGACTTCGCCGAAGTGCCGATCGCGGCTCGTGGGACGGCGCCGACGCCGTTCGTGAAGAGCGGTTGGGAGGTCACGCTGACCGAAGCCACCGTCGGATTCGGGCCGCTCTACTTCTGCACGACCGAAAGCGCCCTTTCGAGCCGTTGTGAGGTGGCGATCCTCGAGCTCTTGGAAGGCGTCACGATCGACGGGCTCGACCCCTCGCCTCAAGCCATGGGGGCTCTTCAGGGAACGACGGGCACGATCCGGACCGCATTTTTCGACTACGGGATCACATGGTTGCTGACCAGCCCCGTTCCCGAGGCGCTCGACGGCGTCCCGGGCGGGCCGGCTGACGTGCCGTTCGAGAGCCCCAACTACGTGCCTCGGGGCCATTCCTCGCGCTTTCGGGGAACCGCGGTGTGCGTCGAGGATGCTGCCACCTGTTGTCCCGGGAGCTCCGACTGTCCCGACGGGTACGAGTTCGAAGCGCTCGTCGACGTCGTCGTGGTCAATCCAGGGACTCCGGCGGTCAACGGCGTGCGCACCAGCCAAGAGATCACGTCCGAGCCCGTGACCGCCACCGTCGAGCTCGACCCGACCCTTTGGTGGCAATCGGTGAGCTTTGCGCGTCTCGCCGAGCTCGATGACGGCTCGGGGTTGGTCACGGTCGACCCGGAGGGGCCGGACTACAGCGCGATCGTCGCGGCCATGACGGCGAACCAGCTACCGAGCTTCGTCTGGACGACGGAGCTGACGCGATGAACGACACCAACACACGATGGAGGAATGCATGAAGAAATGGATCGACTGGAGGTACTTGGCGACTTCGATGCTCCTGACCGGGCTCGCCGGGTGCGGCGACGAGGGAGCCGGGGGCGATGGAAACCTGAGCGTGCGAATTCAAGCCGAGGACACCATTCCCGGCGGGCTTCAGGCCGGAGACGGCGACGAGAGCATCACGGACGGATTCGACGTCGACTTCAGCAGGTACGTCATTTCGATCGGCATGGTGTCGATGAGTCAGTTGGACGGGCGGAACGCACAGAGCAGCGACGCCGTGGCCATCGCCGACTTCACGAGGCTCGGAAGCAGCGCTCCGGAGCTGACGTCATTCATGGGAATTCCAACGGGCCAGTACACCGAGCTCGGATTCGAGACCCCGGTGCCCGGCTCGGCGGCGGTGAACCTCAACGCCGAGGAGGCGGACTTCGATGCGATGGTGAGCAACGGATGGAGCTATCTCATCGATGGGACCCTCACCCGCGTGCAGGATGGCGCGGAGAGGCGCTTCGTCATCGAGGCGGCGGTGCCCGCGGTTTACACGGCCTGCGCCGTCGAAGATTTGGAGCCTGGCGTCAACGTAGGCACGGGCTCCACCCTCGAGATCACCATGCACGGCGACCACCTGTTCTTCAATGGATTTCCGGAGGAAGAGGGGAACATCGCGCGTCAGGCGCAGTGGCTTTGGGACGTCGAGGACGTCGATGAGGATGACGTGATCACGCGCGTCGACCTCGAAGCGGCGACCGACATCGGGAGCCTGTTTCCCTCGCCGCCGGCAGGCACCTACGAGCTCACCGGAGGCCCGCTGCCGATCAACAGCGCGTGGGACTTCGTTCGCGCCCAGCTCGCCACCCAAGGTCACATCTTTGGCGAGGGCGAGTGCGAGTGGAGCCCACTCTGAAAACCAAGTGAGTGACGGGCGCTGGCGCCATCCTTGGCGCTGGCGCCAGCCGCCGCGGTGCCATACCTTGTCGGCACCTTGCAAAAGACTACGGACTTTCCGATCGCGATCATCGGGGCCGGGTTCGCAGGAATCGGCGCCGCCATTCAGTTGCTCAAAGCCGGGGTCGACTCGTTCACGATCTTCGAGCGAGCCGACGAGGTCGGCGGCACTTGGCGTGACAACACCTATCCCGGAGCGGCGTGCGACGTTCCTTCCCACGCCTACTCGCTTTCGTTCGAGCAGAACCCCGAATGGAGCCAGCGCTACGCGTCGTCTCGGGAGATCCAAGAGTACCTCGTCGGCGTCGTCGACAAGTGGGGTCTGCGAGACAAGATGCGGCTCGGCACCGAAATCATCGAAGCCCGTTTCGACGAAGACGCGGGCGCTTGGACGCTCACCACGAGCGCGGGAAACACCTTCCACGCGCGGGTCGTGCTGGCGGGCGTCGGGGGGCTCGTCGATCCGCAATATCCGGACATACCAGGCCTCGAGGATTACCAAGGCGACATGTTCCACACCGCACGGTGGAACCACGAGGTCGATCTGGCGGGCAAGCGCGTTTCGGTCATCGGGACCGGTGCCAGCGCCGTCCAGGTCGTCCCGAGCATCGCGCCGATCGTGGCGCTCCTCACGGTCTTTCAACGAACGCCCGCCTGGGTCGTCGCGAAATTCGATCGGGTGTATCCGGTTTGGCTTCGCAAGCTCCTTAGTAAGTTCCCGTTTTTGCTTCGGATCAGCCGATTTCTGAAATACTGGCTGAGCGAGCTTCGGGGCCCGATCGTCTTCGTGAATTCGAGGATTCTCTCGAGGGTCGGTGTCTGGCTATCGATGTGGAACTTGCGCAGGCAGGTCCAAGACCCGGAGCTACGAAAGAAGCTGACGCCGGATTTTCAGTTCGGTTGCAAGCGTGTTCTGGTTTCCGACGACTACTGGGCCACGTTCGAGCGTCCGAACGTGGAGCTCGTCACCGATCCGATCGAACGCATCGAGCAAACCGGCATCCGCACCAAGGACGGGATGCTGCACGAGGCGGATGCAATCGTCTTGGCGACGGGCTTCAAGCTGGGATTGGCCGCGGCGCCGTTTCCAATCATCGGTCGAGGGGGCCGCACGTTGGACGATGCCTGGAGCGGCGGTGCGGTCGCTTACAAGGGGATGACCGTCGCGGGGTTCCCGAACTGGTTCATCATGATGGGGCCCAACACGGGGCCCGGACACACCTCGGTGCTGGTCTACACGGAGGCCCAGATCTCCCATGCGCTCCAAGCGATCCGCACGTTGATCGACGAAGACCTGCGATACGTCGACGTGCGACCGGAGGTGATGGATCGCTACAACGAGGGGATTCAAAAGCGGATGAAGCACATGGTCTGGAGCGGGTGCAAGAGCTGGTACCTGTCTGCGGACGGCATCAACCGCTCCCTGTATCCCGGCTTTGCCACCGAGTACGTGCTCCGCGCCCGCAACTTCCGCGCGAAGGACTACGAGCTCGCCACCTGGAGACACGCACGTGCCCCCGAAGCGCAGCTTTCTCACGGTCTTGCGACCCGCACCGCGACGACTGGAGGCGGGGCCGATTTTCGCGGTGTGGGTTCCAAGTAACTGGAATCCTTGTAGCTTTTAGGGTGGAGCGTGTCCCCTAGCCGAGGCCGACGCTCGACTGGAGGAGCTGGGTCATCGCGAGCACGAGCTTGCGAGCGTCCTCCGAGGAGAGCGTGCGCACCCGCGTGTGTCGCTCGACGATCATCCGCGCGAGGCCGTGGGTGACGGCCTCGCTCGTGAGCGCGAGAAGCTCCGGATCAGCCTCCCGAATCAACCCCGCATTCTGCCCCTCGACGATGAGCGCGATCAACTTCCGTCTGCGCTCATCTTCGATCGCACCCAGAAAACGCGCGGACGCCATCTCGCTTCGGCAGATCAAATCGAAGAGCGCGGGATGCTCGGCCGCAAAGCGCACGTAAGCCACCGCGATCGCGCGAAACTGCGTGAGCGCGTCGTCGTCGGCTGCGGTGGCGTCTTCGAGCGCCCGGTCGAGCAGGTCGGCAGCGCGATCCGCCACGGCCTCGAGAAGAATTTGTTTGTCGGCGAAGTGGCGGAAGGGCGCTCCGGACGACACACCGACCGCGCGCGCGAGCTCGCGCATGTGCAGCGCCTCGGCACCGTGCGTGTCGACGCGCGTCAAGGCCGCATCGAGCAAGGCCTCGCGAAGGTTTCCATGATGGTATGACTTGGCTCCGGCAGGCATGCGAGGAACGTATCAGAAGATGTTACCGTCGCTTACTTTTCGGCCTGCACCCCGGTAAGCGCCGCTCACATCGGTCCTGGTCCATGTAGGCGCCGCTCACATCGGCCCCGGACTCGATGTTGGCACCGCTCACATCACTCTTGGGCCCGTGTGGGCGGCGCTCAGATCCCGGTCGGGCCCCATGTTGGCAGCGCTCACATCCCGGTCGGGTCCCATGTTGGCAGCGCTCACATCGCTCGGGGCGTTAGCGGCAGACGTGCTTTTCGTGGTCGCAGGAGTAACCGTACGGACAGTCCGCGTCGCTCCCACACGGAAGCAGCTCGCATAAGCCCGACTTCGGGTTGCAGTAGTACGGCGGCGCGCAGGAGTGGAGCCGGCAGGCGATTTCCGGGCGGGAAAGCCGAGGCCTTTCGGGCTCCGCTTCCTGGCTGCTTCGAGTCGGTGCCGTGGTCCTTTGGCTCCGCGGCTCCTTGCAAGCGAAAACCAGCAACAACGCGCACAGCCCCGAGGCTGCCACGAGAGAGCGGGCTCTGCGCATCCCGAGCACCCGGAAAAGATGGTAGGTTTTGGGCATGGCCGCAAAGCACATTCTCGCGTGCGTGGACTTCTCGAAGCAGTCGACGCGCGCACTTCGAGAAGTGGGCGAGTATGCGCGTGCCAACGGAAGCAAGGTCACGCTCATTCACATCGTCGATCCACATGCGTTCACCCCACCTCAGGCGGTTCTCCAGCCTCCTGTCGAAGAAGAGGGTGCCTGCGAGGCCGAGCTGGCCAAGCTTCGCGACGAGCATTTCGCCGACGTGGAGGTCGAGCTCGCGGTGGTGCAGGACCACGCCCCGGCGAGGTCGATCTGCGAATACGCAGAGGACCACGACGTCGATTTGATCGTGCTCGGATCGCACGGTCGAGGCGGAATGGAGCGATGGCTCATCGGAAGCGTTGCGGAGCGCGTCGTCCGTCACGCGACCACGAATGTCTACATCGTGCGCCAGTGACTTCAAACGTCCGCCTGCGCTTGCTAGGCTCCCGGCATGCGCCGTGCATGGTCGATCTCGGGAAACTCCCAGCGCCTCGATGGAGGCGCCATGTTCGGCAACGCGCCGCGTGCCCTGTGGCGTACGTGGATCGAGCCCGACGAGCTGAACCGCATCCCGTTGGCTTGTAGGGCACTCCTGATCGAGGACGACGGGCGCAAGCTTCTTTTCGAAACGGGAATCGGGGCGTTCTTTCCACCTCGGCTTCGCGACCGCTTCGGGGTTCAGGAAGAGCGTCACGTGCTGCTCGAGAGCTTGCAGCAAGCGGGCGTGTCCCACACCGACGTCGACTGCGTCGTCCTTTCGCATCTTCACTTCGATCACGCCGGTGGGCTCTTGAGCGTGTATGACCCCGAGGCGCCCATGCGCTTGCTGTTCGACAACGCGACCTTCGTGGTGAGTCGGCAGGCTTGGCAGCGGGCTCGGCATCCCCACCCCCGCGACCGGAAATCCTTCATCCCAGAGCTGCCGGATCTGCTCGAGGACAGCGGACGGCTCGAGATCGTCGAGGGGCACCGTTCGGATACCCTCGGCGGCGACTACAAGCTGTGGATCTCCGAGGGACATACGCCTGGGCTGATGTTGACCGAGATTCCAGGAGCCGACGGTCCGGTGGTATTCGCATCCGACTTGATCCCGGGCCTGGCCTGGATGCATCTCCCCATCACGATGGGATACGATCGTCATCCCGAGCGATTGATCGACGAAAAGAGCGATTTGCTCACGCGCTTGCACGAGCAACGGGGCCGGGTGTTCTTCACGCACGACCCCGAGGTGGCGATGGGCACCGTGGCGCGCGACGAACGGGGGCGCTTCTACGCGACGGACGTCCGCCAGTCCCTGACGGCAGCGCCTTTGTGAGGCTCGTGGTAAGGTCAGGGCCCTGGAGTCACGATGCCCCTCGGCAATGGCAGCACCCCCTCGCGAATCGAAAGCGGCGAAGACTACGTCCGAAGCTTGCGCGGCCGAAAGCTGAAGGTTTTTCTCTTCGGTGAGCTCGTCGAGGAGCCGGTCGACCACCCGATGATCCGCCCCTCGATCAATGCCGTCGCCGAAACGTACGATTTGGCGATCAGCGAGCCAGAGCTCGCGACGGTGGAGTCCCCCCTGACGAAGCAGCGCGTGAACCGCTTTCTCCACGTCGCACGAAGTCCCGAAGACCTGGTCGCGCAAAACATGATGCAACGGCGACTCGGACAAAACACGGGGACTTGCTTCCAGCGTTGCGTCGGCATGGATGCCTTCAATGCGCTCTACTCGGTAACCTACGAGATCGACGAAAAGCACGGCACTCCATACCATCGACGCTTGAAAGAGTTCCTGACTACCATGCAGGAGCTGAACTACGTGGTCGGCGGGGCCATGACGGACGTGAAGGGCGACCGAAGCAAAGCCCCGCACGAGCAGGCTGACCCCGATCTCTTCGTGCATGTGACGAAGCGCGACGAAGAGGGCATCTGGTTGAAAGGTGCCAAGGCACACCAAACCGGCTGCATCAATTCGCACTGGATCATCGCGATGCCCACCATGCGTCTGGGCCCCGCTGACCGGGACTATGCCGTCGTCGCGGCCTTCCCCGTCGATGCGCCAGGCATCACGTACGTCTACGGCAGGCAGTCGTGCGATACGCGGAGCATGGAGGGCGGCTCGATCGACGTGGGGAATGCGGACTACTCGGGACAGGAAGCGATGGTCGTGCTCGACGACGTATTCGTTCCTTGGAGCCACGTGTTCATGGATGGCGAGCACGAATTCGCGTCGATGCTCGTGGAGCGCTTCACGTGCTACCACCGGCGTAGCTACGTCTGCAAGACCGGCGTCGGGGACGTGCTGATCGGAGCGGCGGCGCAGGCCGCCGAGTACAACGGCATCGACAAGGCATCGCACATCAAAGACAAGCTGGTCGAGATGACGCACCTGAACGAGACGATGTACGCGGCCGGGATTGCGTCATCTCATCAGGCGCGGCCCACGAAGTCGGGCTGCTACCTGAACGACGACATGCTGGCCAACGTTTGCAAGCATCACGTCACGAAGATGCCCTTCGAGCTCGGGCGTTTGGCTCAAGACTTGGCAGGCGGGCTCGTGAGCACGGCCCCATCCGAAAAGGAGCTCCGGCACCCCGAGCTCGGCGCACTTCTCGACAAGTACCTCAAGGGCCGTTCCGACGTGCCGACCGAGGCTCGCGTCCGGATTCTTCGTCTCATCGAGAACATGACCATGGGGCGAAACGCCGTGGGCTATTTGACCGAGTCCTTGCACGGAGCGGGCTCACCCCAGGCGCAACGGATTCAAATCGGGCGTCAAATGAAGCTCCAGCACAAGAAGAGCCTGGCTCGGCGGCTCGCCGGAATCGAAGACGACCCCGCCGACGAGTAAGTGGCCAGCGCCGATTGGATGCTCTACGGTTGCGCACCATGCGGACGTCGGCCGCCCTTCGGTGGACGCTGGTTTGGCTCTGCCTGACTGGAGTCGCGTGCGATCGAGGCACGGTCGCGGGAACGCCCGTGAGCGTCGCCCAAGCGCCGGCCGCAACCGGCGCTGTAAACGCACCTCCCCAGCAACCAGAGCCCGATCGGCGGGTCGACCGCGAAGGGCTGCTCATCGGGGAGTTTCGGCTGGCAGCCGACCCCGTGGTAGACGGCGACACCATTCGCGTCGAGGGCATCGAGCAGTCGATTCGACTTCTCTCCATCGATACCGAGGAGCCGCTGCGGAGCCGCGCCGACCGGGCAGCCGCGACGCGCGATTTCGAGCAGTATCTGAGCGCGAAGCGCGGCGGTGCAACCCGCCCGATCAAAGTGGGCACCCCCATGGGCGACACGGCCACCGAGTACGCGAGGGCCTTCTTCGAGGGAGCCGAGCTGGTGAGGCTCGAGCGGGACGATCCGAAAGAGATGCGGGGTCGTTACGGACGTCCTCTGGCGCATGCCTTTGCCAAAAAGGATGGTCGCTGGACGAGCTACAACGTCGAATGCGTTCGGGCGGGAATGAGCCCTTATTTCACCAAGTACGGGTACTCGCATCGGTTCCACAACCAGCTCGCCCGGGCCGAGGCCGAAGCCCGCGAAGCCAAACGCGGCATTTGGAGCCCGGATTCGCAGAGCTACGGAGACTACGAGGAGCGCAAGGCGTGGTGGAATGCCCGCGCAGATTTCATCCGAGACTTCGAACACGACACGAGCAGAGTCGAAGATTCAATCCAGCTCAGTCATTCGGACGCCAACGCGCGCCTCGAGCAAGCCGTGGGGCGCGAGGCCGCCGTTCTCGGGATCATCGACCGGGTGCGCTACTTCAAGACCCTGATCCGCGTTTCGTTGAGTGGCGCCGAGGACTCTCGATTCGTGCTGATCTTCCGGGATCGAGAGGTCTTCGAGCGATCTCGAGTCGGCGCGCATCGCGGTGAGCCCGTCGTGGTTCGCGGCGTGGTCGAACGGTACGTGAAAGGCGATTACCAGACCCTCCAAATCGTCGTCTCGGAGCGCGATCAAGTAACGCTTCCGTCGCTCCCTGCCACGCTTCACGAAACCGATCCGGCGCCAGGTCGATAACCGCCCCAGCTCTAGAGGCGGGAGGTCGAGATGGCGTGTGTATGGAACAAAACGCACCTCGTGGTGTGTCTGTCGTTGGTATCGAGCGCATGCGGGTTGGAGCCCGTCGCAGCCGATCCGGAGTGCACGGGAATCGAAGCAGGAGCCCTCGTCATCACCGAGGTTCACGCCAACCCGAATGGGGTGGACGGCGATGGGGAATACATCGAGATCTACAACGCGACGGCTTTTCCGGTGGTCTTGGAGGGCCTCACCCTCGCGGCCGCGCGAAGTGATGGAAGCAGCCCACGCACACACCGATTCACGGGTGCAATCTCCATCGATCCGAGCGGGTTCTTCGTCGCGGGCAACACCACCGACGATCCGATGCCCGATCACGTCGACTACAGCTACGGAAGCGCGCTCGGGAATCTCCGCAACTCCGACGCCATGCTCTCGCTTTGGTGCGGACAGCGGTTGATCGACGAAGTCCGCTACGCCGAGACCTCCGACGGCCGCCCCCTGGAGCTCGACGGCACGTTCGAGCCCGACGCCGAGCGCAACGACGATCCATCGCATTGGTGCGCGTCAGCGACGGAAGAAACCGACGAACATCCTGCGAGCTCAGGCTCCCCTGGCGCGCTCAATCCGCCGTGCGAGTCAGCTCCCACGGGAGATACGTGCATCGACGACGGCTCCAACCGCCTGGTCTCACAGCCCAGCCCCGGCTCCGTTCGAATCAGCGAGTGGATGGCCAACCCGACGGGATCGGATGCCGACTTCGAATGGGTCGAGATCGTCTTCGAGGAGTCGGCCGATCTCGCCGCGCTTCGGCTTGGACCGTCATCGGATTCGGCCGGTCCGGTGGTCGATGCAGGACGATGCGCTCCTGTCGCCGCGGGGAGCCACGTCGTCTTCGGGGCGAGCCCGAGGGCGGCGCCCCGCGTCGATGCGGAGCTGCGCTTCAGCCTCGGGAACGGGGGTCCACGCAGCATCGTGTTGATCGGCGACGGGGCCGTGCTCGACCGCGTCGACTACGACACGACCACCGAGGGCATCGCGTGGCAACGCGACGCCGGTGGCGAGGTATGCTTGGCGCTTTCCGAAGAGGAATACGGGCCTGGCAACTTCGGGGCTCCCGGTCAGCCCAACGCGCCGTGTCCCCGGGTCCTCGCCGACGACGAATGCCTGGACGAAGGGGTTCCCCGGAAGATCGTAGCCCCGGAGCCCGGCGCTGCTCGAATCGCAGAATGGATGGCGAATCCAGCCGCCGTCGCCAATCGACTCGGTGAATGGATCGAAATCCAGATCGACGAAACCGTCGATCTCAATGGCGTCGTTCTTTCCGACGAGGCCGGAGGCGCGACGCGGCTGCAAAGCGATGAATGCCTCCGGGTCGAAGCGGGCACACACTTCGTGTTTGCCCGCAGCGTCGATGCCGAAGAGAACGGCGGCCTCGATGCCGTCGATGCACGGCTCTCCTTCTCGCTGAACAACGCGCGTGAGAGCATTTCGTTGCAAGTGGGCGATCGGCTGTTGGACTCCGTGACCTATGAGAGCGCGGAAGCGGGGATCGCCATGCAAGTGGACGAGTCCGGTAGGGTTTGTGAAGCGGAGCTCGCGTATGGCGACGGAGATCTGGGAACGCCTGGCTCGGCGAACCCACCGTGCTCCTGAGGGTGTCCCTGGCCTCGCTGATCGTGCTCGGGCCCCCTCCTCGCGTTGCGTCGGCGATCCAGTACGAGGTCTTCATCGACGTCGCCACCGAAGCCGACCTCGACGACCTTCGGGCAGCGAGCCAGATTTCGGAGGCGTCGTTCGAGGCGCTGCGGTCGTTGCTTCAGGCTCCCGTGGAGCTGAACCGTTCCGATCGGGATCGACTCTACCTGCTTCCGAACCTCGACTACGCGGCCGTCGATCGAATTCTCGAGTACCGGCGACGATCGGGGTCGATCGAGGACCTGGGCGAATTGGTGTCTGCGAACGTGCTCGAGCCCGTGCTCGCGAACGCCCTCCGCGCGTTCGTGATCATCGGCCCACCATCGACTGCGGGGAAAAAAGTCGGTGCATTCGTGCGTGTCGCCACACGATGGAGCGGTCGCCACGACCGTTTGCCGCCGCCGATCGGCGCGCAGGCACGAGTCGTGGTCGCAAGCAAGCTCGACCTCGGAGCGGCCGCCGTGGTCACCAGAAATCGATTGCACCGGGCTCGATGGGATCCGCATCGCGAAGCGCTCAGCGCGGGCGCCGAGCGCGTACGAATCGAGATGCCCAAGCTGTATCTTCATTGGAAGTCCGAGAGCTGGGAGGTCATGGTGGGGACCTACCGCATCGGTTTCGGCCAGCGGCTCACCTTCGACTCGACGGACCAGGCCACACCAAACGGGCTGTTTGGGGACTACGAGCTTCGACGGGACAGCACGCTCACCTTGGCCTGCAAGCGGGGTGCGGGAGAGCGGGCCGAACCCCCCTGCCCAAGGGAACGCGTCACCTACGTGACCCCGGACTACACCTGGACCAACCGCTTGATGGGCGCGGCCCTGGGTTTTCGGCGTCCCACGGCTGCCGGGCCGTGGTGGGAGCTCTACCTCTGGGGCTCGTGGCAGCCTCATCGAGTCTCGAGCGGCGAAATCGTGGCGGCCGCCACGTGCGACCCAAAAGAGAGCAGCTCGGAATGCAGCGCACCGGCGGTATTCGTGAGAGAGCGGGATCCCGGGGCGCCCGCCAGCACTGCTCGCCATGCGAGCTTGCCTTTCGTCTATTGGGAGGCGGTCGTCGGGGCGCACGCGAGCCGCTTCTGGGGACCTCGGAAGCACGTGGGCGTGACCGGATTCGCCT
>CAZBWQ010000031.1:0-39460 GCA_964495565.1 uncultured Sandaracinaceae bacterium | reverse complement strand
CAGCCGAGCTTCAACTCGATCTTCATGATGGCCGACTCCGGCGCTCGTGGCTCGAACCAGCAGATTCGTCAGCTGGCCGGCATGCGAGGTCTGATGGCAAAGCCCTCGGGCGAGATCATCGAAACCCCCATCACGGCAAACTTCCGTGAGGGGCTGACCGTGTTGCAGTACTTCATTTCGACGCACGGTGCGCGAAAGGGTCTGGCAGACACCGCTCTGAAGACGGCCAACTCCGGCTATCTCACGCGGCGCCTGGTGGACGTGGCGCAAGACTGCGTCATCACGGACTACGACTGCGAGACGCTCGACGGGATTTGGGTGAGCAAGCTCGAAGAGGGCGGCGAGGTCGTGACGCCACTCGGCGAGCGCGTGCTCGGTCGCATCGCGCTCGAGGACATCAGCGACCCCGTCACCGGCGAGACGCTGGTCGAGGCCAACCAGGAGATCGACGAGGCGCGCGTCGCCAAGATCGAGTCCGCCGGCATCGAGCGAGTGCTGATTCGCTCCGTGCTCACCTGCCAGAACCGTCGAGGCGTCTGCGCCATGTGCTACGGGCGCGATCTCGGACGCGGTTACGAGGTCAACATCGGAGAGGCCGTCGGCATCATCGGTGCGCAGTCGATCGGCGAGCCGGGAACACAGCTCACGATGCGTACCTTCCACATCGGTGGAGCGGCCGCGCGCGGCAAGATCGAGCAGAGCTCCATCGAGACGCGTTCGGGCGGCATCGTGAAGTTCCAGAACGCGAAGCTGTTGACCAAGCGTGACGGAACCGTGGTGGTGATGAACCGGCACGGTGCGGTCACGGTCGTCGACGAGTCCGGGCGCGAGCGCGAGCACTTCACGTTGACCTACGGCGCCTTCGTCAAGGTCAAGGAGGGGGAGCGCGTCGAGCGTGGCACCATGCTCGCCGAGTGGGACCCCTACGCCATTCCAATCCTGACCGAGGTCGACGGCATCGTGAAGTACGGAGACGTCGTCGAGGCGGTGACGATGGAAGAGAAGCTCGACGAGGTCACCGGCCTGTCGCGTCGTGTCATCATCGAGTCACGCGATCCGAGCGCACGTCCGCGTGTGTCGATCAAGGATCCGGACACGGGTGAGACGAAGAAGACGGGCGTCGGCGAGAACGTCGCGCGGTACTTCCTGCCCGTGGGCGCCAACATCATTCCGGCTGACGGCCAGCGAGTCGAGGCGGGCGAGATCATCGCGAAGATCCCTCGCGAAACGACGAAGACCAAGGACATCACCGGCGGCTTGCCGCGTGTGGCCGAGCTCTTCGAAGCTCGAAAGCCCAAAGATCACGCGATCATCAGCGAGATCGACGGAATCGTCACCTTCGGCAAGGACACCAAGGGCAAGCGCAAAGTGATGATCACGCCCGAGGTAGGCGAGCCGAAGGAGTATCTGATCGCGAAAGGCAAGCACCTCACCGTCAAAGACGGAGACCACGTGCGAGCGGGCGAGCCGTTGATGGACGGCCCGGCCAATCCGCACGACATCTTGAAGGTGAAGGGCGAAAAGGAGCTAGCCGCTTGGTTGGTGGACGAAATCCAGCAGGTGTACCGGCTTCAGGGCGTTGCGATCAACGACAAGCACATCGAAGTCATCGTGCGGCAGATGCTCCAGCGCGTTCGAATCAAGGAAACGGGCGACACCCGATTCCTTCCAGACGAGCAGGTCGAGAAGGCGGTGTTCGAGCGCGAGAACGAGCGGGTGATCGCGAAGGGCGGCCAACCCGCCGTGGCGGAACCCCTGCTCCTCGGCATCACCAAGGCATCGCTCTCGACGGACTCCTTCATCAGCGCTTCGTCGTTCCAAGAGACCACGAAAGTGCTCACCGAGGCTGCGATCAGCGGCAAGGTCGACGAGCTCCGCGGCTTGAAGGAGAACGTCATCATGGGTCGACTGCTCCCAGCGGGCACGGGACTCGGCGCCTACAACAAGATCGACATGGTGGTGGCAGACGAGGCGTTGAAGCCCATGGCTCCCAAGCCGCCGGTCGTCGAGCCCGAGCCCGTCGCGGCCGCAGCAAGCGAGGAATAGAACCGGCGAGCCCAAAGCCCAAAGGGATGGCGGGTCGACCCGCCTTTGGGCTCGCTGCCTCCCATTTCGGATGCCATTTCGACTCTCGCCCGGTAAGGTGCAGACGGGTATTTGGTGATGACGGGTTACCTTTTCGAGACCGAAGAGCATCGCGCGCTGCGGGAGCAGGTCAGACGGTTCGCCGCTGCCGCCATTGCTCCGCACGCGCTTGCATGGGAAGAGGCGAACGAGTTTCCTCGGGAGCTCTACCGTCAGGCCGCGGAGGCCGGATTTCTGGGCACGGGATATACCGAGGAAGTCGGCGGTGACGGCGGCGATCTGAGCCACGTCTTGGTCGCGGCCGAGGAGATGGTGCTTGCCGGGAAATCCGTGGGGACCTGCGTCGGTTTGGGAAGCCATGGCATTGCTCTGCCGCCGATCGTGAAGTTCGGCAGCACGGAGCAAAAAGAGCGATTCGTGCGGCCGACGTTGCTCGGCGACAAGATCGCTGCGCTCGGGATCACCGAGCCCGACGGAGGCAGCGACGTCGCCGCGGTTCGCACGAAGGCGGTCCGCGACGGCGACCACTACGTCGTCAACGGCGCCAAGACGTTCATCACCTCGGGTACGCGCGCCGATTTCGTGACGACGGCCGTGAGGACCGGTGGCGACGGCCACGGAGGACTCTCGATGCTGATCATCGAGAGTGACAGCCCGGGTTTCACCGTGGCGAGCAAGCTGAAGAAGACCGGCTGGTGGGCGAGCGATACCGCAGAGCTGGTCTTCGAGGACTGCCGTGTTCCCGCCGCGAATCTCATCGGTCAGGAAGGCGCCGGCTTCTTGATGATCATGATGAACTTCGTGACCGAACGCTTGATGCTCGCGGGGCAATGCGTGGCGATCGCGGAGCTCGCCTACCGTGAATCGGTGGAGTACGCCAAGCAACGCCGGGCTTTTGGCAAATCGTTGTCTGGCTTCCAGGTCATCCGTCACAAGCTCGCTGACATGGCGACTCGAATCGCAGCCGCACGCGCCTTGACCGGGGAATGCGTAACCCGCTTCATCCAGGGCGAGCAGACACCCTCGCTCGCTGCGATGGCGAAAAACGCGGCAACCGACATGTGTTCATTCGTCTGTGACCAGGCCGTCCAAATCCACGGAGGGTATGGTTACATGCGAGAGTACCTGGTCGAGCGACTCTATCGTGACGCGCGCCTGTACCCGATCGGTGGCGGTACTCGCGAAATCATGAACGAAATCATCAGCAAGGTAGAGGGCTACTAGGAGCCCGCCCGAGCCCGGGCTGCGGCGAGCTCTTTCACGTCTGCGCGCGCGGTGGCGCTGCCCCGACGACGAAATCGGCGATGAGCGCGGAAAGCTTTTCCACGAAGGCCGGGCCAATCTCCGTGCCGTGTGCGGACGCAATTCGTTCGACCGATTCGGTGATCGTCTCTTCGGAACGTTGCCACGCATCGAGCAGATCGGCCGCCAAGGGGTTGAGAACGCGCGTGGCGGTATCGAGGGTTTCATCTCGATAGACGCAAAGCAACGTAGGCTCGGGATCGTAGCCGCGTCGTCCCTCGAGGCTGCGATGCACGGGATGGCCGAGTCTCAGGACGTGCAGCGGTGCGCGAACCACGGGCACGCGGTCGAATGCGAGGTCTTCGTAGGAGCCGTGATCCGCAGGCGCATGCCTCGTCTCCCAAACGGCGATTTCGTAGCGGGCCAGGTCGGCGACCCATGCGGGCTCCGTGGCATCCCAGACGGTCAGCCCGAATTCTGCGAGCTCGCTCGGCACGTGCCGCAGGTACCGGGTTTTGGGGCCTCCGGACCCGAGCCACTCGTCGAGGACCCGATCGAACGCATCGTCACCGACGGCTTCTTTGGTACGCCGCAAAGCCACACCGACCACGTGAACGAGCCGGCTGCGGACGAGATCGCGATAGACCAACCATCGGTCACGGGAGCCCAACAGCTCGAGGTCCGCGTCGCTCGGCTCTGCGCCGAAGCAGACTCGCTGCATGGCCGCGATGCGATCGCTCAGCATTCGACGTCTCCCGCTGCGGACCGGTAGATCTCCCGCAATCGGTCTATCTCGGACAAGAGCTCGTCGAGGGGCGGGATGTTGTTGTCGCGCTCCAACAGGACCGGGATCGGCCCGACCTTGCGTAGCGTGTAATCGAGCAACTCGTAGACGTCGGCGGGCAGGGGCTCTCCATGCGTGTCGATGCGCAAGCCGTCCGGCCGGACGAAGTGTCCCGCGACGTGAATTTGCACGACTCGATCGGCGGGAATCAAGTCGATGAGCTTCTTTGGATCAAAGCCGAAGTTCTGGCTGTTCACGAATACGTTGTTCACGTCCAGCAAGAGCTTGGCGTCGGCGCGCTCGAGCACCTCGACCAAAAAGTGTGCTTCGGCGAGGCCGTCGGCATCCTGCGGGGCGTAGTAACTGACGTTCTCGAAAGCGAGAGGCTTGTCGATCGCGTCTCGGACCTCGATCAGCCGACTTGCTGCGAGCGCGGCCGCTTCCTCCGTGAAAGGCAAGGGAAGGAGGTCGTGAAAGAACCGATCGCCAGCGCTTCCCACACACATGTGCTCGCTGTGCCAGGGAACCTCGAGATCGGCGAGGAACGTCCGGAGGCTCTCGAGGTACGCTCCTTCCACGGGCTCGAGCGCACCGAGGCAGGCGCTGAGGCCGTGCGTGACGACCGGCCATCGGGCTCGGGCCAGCTCGAGGTTCCGTTGATAGCGTCCGCCACGATCGAGATAGTTCTCCGGATGAATCTCGATCCATTCGACCGAGTCGGGGCGGCGCTCGATCAAGGCCTTTGCCAAGTCATGCCGCAAACCCAGGCCAATTCCGTGAATCTTCATGTGCCTCGACGTGATGGAACGGAAAAGCCGCAGCGGCCTAGACCGCCGCGGCCTCTTCCACCCGCGGCGTCACAGGCGCGCCGCGAGGCTCGTCACTGCGAACACTCAGCCGCAGGATCCCTCCCCACAGGAGGCTTCGGACGCGTCGCCCTTGTGGGACTCGCCGCACTTGCCTTCGCCGCACTTGCCTTCGCCGCACGATCCCTCCCCACACGATCCCTCGCCGCACGATGCTTCGCTCGCGGCCTGCTGTGTCGTCGTCGCCGCCTCGGCGCCGGCCGTGGCTTCGGTTGTCTCAGGGCCGTCATCCGACTTGCATCCGGCCGTGACGCTGAGCGCCGCGGTCGCCATGGCAATGATCGTCTGCTTGAGTGCTGAGTTCATATTTATTCACCTCTCGTGGTTCTAAGCGTCTCGAGCGTCTCGCGCTCCGTTGATGCAAAGCGGCCTCTGGGCCCGAGCGCCCATCTCCCACCTTCCCGATGCACGCTACCCAAACGGACGGTGCATTGCAACACGGAGGCAAGACGCGCCTCATGGGAGCGCATATGCGCATCGAGCGCAGATGTTTCGAACGAATTGCGCTTCGGCGGCGGACGGCAGTTACATTCTTTGACAAGCGGGCAAAGGACACGGATGCGCACCTTCGTACGCGTCCGCGAATTTCAACGACGAATCGTTCGAATGAGTCGGCTGCCTGGTACACGCGGACGCTTGCCGATCGTGAACGATTCGATCACCCGGGGAGCTGCGAGATCGAGGAGCTCGCGCTTCGACGCGTACAGGGTCGCCAACTTTTCGCCTGCCTGAACGGGAGCCCCGAGTTGGACGTGCAGGCGAATCCCAGCACCCGGATCGACACGATCTTCGGTACGCGCTCGTCCGGCGCCGAGCGCCATGGAGGCACGACCGAGCTTCAGCGCGTCAATCGCGGCCACGAATCCATCGTCGACGGCGAGTACGTCGCTGCGATGCTTGGCGAGCGGCAACCGGTCGGGCTCCTCGACCACGCGAACGTCCCCTCCCTGAGCGCGGATGATCTCCTGCATCTTCTGGAGGGCCGCGCCGCCTTCGATGGCTTCGCGCAGAAGCCGATTGGCCTGCGCACGGCTACCGCAAAGGCCGCCGACCCGGAGCATCTCGGCTCCGAGCACGAAGGTCAGCTCCCGGAGGTCTTCCGGTCCCTCTCCGTGCAGAACCTCGAACGCCTCGGCCGTCTCCAGCGCGTTTCCGACGGTGAAGCCGATGGGCGAGCTCATGTCGGTCAGCAATGCCGACACACGCTTGCCGGCAAGCTTGCCGACTCGAACCAAGGAGCGTGCGAGCTCCTCGGCCTCGGCCTCGGTCTTCATGAATGCACCGCGACCGACCTTGACGTCGAGCACCAGCGCGTCGATGCCCTCGGCGAGCTTCTTCGATAGAATGCTCGACGTGATGAGAGGCACGGATTCCACCGTACCAGTCACGTCTCGTAGGGCGTAGAGCTGGCCATCGGCGGGCGCGAGGCTTTCGGTCTGACCGATGAGCGCACAACCGACCTCGCGCAACTGCGCTCGGAGCTCTCGCAGCGAGAGGCCCACGCGGAAGCCCGGGATGGCTTCGAGCTTGTCGAGCGTCCCTCCGGTGTGGCCCAGGCCCCGGCCGCTCATCATCGGCACGACGAGGCCGCACGCTGCAACCGTCGGCGCCAGACAGATGCTGACCTTGTCACCGACACCGCCCGTCGAGTGCTTGTCGACCTTGGGCGCTTCGATGTCCGAAAGATCGAGGACCTTGCCGCTATCGCGCATGGCAACCGTCAAGGCATACGTCTCCTCGAAGCTCATCCCCTGGAAGTAGATCGCCATGGCGAGAGCGCTCATGTGATAGTCGCGCACCGAGCCCCGAACGTACCCCCGGATGAGGGACCGAATCTCCGATTCTTCCAGCGTCTCGCCGTCTCGCTTGCGAACGATGAGCTCGGAAACCGGGGGAGATTGCGGCGTGCTCGTCTTCATCGTTTTCGACGGGGTCGCCGTCGCCGCTTCTTGCCGTCGTCACGAGAGCGGGATTGCTCCGAGCGCCGCCCTTTCGGTTTGCCGCGTCGGTCGGATCGGGCTTTGGAAGGGGCGCCAGCCGGGTGGTGCTCCAGAAGCGAGCCGATGATGTCCCTCGCCTGAACGTTGACGTCCTCGATTCGCACCCGCACCGGGTCGTTCATGGTGAAAATCTTCGACGTGTGCGCCCCGACGAGGCGAATGCCGAGCTCGTCGGGCTCGTAGGTATCGTCCAGCTGCTCGAACGGCAACAAGACGCTCACGTACGGGTCTTCCACTTGAACGTAGATTCCGTAAGACGCGAACCCGGCGATTCTTCCATCGAGCTCCTGGCCGATGTGGTCCTGCATGTAGATCGCGCGGTACACGTCCGCGACGTCACGCTCGACGATCATGGCACGACGCTCCGCTTCGCTCGCTTGAGCAGCAAATCGTTGCAAGCGAGGTCGGACGGAAGCTGCGTCCAGATGCTCTCCGCGAATCATGCTGCGGATGATGCGATGGACAACCAAGTCCGGGTAACGCCGTATCGGTGAGGTGAAGTGGAGGTAGTCTTTCGCGGCGAGCGCGAAGTGGCCGGCCGTGGGGTCCGTGTCGTAGACCGCTTGTTGCATCGCTCGAAGTAGCAGATAACGCAACAGAGGTGCTTCGGAGGTTCCTTCAATCCGTCGCAAGAAGCGCGCGAGTTGCTTCGGTGTGGTTGCTGCTTCCTCGTCGAGCTCGTAGCCAAACGACTTTGCGACCTGGCAAAACATCGAAACCCTCTCTGGGTCCGGTTTGCCGTGCACGCGAAACACACCAGGAGCGGCGTGTCGCTTGAGGTGCGACGCCACCGTTTCGTTGGTCACCAGCATCATGTCTTCGACGATTCGATACGCCTGACGGATGCCTGGATCCTTGCGGGACTGCACGATCGCCTCGGGCTCCCCGTGGTCGTCGAGCACGACCTTGGCTTCGGGGAGATCGAAATCGAGCGCTCCACGCTTGATGCGCCGCTGACGAAGTCGCCGTGACAAATCGAGGAGCACTTTCAGTGTCTCGGTTCGCTTGTCGGCTGCGGGCTGACGAGGCCCATGCTTGGTCAGGCCGAGCGCGCGGGCCACGCCCTCGTACGTGAGCTTGCCGTGGGATCGCATGACCGCTTCGAAGATTCGATGCGAGGTGACATGCGCTTTTTCGTCGATCTGCATCTCGACGGCGAGGCAGAGGCGGTCTCGGTTCGGTACGAGAGACGCGAGATTTGTCGAGAGCTCGGGAGGCAGCATCGGAATCGCGCGATCGGGCAGATACACGCTGGTACCGCGGTTGGCAGCCTCTCGGTCCATCGCGCTCCCGTCGGTGACGTAGTGCGAGACGTCTGCGATCGCGACGATGAGCTTGAATCCGCCGTCTTGGCGTTGCACCCAAATCGCGTCGTCGTGATCCCGAGCGGTTTCCGGATCAATCGTCACCAGATCGACACGTCGGAGGTCTTCACGGTCCTTGAAGGTGGACCGCTCCAAGCGGGGCGGAAGGGCAGCGGCTTCGAGCTCGACGTCGTAAGGGAAGGGCTCGATGATGCCCTCTCGAATCTTGATCTTCTCGACCTCGACGCGGGCGACACCTTGCGCGCCCAGGACCTCCGTCACCTGAACTTCCGGCCTGTCTTCCCGGCGTTGCGGAAACCCCACGATCTCGGCCAGGACCACGGCGCCCTTCTTCGCGGCCTTGGGCACCTTGCCCACGACACGCATGGGCGCCCGCAGACGGTCGTCGTCGGGCTGGAAGCTGAAGCCGCGCCCGCGTGGATGCAACGCGCCCGTCACCTCTTTGGGGCGTCGCTCCACGATGCCGACCACGCGCCCTTCGCGCCCCTTTGGCGAGGGGCGAGCACGGATCTGGACGGTGTCTGCATGGAGCGACGGGCCGATGGCATCCGGAGGAATGAAGACGTCGGGTCCGCCGTCGTAGACGTTTACGAAGCCGTAGCCCTGTCGCGTCATGGTGAGGCGGCCTTCGATCACCGGTGAGAGCGAAGGGAGCGGCTCGGCGTCTGCTCCCTGCTTCGACTTGCGTCCGCGGCCCCGTGTCGCCTTCGCTTTACCTCGGCCGCGCTTCTTGCTCTTTTCGGAGCTGACGGCCCGAAAACGCAGGCCTGGCATCTCGCGAGCCAGGTTGTCTTCGGTGAGAAGCAGGAGTCGGCGCACGACTTCTTCTTTGTTCTTGCGCGGGATGCCGAGTCGACCGCAGAGCTCGCCGACGTGCATCGCGCGGGGTGCATGTGACTGGAGCACTTGCAGAATTTCGTCTTGTTCGGGGATTTGGTCTTGCATGTTCGTCATCGCAGCGCGTGCACGCCGCCGTCGTCGGATCCAAAGTAAAGTGTTCCGTCCGATCCAATTTCCACGGTGGAGTCGACGTCCTGTCCGACGTTGTAACGCCACAACACCCGTCCGTCGGGATCGATGCAGTAGAGAAAGTTGTCTTGCGAGCCGACGTAGATTCGTCCGTCGGCATCGATTCGAGCGGAGGCCCGCACACGCGCCCCAGTCGCCACTTTCCAGCGTAGGGCGCCCGTGGGAGAAAGCGCGTAGACGTAGCTGTCGTACGACCCGACGATGACCGTGCCATCTGGCGCGATGGCCGGGGTCGCCCGAACTTCATCTCCGGTTCGGAATCGCCACGAGATCGAGCCCGACGCGTCGACTTGGACGATTTCGCCGCGCCCGGTGCCTATGTAGATGCGGCCCTCGTCATCGACGGATGCCGCGCCTTCGATGGCCCCTCCGAGAGGAACCTCCCACGCCACTTCTCCGTCGGGTCGCAGCGCGATCAGAGAGCCCTCGGTCGTTCCGATGATCACGAGCCGCGCCGGATGGATCGCAGGCGCGCTACGGACGTGGTCGGCGGTAGGCTGGTGCCAGTGCAACCGGCCGAGGAGGTCCAAGGCATAAGCGCCATCGGCAACCACGTATATCTTGCCGTTCGGGCCGAGCGTCGCCGAGGCGTCCACGACGTCTTGCAGAGGCAGCTTCCATCGCGGCTGCCCCTGGAGCGAGAGGGCGACGAGCTCTTCGTGATGGGTGCCGAAGATCACCAAGCTGCCCGCCACCAAGGCGCTCGGGTAGATCTTGTTTCCCGCGGAATATCGCCATTTCAGGGTCCCGTCGGGCGCCAGCGCCACGAATTGACCGTCGAGTGAGCCGACGTAGATGGTTCCGTCGTGACCGACGACAGGCGACGCAAAGACTCGAGCGCCCGTCTGGTACGTCCAGACCGGCGAAGGCATGGTCGTCGGACCTCGGTTTTCGCTTCGGCCGGTATGGGCAGCGTCGCCCATGAAGCCGTTGGCGCTGCGCGGCATCCTGCCGGCTTGGTCCGCTTGGCCGTCGGTCGCGGGTGGCATGGAAAGCTCGGCGAGCACTTCTTCGACGAAGCGGCATCGGCCCTCGTGACAAATTCGATCGGCGCGGCACTCCGCGTCGGACATGCAGGGCGTCGTCGGACGCGACCGTGCCCCGGCACAAGCCGAAATCGCCAGCAGACACGCGCAAGCCAACAGGAATCGTCGAAGGGAGCGCATGGCGCGCGCACTATACCATTGTCGATGCATGCTCAAAGCAGACCATCACTACCAGGTCAGCAGACGGATCTCGGTGCCCTTTTGCACTGCCACCTTGGTGCCGTCGGGACTGATCGCGACGCTGCGGAGCTCGCCCGTCGCTTGATCCCAACCTTTTGGTCTGAGCCATAGCCCGCTTCCACCCTTTCGCCAATCACGGACTACGATTCCTTCCGGATGTGGGATCACGTAGCGGGATCCGTCGGCGGTCACGCGAGAGCCACGAATCGGAGCGGGAAGGGGACTCTTCGGGCTGAGCTCGATGGGGCGTCCGGCAGGCTTCGCTCGGTCGTTCAACGGCACGACGCGCAGCAAGTCGCCCGTCGCGGCCACGAGCCCCTGGGGAGCCCATCCGAGCACTGCCCATTCGAAGATACCCGCAGGTCGATCGATTGCGGCGCTGCAGCGGGCCTCGTCGCCTCCAGGCTCGATCAGAACACGATGGCTTGGCTTCGCGCGGATGAGTCCGATCTCGGCTTCGAAACCTGCGCAAGTGGAGCGAACCGCACGCACCGCATACCGTTCGCTCGGATCGCGAACCGGGGGCATCACCTCCCCCGCAGAGAGCTTGGTCGTCACTCCGGAGCTGAGCCCAACGGATCGAGGTGCGCTACCGTCGATGATCAACGTGTCATCGTCTGCAAACTGGAGGGAAACCGGCGCGCTGGAGGTGTCGATCAGACGCCACGTCGCGCTCGTGGACGCTTTGGCCTTGCGCCAGGCGCTCTGCACGACCGTGAGATCCTCGGCGGACAGCTGCAGTCTGGTCTGCTCGGACCAGCGTTGAAGCTCGAGCGCTCGCACGAACGCTCCCTGCCGAAGAGCAGCCGTCATCGCGGCGGCGACCGCACGAGCGGCGGCTTCGGACCGCTGACATTGGAGGCCTTGGGTTCCCGACAAACCCAGTCGTGCGATTCCGCTCTCCCGGCACACTGCGACGAATGCGTTCAGCACCTGCGTTGCCTTTCTCTCCGCAGCGGCCGCATCGGTGCTCAGAGATTCCCATGCTTCGTCCGCCTTGGCTTTCAGCGTGCGCTCCGGCTCGGAGGGGTCTCTCGCAAAGCCGCCCGGACGATTCAGCCAGGTGAGAGGCAGCTCGAGCCCGCCGACCTCGACCATCGCGAGGACGTCCTCGTAGCCGTCGCCGTCTCGGTCTTCCACGCTCAGGTCCATCCCAATCGCATCGTCCGATCCATCGGTCGGCGGCAAGACGGTGATGCGCTCTCGCACGCGCGGTTGCGCTTCGATCGTCACCAGCCAGTAGTTCCTGCGCGGACCCGTCTCACACGCATGCTCGACGCGAATCGCGGCGAGGGAAGGGGAAAGCTGTCTCGCGTCCGCCGTCGGCTCCCGACAGTGGTCGGGAACCAGGAAGGAATCCACCTGCCGCGCCGCCACGCTCAAGCCCCTGGAATGAGCGGCTTGGAGCCAGACCTGCCGCGGATCGGCCGAGACGACGAGCGCGTCGAGAGGCTCGGTCCCGTCCAGATCGACCTGCAGCGCGGTCAGGGCGTACCCGGACGTCAGCACCAGCACCGATTCGCCGACCGGCACCTCCACTTGATCGGGGGCGAACGCCGTCCCGACGGGCAAGGAAGGCTCTGGATCCGACGGCTCCGGCGTGGCTTGCTCGGTCTCCGGATGCTCTTCGGGCGTGCCCGCATCCTCGAGGCCGAAGGGGACTTGTTTGCGGCCGGTGCATCCGATCAGCCACTGCCCCGCCATGCATGCCACCAAGACGGCAGCCCACCACTGCGATCGGCGCGTGCTCATGGAAAGTGGGGTAGCACGGCTGGGCCTCGGTCGCTTGAAAAGGGTCAATACGGTCCTGGTACGCAAATCGAGTCGGTGGAATCCACTGCGCACGATTCGACGTCTGCGCCGCATAGATCGAGCGCGGTCAAGCATCGAAAGCCAGTCTGGCAATCGTCGTCGAAGTCGCATGGCTCGAAGCAAACGAGAGTGTCGTCGATGCCGCCCGCGACGCTCGACGGATAGCAGCTTCCAAAGCGGCCCACGAAGGCCCTCGGGCAGTCGGGTGACAAAATGCCTTCGGTGCCGCATTCCAACGTGCAGATCGCGTTGATGTACGAATAGCCACCGAACTCGACCTCGAGCTCCTCGCACAACGTGGCCGTCTCGACACAATCGTCGACTCGGAAACAGGCGTCATAGACCGGAATCAGGTAGCCCTGGAGGTCGTCCGAGCAGCCGACCAGAGTCAGCGCCAAAAGGACGATCAGGCGAGCTACGAGCCCCATGACGCTAGTTTAGCCACCGAGGCTCGCTCGTGCGACCACCCTCGACGACGCCGAAAGGGCCCTTTTTCTTTCGCTTTTTTCGCCTGGGGCGCCTTCTCCCCGGCGGCCTGCGGAGCCATTCGATGAATCCCATGCCACCGCCTATCGCGCCGATGTCCGCCGCGAGCGACACAGAATCACCCGACGTCAGGAACATCAAGAAGCTCAAGGCCAGCACGAGGTAGATGATGTGCACGGGCTTCATGTCGATCACGCCGAAGAAGCTCATTCTTCCTTGGCCTCGGTAGGACCAAGCAAAGGCTGCGATCGAACCGAGAAGAATCGCCTGCGCGCCGTACAGACGTGCAGGGCTGGCGACGATCAACCCGATGAACAGAGCGAGGATCGCGGACGCGATCGCCGCGACCACGCACAACTGAATCGTGCGCTTCTCGCCGAAGCGAAGCTCGAAAGGCGCGAGCATCAGCCACAGAAACAGGAGCGTAATCAGCATGGAGAACACCGCCTGTGGGCCCGTCGGAAAGGCGAAGACGTGCGTCGCGACTTGCCACAACGTGTGAAGGCCGAGGCTTCGGGTATCGAGCGAGAGAACCTCGAAGATGGGCACTCCGCCCCAGTTCTGCATGAGGATCTGTATGATCCACGCACCGAACAACGCGATGAGCAGCTTCTTCACGAAAGGGGTGAGCGGTGGAAATCGAAACACGTTACCTGCCTAGCGATCCCTGGAGGTCCTGGCAAGGGATCATGGTAGCGGACATTCCACACCCCCGTCTCCCGTGCGAAAATCCACCGTGCCGACATCCAGCAGGAGTTGGGTGCCTCCATCGACTGGCTCCACCGGATGGGCTTCGATGGGTGAGCAATCGACGATGAATTTCAGGTCGGTAGTGGCGCGCCAGCGGGACTTGTATTGCCCGTCGGGTGGATCGTCGAGGATTTCGCCGGACCCGCCGCATCGGTTTCGGGTGACGACCATCGTGTCGATGTAAGCGCCTCCGTCGATCACCGCAGCGTTAGGATCGCTCTCGGCGTCGCAACGCAGGCTGAACTCGGAGGGGATGTAAAACTGAAGCTCCGACTCGTCGATGATGGCGAGCTCGACCAGGGCGATGTCGCCACAGGTCTCGGCGCTCGGGTTTTGGCCATCCACCAGCCACCGGCCCCGGACGTGAACGTCGCAGCCGGTCGGGTTGTAGCGAACGTCCTCCACGCAACCCGCCATTGCGCTCGCCATGGCAGCCAACACGATTAGTGCCCTGGGAGCCCTCATGTGCGACAAGCCTATCGCGCCGTAAAAACGAGTCAATTCGAGAGTTGACAGTAGGATTTGCGTGCTTAGCTTGGGTCCATCGAAGGATTGAGACAGCGGCGCCTCGAGGCCGCCGCGGTCATCCACATCAGGCCTACGTTCGTAGGTCGAAGGAGGAGTACATCATGTTGGTTCGTTGGGATCCATTCGAAGAGATGAATCGCCTCCATGACCACTTTTTCGGTGGCAGGGGGCTCGACAAGCAGCCGTTCCGCGTGGCCGTCGACATTCGCGAGGAGGACGATGCCTTCTACGTCGATGCCGAGGTGCCCGGCGTGGCAGCGGAAGACGTCAAGGTCGACGTCGAGAAGAACGTCTTGACCATCCGCGGGGAGCGGAAGATCGAGAAGGAAGAAAGCGAAGCGGGTTACCGGCGCGTCGAGCGTCAGTACGGCAGCTTTTCTCGGTCGTTCACCCTTCCGGAGACGGTCAACACGGACGACATTCACGCCGACCTCAAGGACGGCGTTCTGACGCTGAGGCTTCCCAAGAAGGAAGCACCGAAGGCGCGGGCCATTCCGGTCCAGGCTGCCTGACGGTTGCCCGGTGACGAAGGCCCCGTGACGACACGGGGCCTGCTCGCCATCGTTTCAGCTCAGCCGAACACTTCGTTCAGCAGCAGCTCCTGCTCGAGCTTGTGCGATGCACCCGAGCCGGTTGCTGGGCTTGCGCTCTCGGGCCGCGCGATGCAACGCAGCCTCCGTCCGGCGCCGAGTATCTCGGGCAGCCGCGCGCGCATGAAGTACCAAGCGCCCATGTTCCAGGGCTCTTCTTGCACCCATACCAAGTCGACGTCTTCCGGGTAGGGCGCGATGCGTTCCACCAGCTCGCTGGCGCGCAACGGATAGAGCTGCTCGATCCGGACGATGCCGATGTCGTTCGCTTCCTCCTTCTCGCGACGCTCCAGCAAGTCGTAGTAGATCTTGCCGGTGCATAGGATCAGCCGGCGGACTTTGGACGCGTCGATGCTCGGATCGTCGGGGATGATCCTCTGGAAAGAGCCAGTGGCGAGCTCGTCGACCGTGCTCACCGCGCGCCGGTGCCGCAACAAGCTCTTCGGGCTCATCACGATCAGCGGCTTGCGCCATGGACGCAACACTTGCCTTCGCAAGCAGTGAAACAACTGGGCAGGCGTGGTGAGATTCACCACCTGCATGTTGTCCTCGGCGCAAAGCATCAGAAATCGCTCGAGGCGGGCGCTCGAATGCTCTGGGCCCTGACCCTCCATTCCATGCGGAAGGAGCATCACCAGCCCGCTCAACCGGTGCCACTTGTCTTCGGAAGACGAGATGAATTGATCGATGATCACCTGCGCGACGTTCGCGAAGTCGCCGAACTGCGCTTCCCAGCAAACCAAGGCATCCGGGGAATCGAGCGAGTAACCCCACTCGAAGCCGACTACGCCGACCTCCGAGAGGGGGCTGTCGTAGATCTCCAACTGGGCCTGTGTCGGGCTCAAGTGGCCCAGGCGCGTGTAGCGTCGGCCGCTGTCCTTGTCGAAGATCACCGCGTGACGGTGACTGAAGGTCCCCCTTCGAACGTCTTGTCCGGTGAGGCGGCAGCGGATGCCTTCCAGGAGAAGAGTGGCAAACGCGAGATTTTCCGCGGTGCCCCAGTCGACCCCCTCGCCGGTCTCCATGACCTTGCGTTGCTTTTCGAGGACGAAGCGCTCGATTCGTGGATGGGGAGTGAACCAGTCGGGATACGTCGTGAGCGACTCGAGCGCACCCATCAGATCGTCGAGCGGGAACCGCGTATCCGCATCGGGCACGTCGAGGTCGCGTCCGCCTTGGTACTCCGTCCACAAACCTTGCATCGATGCGGGGATGAGGTTGTAGTTGCCGTTCTTGCGGGTATCCTCGAGTGCGTTCTCCAACTCTTGTTGGCGACGCTCCTCGATCTCCTCGGCCTGCTCGGCGGTGATCTTCCCGCTCCGAACGAGCCGATCGATGTAGACCTCGCGCACCGTCTTCTTGCTGTCGATCGCGGCGTACATCTTCGGCTGCGTGAAACGAGGCTCGTCGCCTTCGTTGTGCCCGTACTTGCGGTAGCAGAATAGGTCGAGGACGACGTCGCCGTGAAAGCGCTGACGATACTCGGTAGCCAAGGTGACGGCCTGCGCCACCGCTTCCGGGTCCTCGCCGTTCACGTGAAAGACCGGACAGCGCAACATCCGCGTGATGTCGGTGCAGTATGCCGTCGATCGGGCATCTTCGGGGTTCGTCGTGAAGCCGACCTGGTTGTTGATGACGACGTGAATGGTGCCGCCCGTTTCGTAGGCACGGAGCTTGCTCAAGTTGAGTGTTTCGGCGACCACGCCCTGTCCCACGAAGGCCGCATCACCGTGGATGAGCAGTGGCAGAACCGTGATCCGGTCCGTGTCGTCTTTCCGATCCTGCTTTGCGCGAACTCGTCCCTCCACGACCGGGTTGACGAACTCCAAGTGACTCGGATTGAACGCCAGCGTCATGTGGACGCTTTTCCCGCTGGCGGTCTTCCGGTCCAAGGAATACCCGAGGTGATACTTGACGTCCCCTCGACCGACGTACTTCTCCGGGTCGTCGTCCTCGAAGCCAGCGAAAATCTGGCGAACGTTCATCTCCATGATGTTGACCATCACGTTGAGCCGTCCACGGTGCGCCATGCCGATCACGATTTCTTCGACACCCAGCTCGGAAGCGCGCTCGGTGAGAATGTCGAGCATGGGGATGACGCTTTCTCCACCTTCGAGGGAGAAGCGTTTGGCGCCGGTGTATTTGGTGTGGAGAAACTGCTCGAAGATCTCGGCGTCGGTGAGCTTGGTGAGAATGCGGAGCTGTTGCTCTTTGCTGAGGTCGATGTGGTTTCCGGTGAGCTCCATCCGGTCGCGAAGCCAGTCGCGTGCTTCCCGATCCTCGAGGAAGGTGTACTCGACGCCAATCGTCCGGGCATAGGTGTCTTTGAGGCGCGTGATGATCGATTCGAGCGAAGCGGTGGGCGGGCCCGCGAAGTCACCCGTGGAAAAGATCGTATCCGGATCGACGTGAGAGAGCCCGTAGCGCTTCAAGACGAATTCGTCTTCTGGAGGCGTGCGGCTGAGTCTGAGCGGATCGAGGTCCGCGTACAGATGCCCGCGCACGCGGTATGCATTGATCAAGGCCGAAAGACGCGCCTGCAGCTCGTTCGCGAGCAGGACCTCGGACGAGGGGGGAAAGGAGGTGCGTTCTTCGTCCAGGTCGTCGACGAGGAAGGGTGTCAGGGCGGTCTCGGCGGTCGGCGGCAAGAAGACCGAGTCGCGCGCGGTGCCGTTTCCATCGGAAGGCGCCGGTGCCGGGCTCACCATCCCCGAGGAGGTGACCGGTGCGATGATCGTTCCGGCGCTCGAGATCTGAGGCCATTCCGCTGGCGTCAGCCCTTCGAAGTAGGTTCGCCATGCCTCGTCGACCGCGAGCGGATTGTCGACCCACTTGAGAAATTGTTCTTCGACCAGTGCTTGGTTTACGCCGAAATCTACGGTCATTTCCGAGTCGTGGCTCCAGTCACCCCGGTCGCAGCATAGCCTACCCCCTTCGGCGGGTGCATGCTAGCGCGTCCGCTGGTTGTCTCTTTAGAGCTGCCTCATCATGGCGTCCATGTCCAGGCTCTTCGTCATACTCTCGGGTTTGCTCGGATTCACGGCGGTCGCGTTGGGCGCGTTCGGGGCGCACGGCCTGCGCTCTTGGTTGCGCGCTCAGGCCGACGGGACGCAGCGACTGGAGTGGTGGAGCACCGCCGCTCACTATCATCTCATCCACGCGCTGGCACTGGCATTGGCAGCTTGGCTGGCGCATCGGGGGGCGGGACCTTCGGCCTCGGTTGCGGGTTGGAGCTTCGTGGCCGGCGTGACCTTGTTCAGCGGTAGCCTCTACACGATGACGCTCACGGGACAGACCAAGCTGGGCGCGATCACGCCGATCGGGGGTGTGCTCTTGTTGGTGGGTTGGGGAGCGATCGTCGTCGCCGGTGCCCGGCTCGGTGGGGGCCAGGGCTAGGCTACTGGTTTCGCTGCTGCGCCTCGATTTGCTCCTGCAGCTGACGCATGACCTCGGGCGGGAGCTGCGGTGGCCGCTCCCCACCGGTCGACGGGGTGGGTGGTGCCATTGGCTCGGCTTCTGCGATTCGCTCGAACGCTTTCGCATCGGGACGCAGACGGTTCGCCATGTATTTCGAGATCAGATGGATGATCGGCTCGCCTTGGCGGCGCAGATGGACCGACGCTGCGTCCTCGGTGTCGTCGCCCAGCTCCAGGACGATCGGCTCGGGCTCACCCTCGACGCCTAGCGTGACCTTTCCAGATGGCTCGGTCAGACCTGCTCGAGCTGCCGACATCTCCTCGGGCGCGAAGTCGGTGGCGGTGAGACGAGCGATCATCGAGACGAGGCTGGTGACTTTTCGGGGATCGAAATCGCTCAGCGATTTGGGCACGTCCGTCGCTTTCCAGCCGTCTGGCTGCCGTTCGAACGCGAAGGTGGCTCCGTTCGCTTCGAACCGCACCGTCTTCACGTTCGAGGGATCCACGTCGACTATCTTTCGGTCTCTCCACGCTTTGAGCTCTCGATCGAACGCGTACCGCAAGGAACCGCTGGCACCGAAGACCTCCTCGCGGTCGGCGACGCGAACCATGGTGAGGCCATTCGCATACTTGCCCACTTTCAGGTCGGCCACGACGTCGTCTTTCGCTTTGACGACGACGTGGACGGCATTGGCATCATCGACCTGGAGACGCGCATAGTTCTCCGGCCGGCTTGCAACGACCCGATTGATCTTCAGCTCCGAAATTCGATCGAGCGCGGATTTCACGTTGTTCTCGTCGGCGACGGCTTCCAGCGGCGACGTGACGCGCCACGTGCCATCGACCTCGGTCAACACGACCGAGGTGTCACCGGGTTTCGTCACTTGGATCGAGGTGATGGCGTCACGCTCGACCTCGATCGAGGGAAGCGCTACCTCGGACTTGGGCGCTCGGTCTCGTCGATTGACCAACCAGATGGTCAGGGCGAGCAGCGCCAGAAACGCCACCGCTCCGATTGCGACACGGTTCTTTCGCCAATCCATTGCGGAATCCTCTCGCCTAGAGTTTGAGGGTTTGTTTCTTCTTCGAGCGTCGTCGCCAGCGGTACAGGCCGAACATCGCGACCAACAGCGGAATGCCCAAGGTGTTCAGCCATCTGTAAGCCAACTTCTTCGCATTCCAGGATTCGATTGCCGCTCTGCGTTCCTCCAAGGCGACGGTGACGCCCTCCTCGTCGCCCTGTTCAGCGGCCGCCAGCGCCGTGTCCTCGGCGGCCAGTACCGAGTCGGGGATGTCCAGAGCGGGCTCTTCGATCGTCTTGGCGCGAATGGCGATCAAGTCTGAATCGGCGGCGAGCCAGTCGATTGCGTTGAGAGCGAGCGCCAAGGCGGCGTTCATCTGAACCTCGCCTTCAGGGGGTCGCGGCGGCATGAAGCTGTCCTCGACGAAGGTGCTCGTGCCGACGACGAGCACCCGAACCTCGCGTTCGGAAACCAGTGGTGCCTGCACGGCGTCGGCCGCATCCTCGTTGATGGGTGCCGCATACGCCGAGGGAAGCTTGCCTTCGATGGCGACCATGAGATCGAACGGCCCCGCTTCGGGGCTCATCCGCCATTCGTTGGGGTTCCGGGGCTCGAGCGAGATAGTCTGCCCCGACATGGTCCAGGAATCTTGGGAGGATCGAGCGAGCACGGTCAGGGTGGCGCCTTCGGGCGCGTCGTTCAGCTCCAGCGGTGCGACGAACGGCAGCATCGGAGAGGCGAGCCGGAACATCACCGGATGCTGGAGCTGGGTCTGGTCCAGCTGCAACACCGGAATCGGAGGGTAGGGAACGAGGACTTGCAGTCCGAGGGGGCCTCGCATCGGGGCTCGGCTGCACTGCGCGTCGGCCACGATCTCGGACTCGAGGGTCACACCCCAAGGACCGAGCAGTCCGTCGAGCCGCGAGCTCACCGGCCTGGCCGTGGGTCCCCCCGCACCGGCCAGCTCCACGGCGACGGCGCCACCGAGGACGCCGAGCGATCCCCCTCGCATCACGTATTGGTCGATCCGGCGCAGCTCCTCGTCACTGAAAGGCTCGGTCGGGCCGATGATCAGCAGGGCAGCGAGGCTCGTGTCGATCTCCTGCGACGCGTCGACCTCCCGAATGTCGTAGAGCTTGAGCACGGAGCTCAGGCTCGACAGACCCTGCTCCAAGCTGGGGCTCCCATGCCCGCTCACCACGCCGATGGGCTTGCGCTCTCCGACGAGCTCCTTGATCGAGGTCGTGATCGTGTACTCGAGCCCGGTCGTGTCCTGAATGACGGGAATGGTCTTCTTCTCGTCCAGGTAGCGAAGAACCAAGCCTCGATAGCCCTCGACGACCGCGACCTGATCTTCTTCGATCTTCTGGTGCGCCACGGGTTGCACGCCGTCCGCCCGCGCCGCTTGCTGCTTGGCCTCGTCATTCGGATTGACGAAGCGTACGACGATGTTGCCGTCGGACGCCGCGGCGTACTCGGACAGGAGGTCGCGGACTTGGCGCTCGGTGGCATTGAAAGGCGGGGGAAGATTCTCGGTGAAATACGCGGTGATTTCGAGCCGATCGTCCAGGCTCGCCGCGACCCGCTCGGATCCCTCGGCCAGAGAGAACAGACGGTTTTGCGTCAGGTCGATGCGCGGCGTCGGGAAGTATGCCGCGAGGACGTTCAGCAGGACGAGGATGCCGCCGACGAAGATCAGAAAGATCAGTGATTCGCTTGCGGCACGCTTTTGAACTTTCGAGGACATCGATCAGCTCCAACGTCGCGATTCGAGCGCCCGGAATGCGACGGCTAGCGCAAACAAGGTCACGGAGAAAAAGAAGAGCAGATCACGCAGGTCGATCACGCCGCGTGCCATGCTCTGGAAATGGTAGTCGAATGACATCCATTCGAGCGCAGAGGCCGCTGCCGATGGGAGCAGCGCCAGCAGCTTGTCGAGCACCCAGAAGAAGACGCTCAGTGTCAGTGCGACGAACAGGGCGATGAGCTGATTGGCGGTCCAGCTCGATGCCATCAAGCCGAGCGCCAAAACGGCCGAGCCCTGTAGGAACAAGCCGAGATACCCGCTCCATACCGGCCCCCAGTCGAGATCGCCGAGGGTGGACACGCTCATCGGATAGGGCAGCGTCAGCAGGAGCAAGATCGCGTAGAGGCCCAGGACCCCGAAGAACTTGCCGACGATTACCTGTGCCTCGGTCACCGGCATGGTGATCAGCAACTCGATCGTGCCGGTGCGCTTTTCCTCGGCCAACAGGCCCATGGTCAGCGCTGGCAAAGCAAACACGAGAATCAGGCTGAGCCATCGAAACATCTCACGCGCGCTGGCTCGTCCGAAAAGGAAGAACGTCTTCCAGAAGAAGAACCCGAGGGTCAACATCACGATGCAGATCACGATGTACGCGACGGGGCCGTTGAAATAGCTGCGGAACTGCCTTCCGGCGATCGTGAAGATGTTTCTCATGACGATGCTCCCGCCGCCGGGCCGGTGGTGAGTTGCCGGAAAATGTCCTCGAGATTCTCGCCGCGTTGCTCGAGACCGACGAGGACGAGGTTTGCGGAAACCGCGGCTCGAAAGATGTCGGCGCGCAAATCTTCATGGCCTTTTGGCACCACTTCGACGACCAACTCGTCCGCTCCGAGGCCTTCCTTTTCGATGACCGCGCCGGCGTTCTCCATGGCCGAGAACACGGCTCGCACCTCGCTCGCGCTCCGACCTTCCTTTCGAACGGTGGCCACGAAGCGCGGCTTGCCCGCTCGGGCCGCGAGCTCCTCGGGGGTGTCGTCGGCGACCAATCGGCCGCCGGAAATGATCAAAACGCGGCCGCAGGTAACCTGGACTTCCGCCAAGTTGTGCGTCGACAAGATGACGGTCCGCTCACGGCCGATCTCGCGGATCAGCTCGCGAATCTCGGAGGCCTGATTGGGATCCAAGCCGCTCATCGGCTCGTCGAGGATCAGCACGGGCGGCTCGTGGATCAGCGCCTGCGCCAGACCGACCCTCTGCCGAAAGCCCTTCGAGAGCTCGCCGATGCTCTTGCCGAGCACGTCGCCGAGCGAAGTCTCCTCGACCACGGTGCGGACCCTCGCCGCAAGAGCCGATCCATCGAGACCGCGCATCTTCCCCGCGAACTCGAGATACTCCAAGACCAGCATCTCGGTGTAGAGCGGAGTATTCTCAGGCAGATAGCCGATGGCCCGGCGGACTGCGATCGAGTCCTCGAAGATGTCGGCACCCGCGATCAACGCGGTGCCGTCCGAGGGGGCGATGAAGCAGGTCAAGATCTTCATCGTGGTCGTCTTCCCGGCGCCGTTCGGCCCCAGAAAGCCCACGACCTCTCCTCGATTGACCCGAAATGTTGCGTTCTGTAGCGCGGTGACCGGTCCGTAATGCTTGGTCAGCGCCCGCGCTTCGATCATCACATCGCTCATATGCTCCCTCGCGTGTGATCCATTGGCGTTTGCAGGGCTGGCGGAGGTTAGCCCTGGCTCTAAGCCTGTCAAGACGCTCCCGGCCGCCTCAACCCCGAGGCGCACCCCGTTATTCCCTCGAAAATTGCGTGACTTGGCGAAGGGGGGAATGAGCCTGTCCGGTCCCGTGTTTCAGCCGATGACCTACCGTGTCACGATCGCAACGATGAAGCCCCTCGAGGGAGCTGGTGAATCCCGGCGTCGGGCGGTTGAGGTCGCCAGGCGGGTGGTCGACCTCTGGCCGCTGACTTCGCTCGGCATGGCGCTGCTGGCGGTGTCGCTGGTGGCCTTGTTGGCGTACGGTTTCCAGAAGCTCGACCTCGTGTTGCTGGTCGTAGGCTACGGCGGCCTCGGCCTCCTGGCCGTGAGCCTTCTGATCGTCGTTCCGAGCGCGCTTGGCCTCCGGCTCTGGTTGAGGCGGTCCCGGAGCCCTTGGTCGACCGACACGCTCGAAACGGGATCGGCGCTTCCCACCGGGTTTTCCGTGCCGTCGCTCTGGTGGCTGCCGCCCGTCCAGCTCCGGTGGAGCTGGGTGACGCCCCCCGCGGCGCAGGTCGAATCCAGCTCTTCGCAAGGGCGGCTCCGCGAGCGTGCTCGCATCCACGACCGCGGCATTTTCGGCTCCATCTCCCGTCGCATCGTGGTCCAGGACGCGTTTGGGCTGGCGCGTATCGCGTTCGTGCACCGGCAGGAAGGGCCGATTCGCGTCTTGCCCCACGTCGGCGGCATGCGCAGGCTGCCCGTGCTCACCTCCTTGACCGGGGGCGAGGACTTCCCGCACCCCATGGGGCTCGAAGAGGGTGACAGGGTGGAGCTCCGCAGGTACGTGCCCGGGGACTCGGCCCGCTTCATTCACTGGAAGGTCTTCGGGCGTACGCGCAAGCTCATGGTTCGGACCCCCGAGCGCTCGCTCAGCCGCGCTCGCAAGACGCTCGCGTATCTCATCGCGGGGCCCCACGACGAGGCGTCGGCCGCCGCTGCGAGAGCTGCCATCGAGGAAGAGGCGCTCGGAGTCGACTGGAAGTTCGGCGCCGACGGAGCGCCCGAGGCCACCTCGGATCGATCGGAAGCCATTCACAAGATTCTGACGTCGTCGACGGCTCGAGAAACGACGGGCCGAGGGCTTCGCCGCTTTCTGGCCGAAGTCGATCCCCAGGGTCCGGCGGCGCTGGTGGTCTTCGCGCCACCCGTGGTGGGTCCTTGGCTCGACGAGATGCGCGCCGTCGCGTCGCGCCGCGTAGGACGGGTGCGCATCGTCATCGCGGTCGATTCGGTTTACCAGCCCGAGCCTTCACCTTCGTGGAGGCGCTGGGTGCTCGAGCCGCGAGCCTCGTTCGGAGTCTCCCGGGGGGACCTCGAACGGGTCGGGCGAGCGTTGACGCAGCTGCGGTGCGAGGTCGTCATCATCGACCGGGGGAGCGGTCGCATTCTCGGCGAAGGGTGGCACGCGAGCGCCCACCGAACGAGGGCTGCATGAGCGCACGATCAGAGCGGTCTTCGTTCGGCGCCCTCGCGATCTTCGCCGAAATCGTCCGTGCGACGATTCACGGGTTGGCCTGGAGCATCCTGGTCGCGACGACGGCCCCCTCGGGGTCCGCTCTCGCTGCGTTCGTCGGAGGCATCGTGGGCTGCCTTTGCGGCGCACCTCTCGGGCGATCCCGGCTGCGGTCTCCCATGATCGTCGTCGGAGCCGTGATCTCGCTCTTGTTCGTCGGCTGGATTCACTCGATGCTGACGCGGAGCTCGGCCGTGGCCGCCACGTTGGGTCCGGTGACCGCGCTTCGGCTGGCCAGCTCGGTGGGGGCACTGGCCATTGCTTCCATCGCCAGCGGGACGATGCGCGCGCTCTCGATCCGGAGGGCGATTTTCACGGTGCTCGAGTTGCTTCTGGTCGCGGTGGCTTTCGCGCAGCTCTTCATCCCGCACCGTCATGGCGCGATCAATCGGCCTTTTTACCTGGCCGATTGGGTGATCGCGCTCGGTTGGGATCCAACCTGGCTTTTCTTGTTCATGGGAGGCAGTGCCACCGTCCTCGGGCTGGTCTTGCTCCTGCGCGAGCAGCGTTTGGGTCGCGTGGTGCTGAACTTGGGCATCATCGGGCTACTCCTGGCCCTCATCGTCCTGGCGACGCCTTTGGTCGGAATGCCGCCGCCGCCGGACGGAGGCGGAGGGCTCGGGCTTCGATCGACCGACACCGACGGCGAGGACGGCGAGCAGAGACGCCGCGAACGGAGTGGCGCCGCGAACAGCGAGCTCGAGTTTCGGGACAAGTACGATTCGGGCGCCGACCGGGTGCCGGTCGCGGTCGTCCTCTTCCACGACGACTACTCGCCGCCGAGCGGGGTTTACTACTTCCGTCAGGGGGCGTTCAGCCAGTACAACGGTCGAAAATTGGTCGTCTCCGGGCGCAGTGACGTCGACCGCGATCTCATCCCCTACTTCCCCACGCGACCGATGCGAATCGACGCGGCGCCGCCCATCGACGAGAACCGGGGGCCGCTCGAGACGACCGTCGCGCTGATGGCGGACCACACGCAGCCGTTTGCGCTCGAGGCGCCCGTGGAGGTCGAGCCCTTGCAGAACCCCTCTCCCAACCGGTTCCGACGGGTCTATCGCGCGATGTCCGGGGTCCTGACGGCAGACTATGCCGTGCTTCTCGATGCCGAGCTCGGATCGCCCGAGTGGTCCAAGGAGCAGTGGGCGCACTACACCGAAGCCCCGCCCGATGCCCGCTACGCGGAGCTGGCGGCGCAAATCGTCGCCTCGTTGCCCGGCGAGCTTCGCGACAACGCCATCGCGCGCGCCTTCGCTGTCACGTCCTGGCTCGGACAGGAAGGAATTTACAGCCTCCAGAACGAGCATGCCGGTGCGGACGACCCGACCGCCAGCTTCTTGTTTGGGGATCGGACGGGTTATTGTGTTCATTTCTCGCACGCGGCTGCTTACTTGATGCGCAGCCTGGGGATTCCAGCCCGGGTGGCCACGGGCTACGCGATCAGTGAATCTGCGCGGCAGGGCGGCTCGTCTCTATTGCTTTCTGGTGGCGCGTCTCATGCGTGGCCCGAGGTCTACGTGGATGGTTTCGGATGGGTGGTGCTCGACGTGTATCCGGAGCGCGCGCTCGACCCGCCAGAGCAACCGATGGATGCCGATCTCCAGCGATTGCTCGGAGAGCTCGCCCGGGGGGCCTCTCCAATCCCGCTCTCGGCGACGAACATTCCGAAGATCAAGGAGCTCGCCCGCCATCTGACGTGGACGGCCGGAACCTGGCTGCTTCTGCTCGCGGCATTCGCGTTGACGATGCTCTACTTCGTCAAGCTGTGGCGCAGGCTCGTCCCCCGCGTGGCGCCGGTTCACTCGCTTCCGCGCGTGGTCTACCGTGCCGAGCTCGATCGCATTGCCGAGGTCGCGATTCGTCGGCGAGCAGGCGAATCGCGAGAAGCCTTCGCGCGGCGGATTCGAGAGTATCTTCCTTCGTTCGAGAGATTGACGGCGGCCCACATCGCTGCGGCCTTCGGCGAGCGCGCTCCCGATCCACGTCGACTGCGAGACGATGCCGCGGCCGTGCGCCACGACGTGCGGGTGCGTTTCCCGAGATGGAGGCGCTTTTTGGGTTTGATTACACCCTGGTCTTGGTTGCGCGCGAAATGATGCCATCTTACCGACGAGCCTGGAGCCGATATGCAGCAAGCAGTTAGACAACCCATGGACGACGAGCTCACCGCGGCGCGGGAGGTCGCAGAGCGTCTGGGCGCGCGACTCAAAGCGGCGGTGCGGGGCCGTGATGACGTGGTCGAGCTCGTGCTCATCGCATTGCTTGCCGACGGGCACGTCCTGCTCGAGGACTATCCGGGCTCGGGCAAAACGACCTTGGCCCGCGCCCTCGGAAATGCGCTGGCAGAGGGCGACGAAGTCAGGGGCGTCTCGGCCTTTCGTCGCATCCAGTTCACCCCGGATTTGCTGCCTAGCGACATCACGGGAACCAACATCTTCGACGTCGAGACCAACCGATTCGCGTTCCGGCGTGGACCGGTTTTCGCGCACATCGTCTTGGCCGACGAGATCAACCGAACCTCGCCCAAGGTTCAGGCCGCCATGCTCGAGGCCATGGCGGAAAAACAGGTCACCGTCGACAACCAGTCGTATCCGCTGGACGAGCTGTTCTTCGTGATCGCCACGCAAAATCCTCTGGATTTGGCGGGCACCTATCCCCTTCCCACCCCGCAGCTCGACCGTTTCTTGTTCAAAATCGAGATGAAGCACATCGAGCGGGCGGCAGAGCTGGAGGTGCTCGATCAGTATCCGCGGCCGAGCCTGGACGTGGCGAGAGACTACCCCGGGGTCACACGCGACGAGCTCCTGGCTGCGCGCCGCCAGACGCGGGCACGCGTGCATGTCGCCCCCGTCGTCAAGGAAGCCTTGGTCGATTTGGCGCGTCAGTTGCGCAGCGACTCTCGCGTCTTGCAGGGGGCCTCGACGCGTGCGCTCGTTCTCATGTTGCCGGCCCTTCAGGCTCGCGCGCTCATCCACGGCCGGGATTTCGTCGCTCCCGAGGACATCGAGGCCTTGGCGCCCTTCGTGTTCAAGCACCGGTTGGAGTGCGCTCCGGGCGTCGAGAACGTCGACGCCCTGATTGCAGAAGCGACCAGCGTCGAGATCGAGAAGTTGGCGCGCGCCAGCCTGCGACGTAGCTGAGATGCGAAACCGAGCCACAGCGCTGTTGTTGACGTTGTCCGTGCTTTTCGTTGGGCCCGGCTCGGCGACTGCGGACGAGATGATCGAGCCGATCATGCTCGAGGGGGAGCAGGCATCCGATGCAGAGATCGCGTTGTGGCAGCTCGTCGAGCAGGAGCGATACGTAAAGGCGCGGGAGGAAGCGGAGAAGCATCTGGCGGCGCACCCCGATTCCTACGTCGCTCACCTCGTTCTCGGGGTCGCTCACCACTACGGCGAGGGCAACTTTGCGAAAGCTCTCTTTCACGATGCGCGCGCCCTCGAGTCGTTCGAAGCACGCGAGGGTGAGCAACCCACGCAAAGCCAGCCATGGCGATGGCATGCCCGCATTCTGCTGTCGCTCACTCGCGCGCACGGCGACCTCGAGCACTACGACGAGCAGCTCGCATTCATGCACCGATACAACGAGCTCTACACCCCTCAGCTCAAGGCCGAGCTCGCCTGGCCGCTCATGAAGAAGCGCGAGTTCGAGGCCGCGAGGCGAGCCGCGGAAGAGGGGCTCGCCACGGGAGATCCCTACCAGATCGAGCGTGCGAAGAATGCGCTTTGTGCGATCGAGTTCGAGGCAGGCGATGACGAGAAGAGCTACGAAGTCTGTGCGGATGCAGTGGCCTACGGCCGGTCCCACTTCGGCAGCGCCACGGCCGTCGATTTGGGCAACTTCGCAGAAGCAGCGCGGTCGGTTTTTCGCTTCGACGAAGCCGAACGGCTATTGGTGGAAGCTTCCAAGAGCGGCGTCTCTTGGTACGGGAATCCCTGGCTCGAGCTCGCCGACCTCTACATGCGAGCGGGTCGATTTGCCGAGGCCTTGTCGGCGCTTCGCGAGGTTCCGAAACACCGAG
Source organism: uncultured Sandaracinaceae bacterium (assembly GCA_964495565.1). Lineage (GTDB taxonomy): Bacteria > Myxococcota_A > Polyangia > Polyangiales > Houyiibacteriaceae > SG8-38. The sequence goes on along the minus strand of CAZBWQ010000031.1, from coordinate 11,255 downwards.
CGGCCAGGCCCGCGCACGTTCGGGACTCCGATCGAAACGAGGCGCGCCGCTCGCTGGCCGCGTTTCTGTTGCTGATGGGGAGACCCGACGAGGCCTTGCGAATCACGAGCAAAGCCTCGGTGTTGCCCGACCGCCGTGCGCACAACAGCCGCCACCCCCTTCAGGACCGGAGCATCGTGGCCCTGCTCGACCGACAAGCGCGGCTCGAGCTCGCCGAGATGACCCTCGAACGCGCGGTGACGGAGCCGTTGCATGTGCGCTGGTGGGCGCGCGCCGAAGCTCTTTGGCTCCGGTTTCAGGCGTGGTTGAGTGGAAGGCAGGCGGCTCGATTCTTGAACGACCCGGACCGCTTGGTCGGAACCTTCGCCATCGGAACGGCCCGGAGCGCAGTCATGCCTCCCTGGCTCTTGGGAGAGCTGATCGGGGCCCTCGGACCGGGCGTGGTCCGAGAAGCCGTCACGCAAGTGGCCGAGGACGACGAACGGGAGGGCGCCGCGGCCTATTACGAAGCCGTGCTTGCCGAGGTCGCGCTTCGGCAACGCAACCACGACGAAGCCATCGCCCATGCACGTCGCGCCCTCGATGGGCTGCAACCGGGCGATGCGCTCTTGGCCGAACGTGTCCGCGCGGTGCTTGCTCGATCGCTTTCCGATCCCCGGCAAAGGACCGCGCTCTACGAAGAGGTATTGGACACCGATCCTGGTCTCTTTCGCCGGCTCGGGTGGGCGCTACCCGTTTCGGTGGAGGCCAGTGAAGCGGAGATCGATCAGACGCTCGCGGATGCGGTCATGCGCTCGCCGCGTTTCGATCGCTCCGACCATGGTCTCCGCATCGAGGCAAGGGGTGGGCAGCTCTGCTTGTACGGCCGAGCGGGGACCTCGTGGGGCTGCAGCGAAACCGGGCTCGAAGAGGATGCGGGGGGACGGAGTCATCTTCAGCGCATCGTGGACTCGTTTCACGCCCAGGTCTTCTCGCCACGCGTCGATTTGAGCCGGATCGACATCAACTCGCTGGACGGCTCCAACAGAGTGACGCGAAATCCTCTGGATATGCTGATCTCCCCGTGACGGCGAGCTCCTCGCTGGTGCAGCGGTCGGGTCTGTGTCTTACTGCCGGCCGTGAGCACCAAGGTTCGCCTCGCTTTGCTGGCCGTCTTTCTGATCGGAGTGTATCTCGTCGGCCGCATCAGCGGGCTCACCGACCAATTGACGGTCGAGAGCATCCGCGAGTCGATGCGACAGGCGGGGGTCGGGGGCTTTCTGGTCTTCGTCGTGACGTTCTGCGTGGGGCAGCTGCTGTACATCCCCGGGTTCGTGTTCGTGATGGTGTCCGGATTGGCTTATGGACCCCTTTGGGGCTCCGTGGCCTCGGTGATCGCGGCGACGATTTCGGTCGCCGTGTCGTTCGTCATCGTGCGGACGATCGGCGGCCAGCCGCTCAAGAGCGTGCACATCGAAAGGCCCTTCCTGCAAAAGCCACTCGACCGCCTCGAGCAGCAGCCCATCCGGTCCATGATCGTCATTCGCCTCTTTTTGTGGGCGATCCCTCCGGTGAACTACACCTTGGCGATGTCGGGTGTCACGTTCCGCGATTACATGATCGCGGCTGTGATCGGAATGACGCCGCCGTTCGTCGCGCTTTCGGTTGCGGCTGGCTTGGGCTTCAATTTGCTTTGATCGACCGAGCTCGAAAGCGGACTACTTCTTGCGGGTGAGAGGAATGCTCGTGTCGGGAACGGTCTCGTCGGCAGCCGCGGCTCGCTCCAACGCTTCACGCGCGGCAAAGGGCTTGGTCGGGAGCTCTGGGTCAGGCGCTTCATCCAGTTGCTCGCGCGCCCAACGCACGCTCCGTGCGAGCACGTGGGAGTCGGTGAGCTCGGCCGTCTCTCGCAGCAGGGCTGCGAGCTCGCGCGCCATCTCCCGGCTGGACCCGTAACGCTCGGTTGGGTTGCGCCGAAGCGCCTTCCCGATGATGTCCCTCAGGCCCGAGGGGAGATCCGCCCGGAACCCGGACAGGCTCGGGATCTCCAGGTTCCGAATCGTGCCCACGACTTTGAGGGGATCTTTGCCCTTGAAGAGCTTTTCCCCGGCGAGCACCTCCCACAACACCACGCCCACGCTGAATACGTCGGTCTGCGCGCTCGGCTGCGCTTCGTAGGTCAGCTCCGGCGCCAAATACGAAAGCTTCCCCTTCACGAATCCCGGCTTGGTGATCGAGCTTCGATCCATCGCTTTGGCCAAACCGAAGTCGGTCAGCTTCACCACACCGCAGTTGCTGACCATGACGTTCTGCGGGGTGACGTCACGATGAAAGATGGGAGCATGCTGGCCCTGCGAGTCGGTGTGCTCGTGAGCCGCGTGCAGCGCGTCGAGAACCTCGATTCCGATCGCGGCCGTCAGGCTCCAAGGCGTGTGGAGCCCGATACGACGGTAGCCATCGCGCCATTGTGCGAGCGTGAGCCCGTCGACCCATTCGAGAACGAGGTAGTACTCCCCGGTGCGGTCCCGGTCGAAATCGTGAATCTGTGCGATGTTGGGGTGATCGAGCTCGGAGACGACACGAGCCTCTTCGACGAACATCTTGAGGAATTCGGGATTCTGGCTCAGCGGCGCGAGCACGCGCTTGATGGCAACCGGTCGGACGAAGCCGGCGGCGCCGTGCGTCCGGCCCCGATACACCTTGGCCATGCCGCCTTCTCCGGCGAGCTCCAAGACTTCGTACTTGCCTCCGAGCAGCTCTGCCATGATGGCTGACGCATCAGCTCTCGCCGGGCGAGAGTACCGCGTCTAGCTCACCATTTTCGTACATTTCACGAACGATGTCACAGCCTCCGACGAATTTCCCTCGAACGTAGAGCTGCGGAATCGTCGGCCAGTTCGTGAATTCTTTGATTCCCTGCCGGATCCCTGGATCTTCCAACACGTTGACGTCCTGAAAATCGGACCCCGAACGGCGCAACACCTCGACCACCGTGGCGGAAAAGCCGCATTGGGGGAAGTGCTTGGTGCCCTTCATGAAGAGCACGACGTCGTGACCGTCGATGATCTCCTGTATGCGTTGTCGCAAGCTGTCTTCCATCGATTAACCCTCTTCCTCGTCCCAACTCTCGGGCGAGTAGGTCTTGAGCGCAAGTGCGTGTACGGGTCCCGCCATGAGCTCGCCGAGGGCCGCGTAGACCATCTGATGCTGCTCGATGCGGCTCTTTCCGGTGAATGCCTCTGCGACGATCACCGCTTCCCAGTGGTCTCGCGTGCCGGTCAAATCCCTGAGCTGGAGGTGCGCAACACTCCCGAGCCCCTTGCGAATTCGTTCTTCGAGTGCCTCGGCATCAACCATGGAACAATCCCCCCAATCGCTACGGCCGGCGTGGGCCGTTGTCAATGGCCGCAGGCGCGGTCGCCGCATCGCCCACGCCAAAGAGGCGTTTCACGGAGGGGCGCCCCAGCACGATGATCGAGAAGATTCCCAAGATCGTGCCAAACGGAAACATCAAGCACTCGCCCCAGGCCGTGAGGTAGCAAAACGTCCACCAGCGTCGTCGCCGCAACATGATTCCAACGGCTGCCAGGTGAATCGCGGCGAGCACCGAGAGCGCGATCCAGGATGCGATGCCCACCGTGAGGAGCGTGCTCAGATCCTCCAGCATGGCGTCCGGGCTTCCGCCGAGGGGGCTCGAGCCGGCGTGGGCCGGAAGGTCGCCCATGGCCATCGTGAGGTCGCCGCCGAGCTCGTCCAGCAACTTGGCCCCGGCGGTTCCGTAGATCAGCACGGGTGCGACGCCCAACAGGGAAAGCCCCGCCAGAACGTAGTGGCCGATGGAAAGCGCGCTCAGATGCTCTCGATCCTCGGCGTTCGGCTCTTCGATCAACTCAACCCCCTCGAAGATCGTGCTATGCACCTGCCCAATGGGCAAGGTCGCATTCGTCTTCCCCGGTCAGGGCAGTCAAAAGGTCGGCATGGGAAGGGAGGCTTACGAGACCTCCCCGGCGGCGCGTGCCGTATTCGACGAAGTCGACGAGGCACTCGGTGAAGCGCTGTCTCGTCTTTGCTTCGAGGGACCCGAAGAAGAGCTCAAGCTGACCGCCAACACACAGCCTGCCGTGTTGGCCACGTCGATCGCGCTCCTACGCGCGCTCGATGCGCCTTTCGACGTGGTAGCCGGACACAGCCTGGGAGAGTATTCTGCCCACGTCGCTGCGGGTACGCTCGGGTTGTCCGATGCCGTGCGCTTGGTGCGCAAGCGAGGCCAGTACATGCAGGACGCCGTTCCGTACGGGCTCGGTGCGATGGCAGCCGTGCTCAAAGCCGATCGAGGTCTGGTCGAGCGCATCTGTGCCGAGGTTCCCGGGCTCGTTCAGGCCGTGAACTACAACTCCCCGGAGCAGACCGTCATTGCGGGCGAAACCGAGGCCGTGAAAGAAGCAGGCGTGAAGCTCAAGGAAGCGGGAGCACGCGCCAGCACCTTGCCGGTGAGCGCTCCTTTTCACTCGTCACTGATGGAACCGGCCGAGGCACGCTTGAGCGAGGACATCGACGCAGTGGCCTTCCGCGATCCGCGTGTGCCGGTCTACGTGAACGTGGACGCACAGCCCGTGACGAAAGCCGAGCCCGCCAAGGACGCCCTCGTTCGCCAGGTGAGCAGACCCGTTCGATGGGAGGACAGCGTCCGCCGCATGATTGCCGACGGGGTTTCTCTCTTCGTCGAAGTAGGCCCGGGCAGGGTGCTCAGCGGCTTGTTGGTGCGGATCGACAAGCGCGCAGGCCGCGTGAACGTGCAGGGGCCGTCGGACTTCGCCGCGGCCCGTGAGGCGATCGCCGAAGCCAGAGAGAGCTAATTGCGAGTAATTTCGGGGCTCTGACGGAATCCCTGTCGCTTCGTTTGACCTGTTTTTCATTTCTTGTAGAACGGCGCCGCCCGCCAGCTTTCAACCGGGGTCGGGCTTAACTCGAGGTTCAGCGGATATGCAAAATCTGATTTACGCAGCCCCCGTTGCGGGCGTGCTCGCTCTGGTCTTTGCCTGGGTGAAGGCAAGCTGGGTGTCCCAGCAGGACGCCGGTGACTCGACGATGGTCGAGATCGCGGGCCGGATTCAAGAGGGTGCACTGGCATTCCTGCGCGCGGAATATCGGGTGCTCGCGATCTTCGTGTTGATCGTCGGCTCCATTCTGGGTGTCGCCTACTACGGAGACCCAACTCGCGGCTGGCAGATCGCCGGCGCATTCGTCGCCGGCGCCGCGTCCTCGGCTGCGGCCGGCTGGGCCGGGATGAAGGTCGCGACCAACGCGAACGTGCGGACCACGGCGGCCGCACGCCAAGGGCTTTCGCCGGCGCTGGCCGTCGCCTTTTCCGGTGGAACCGTGATGGGCATGACCGTGGTCGGTCTCGCGACGCTCGGTCTCGGAGCGCTCTACTTGATCTTCACCAACGTCCTCGGATGGGATTTGACGCGAACCGTCAACGTGATCACCGGCTTTTCGATGGGAGCTTCGTCGATCGCGCTCTTCGCACGTGTCGGAGGAGGCATCTACACCAAGGCGGCCGACGTGGGCGCCGATCTGGTCGGCAAGGTCGAATCCGGGCTCCCGGAGGACGATCCTCGGAACCCGGCAGTCATCGCGGACAACGTGGGAGACAACGTTGGCGACGTGGCCGGCATGGGCGCGGACCTGTTCGAATCGTTCGTCGGTGCGATCATCGGCGCCATGGTCCTCGGGCTGGGCTTCGACGCCGTGGCGAATGGGTCGACGATCGGTCCCGTCATCATGCCCCTGGTCATCGCGGGCGGCGGCATCATCTGCTCGATCGTCGGGACCTTCTTCGTCCGCACGAAGGAAGGGGGCAATCCCCAGCACGCGCTCGACACCGGCGCTTTCGGCGCTGCCGGCGTCATGGCAGCGGCAACTTTCGGCATTTCGTACTTGATGTGGCCGGCCGCGGGCGCGACCACGCCCCAAGGCGAGTTGGTGACCTGGATCAACGTGGGCTGGGCAACCGTCGCGGGTCTGGCTGCCGGTGTCGCCGTCGGTCTCATCACCTCGTACTACACCTCGATGGAGAAGGCCCCGGTCGACAGCATCGCCGAGCAGAGCAAGACCGGCACCGCCACCAACATCATCGCAGGCCTCGGCGTGGGGATGCAGTCGACCGCCCTGCCGGTCATCGTCATTGCGTTCGGCGTCGTCATCGCCGCCCAGGTCGCGGGTCTTTACGGCGTGGCCATCGCCGCGCTCGGCATGCTTTCGACGACCGGCATCCAGCTCGCGGTCGACGCCTACGGTCCCATCGCGGACAACGCGGGCGGCATCGCGGAAATGAGTCATCAAGAGCCGAGCGTCCGTCAGCGCACCGACAAGCTCGACGCGGTGGGCAATACGACGGCGGCCATCGGAAAGGGCTTCGCGATCGGATCGGCGGCCATGACGGCACTCGCGCTCTTCGCGGCGTTCGCCCAGACGGCGGGGATCACCGGCATCGACATCTCGAAGCCGCTGGTGATGGCTGGTCTGTTCCTCGGCGGGATGCTGCCGTTCCTGTTCTCCTCGATGGCCATGAATGCCGTCGGCGTCGCCGCCATGGACATGATCTCGGAGGTTCGTCGCCAGTTCCGGGAGATCCCCGGGCTTCTCGAAGGCAAAGCCAAGCCGGATACGGCGCGGTGTGTGAAGATTTCCACCGAGGCGTCGATCAAGCGCATGATCGCGCCCGGCGCGCTCGCCATCCTCACCCCGGTTTTGGTCGGTTTCCTGATGGGCGCCGAGCCGTTGGGCGGGCTCCTCGCCGGTGTCACGGTCTCGGGCGTGTTGATGGCGCTCTTCATGGCGAACGCCGGTGGGGCCTGGGACAACGCGAAAAAGTCCTTCGAGGGTGGCGGCTACAAGATGAAGGACGGCACCGTGCATCCGAAGGGTAGCGAGGCCCACAACGCCGCGGTCGTGGGTGACACGGTCGGCGACCCCTTCAAGGACACGGCGGGTCCCTCGCTCAACATCCTCGTCAAGCTGATGAGCATCGTCGCCCTCGTCCTGGCGCCCTTGCTCTGAGCCGCGTCTACATCAAACGCGATGCGTTCGGGCGCCAGCGGGGCTAACTTTGCCTCGATGGCCGACCCCACCCAAACCGAAGCCTGGCGCGCGCTCTGCCTCCATCACGAGGAGATCCGCGACCACCGGATGCGAGATCTCTTCGAGCAGGACCCAGAACGGGCTGCTCGGTTCTCGCTCCGGATGGGCGACATACTCTTCGATTTCTCGAAGAACCGCATCGCGGAGCAGACCCTTTCTCTGCTGATCGAGCTGTGCGAGCAGTGCGATCTCCGAGAGTGGATCCGCCGCATGTTCGCCGGGGAGGCGATCAACGAGACGGAGAATCGCCCGGTGCTTCACACGGCTCTTCGGCACCGCGGCGATGCACCGGTGATGGTCGATGGCGTGGACGTGATGCCGGACGTGCGGCGCGTGCTCGCGCAGATGAGAGCCTTCTCGGATGCCGTTCGGCGAGGCGACTGGGTCGGTTACACGGGGCGCGCCATCACCGACGTCGTCAACATCGGCATCGGTGGATCGGACTTGGGTCCGGTCATGGTCACCGAAGCGTTGCGTCCGTACTGGCAGCAAGGATTGCGAGCCCACTTCGTCTCGAACGTCGACGGCACGCATCTCAGCGAGGTTCTGCGACAGGTGCAGCCCGAGACCACTCTGTTCATCGTGGCTTCCAAGACGTTCACGACGCTCGAGACGCTCACGAACGCGCGTTCGGCCCGCCAATGGCTCGTGCAGCAATTGGGGAGCGAGGCCGCAGTCGAGAAGCACTTCGTGGCGCTTTCGACGAACCGTGATGCCGTGGTGGAGTTCGGCATCGATCCCGACAACATGTTCGGGTTTTGGGATTGGGTCGGCGGACGATACTCGTTGTGGTCCGCGATTGGGCTCTCCATCGCCATCGTGATCGGCATGGACCGCTTCGAAGAGCTCTTGACGGGCGCTTGGGAAGTGGACGAGCACTTCCGGGCGACGCCGCTACGCGAGAACATTCCAGTCATCATGGCGATGCTGGGCGTCTGGTATCAGAATTTCTTCGGCTCCTCGTCGCACGCGATCCTTCCGTACGACCAGTACCTGCATCGGTTTCCTGCCTACCTTCAGCAGGCCGACATGGAGAGCAACGGAAAGCGTGTCTCCCGGGATGGAACGATCATCGGCGAATACACCACGGGCCCCATCGTGTGGGGAGAGCCCGGGACCAACGGGCAGCACGCCTTCTTTCAGCTCCTGCATCAGGGCACGCATCTCGTTCCCTGCGACTTCATCGTCGCGGCACGAAGCCACAACCCCATCGGGGACCACCAGGATCTCTTGGTGGCCAACTGCATTGCGCAATCCGAGGCGCTCATGGTCGGAAAGACCACCGCGGAAGCAAAGCAAGAGCTCCAGGATGCCGGGCTGCCAGCCGACCGTGTCGCGATGCTCGCACCGCACAAGACGTTTCCGGGGAATCGTCCGAGCAACACCCTCATGCTCGAAAAGCTGACGCCCGCCGCCCTCGGACGATTGATCGCGCTCTACGAGCACAAGATCTTCGTTCAGGGCGTGATTTGGAACATCTACAGCTTCGACCAATGGGGCGTCGAGCTCGGCAAGCAGCTGGCGAAAGCGATCGTCCCCGAGCTCCGTGACACGTCGGAGTGCGAGCACGACTCGTCGACGTGCCAGCTGATCGACTACTACCGACGACACGGAGGAGGGCAATCATGAGCACGCTGGCGGTCGACATCGGAGGAACGAGCATCAAGGTGCTGGTGCTCGACGACCAGGGGGAGGCGATGTCACAGAGGGAGAGCCGCGAGACGCCGTCCCCGGCGGATCCCGAGAGCGTGTTTCGTCTGATCCACGACATGGCGGACACGTTGCCGCCACATCGTCGCGTCTCGGTCGGATTTCCGGGAGTGGTCAAGGGTGGCGTGACTTGGAACGCGCCCAATCTCGGAAACGAGCTCTGGCACGGAGTCGAGCTGCGCGGACGCCTGAGCCAGCTTCTCGAGCGGCCGGTGCGGGTACTCAACGACGCGGACCTTCAGGGGCTCGGCGTGATCCAGGGCGAGGGCGTGGAGATGGTGGTTACCTTGGGAACGGGGATGGGGACGGCGTTGTTCACCGACGGGCGGCTCGTTCCGAACCTGGAGCTCGGGCACCACCCGTTTCGAAAGGGCTTCACGTACGAAGATCTGGTCCGCGACAGCGAGCTCAAGCGGATCGGCCCGGTCGAGTGGACCAATCGCGTCTTGGATGCGCTCGCGCAGCTCGAGCCGATTTTCAACTACGACCTGCTTCACTTGGGGGGAGGCAACACGCGTCACCTCCGCGCCGAGCTCCCCGACAACGTTCGCTTCTTCTCGCTGGAGCAAGCGCTATGCGGTGCGCTCGAGCTCTGGCGCGACTGACTAACCGACGCCGACGAAAGGGTTCAAGCGGCGCTCTTCGCCGATCGTCGTGCTCGGGCCGTGACCGCAGATGACGAGCGTCTCCTCCGGCAGTGCGAAGAGCTTGTGCCGAATCGAGCGCATCAGCTCCGAGGTGTCTCCACCCCACAGGTCCGTCCGGCCTACGCTGCGGGCGAACAGGGTGTCGCCGGCGATCACGATCGGCCGATCTCCCTCGACCGTGAGGCAAATACTGCCAGGCGAGTGCCCCGGCGTGTGCAGCACCGAGGCTTCGAGGGAGCCCGCGTGGACGGTGTCCCCCTCGACTACGAAGCGGTCGATCTCGGCCATTTCGGGTGCTCGAAACGGCACGCGGAAGCTGTCGAGCTGCATCTGCACGCCTTCGTAGAGGAACAGATCCTGCTCGTGGATCATCGTCGGGGCATCGGTGGCGCGCTGCACCTCGCTGGTCGCGCCGATGTGATCGAAATGCGTGTGGGTGTGGACGATTCCCTCGCAGCGAAGCCCGAGCTCTCGAAGCCGAGCCAAGATCCGAGGCGCTTCGCCGCCGGGGTCGACGACGATTGCGCTGCCGCGTTCCTCATCGCCGAGAATCACGCAGTTGCAGCCGAGAGGCGCCACCGGAAAATGCTCGATGATCATGACCTTTCCATAGCACTCGGGATGTCTGGGCGCTGGTATTCCGATCGAGGGCGCTGTATCACGCCTGCGTGATGCGCTTGCTGTTCGTTTCTCACTCGTTCCCGCCACCTGGGGAGCCCATGAGCAACGTGGGAGGCATGCAGCGCGTGGCGACGGAGCTTCACGCCGCTCTTCGATCCCGGTCGGACGTCGAGCTGTCGACGATTGCCCTGGCCTCGAGCTGGAAGTGGGTGCATGTGAAGGCCATTCCTTTTCTCGTGTCCCTCGCGTTTCGCCTCGAACGGGAAGCGCGCCGGCGTCGGGTCGACGCCATTGTCTTCACCAGCATGACGACCGCGCTTCCTCTTCTCGTCGCGGGTGCCTCGCTGAAGAGAAATCGAGTCCGGTTGGCGGCGATCGCACACGGTCTCGACGTGACCGATCCGAACCCGGCGTATCAACTGGCTCTCCGGCGCCTGTGCAGCTCGCTCGACGTGGTGATGCCGGTGAGCCGCGCGACCGGCGAACAGCTCGTGGCGCGCGGACTTCCACGCGAGCGCATGCACGTCGTTCCCAATGCCGTCGATCTGGAGCGGTTCGACGGGGTTTTCGCGAGGCGCGACGCGCCGTCCGAGGTCGCCATCGATTCGGCACCGCCGCTCGCCAGCGACGCTTTCTTGTTGGTAGCCGTCGGGCGCCAAGTCCGTCGGAAAGGCTTCGCGTGGTTCATCACGGAGGTGATGCCGAAGCTTCCTTCTCGCGTGGTTCTTTGGCTGGCGGGGGACGGCCCGGAGCGGGAGCGGATCGAGCAGGCGATCGTCGAGGCCGGAATGCAGGACCGCGTGGCATGCCTCGGCAGAGTCGGCGAAGCGGAGCTGCTCGAGCTCTATCGACGCGGACAGGTCTTCGTGATGCCCAACATCGTCGTACCGGGGGACATGGAAGGTTTCGGGATCGTGATGTTGGAAGCCGGGGCATGCGGATTGCCGACCTTGGCCGCGGACCTCGAAGGAATTCGGGACGTCATCGAGGACGGCACGAACGGTTGGTTGGCACGCTCGGGCGATGCCGACGCGTTCGCAGCGCGCATCGAGTGGCTGCTCGACGACCCGGAGCGTCTGCGCGACGCCAGCTCCCGGACCGCGGACTACGTGAGGCACAACTTTCGATGGGACCAAACCGCCGAGCACTACCTCC
>CAZBWQ010000030.1:0-39537 GCA_964495565.1 uncultured Sandaracinaceae bacterium | reverse complement strand
AGGCAAACGCGATGAAGGGCAGTCCGAGCAGGACGCCGTCGGGGTCCCACCACTGGCCAATGCCGACGAGCACGGCCGTGACTCCGAGGATTCGAGCCCATGACGCGCGAACCCAAAGGAGCTCGGGACCCATGAAAAGTTCGATCGATTTGCGCTTGAGCAGTGCCAGGGCCGCAATCACGAGGAGAACCCACGCGAGCGGTCGTCTTTTCGGCATGTCCAACGGCTTGAATCCGACCGACGGCTGCCTAGCCGGTGCGGGCGGCAGAGACATGGACTCGGACGGGACGTCGATCGTGAGCGGCCAAGGTGTGAGCCTCGGAAGGTGAATGCGGTTCCACTCGATGACCGTGCGCTTGGGTTGCTCGACGACGCGGACCTCGACGCCTGCCGGTGGCTCTCCCAAATCGGTCGGAACGGTGGCTCCTTTGGGTGCCCGGATCTCGACGGACACGCCTTGAAGCCCGGTTTCCCAAGCCGGAACCGACCAGACGACCCGTGCACGCGACTCGTTCCCGACCGCCGTCGTCGTCACCTCGGCATTGGCTCGGTAGCGAAGGAAGACCCGATACTCGCCTCGGCGTGGTGCCTCCCGCCGGCTGAAGGAGAGATGGATGCTTCCCCGTTCGTCGACCTCCACCTCGGGACGAAAAATCTCGCCCTCTTCGGAACGCAAGTACGGAGCCTGCGATCCATCGAGGGACACCGAAGACCCCAAGCCCGCCAGTTCGAGCTCCTGAAGCCAGCCTGCCTGGACTTCCAAGTCGAGGCGAAGCAGCACGCGGACGGTGGCGTCGGGATCGAGCTCGACGACCGCGCGGGCGCCCCCCACGACCGCGCGCGTCCATGCCTCGGCCGGCGAGGGTGCCAAAAACGCACCGATCCACGCGGCGACGAACAGCACGAGGAGACGGCTCACGAGCATGGTCCCGAAACTAAGAAATTCGGACGATTGGGTGAAATTTCCTACTGCATCCGAATCCAGGCCGGCATGAACAGCAGCAGGAAAAGGACGAGCGTCAGCCAGCCGACGAGGCGCCGGCGCGGGGAGAGCGACGAATCCTCGGTGGGTGGGTGGTCGGGTCCCGTGGCGCGTGTGAGCAACCACAGCACCAGCGCCCATACCAACCAATGCATCCCGGCCGACGCATCGTAGACGAGCTGGTCGCCTCGTATCCCGCGGAGATACGCCGGAATGCCATAGGCCAGGCAAACCAAGACCGCCAAGAGCGGGAGAAAGCGAAGCACGAAGCGGGAGATTCGATTCTGACGTCGCCCAAGCAACGCATACGCCACGTGACCCCCGTCGAGCTGTCCGAACGGCAACAGGTTGATCATCGTGACCAACAGGCCAGCCCATCCAGCCAGTGCGGTCGGAGTGAGCATGATGTCGTAGCCCTGAGGGATCGATCCCTTCAAGCCGTGCAAGAGCGCCAGGTACAAGATGGAGCGGCCCTCGACGATGTAGGGCCCCTCGGGCAGCTCCGCGACCGGAGACGAAGCGATGCCGTAGGCGATGACGGGGAGCGCGACCGCCATGCCGCAAAGCGGTCCTGCGGCGCCGATGTCGAGGAGGGCGTTTCTCGATCGGATCCGCTCGCGGATTTGGATGACCGCGCCCATCGTGCCGAACAGGAAGAAGGGCACCGGAATGAAATAAGGCGGCGAGACCTCCACCCGGTGATACATGCCTGCGAAGAAGTGCCCGAACTCGTGCGCCATCAAGATGGCCATGAGCGGTATCGAAAACACCCATCCTGCGCTCAGCTCTTCGAGCGAAGTCGGCGGTTTTCCGAGCACCATGCCGGCGCCCACGTAGAACGTGGAAAGAAACGTCAGCGCCATCAGCAACAAGGGTAGCGCCCAGCGTGTCTTTTTCGGCGACACGAGCTGGCTCTAGCATGTGCATCGCGAAGCGCACGATCTGCTATCCTGCGCGGCGGATGGACCTCTACAGCGCGGCCCGACGGCTGAACCGGCCGTTCGTCTTCCCAAGTGAAGCGTCGAGACAGAGATTGTCCATCGGTGATCACGGTCTCATCGGCGACGGATGCTCCGCTGCGCTGGTCCGAGTCGACGGAACGATCGATTGGCTGTGTTTTCCGAGATTCGACAGTCCGAGTGTCTTCGGAGCCTTGCTCGATGGGACGAGGGGAGGCTCGACCTCCGTCGGCCCGTTGGACTACCCGTTCGAGACTCTGCAACGCTACGATCCGGACACCAACGTCCTCGAAACGCTCTTTCGTGTCCAAGACGGCCGGGCGATCATTCGGCTCACCGACTACATGCCCTGGTCCGATGATCCTCGCTCGGCCGTGCACGAAGTACATCGCCGAGTGCAATGCGTCGAAGGAGAAGCGTCGGTTCGCGTCGTGTTCGATCCCCGGTTCGACTACGGTCGTGCCAAGACACGGCTCCGCGTTGCCGGTTCGTCGGTCGTTGCGACCAGCGAAACCGGCGAAGGATTGGTTGCGGTGCTCGGGAGAAGCGGGGTCTGGAAGGAGCGACCCGAGGGCGGAGTCGAGGCCGTCTTCCCTCTGAAGGCGGGCGAGCGCGAATGGTTGGTGTTGAGCTGGAGCGCGTTCGAGTCGGAATCGATTTCGGCGTATCGTCCTTACGAGTCTCTTCGGAGCACGCGCAGCCGTTGGCGAGACTGGGTAAGACAGCTCGAGTACGACGGGCCGTGGCGCCACCACGTCGTTCGGTCCGCTCTTCTGCTCAAGCTCCTGATGTACGCGCCGACGGGCGCCATGGTTGCCGCGCCGACCACGTCTCTTCCCGAGTGGATCGGCGGCGTGCGGAACTGGGACTATCGCTATACGTGGACCCGTGATTCTGCGATGGCCGTACGCGCGGCCAACTTGCTGGGTTGCACGCCTGAGGCGCGGGAATTTTTCCATTTCGTCCGAGACATGCTCGAACGGGACGAGAAGCTCCACATCATGTACGCGGTGGACGGTGGCCGCGTGCCCGATGAGCAGACGTTGAATCATCTCGAGGGCTATCTCGGCTCACGGCCGGTACGCATCGGCAATGGCGCCCGCGACCAGCTCCAGCTCGACACCGCAGGAACGTTGATGGATGCCGCCTACGTCTACGAACGCGGCGGTGGGTCGCTGACGCTACGTGGGTGGAGGCGTCTTCGGGAGGTCGTCAACACCGTGGCTGCGACGTGGATGGAGCCCGACCACGGTATTTGGGAGCCGAGGGCGGGAAAACGCCACAACGTGCACTCGAAGCTGATGAGCTGGCTCGCCCTGCGGCGCGGCGCGGAGCTGGCGCCGTTGTTTGGCGATCACGCGCTGCGGGACCGTTGGACGAGGGTGGGGGAAGACTTGCACGCGGAGCTCTGCGTTCGCGGGTTGGACGAAAGGGGCACGCGCTTCGTGGCGGCTTACGGCCACGAGCATCCCGATGCATCCCTGTTGTTGCTCCCGATTCATGGATTCTTGCCGCCGAGTGACGATCGAGTCCTTCGTACCGTCGAGTGGGTGCGGTCCGAGCTCGGGCACGGTCCTCATCTATACCGATATCGCTGGGACGATGGAGTCGGGGGCAAGGAGGGAGCCTTCATACTCTGCGGGTTCTGGTTGGCGGAAGCTCTCGCGATGGCAGGCGAAATCGAGGAGGCGCAACGGGTATTCCTCGCGCACGCCGAGGCATCGAACCACCTCGGACTGCTTTCCGAGGAGATCGATCCCGGCACCCAGACGTTGCTCGGAAACTTTCCGCAAGCATTCAGCCATCTCGGGCTCATCAACGCGGCCGCGAGGATCGATTTGGCGCTTCGTTTGCGCGACGAGGGTTCGACTCAGGTACCCGAGCTGAGGGTCGGTCGCTGAGATGAGTGAGCTGGCGGACGTCAGTCAGGTCGACGCAGGCCGCGGCGCGATGCCGCGTCTGAGGATGCACGTGGGGGCGATGGCTCTGCTGACGGGCTTCGGCCTCGCGTTCGTCGGCGATTTGCGCGACCCGGGGGGTTGGTTGACGTTTGCAGGAATGACGTCGTTGGCGTTCGTCGCGGTCGCGGTGTGGGGGCATCGCCAAAAGAACGGCAGCGATGTCGCCCCGGCCTCGAAGAGCCGCGAGGTCGAGAAGCCGCCCACGGCGCAGCCCGGCTCATCCAATCCGCGCAAAGGTCCGAGCCGTCATGTCCCGCCTCCAGAGATCGACTATCTGATGGCGCTGCGTCACGAGTTTCGAACTCCGCTGAACGCGGTGCTCGGGTTTTCGGACGTTCTACTTCGCGGGATCGACGGTGAGGTCAATCCCTCTCAGCGGGAAGACATCGAAATCATTCGGGCTTCGGGAATCCGTCTTCGGATCCTGCTCGACAGCGCATTGGACCTCTCCCAGCTCGCCGATGGAGAGCTGCGGTTGGAGACCGACCGCGCCGACGTCCGCGAGCTCGTTCGCCGCAGCGCGGTCGAGGCTGGACAGCTGTGGTCGAGCAAGCGAGCCGCTCGCTTCGAGCTTCCCGCGGAGTCGCTCGTGGCCAGCGTCGACGAGGTGCGTCTCAGACGGACCATCCTCGTCCTGGCCGATTGTCTCGCGGCTCACCACCGCGACGCCGAGATACGGTTGGGTCTTTCGGGATCGGGCGAGACGTTGTCGATCGAGCTGAGCGCGCATCCGTCGGACGACCCGGTGTTGGATTCACTTCCGACGCCCCGGGAGGTGTTGGATGCGGAAGACATCGCAGCGATTCGCCGATGGCCGCTTGCCGTAACCTCCGAGATCATCACCCTGCATCGAGGGTCGCTCTACCACGGGAGCACCCCCTCGCGATTCTTGATTCGCCTTCCAATGGAGGTCGCATGACGGTTCGGGGCCGCCTTCGGGCCGAGAGCTCGAGTCGCTGGCTGGCGTATGGCCTCGTGCTGTACTTCGTGCTCACGTGGGTGTCGTTGGCGGACCGATATCGCCTCGCGGGCGGTCTCTTGGTGCTCGTCTTGGGGCTGTTCTGGAGCGCGTGGGTGTTTCGACGTCGGCAGGATTCGTCGCCGAAGCACGGCTCCATGGACTCCTCAAGCGACGAGAATGGGCTCGGTCAGCCGGTCGAGCCGGTCGAAAGCGATTCGAGTCGTGTCATCCAGCCGGGACCGAGCCTTTCGGATCGAAGTCGAGCCCGTTTCTTGAGCGCGCTCGGACACGAGCTTCGAAACCCCTTGAACTCGGTCACGGGTTTCTCCGACATGTTGTTGGGCGGTATCGACGGCACGCTCAACTCCGAGCAAGAGCGAAGCGTCCGCACCATTCGGGCCAGCGCCGAGAGATTGTTGCGACTCGTTTCGACCATCGTGGATGAAGCGAAGCTCGAGGCAGGCACCCTGCGCCTCCATCAGCAATGGGTTGCACCGGACGACTTGATCGCGGAAGCCATCGGTTTCGTGCGCTCCAGGATCGACGGTGGCTCGGTGGTCAGCGTGGCTACCGAAAGCTTGCCTCGCGTATTCGTGGATCGTCAGCGCACGGTCCAGGCGTTGGTGAGCCTGGCCGTATTGGTGATGCGTTCTTCTGCCACCGACCTCGCTTTCCGAGCACGGCCTCCACGCAGAGAGCAGGTGGGCAATGGATTCGTGCAGTTCGATTTGATCACGAGCATCGAGGATTCAGCCGCAGGTGAGCTGGCCGTCGTCGAGCGCCTGCGCGAGCCCCTTTCGGTCGCCGATGCTCTGGCGTTGGAGGTCGCCGTCGCCAGGAGGATCATCGAGGCGCAAGGGGGACGCATCTGGACGGAGGCCGGAACGGCGGGAAGCCTCCGGATCTGCATGACTCTGCCGACGTCGTCCGCCTAGTCGTCCCCGCGCTCCAACGCAGCGAGCACCGCTTGGTAGGCCGCGTTTCGCTTCCAACCGTGGTCCTCTTGTAGCTTGTGAATCATTTCCTTCGGCGTCAGACCGCGTTGCTGCCATTGGTCGACCAGCGTGCCGACGTCGATGTCCTCGGCAGGCGGAGCAGCCGTCCCCCCTGCGACGACGAGGGTGATCTCCCCCTTCACCGGATCTGACAACATGCTTCGCACTTGCGGGATGGTGCCCCGAAGCGTTTCCTCGTGAACCTTCGTGAGCTCTCGGCACAAGGCGATTCGTCGCCCCTCCCCGAGGAGTGCCTCGAGCTCGTCGAGAGTCGACCGGATGCGATGTGGGGATTCGAACAAGACAGTCGCGCAGTCGGAATCCACCAGCCGATCGAACGCGCGTTTTCGAGCGCTTCCTGACCTCGGAAGAAAGCCATCGAATCGGAAGCGACCGACTGGCAGGCCCGCGACACACAACGCCGCGACCACCGCGCTCGGGCCAGGAATCGGCTCCACCGTGACCCCGGCCTCGGCCGCCCGCGACACGAGCGATGCGCCGGGATCACTGACCAATGGCGTTCCCGCGTCGCTGACCAGCGCATAGTGGGAGCCTGCGGCAAGCTGCCCGATGACACGCTCGATTTTGTCCTCGCTGCTGTGTGCATGAAACGAGCGAAGCGGCGTGCTCACCCCGTGCTTCTCGCACAGAGCCCGGGTGTGCCGGGTGTCTTCTGCCAGGATGAGGTCCGCCTCTTGCAACACTCGGATCGCCCTCAGGGTGATGTCCTCTAGACATCCGATGGGAGTCGCGACGATCGACAGCCGACCTGCCATGATGGGCGTTACCACATCTCGTCGTTGCCGCGAGCTGAGCTCACGGGGACTCGTAGACCTCGACGACCGTTTCGCCGATTTCTTCTCGAAGAAAGGCCTTGAGCTTCTGCAACAGTCGCTTCTCGATCTGGCGCACGCGCTCCCGGCTGACGCCGAATTCGTCGCCCAGCGTCTGGAGCGTCTTCGGGTCTTCTGCGATGAGGCGGTCTTCGAAGATCTTTCGTTCTTTGCCCTCTAGAGACTCGCCAAACTCGTGAATCTTCTCGGTGAACTGATCCCCCACCTCGGCTTCCGCCAGTGCCTCGTCGGCGCGGGTCCCGCCGGAAGGAAGCAGCTCGACTCGCGACACCGATCGACCTTCCGTCGTTCCGACGGGCGCATCGAGAGATGCATCCCCCGCGGCCAAGCGCATGTCCATCGAAACGACATCGCGCTCAGGCACGTTCAGTCGCTCCGCGATGAGCTCTGGAGTCGGCTCGATGCCCATGGCCGAAAGGCGCGCCTTCTCCTTTTGAAGATTGAAGAAGAGCTTGCGCTGAGCCTGCGTCGTACCGACTTTGACGAGGCGATAGTTGTTCAAGATGTACCGAAGAATGTAGGCGCGAATCCACCAGGCTGCATAGCTCGAAAGCTTGACGCCCTTGTAAGGGTCGTACTTCTTGACGGCCTGCATGAGCCCGATGTTTCCCTCTTGAACGAGGTCCAAGATGTTCTTGTAGGCCTGTCGGTAGTCGTAGGCGATCTTCACCACCAGTCGCAGGTTCGACGTCACCAGCTGGCGGGCGGCCTCGACGTCATCATGCTCGAAGAATCGTACTGCGAGCTCGTGCTCTTCCTCCTTCGACAGCAGTGGGTAGCGCTGGATGTCGCGCATGTACGCTCCCAGAGGGTCGCGACGGCTCAGCTTCGACGACGAGAGCGTGAGCGATTCCGAGCGCTCGCGGCTCTCCTTCTCCTCGTCCTTCAGCTCCTCGGCGTCGTCCGGACCGTCGATTTCCTCGTCGTTGTCGGGTTCGTCTTCACTCATGTGCGTCTCCGCAGCATCGATCTGTATGGCACGGGCCTCGCTTGCGTCCAGTGCGAGCCCTCACTTCGGCGCTTCGAAAGCCTGCCTGCCGGCCGGACGCGGCCGCAGCCTGCCACCCAGTGAGCCGGCTATCGCGTACTGAATCGCGCCATCCGAGGTCATGGCCGATTTGAGGCCGGAGGATGCCAGCTCGAACATCGTCGCCACCTTGGGGCTTCGTTCCTTGTAGGCGTCTTCGATTTTGATTCTCAACATCAAATCGAGCTCCGAACGCTTCAGCGGCCGCAGCAGGCGTACGCTGCCCAGCATGTCGAGCTTCAAATCGCCTCCGTGAGACTTCGCTTGCTCGATCTTCGCCGTTCCTTCTTCGATCGTGGCCACCAGCTCGAGGTTTCCGGCGTCTGCCTGGTCCACGGTCAGCCCGCCCCATCCAGGGATTTCGAGCTGCGATTCCCCATCTCCGACCTTCAAGCCTTCAATCGTGATTTCCACTCCCCCGGACGATTCTCCGACGTCGCTTGGCATCTCGAGATCCACCTCGCCGTCGAGGATTCCAGCCACGGGAATCTTGGTGAACTGTCGCAGGGCAGGGATGGCTGCCAGGTCGATGTTCTCCATCTCCGCTTCGACGTCCAGGGTGTCCTGGCCCACGGTGAGGTCGCCATCCGCCTCCCCACCGGCGAGCTCTGCGTCGAAGCTGTAGGACTTCGAATCCGACATCAACGAGAACATCGACGCCTTGACGGTCAGCTCGTCGAATATGACGTCCAGTGGCGGCGATCCCTCTTCTTCGGTGGGAAACACGACGCGCATGCTCTCGAAGGTCAGACCCGTCAGACCGGCGTTGGTGAGATCGACGATCTCGAGATCGTACCCCTTTGCCCGCGCCTCCTGCACGAGCCTGTCTGCCAATCGGTCGTACGGAAACGTTTGATATGCGAAGAATACGAAGCACACGACGAAGAAGAGCGGATAGCCCACCCACTTCAAAATTCTCTTGATCGGAATCTTGCGCACCGTCAGTCCTCCGCCGTCTCACGAGCCTCGGTCGCACCTTCGCGGTCGTAGGCATTGACTGCCAACTTGACCGTGTAGCCCGTTCGCATCCGGCCGCCGGTCATCTGGATTTGCTCGATGGCGATCGGGTAAGAGCTGTTCTCGATGTCCGCCAACATCTCGATCAAAGGACGAATCTCCACTAGAGGCAAGGAAACGCGCACGGAGCGCCGCGTGTAGCCGCCCATGTCGAGCTTGGGCTGGTCCGTGATTCCCAGGCCCGTCACACCGTACTGTTGAGCACGCTCCTCCAAGAACCCTCCGAGTGAAGGCGCCTTGCGGCTGTACAGCCGCTCGATGGCGCGCCGATTCGCTTTCTGTTGAAGCAGCCGGGGCTCGGAGCGATGGATGTCTTGCAAGACCCTCGCAATTTCCTCGTTCTCCGACTCGACGTCCGAGATGGCCGAAACCGCCATGTAAATCGGGACGACGACTACCATCAGGAGGAAGACCGACCCCATCAGACCGAGAAGACGACGCTCTCGATTGCTCAAGGAATCGAGCCAGCTTCGGACGTTGTCGAACGCATCGGTGAACGCCATGGCTAGTCCTCCTCCCGCGAGGCGAGACGGGGCTCTTCACACCGCACCTTGACCTCGATCTTGTAGTCCTTGCGATCCTCGACCGCCGTCGAGATGGAGCCTTTGTCGATCTCTGCGAAGCATCTGTGCTCCTGAAGCGCATCGACCAACCGGTCGCGCTCGGCAATCGAGCCCAGCGTGCCTTGAATCTCGAACCGGCCGGTGTCTCCCTCGTCGTCGATTTCGATGAGTAGACGTCTCGTGTCGTGTTGGATGTCCGTCGGAATTTGCTCGGAAATCGCTTCGAGCACGTCGTAGGCATCGAACCGGGGTAGGGGGTCTTCGACTCGGGGGCCCGCGGTCAACAGCTCCCTCGCGTGAAGCGCGCTACGGGCTTCCTCGCCGAGCAAATCCTTGCTCACCTCGGCGAGCACTGCGCTCAGCTCCTCGTGCTCGGCTCGAGCCACGCGATACCGCGCTCCCAGCGAAACCGCGAAAGACAGGACGATCGCCGCAGCACACACCGCGATGAGCCGGAGGTGTTTGCGGATCTCGCTCGCCGCCGCTTTCGAGGCAAACTCGCCCTGACGCAGGTCGATCTGTTTCTTTCTGGAGATGGCACGGGCTGCGAGAGCAGCGGCTTTGGTGAACTGCGGCAGGGTTTCATCATCGGCTCCCGGCGCTTCCGGCAAGGGTGCCACGCCGCATTCGATGCCCAGCTGCTCGGTGAGCCAGCTCCGCGCGCTTTCCATGGACGAGGTTTCACCGGCCAACAAGATCAGCGATGGCTCCTGGGAGCGTTGAGCGCGGTAGCTGGCCAACGTGCGCTGCAACGAGGCTGCGAGCTGACCACGCCGACCCGATTCCACCAGGTCCATCCCTCCAGATACCGTTCTGGCGAACGTGCACTGCCCGTCGGTCAGCGCGGCGAAGTCCGTGCTCTCGAGACCGACGTCGATGACGAGAACGGTCCGGCCGTCGAGTGTCTCGCCAAGGAGCGCACCGAGCCCGTCGAAAGCCGCCGCACCGACGGAGAGCTCCCGCGGATCGACGCCGAGTCCTTGCAGCTCACTCAAACGGGCAGCCACGTTCCGGCGCGGTGCGGCGACTGCCATCAGCTCCACGCTGGACTCGTCGCGACCCACTACTTGGTAGTCGACGATGGCGTCGTCGACGTCGAAAGGAAGCAGCGCCTCCAACTCTCCAGGAAGAACCTCGGCCGCCTTCTTCTCGACACCGAGGGGCAGGTCCACCAGCCGCAAGGATGCCACGTCGCCGCTCAGGGAAGCGATCACGCGGTCGGGAGCTCGCGCTCCTGCCGTGAGCACTTGCGACACGGCGGCTCTCAGCAACTCTTGCTCGGACTCGGACTCGGCCGAGTACGGCACCGCTGCCTCTGCGTATTGCTCCATTTCGAAGCCGCGAAAGGCCGTCCTCAGAAAAGCGCCGCGAACGACGCGTGGGGAAATATCCAATCCCAAGACCAGAGACATCTCAATTCACCTGATAGTAGTGGAATACTCCCAGCCCCGGCATCCGGCCGGTGTTGGGAGGCGGTGGAACCCACCGCGAGTGAAAGTTGACGACCGACTCGATCCGCACTTGGGAGCGTCCCACCAGAGCGGTCGCTTGAATGGTGAAGATCTGGGCCGACGTCGCAAACGATCGTGCCAGCGCCGTGCGTTGAGTCGGCGGAATCACGATGGGGGTGAAGAGGAGCTGACTGTCTTCACCCAGGAAGCCGACCAGCATGCCATAGAGGTTCTTCTCGGTGCCTTTGCCTTCCACGAAATCGAGCAAATCGGTGGGCCGGCTGAAAAGAGGGATCGGAATGAGCTGGCGAACGGTGGTGAGTAGCTGCGTGAACTTGAGGCTCTCCAACGGGTCGATGCACAGGGTAGTCTCCGGCGCGTAGGAGCAAATTCTGCCGAGAAGCACCTGCGGTGTTGCTTCGTTCACATTGACCAGGCCAGACGCGTAAATGGTCATGATGCGTGATTCGGGATCGTTCGGAATGGGCTCGACGAAGGTCGCCCAAAAGTCGTCGGAAAAACCCCGAATGAGCCTCAGCTCTTCGATCGAATCGAGAGGCGCATTCTTGTTTCGATAGGGGTCGTCGCGCAGCTGATAGTAAGCGTCGTCTTCGGTGCCGGTACCCCCACTGCGCGTCTGGCCCGCACCGGGATCGAAATCGGTCCTTTGAATGTCGCGGTCCCACCAGTCGATGACGGCCGCGACGAGGTCGATGCGAGTGGTGAGCGTCCCCGTTTCGTCTTCCCTCGAAAACAACGCATCGTAAGGGCTTTCTGGAAGATAGCCGCCCGTCAGAGAGAAGAGCTGATTCGCGACGCTGTTGCGCGCCTGCTCTCCGTCCAAAAAGAGGGGATCGTTGACGTTGATCTTCCCGTTCTCGCTGACCACGAGCACCTCGCACTCACCGGGAAGACCGTCGAAGCCCTCGGTGTCTCCGAAATCGACTCCCAGTTGCATCAAGGTCCCTCGTTTGTGCTCGGGAGTGCAGAAGGGCGACAGGATCTCGTTCGCGAAATCCCAAACCGGGAGCTGAGGCGCCGGGCTTCCGGTGGCGGCGCGGTAGAGCGGATCGACGAAGCGGCGCACCTCGGGTTCCTTGGCAATGAGCAGACGAGTCAAATTCGTCGCGCTCTTCGCCATGTACTCGGCTTGCAGCGCATCGATTTGCGCGCTCGAGACGGCGAACGCGGTACCGGTCGATTCGTGCATGTCCGCCAGCATGACCGCGAGGATTGCCACCGTCGTGATGGCGACGATGAGCGCGACGCCCTCTTGGGAGCGCTCGGATCGTCTGCTTTTCGGCTCCGTTGTGCTGGTCATGGGTTGTAGTTGGCGTGATTGAGGGCGTACGTGATCGGTATGGACACTCGAGTTCCAAAGCTCTGCGTCTTTCCGCGGCGACGGGGGTCTTCGACGGACAGCCGAATCCGGACCTGCGAAGGCAGTCGATTGGCCTGGGCCATCATGTCTTCGGAGTCCCAGGTCTGGACCCACTCGGAGATGAGCGGATCGAAGTATTCGATGTTGAGCTCCGTGACGTTCTCCACGAGAATCTGCGACTTGCCTCCGCGCCGCGGATCTTCGTCGATTCGATTCTGTTCTCTTCGCGCAAGAACTCGCACGCCTCGATCGTCGGGGTGATCGGTCACGAAGTAGCTAATCTCATTTTGATCGGACTCCCGTGCATTTCGATAGAGCCGTCGATGAGAGAACGACGTGAAGTCGATGCGGTCTTCGTCCCCGTGATCTTTGCCGATGAATCCGGTCTCCACGACGCGAAGGTCGAGTGAAGGATTCACGTGGGTCGAGACGAATGCCATGCTGAGCTCGCGTGTCATGCGATCGAGCGCCATGTGCACGACGCGCGAGTGGTCCACGTCTTCCTCCACCCTCGCCTTGTTCAAGGCAGTCTGGGAGAAGCCGCCATAGATCATCGTGCCAATCAGGGCGAGAATGGTGACCGCGAGGATGATCTCCAGCAGTGTGAAGCCTCGGCTCATTCCGTCGCCTCCGCCGCAGTTGGATCGATTGGCGCCGGTTGCTCGGAAACCAGATACTGAATCACGTCGAAGCCGCGCTCTGCGTCTCCTTCTTTCCAACGCACGGTCACGGTCGCCCGTCGCACCTGTTCCTCGAGAAAAGGCTTGAGGATCGGAAAGCCGAGTTGCAGGGCGAGCATGGCGAGGTTCCCGGCTTGCCCGGCGATCACCTCTTGCGGGGTTCCGCCTTGCCGATTGACCTCGTCGTAAGCTTCGGTGAGCTGCCGCTTCGATGCATCTTGCGCCGACTCGTCTTCGTCTCCCTCTTGCGTCCCGAATTCCGGGAGAATGATCCGCTCGACGATCCATTCACATTCGAATCCTTCGACCGGCGCGTGTTCGCAGCAGTTGTCTTCGTCCTTCTTTTCGAGCGCCGGGATGCCTTCGATGGCGATGACTTCCTCGATCTCGCCCATCTTGCACCTGGCGAGCGTCGCAGCGACGTTCTGACGGCGGGCCCGTTGCGCGATGTTGGCCGCGCCGACCTCGCTCGAAAAAATCGCGGTGAGCGAAAGGCCTAGAATCGCCACGGCGATCATCACCTCCAAGAGCGTGAAGCCACGGGTGCTCATAGAGAGTCCCTCACTTCACCTTCGTCATCGAGATCGTCCAGCGGCTCGAAGGCGAAGTTGTGGATCTTTGCATTCCCCGTGAGCGGATGTATCTCGACGCTGTAGATCGTTTCGCTGGAGTCCCTGAGCTGAATCACGGCGTGCTCGGTCAGCCCACCGGGAAAGAAGTAGACCGAGCCTTCTCCCTCGGTGCGCTTCTCGATCTCGTGCGGCGTGATCAGTGCCTCGATCTCGATGCCATCCCCCACCGGCTGAGCGGTATACCTCTCGATCACCTTTCCGCTTGGATTGGCAATTGGTCGGAAGGGAGAGGTCGGCATCGGCGTCTCCAGTGGCTTTTCGAGGCGACTTCGTGCCAGATCCCACGGGTCGATGGCGTCGCCAGCGTCCGAATCGAGCTGTTCGTCCGTCGCGAGGGTGACTGGAGTGTCCGCCTCTTCGATCGCCATGGTGTCTTTTTCGAAGTCGAACCGCAGGCGGGTCGTCGTGCCCTGGGTGATCGCTCGGCTGTAAGCGAATCGTGCTGCGCTCATCACCTTGAAGGAGGCCGAGCGCAGGCGGGTTCGGGTCACGGCGCCTATCCCGAACGTCGCCCCCGTCACGATCACCGCGATGATCGTGATGACCAGGATCACCTCGATCAGGGTGAATCCACGGTTCGTTTTGGGAGCACGTTGGAGCATGTCGTCTACTGAATGTCGTCTTCCGTGTTGAACTCGAGATCGGGCCCGGCCGAGATGACGACGATGTCACCGTCTTCACAGCTAATCTGGAACTCGGTGTCCCATGCGTCGGCCGTGCGGCGACTCGAGTCGAGGTAGCGCTCGTTCACCAGGTCCTCGACCGTCGGACAGCCCCGAGGATTGTCGGCGACGTAGAGCATGACCGCCGACCGCAAGGCTTGGGCGTCGGTCTTGGTGCTCTTGATTCGAGCTTCTTCGAGACGTGGCAATAGCGCCACGGCGACGCCTCCTGCGATCATCGCGAAGATCGTGATGACGATCATGATTTCGATGAGCGTCATACCTTCTCTTCGTTTTCGCCGTGCAGCTTGCTTCCTTCGGTCTGCTTCGATCGTGCTGGGCATGGAGCCTCCCATTCGCTTCAGTGAATGTTGTCGTCTTCCAAGAACGAGCCGCTGGGGCCCGCCGAAATCACGTCGGCTTCCTCTCCGAAGAAGCCGGGGCACCGAATGGTCAAGGATTGCCCCCAACCATCGCGTGGAATGCTGTCGAGGTAGTGCTTCTGCGAAAGAGGTGGATGCAACAGCTCTGCCTCCGATCGCGGACAACGGCCTAGGTCGGTTCGAAAGCGATGGATCGCGTGCCTCACTTGATCGATCGCAACCTCGGTATTTCGTACTCGGATTCTGTGACGTACGTACCGGGCGAATCCGATCGCAATGATGATCGCCAAGACGAGCGCCAACATCGTGCGCCATCGCGTCTGCAGGGCGGCACCCTGCCACCTTCCCGTGCGATGTTCCCAAGGAAGGGAAACTCGCTCTCGTCGTCGCTTTCGAGCCACATGCCACCTTCATTGAATCATCTCGTTCAGCCGGAGCAGCGGCATCAAGATTGCAAATGCGATACCACCCACGACCCCCCCCATCACCACGATCAAAAGGGGCTCCAGAATCGAGGTCATGGCACCAACGCGAACTTCGATCTGTTGGTCGTATGCGTCTGCAACGTGAATCAGCATCTCCTCGAGCTGCCCCGACCGTTCGCCGACCGCAATCATGTGCGTCACGATGGGGGGGAAGCGGCCGGCCTGACGAAGGGGCTTGGCGATTCCTTCACCCTCTCGAACGCTGGTCCGTGCATCCTCCACGACCCGCATCAACTCGGTATTGCCGAGAACGTTGCGCGTGATGTCCATCGCGGTGAGCACCGGCACCCCGCTCGCCAAGAGGGTGGCGAGGGTTCGCGCGAACCTCGAAACGGCGACCATGATCAACAAAGGCCCGAAGAGCGGAACTTCCAGTACGAACAAGTCCCACTTCTTGCGCCCCTCATCGGTGGCACGCCATCGCCGAAACCAATAGACACCCGCTGCGATGACGATGGCAATGAGCCACCAGTAGTTGCTGAACACGTCGCTGACGAAAATCAGCAAGCGAGTATACCAAGGCAGAGTTTGATTGAAGTTCTCGAAGATGGCGGTGACCTTCGGGACCACGACGGACATCATCAAGAACAAGATCAGCACGACCACGACCGCCATGACCAGCGGGTAGGCGAGCGCGCCGCGGACTTTGCTCTGGAGCCGCGTTTGTTCGTCCAAGAACTCGGCGAGCCTCCCGAGCACCTCTTCTAGAGTGCCGGAGGCCTCGCCCGCCGCGACCATGTTGACGTAGAGCGAGGGAAACAGCTTTGGGTGGGCTTTCAGGGCGTCGGCGAGCGTCCTTCCTTCATTGACTTGATTGCGAGTGTCGGTGAACGCGGTCTTGAGATCGGGGTGGTCGAGCTGCTCGATGAGGGCGCTCAGGGCTTCGACCAGAGGAACGCCCGAACGGAGCAGGACGGAGAGCTGACGGGTTGCAACGGCGACGTCGACCTGAGAGACACGGCGAAACAGACGCCCGAAGTCGATCTCCCGGGCCGCCTTCCTGGCGGCTTCGGATTGCTCGAGAATCTCGGTCGCGAGAATGCCATCCCGCTTGAGGAGCGTGCGCAACGCTTTGGCGCTGTCCGCATCGCGGACCCCCTTGACCGTCTTGCCGCGTGCGTCGACCCCTCTGTATGCGTAGACGCCCACGAGCTAGACCTCGGCAGCTTGTGTGGCTGCGAGCACTTCTTCGACGCTCGTGATGCCTGCTATCACTTGACGCGCTCCATCTTCACGCAGAGGTCGCATTCCCTGCTGTTGGGCGACGCGCTGGATGGTTTTCGCGTCGCTGTTGTTCAGGATCTCGCGCCTAACGGGCTCGTCGATGACCATTAGCTCGAAGATTCCGATTCGACCTCGATAGCCGGTATGACTGCATTCCTCGCAGCCCGTCGGACGATAGAGAGTGAGCTCACCGGAGTCGGCTCCTGCCGGGGAGGGCAAGGTCGATGGAATCGTATCTCCAATCACCGTCGTCGCAGCAACCCGCTGGAGCTCGGCGAGCTTCTCTTTGGCGCGGGCGGCGTCGATGCCGATCTCGCGCAGATCTTGAGAAGTGGGCGCGTAGGGGGCTTTGCAAAGCTCGCATAGCCGGCGGACGAGGCGCTGCGCGAGAACGGCAAGCACGGACGAGGAGATCTGATAGGGCTGCACGTCCATGTCGACGAGTCGAGTGATGGCGCTTGGTGCATCGTTGGTGTGGAGCGTCGACAGAACGAGGTGGCCCGTGAGAGAGGCGTGAATGGCGATCTCGGCCGTCTCGTGGTCTCGAATCTCACCGACCATGATGACGTCTGGGTCTTGTCGCAAGAAGCTCCTCATGCCCGACGCGAAGGTGAGGCCGATCTTCGGTTGCACTTGCATCTGGCCGATGCCCCGCAGCTCGTATTCCACCGGATCCTCCGCCGTCAGAATGTTCTTCTCCGGCGTGTTGATCTTGTTGAGGCACGCATACAAGGTCGTCGTCTTACCGGAGCCAGTTGGCCCGGTGACCAGGAGGATGCCGTTGGGCCTGGTGATGAGGTGCTCGAGCTGATCGAGCTCGCGGCGGGCAAAACCCAGGTCGATCAAGTTCAGCAAGACCTGCTCTTTGTCGAGGAGTCGCATGACGACTCGCTCGCCCTTCGCCGTCGGAATGGTGGAAACGCGGACGTCGATGACCTTGCCGGCGATCTTCTTCGTGATTCGTCCATCTTGCGGGAGCCGCTTTTCAGCGATGTTCAGGCCCGCCTCGATCTTCACCCGGCTCACGATGGATGCGAGGAAACCACGATTGGCCTCTTTTCGTGGAATCAAGCGTCCGTCGATGCGGTATCGAACGACGACCTTGTCCTCCGTCGGCTCGATGTGGATGTCCGAAGCTCGCTCTTTGACAGCCGTGTAGAAGAGGTTGTTGACCCAACGAATCACTGGCGCTTCGTCGGTCATGTCGATCAGATCACGAAGCTCTTCGACCTCTTCGCCCTCTTTGGCCTCGGCCAGGGCGGTTTCGTCCTTGCGCTCGTAAACGCGGTTGATCGCGTCGTCGATGGCCTCTTCGGAGGCCGCCACGGGGATGATGGTCTTTCCGAGCAGGATCCGCAGATCGTCGACCGGGAACGGATCGAGTGGATTGGCAACGGCCACACGAACCCCCTCGTCAGACTCGCTCAACGGCAAGACGTGATTTTGCCGAGCGAAGTTGATGGGCACGGCCTCGATCAGGTCCTCGGGGATCGCGTTGGTCGTTATCTTCTCGATGAACTCGATGCCCACCTCGTCCGCCAACGCGCGGACGACTCTGTTCTCTTCGACGGTATGCGACGCGACGAGGAAATCGCGGAGATCGATTGCACGATCTGCCGCCGAGGCCAGCACGTCCTCGAGCTTCTCCGGCTCGAGCGCTCCCCGACGGACCAAGATCTCGCCGATGTACCGCTGCTCGAAGCTCATGGCTGGAGACCCCCCGTGTCTTGGCTCGCAGGCTGTGCGTCTGCAGGAACCTCGATCGGCTCGGGCTCGATCACCTCTTGCGGTGGCTCGGAGCCTTCGTCGGGCTTGGTTGGTGCCTCCGGCTCGGACGGCTCAGCCGGTGTTTCGGGCTCGTCTTCTGCTTCGGGCTGCGGGGAGGTCGTGGCCTCCTCACCGGAAGTCTCGGGTTCGATCGTTTCGACCTCGACCCCGTTCGGGCCGATGATCACGGTTTCTTCTTCCTGGTCGGGCGGGGGCGGAGGAGGACGATAGCTCCCGATTGGATCACGGGGTACGTGCTCGGGCGGCGGCTCGAGCTCCGCTGCTTTGGCCAGGGCGATCTGCTCCTCGACTTCGTCGATTTCGTTCACGATCTCGGCTACCAGCCCGCGAGTCCGCGAATAATCGATGTGAGGCTCGAACTTGTCCTCGCCGAAGACGAAGTAGCGATCGATCATCTGCTGGCGCTCTTGCATCTTTCGCTCGAAGATCGCGCGCAAGTCGCCCGGGTCACGAATGATGTAGGGTGTGAGAATCAACAGCAGATTCGTCTTGCGTTTGCTCTTGTTCGTCTTCCTGAAGAGCGCGCCCAAGATCGGAATGTCGCCGAGGACGGGAACCTTGTCTTCCTGGTTTTGGATGGCGTCGCGCATCAATCCGCCGATGACGATGGTCTGCTGATCGCGCACCATGACCTCGGTGCGGGCCGTCCGGCGATTGATCGAAACGACGCCCAACGTGCCTGACGTGGCCCCCTGCTCGGAGATCTCTTCCTCGATCTCCAGCCGAATCTCGTTGTTCTCGTTGATGTGCGGAACGACTCGAATGGTCGTTCCGACGTCTTGGCGGGCGACGCTGCCGAGACCGCCGGCGAGCGCTCCGAGGCTGCCCAGATCTTGACCGCCTTGTGCGGCCAGGCCCAGCGTTCCGAGGCTGCCGGCCCCTGCGAAGGTGCCGGGTGCAATGCCGTTCGTCTGGAGGGGAATGTTCTCGCCGACACTGATCTCGGCCTCCGTGTTGTCGATGGCGATGATGTGCGGCGTCGACAGCACGTCCGCATCACCCGAATTCGCCAAGGCGGTCACGACCACACCGAAGCCAGGCACGGAGAATCCGACCAGCTGCTGGGAGTTCTCGATCGTCGGGCCTCGGACGCCGAGCGCAAGCCCAGTGAGATTGTTCTGT
This sequence comes from uncultured Sandaracinaceae bacterium, assembly GCA_964495565.1. Lineage (GTDB taxonomy): Bacteria > Myxococcota_A > Polyangia > Polyangiales > Houyiibacteriaceae > SG8-38. Next base: position 20,410 of record CAZBWQ010000030.1, on the reverse strand, counting down.
GTGATGTCGATCGACGAAGGAGCATTGAAGCCGAACAGCGAGAGCGAGCCGTCGGTCGGAAAATCTCCGGCGCCGCCATGGAAGGCGAAGCCCAAATCAGACGTTCGCTCGATTCCGAGCTCCATCACGACCGCTTCGATGAACACCTGCTTTCGTGGCGCGTCGAGCCGCTCGATGACCCGCTTGAGCGCGGTGTAGTCGTGAAGCGAGGACGTGATGACCAACGCGTTGGACGGCTCGTAGGAAGTCACCACGATGTCGCCTTCGAAAAGCGACCCCGTGGCGGCGGCTGCGGCAGCACCTCGTTGCGCGGCCTGGCCTCGCCTGGCAGCGGCCTGCTGTGGCGCCGCCGAGGCGCCGACGAGGGCGGTCAGCGCGCTCGCGATGTCCGTTGCCGCGCCATGTTGGACGTAGTGCACGTGAATGCGTCCCTCGCCTTCGAGCGCTATGTCGAGCTGTCGAATCATCTCGAGGATGCGCAGATAGGCGCGCTCCGTCGCGATGATGATCAGCGAATTGGTGCGTTCGTCCGCGATGATGTTCCGGATCGCCGACTCGGCAGCCACGTCGCCGACCAATGCGGCCTCCGCTTGCGCCTTTCTCGCTGCGGCGGTTCGAGCCGCTGGCTTCGGGCTGCCATCGGTCTCGGCGGGGAAAATCTCCAGCAACCGCGCCGCGAGCTCGGAAGCGTTCGCGTAGTGGACCGGCTCGATCCAAGTCTGGGTACCGCTTCGGGGAAGGTCGATCGCGTCGACTAAGCGGAGCATTCGGCGAATCTGCGCTCCGGTATCCGTGATGATCAACATGTTCGTCGGACCGTACGAAGTGATGTTGCCCACGGAGGACTTGAACCGCGCGAGCAGATTCGTGACGTCCTCGGCCGACACGTTTTCCAGATGGTGGATCCGTGTGATGTAGCGATCGGAAGCAGGGACGGGCGTGCCGTCTTCGTAGAGCGGGATCGTCTGTTGCTCGATGTTGTTCGTCTCGACGATCTTCAAGTAGCGGCCGGAGGGAACGACGGTGAATCCGTTGACTTCGAGCACCGAAAGAAACGCCTGATAGGCCTCTGCCACGGTCACCTTCGTCGGAGCGAACACCGTGGCTTTGATGGACCGAAGCTTCGTGGGCAGGATGAAACGCCGGCCGGTCATGTTGGAGATCAGCCGGACGAGGTCGGGAAGCTCTGCCTCTTCGAGGTTGAACGTCACGCGAGTGCGTGGCGACATCGGCTGGAACTCGACCCCCGTTTCGAACTGCGGCAACTCGTTGAGCAATTCTTCCTGCTCTGCCGCGGCTTCCGAATCGTCCGGCGCGGCACGCAAAGGCACCGGCGAGGTCGGAAGTCGTGTGGGTCGCCTTTCTTGGTCGTCTTGAGCCAGCGCCGCATGGCTCGTGCCCAGCAGCACCCAACTCACGATCAAACCAACCAGTTGTTTCTTAGAAGTCACGATCACTCCCCAATGGGCCTCATTCGATGTTGTACTCGATGGTCATTTCGTTGTTTTGCCGCTGGACCGCGAGCGTGAGCTTGTCCGCGCTGCGCAAGCTCGTGTACGCCTCGAGCGCACTGTCTGGGCTCGTCATGTCGAAGCCGTTGATCGTCCGAAGCATGTCGCCGTTTCGAATTCCGAGTCGGCCGAGCAAGCTGCTCCGGCGAATTCCATAGAGCTTCACCCCGACTACGCGTCCATTTTGCTCGTGCGGGATGACGCGGGCGGTCTTCATCAATGCGCCCTGATTGGCCAGGACCTTGTCGACCAGGCCGCGTTGGATGTTGAAGCGCGTGTCGCTGATTTTCTCGATGCCGTCATCCAATTCGTCGTCGCTCAGCCCCGCTTTTCGCGCGTCGGCGATCGGGCTTCGAGACGGAGTCGACCGCTGTGGCACCGCCACTGGACGGCTCACCTTGGCGCCTTCCTCCTCCTCGAACATCAAGAGCTGGCAGGCGCCGCTCGATGCGCTCACCACGACGCTCGATGGATAGACGGCAAGCACCCGTTGACCGTCCACGTCCGAGCCCTCGCGGTACAGCATCGTCTTGCCGTCGGTGGTGCCCGCAATGGCGGCAAACGACCACTCGGGATAGCCGTAGTTCATCACGGAGCCGACTAGGCGTAGCTTGTTGTTGCACTTGGGCGCGGGTTTCGACGGATCCCAGTCGGCGACCGGTACGCTTTCGTCACCGGTTTCGGGAAGCGGCTCCGCGGTGAGGTCCCCTCGCGAGGAATCGAAGATGTTGCGACGGAGGATGATCGCCGGATCGTGTGTTCGCTCGAACGACGGCCTTTGCGTCGCCACCGGTGTCGCACGGCTGGGCTCCGCGGCCGGTTCGGGGCCGAGAAACCGCGCAGCCAGGACGCGCGTGGTTCCCTGCGCGAGGAAGAAAGCGCAGAGCACCAGCGTTGCCAGCAAAATGGCAGTCGATAGCCGGTTTTGTCGGACGGATGCCACCAAAGGTCGTTAGAGCAACGGCCGTGCCGAAGTTGGCAGGCCAAAAGATGAATGATTTCGTGCTACAGGGCCTCCGAATAGGCAGAGCGAGTAGACAAGGTGGCGAGGCTGATCCCCCTGAATTGACAAAATGACATCGAGCGTCGAGATGGGCTCAAGCTGCTTCGTCACCCTTGTCGGCGCCGAGCTTCCGATAGATCGTGCGTGCTGAAATTCCCAAGAGCTGAGCCGCGAGTTGTTTGTCCCCGGCCGTGTGCTTCAGCGTCCCGTGGATCACCCTGCGCTCCACTTCGCTCAGAGGGGTCCCCACCGGGAACGTAAACGCGTCGAGCTGAGGCTCAGCGCGCGCGACCGGGTCGGGAAGATCGGCGAGCTTGATGACCCCCGTCTTGTTCAAGACGACCGCTCGCTCGATGACGTTTTGCAGCTCTCGCACGTTCCCCGGCCAGTCGTAGGCGACGAGGCGCTCGATCGCATCGCGATCGACCGCCAAGGGCTCTTTCGCGTTCTTTGCGCAATACGTTTCGACGAAATGTTCGATCAGGATGGGGATGTCATCACGCCTCGCGCGCAACGGCGGGCTGGTGATCGCGATGACGTTGAGGCGGTAGTAGAGGTCCTCTCGAAAGTCTCCGGTATCCACTGCGGCGTGCAGGTCACGATTCGTGGCTGCGATGAGACGAAAATCGGCACGCTTCATCTGTCCGCCAACGGGTTGATACTCGCCCTCTTGGAGCACGCGAAGCAGCTTGACCTGCACCGCAGGGGACAGCTCGCCGATCTCGTCGAGAAACAGCGTACCTCCCTCCGCTTCTGCGATGCGTCCGTCGCGCCGAGCGACCGCGCCGGTGAACGCGCCTTTTTCGTGGCCGAACAGCTCGGACTCGACGATCGTTTCAGGAAGTGCCGAGAGATTCACGCCGACGAACTTTCCTCGACCGCTGCGCTCGTGAATGAAGCGAGCAAGCAACTCCTTGCCGGTCCCGCTCTCACCGAGGATCAACACGTTGGCGGAGGAAGGAGCCGCCTGGGTCGCGATCTCGAGGGCATGGCGAAGAGACGCCGCGGAGCCGACGATGCTTCGGTCGCTCAACTGCGACAATTGCTGACGGAGCCCCTTGTTCTCGACGATGAGCTGATGCCGCTCGGCGGCCTTTCGAACCGTCTTGACCATCTGCAACCGCTTGAGCGGCTTCTCGACGAAGTCATACGCACCGGCGCGCATGGCTTCCACGGCTTTCTCGACCGTGCCGAACGCGGTCATCAAGACGACCTCGGTGTCCGGCACCACCGTCTTGAGTGCTTTGACGAGCTCGATCCCGCTCATCCCAGGCATCATCAGGTCGCTGACGACCACGTGGACTTGGTGTCGGCGACACACGTCCAGCGCCTTCTGGCCGCTCGTTGCCGTGTGGACGGCGAAGCCCTCGCGCTCGAAGATGCGCCGAAGGGATTCGACATTGGCCGACTCGTCGTCGACTACCAGCACGGAAATCTCGGTTGCCTCGTCCATCGAAGACTCTCTGGCATCGAATCTTGACATTATGTCAGAAGATGACAAGTCGTCTCGAATTTGCATTGGAACATAAGTGCTTCGAATCATTGCATAATTTCCATCAGCCTGGCATGCCGCGCGCTTGGCCTTGCCAGACACTGCAATGATTGGGCCACGCTAAAAGCCCAGCGATAGCTGCCCCTCGTCCGGAGGCTGCACCCCCTCGGGAGGTTCGGAGGGCTCGTGCTCGAGGCCGAGCCGGGTGCAGTGCATGGCGAACAACTGATCGATCGCGGCCCAGCGCGCTCCGCGGCCCACCATTCTGGAGCCGAAGCGTGAATCGTTGTCCCGGCCTTCCCGAACGTCGCGGATCGCGTTCATCACCTTCTTCGCTCGCAGTGGAAACGTCTCGGTGAGCCGGCTTCCGAAGATCGACCTCACCTCTTGCGGGAGGCGAAGCATGATCTTGAATGCGCTGGCTGCACCGGCGTCCCGCGCCCGCTCGAGGATCTCCGGAATCTGGGAGTCGTTGAGGCCGGGGATGATCGGCGCCACGGCGACGGCCGTGTCGATTCCCGCGTCCGACAAGATGCGGAGGGTCTCGAAGCGCTTGCTGGGCGGGCTGGCAAACGGCTCGATCGAGCGGGCGTCTTCGTCATCGGCGAAGGGAATGCTCACCGATACGCGACATCCCGCGCGTCGTGCCAGCTCTTGAAGCACGTCGACGTCACGGCGCACGAGCTTTCCTTTCGTGATCACCGCGACCGGAGTCGAGTGACGCACACAAACCTCGAGACAACGGCGAGTCAGGCCGTAGTGTGCCTCGAGCGGCTGGTAGCAGTCGGTGTTTCCCGAAAAGGCGATCACCTCCCGCTTCCACGAGCTCTTGCGCAGCGCTCGTTCGAGGCACTCCGCGATGTTGACCTTGACGATGATCTTGCGGTCGAAGTCGGTTCCCGCGCCGAGACCCAGGTAGGGATGCGTCGGACGCGCATAGCAATATGCGCAGGCGTGGAAACAACCGCGATAGGGATTCACGCTCCAGCGGAAGCCCACGTCCGGGCTCTCGTTTCGGGCGAGCGCGCTTTTCGCCTGCTCCTCGTAGACGCGCAGGTCCGCAGGAGGCGCTTCGCCCTCCCACTCGATGTGAGCTTCCTCGAAACGGTTGGGCGGATTGTCGTGAGGCCGGGGCACCTGAACACCAGTATAGTATCCGACCCAACCCTGTCCGCCAAGCACACTCGCGGGTCGGCCGTGGAGAGGATGCCCATCCGCGGGTCCCGGGCCTCGGCTCCCGGCTCTCGATCCCCCCATCTCGAACCCCGAGCCTCGCACCTCGATCCTCCCACCCAGGCCCGAGGATCGAGACTCGCGGCCCGAGGCCCGAGGCGCGTCCCGGGTCAGTCTGCGTAGGGGATTGCTTCGCAGGGCTCGTGGGCGCCTCGCCAGCGCATCAGGGTCGTCTCGGGCTTGCCGTCTCCGTCGTAGCTGATGAGCGCATACGTGAGCCCGCTGTCTTGTCCCAGATACTGCAAATCGAGGTTGATCATCTTCACCCAGGTGCCTGTGTTGACGAGGATCCGCTCGTTGGGCAGTTGGAGAAAACGAGGGCCGTGGCTATGGCCGACGATCAGCGTGTGTGCCCCGCGGATCTTGTTCAGCGCCCGCAGGGCCTGTTCGTCGTATCCGCCGCGCGTAATCTCGAAGATCTCTTCCCTCAACAATCGCGGGAAGTGAAGGATGCGATCCCGCCACGCGCGCATCGTGAAGACTCGATGCCTCAAGAAGTAAACGGTCGATCGCCAAAGGAACTTCAGCACGAAGCGTGGGTCGAGCAGCAAGGACGACCACAAAAAGCGGCGTAGCGGTTGGATCCGATCGATGTGACTTCGAATCTCCTTGAGCGGGTTCATGACCTCCAAAATCCACAGGCTGCCCCATGGAAGGGCCAACACCTCGGTTCCGTCTCTTCGCATGCGGGTCATTTGCGAGTAGTCGATGCGGTGCACGCGTTCGAACTGATGGCCGTGCCGAATTTGGATTCCTTCCGGCAAATAATAGGTATCCGAAGAGGTGATGAACTGAACACGGTCTGACGCGTCGCCTGGTGCGACATATCGCAAGAAGAGCTCTTGAACTCCGGTGAACCACAGCTCGAGATCGTGATTTCCGGGAAGGTAGGTGAGCCGATTGGTGGGCTTGTGCAGAAACTCTCGGATCGCCAACACGAACTTCGGGTGTCCATCCAAGCACTGCTGCAACTTCGAGACGCCCACGTCTTCGGTCACCTCGGTCGGCCATCGATCCCCGATCTTCACCTTGAGCAGATCGAAAATGTCGCCGTTCAAGATCAGCTCGATGCTCCCGTCCGGGCCTGCGAGTCGGTCGTAGTAGCGCAGAAGCTCGGCGAAACGGTCGTCGTGGTTGAAGTCTTCGAGCGGATTCAGCTGTCCTCGGCGCGTTCCTGTCCCGAGATGCAGGTCGCTCAGCACCAACCGATACAACGTCACCGTTTGCCCCCCACATTTCAGGGTAAGCAAAGGAATGCGCCGCCGGCCAGCTTCTTACAGACCGCTCGACTTCAGGCTTTGATTTTGCTCGGCGGTCAGAGGCAGATGGAGACCACACTCCCGCGTTTTTCCGAGAATTCGGCCGTCGCGTGGATCCATGTCCTCGGTCGTCGGAATCGTGGAGTGGTGGTCGCCGATCGATCGATACCCTTGCTGCACCAGGGGATGGTAGGGCAAATCCCACTCGCGCATGTAGGAGTCGACCTGCTCCTCGGTCCAGTTGAGAATGGGGTGAATCTTGGTGCGCCCGTCTTGTTGCTCGATTCGCCGGAGCGCGGCTCGATGCTCGGTTTGCTCTGCACGCAACCCGGCCATCCATGCCTTTGCTCCGAGCTCCGTCAAAGCGCGCTGCATGGGCTCGACTTTGTTGATCTGCAGGTAGCGCTTCACGCCTTCTTCGCCTTGTTCCCACAGCCGTCCGTAGAGGGCTTCTTGACGGGCCGCGGTCAGCGTCGCCCCATAAAACCGCACGTCCAGGCGCAGACGTTGGATGAGCGCGTCGGCAAAGCGATACGTCTCGGGAAAGAGGTATCCGGTGTCCACGCACACGACCGGCGTTCGTGGCGCGACTCGGTGCACCAAATGCAGCATGACTGCCGAAGTCGCCCCGAAGCTCGTCGAGGCGACTAGCGCATCGCCGTAGGTCGCCACCGCCCACTCGATGAGCTCCTCGGGGCTCGAGCCTTCGACGGCTTGATTTTGTCCATCGAGGTCCGGGGGATCGAGCGGGGTGACGCGGGCGACTTCCATGACGGTTCGGCCTAACTTGACAAGTCTGGTGCGGATTTGCAATCCGTCCAGGCTCATCAACGCAGTCTAGATGCTTCATTCCCAAAAATACAGAGGATTTGCTCACCAGTCGTGCGCTAATTTCACTAGTAATATAGTCAAGAACTGACGCGGAGCGTGACGAATTCCTCGGCGGAGGTGGGATGAATGCCCAATGTGGCGTCGAAGTGCGCTTTGGTGGCTCCTGCCCTCATGGCAACGGCGAGCCCTTGGATGATCTCCGCGGCGCCGTGTCCCGCCATGTGGCAGCCGACGACCCGGTCGCTCGTCGCGTCGACGACCAGCTTCACGATCGAGTGCTCTTGGCGGTCGCTCAGGCTGAGCTTGAGCGGCGTGAAAACCGATTTGTAGACCCGCACGTCCTGGCAGCGCTTCCAGGCCTCGGCTTCGGTGAGGCCGACCGTGGCCAGCTCCGGTTGACAAAACACCGCCGTGGGTACGTGCAAGTAGTCGAATCGACGCCCGCCGCTTCCGTAAAAGCGATGGGCGAAATGCATGCCCTCCGCGATGGCGGCTGGCGTGAGCTGGAGCCGATTGGTCACGTCGCCCACGGCATGAATCGACGGCACCGAGCTCGTGAAGTCCTCGTCGACGAGAACCTCACCCATCGAGCCGAGCTGGACACCGACCTCTTCGAGCCCGAGGCCTGCGGTGTTCGGCCGTCTTCCGATCGCAAACATGGGAAAGTCGGTGACCAGCGTTTCGCCGTGGTCGGTGTGCGCCTCGATTCCCGCGGCCGTCTCGTGTAGCGCTTCGACTCGCGTTTCGAGGAGGATGCGCATGCCTTTGGCTTCGAGCTCGTCGTGCAAGTGATATCGAAGATCGTGATCGAATCCTCGCAGGATTTCTTCGCCTCGATGCACCAGGGTGACGTCGACGCCGAGCGCCAAGAATACGGAACCGAGCTCGAGGGCAATGTAGCCTGCACCCACCACGAGCACGCGCTCGGGCAGTCGCTCGAGCGCGAAGACGTGATTCGAGTCGCGTGCGTGCTCACGCCCGGGGATCTCCGGCACGATCGGGGTGCCGCCGGTGGCGATCAAGATTCGCTCCGCCGTGTGGCGAAGCCCGTTCACTTCGACCGTGTGCGAGTCGACGAAGCGCGCTCGTCCGCTGAATATCTGCACCCCGGCGCGCTCTAGAAGCTCCTCGTAGATCCGATTGAGACGTGATATTTCATCGGCTTTTCGTCGTTGCAGCGTCGCCCAATCGAAGGACGCCTCGGTCGACCATCCGTAGCCCCGGGCATCCCTCGAGTCGTAGGCGTAGTGGGATCCGTAAAACAAGAGCTTCTTCGGTACGCAGCCTGCATTGACGCACGTGCCCCCGAAGCGTCCCATCTCGGAAATGGCCACTCGCGCCCCGAGCTCGCTCGCAACCCTTGCCGCCCGAACGCCACCGGAGCCTGCACCTACGACGAAGAGGTCGTAATCGTAGTCGGACATTCGCATTTGCCTCTCTGCGCTCTCCTATGAAGGAGGAGCAGGGTCTTCACCAGCTCGCGAATTCTCGAAGCGTTGCCACGGCGGAAAGCTCGGTGCATCCCCCTTGCAACAGGGTCATCGCACCCTCCTCGGTGACCCCGACGTAGAGCTCGCGTGACTCGTCTGGCTCCAGCGGAACCAGCCGCTCTGCGACGTTTGCTTTGGCCAGGAGCGCGTTCAGGGCCCTCACCAGGGCTCGCACCGCGACGGTTCCACGCTCCGCGCTTTCGTCATCCTCGTCCGTCACCGCGCTGAAATGCTCCCCGGCACGCAGGACGAGGGGGCCATCGCCTCCGATTTGTTGAAGGTCGATCGATGCGAGCTCGGGATGGAGATCCGACAGACGAGACACCAACTGATGGCCATCCGCGGAGAAATGGTCGTTGTGCATGAAAAAGCGGTCGCTTCGCCGCCGGCGGCTCGCCACCGACGCATCGCCCTGGCCGCGGTAGTAGAGCTCCAAGATGTCCATCCGGCGTGCGTGGATGCGGGTCTCCTCGATTTCGGAGGTCAACGTCGCGAGTTGGCGGCCGTCCAGCTCACACGCCAGGCCGGCCGAGTGCAAGAGCCTGACGAACTCGGCATCCCGATCGAGGTGCGGGCCTCGTTCTTCCGCCGAACGCGCATCATCTGCCGGTGGCAAGACGGACTCTTTCAGCGACGCTGTCATCACCCCCCTCGACGATCAGTGTTCAACAAACCGCGAAAAAGGTCCAGTCATGCTCAAACCCCTGGAGGCGGCGGTCAGAGCTCGTCTTGCCGGCAGAGGACGAACCACGCCGACATCGGCTTGCCGCCTTTGGTGGCCCTCCCGATGGACACGTGCTTCGAGACGCCCCGCAAGATGTCTTGCGTACCGAAGTACACGAATCGCGAAAGCCGCGCCGAGTTCGGCAAGATCTCGGGCCAGTCGGAAGGTCGTTCCGGGGGGACCCGAAGGTAGTCGACGAGCACCTCTCCAGGCACCTCGTGCGGGACGGCTACGAAATAGCCGGGTCCGACTACGGTCTCGATGAAGCCGCCAGCGCGGTTGTATCCCCAGAGCTCCTGCGCGGGGGGGCCCGAGGGCGGACGAACGAACACCTTCGCGAAGGTGTTGAACAGCGGCAGGGAGTTCTTGCCTCGGTGAACGACTTCTTGCTGCGGCTCGCGATCGGCTGGCACGAGATCTCGTAGCGAGATTGGTCTGTGCCCCTGCGCCGCCTCGAAGAGGCGCGCCTGATGGGAGCGGCCAAGTGACCGAATCGCCTCGACCCGAGCGTCTGGTGTGAGTGCGTCGAGAAACGACTCCACCTCATGCATGTCCGGCTCGGCGGACAGGAGATCCCGAAGAAGCGCCATGCCTCCGGGCTATGTCCGAACTCGCACCGCTTCGCAACTAGCGGATCGTTCGGTGTCCGTGGATCCCGGTCAGCTTCGTCGTATCCACGCGCAAAGAAAGCAAGAGCGTGAAGAGGCGGCGCGCGGAGCCGAGATCGAGGCCGAGCTGGCGAAGCTCGCGTTTCAGGACGCGACCGGCACGGTCGTGGGTGACCTTTTTCGCCATGTCGAGCGCCTCCATCTGGTTGACTCCGTCTGCGCGTGCGATTTGTCGCACGATGTCGACGTACTCGGCGATGTGGGTCGCCAGGAGATCGTGGGGGATGGTCACGGTTTCGATCGGCGTGCCGTCGTCCGACTCGAAATCGAGGACGAAGCCCTGCTCGGTCACGTCGATGTGAAGCGCCGTACCCTCGTCGCTGGCATCCTCGATGCCTCCCAGGAGCTCGCGAACGTGGGCCTCCCATTCGACGCGCTGGGCTTCCGAGCCCCGCTCCAGGGTGCGGTCATCGATGACAATCGCCCTAAGAGGCATGGGGGCGACCATATCAGAGCGCGTTGGGTCTGCATTCCGGACGGGTTGGCTGCTATGGTCGGCTCGTGGCACCCGCCGATCTGACCGAGCGCCGAAACGACATCGTGTACCGGTGGGATCTGGACAAGACCTATCTGCGGACGGAGTTCGACACGCTCCGAGACCTGGTTCGGACCGCATTCGAGCCGGCCTCCCGCAAACGCGCGTATCCCGGCGCAAGCACGCTCCTTCGGGAAATCCGTGCGACCGATCCAGCGGCGATCTTCATCCTGTCGGGGAGCCCCGAGCAGATGCGAAGCGTGCTCGAGGCAAAGCTTCGGCTCGATGGCATTCGCTGGGACGGTTTCACGTTGAAGCCGAGCTTGCGCAATTTGGTTCGTGGCAAGTTTCGCTTCTTGCGTGACCAGCTGAGCTACAAGCTCACCGCGCTCCTGCGCTCCCGCACCAACGTCTCCCCGGATACCGTGGAGATTCTCTTTGGCGACGACGCCGAGGGTGATGCTTTCATCTATTCACTGTATGCGGACATCGCCGCAGGGCGCGTGAGTCAAGAGCTGTTGATGAACATCGCCGAGGAAGCGCAAGTCTACCCCGACGACATCCCTCAAATCGTTCGGATCGCAGCGCGCGTGCCTCGGGGGGATACGGTTCGACGGATCTTCATTCACCTCGAGCGAGTTTCCTCCACGGCAGGGTTCGCGGATTTCGGACGACGCGTCTGCGCTTTCTACAATTACTTTCAGCCCGCGTTGGTGCTCCTAGAGGATGGCGCACTCGATGCTCCCGCGGTGCTACGGGTCGGGGCGGACTTGGTGGTAGCCCATACGTTCAACCCGGAAGTGCTCGTGGCGAGCTTCGACGACCTGAAGCGACGCGGTTATCTCAGCAAACGAGTCGTCGACCGAATCTCCGGCGTCGCCGACCAGATCGAGCCTACCACCTTCGGGCAGGCCTCGGCGCCGCTTCGCTCTATGGTCGAAGCGGTCGAGCGAGCCCGGGACGAGCTGCCCGACGAGGTCGAGGTCGATCCCGTTCAAGAAGACTACGTGACTCTGTTCAAGAAGGACCGGGCCAGAGCCAAGGCAGCGAAGCGGCGCGCTCTGTGGACGCGAGACGTTCCCTAAGAGCTCTCGCCGTAACCGAGCATCTCGAGCGCTTCTGCCGCGAGCTCGCCCAGGGTCGTCTTGGTTTCTTCCTCGAAATCCTCGATGATTACTTGTCTCACATCGCCGAGGAAAGGCTCGAGGTCTTCGATCGCGTCGGGGTCTTGCAGCTGCGCAGCCGCTTCGATTGCTGCCGCAATCACGTCCGGATTGGGGTGTTCGAGAAATCGCCGGATCAGGGGGAGGGCGCTCGGCTCTCCGATTTCCGCGAGGATCCAGGGTAGCTCGCACATGGCAGGGTCGTCCTTTCCCGCGTCGAGAGCGCGTTCGATCCCGCGGGCTACCTCGGCGTAACGCTCGTAACCAACGTCCCTCAACGCTTCCCCGGCGGCGACGCGCACCCGAGGCTCGCGGTATCCCAAAATGGCGATCAAGGCGTCGGTCATCCGGGGGCCGGGAACCTGGGCACAAAGATCCGAGAGCCGTTCGAGTCGCATGGCCGCCTCGGCGCGATCTTTCATTTGCAGCGCTTTTCGCGTCTCACGCTCGAGTATCGCGACCAGCTCCGCGGACGATCTCTTGCGCAAGAGGACGGATTCGGCCTCTCGAAGCGCTCGGTCGGCGTCGAACATGCGGTGAAGCTCATCGGATAGGGACATCGGTTGCTCCTCGGTCTAGTGCGCTCGACGGTTTTCGGCTCGCAGCGGCTCGAGCTCTCGAAGCAGATAGCGTACACGATCCACCGGGTCGCCTGTGGCCTCGTCGGCGTATCGACGGGTGAGCTTCATGTCCGGCGAAAGGCTCCACTTGGCGCCGGGAAGTGCGACCAGCGGCATGATCTTCGCCGGGTCCAGCGGCGTGTCCTCCCGCAGGTGCAACGTCACGCGTTTGGCATCGGCTTCGCACCCCAAGGCGCAAAGCTCTCGGAGCGGAGGCTTCAGCGACATCACCCTGACGAAGTCCCGTGCGGGTGTCGGGGGAGGTCCGAATCGTTCCTCCATTTCCTCGGCGAGCTCTTCCACGGCTCGCTCGTCTGCTGCAGTCGCGAATCTTCGATACAGCGACAGCCGAAGGCCGATGTCGTCGATGTAATCCTCGGGCAGATAGTGCTCGATCTCGATCGAAAGCTCCGGGTCGACCTCGTGTTGAACTTGCTCCCCCCGAAGCTCGGACACTGCTTCGCTCAGCATTTGGACGAACATGTCGAAGCCCACCAACGATGCGTTCCCGCTTTGCTCGGAGCCGAGCAAGTTCCCGGCGCCGCGCAGCTCCATGTCGAGGGTGGCGACGCGAAACCCGGCTCCGAGGCCCGAGAAGCGCTCCAAGGCCTCCATGCGGACCCTCGATTCCTCGGACATTTGATTGGGCGGTGGGGTGATCAGATAGCAATACGCACGCTGATCGGAGCGGCCGACACGGCCACGGAGCTGGTAGAGCTGAGCCAGGCCCAACGCATCGGCGCGATCGACGAGAATCGTGTTCGCGCGCGGGATGTCGAGCCCGCTTTCGACGATGGCCGTGGAGCAGAGCACGTCGTAGGCACCCTCGACGAAATCCGTCATGGTGCGATCGAGCACGGATGGTTTCATCTGGCCGTGCACGACCGCGATCCTAGCCTGAGGAACCAGCTCTTGCAGCCGGTGCGCGCGCTCGTAGAGACCCTCGATCCGGTTGTACACGAAGAAGACCTGCCCCCCACGGCTGAGCTCGCGCTCGATGGCCTCTTTGATCAAGTGCTCGTCCCAACGACAGACGAACGTTCGCACTGCGCGCCGATCCTGTGGCGCGGTGGTGATGAGTGACAAGTTGCGCATGCCTCCCACGGCCAGCTGGAGTGTGCGCGGGATCGGTGTGGCGCTGAGAGTCAGCACGTCGACGTTCGTTCGCAACTTCTTGATGCGCTCCTTGTGCGTGACGCCGAACCGTTGCTCTTCGTCGACCACGAGAAGCCCGAGGTTCGCGAAGTGCACGTCCTTCGATAGGAGCCGATGGGTCCCGATGACCACGTCCAGCGTTCCGTCCTTCAGAGCGCTCAGGGTTCGAGTCTGGTCGGGGCGGGGCACGAAGCGTGAGAGCACCCCGACTCGCAGTGGGTACCCCTCGAACCGTGCCGAAAAAGTGCGGTAGTGTTGTTGAGCCAAGACGGTGGTGGGACACAGGATTGCAACTTGACGCCCGCTCATCGCCACGCGGAATGCCGCACGCAGCGCCACCTCGGTCTTTCCGAAACCGACGTCTCCGCAGACGAGCCGATCCATCGGTCGCGGCTCGTCGAGATCGGTCATGACCTCCTCGATGGCCCGCTCTTGGTCACGCGTCTCCTCGAACGGGAAGGTCGCCTCGAATTCGACGTAGGCCGTCCCGGGCATCTCGATGGGCTCGCGATGCGAGGCGGTTCGCTCGGCGTAGAGCTTGAGAAGCTCCTCGGCCATTTGCTGGACCGCTTTTTCGACGCGCCGCTTCTTGGTCGCGAAGGTCGTTCCGCCGAGTCGATCCAGCTTGGGTTGATGGCCTTCGGCGCCCTTGAACTTCTGGATGATGCCGAGACGGGTGACCGGCACGAAAAGCCTGTCGCCGCCTGCATACTCGACCACCATCACTTCGACGGTTTGGGGGCTCCGGCCGTGGAGTCGATCGAGAGCCGTGAGGCTGAGAGCTTTGTGCTCGAGACCGAGGTACTTGCCTACCCCGTGATCGACGTGAACGACGAAGTCCCCGACGGCGAGCTCGCGTAAGTCTTCGAGAAAACGTTGCTGTTCCCTCCGAGTGGGTCGACGGTCCCGGTGTTGCCGTACGCGGGTCCCGAAGATCTCCTCCTCGGTCACGTAGCTACAGCCTTCGCTCCAGAGGATGAACCCATCCCGAAGCTCGCCCAGCGTCACGCCGTCGAGAATGGGATCTGGGACGGAGTAGCTGCGCAGCAGATCGACGAGACGGTCGGCCTGATGTCGTGTTCGGCCGACCAGAATGACTCGCAGTCCTTGTTCGAACCAAGCGCGAAGACGCTCCGCAAGCGGTTGCAAGCCTCGGTCGCCGTGCGCCTTTCGTGTGCGCAAGTCGGAAATCAGAGCTTGCTGGTCGGTCGCGTCGACGCGGAGCACCGCGTCCGGAGGCGGCGCGAGCTCGAGCGCAAGCGGCCCTTCTTCGGCATCGGCGGTGCCGTGTACGGCGAGGCGGTGCGCGACGAGCTTCGGATGGTTCCTCAAGCGCTCGGCGAGCTCCTCTTCGTCGAGGTAGTAGCTCGCGAGGTCGAACGTCGGCCGGTCGACCCGCGCCGCGTGCTCGTCGTGAGCATACCGGAGCTCGGCATCGATCGCTATGCTCAATGCGGTCGGGTCCACGATGACGAAACGACAGTCGTCCGGCACGTAGTCCATGATCGTGTCGAGACCTTCGAAATACGCGGGGAGCAGTGCATTCGAAATCAAGGCGCCCGAGCCCCGATCCAGCTCGCCGACCAGCTCACGAGCCTGGACGGTCGGCATGTTCATGTCGTCGCAGAGCTCACGCACTTTGGCCTTCGCTCGAGCGACTGCTTCCGGGAGGTCTGGGACCTCTCGCGCGGGCCCTACGCGAACGGAGTCGATCTCGTCGAGCGTCTTCTGATCGTCCGGGTCGAAAAGGCGAATGCGGGCCACGTCTTCGTCGTCGAGCTCGATGCGGCACGGAGCGGAAGCATCGGGCGGGTACACGTCGATCAGCGCACCGCGGGCCGAGAACGTGCCCGGATCTTCGACGAGAGGGACGCGGAGATATCCAAGCTCCGAAAGACGACACACCAACGCGTCTCGATCGACTTGCAGTCCGACCTCGAGCGAAACGATCCCCTCGCGCACGTGGCGCTGCGGCGGTACGCGCCGGAGCAACGCCGCGCCCGGAACCACCAGCACGCGCCAGGGGCGATTCTCGGCGAGCCGCGTCAGCACGGCCATCCTTTGCATTTCGGCGCGCCGGTCCGGGACGACGTCGAGAAGAGGGCTGGTCTCGGACGCCGCGTAACGGAGCACGGCATTCTCTCCATCCGGCATCAGAAACCTCAGATTCGATTCGTGACGGTACGCGTCTTCGAGATTGGGTGTCACGACGACGAAGCGTCCGGTGGGGCTCTCCTTGGCCGCTTCGGCGATCGTCCAAGCGAGCGCCCCGACGGGAATCGATGCAACGTCCGTGCGGTCGTTCGATCGGAACGAGTGCACCAAATCACGAATCGAAGCGTTCGCGTGCTCGAGGGTCGCTTCAAGCGACATCGTGTTGCTTGCGCATGACTTGCCGGATGCGCTGCGCCAGCCATGGTGGAGTCACCACCGTGCTGGCCATCACCATGAGAACGATCGCGGCGTAGACCCCTGCCGCGATGAGCGGCTTTCCGTCGAGCCTGATGCCCGCGCCGACGTTTGCGAAGATGAGGCCCACCTCGCCGCGCGGGACCATGCCAATGCCGACGGTGAGCTTGTCGGCCGTCTTTCCGCGCACCCCAAACCCGGCGACCAACTTGCCGATGACGGCGACGACGGTCAACACCAGAGCCAGCAAGAGCGGCTCGGTGCCGATTCCGCCGAGCTCGACCATCATGCCGGTCCGAACGAAGAAGATCGGGGCCACGATGGCCACGATCGGGCCGATCAGCTCGGCCAGGTCGTGCGCGGATTTGCGCCCGAACGGGCGGACGTGCACTTCGTCGAGAATCAGCCCCGCGGCGAAAGCGCCCACGATCGGGGCGAGCCCCGCGGCACCCGAAATTCCGGCCAGCAGCAGGCAAAGCCCGATGGCGACCGCCGAAAGCACGTCCGGGGTCCGCAGCTTCGACGCAACGCGGAAAACGCTAGGCATGAAGTAGGCGCCCAGGATGAGCGCCCCGATCAAGAAGCCCGCCGCCAGGCCGATGATCTTGCTGAGGTCGAGCGGCCCTGGCATCTCGCCGAACTGCGCGATGCTGGCCACCACGGCGAGCACGATGAGACCGAGCACGTCGTCGATGACGGCGGCGCCCAGGATGACTCGCGTCTCGGGACGCGCCATCGCGTCCAAATCCTTCAACACCCTGGCGGTGATGCCGACGCTGGTCGCGCACAGCGTCGCCCCGATGAACAGGTGCAACGAAAACGGCTGCTCCGGAAGGAGCCAGAGGCTCGCGCCGTAGCCGAGCGCCATCGGTGCGACGACGCCGATGACGGCGACGAGCCCCGACGTCGGTGCGACGGCCCGCATCTCGGTCATCGTCGACTCGAGACCCACCTCGAAAAGAAGCAGAATCACGCCCAGCTCGGCCAAAAACTCGATGGGGACGAGCTCGGCCGCCCCGTGAAAGGTGTCGATGCCGAGGAGGTAGAGATTGCCGAGGACGATGCCGACACAGAGCTCGCCGAGCACCGCGGGCTGATTCAGACGCACGGCGACCTCGCCCCCCACCTTGGCGGCGAGAATCATCGCTGCGAGGATGAGCCACACGTCGTAGCTCAGGCCATGCCCATCGCTGCTGGCCAGAGCCGTGGCAGGTATTGCGGCGAAGAAAGCCAGCAGTAGGGAGAAGCGAGCCGGTCGGCGACGCATTGCGCCGGACCATAGAGACCCGGGGCGGGTCGGGCAAGGCTCCGCCGATGCCGTGCTTGCCACCGGTTCCCGGGTCGGCTAAATGAATGGTCATTCAGTCAGGGAGCATCAATGGACCGAAGCCTGTTTTCCGAAGAACACGACATCTTCCGCAACAACTTCCGTCAGTTCGTCCAAACCCGGGTCCTTCCCCAGCAGGAGAAGTGGCGCCGACAGGGTGTGGTGAACCGCGAAATCTGGCTCGAAGCTGGCGAAGCAGGCTTTCTCTGCCCGTGGATGGAGGAGGAGTACGGAGGCGCCGGGGGTGATTTTCTGCACTCGGTGATCGTGATGGAGGAGCTGTCTCGCGCGTACGAGTCGGGCTGGGCGGCTAGCCTGCACTCGGACATCATCGTGCCGTACATCCATTCGTTCGGCAGCGCGGAGCAGAAGGCCAAATGGCTTCCAGGATGCGCGAGCGGCGAGACCGTCACGGCTTTGGCGATGACCGAGCCTGGGACCGGCTCCGACGTCGCAGGCATCGTCACGACCGCGAAGCGTGACGGCGATCATTACGTGATCAACGGCGCCAAGACGTTCATCTCCAACGGCATGTCCTGCGACATGGCCATCGTGGCGGCTCGAACGGAGAACGCCACCGATCCGCATCGAAGCCTCTCTTTGTTCATCGTCGAAGCGGACCGGCCCGGCTTCATCAAGAGCCGCAAGCTCGAGAAGATGGGCATGGAGAGCCAGGATACGGCCGAGCTCGCCTTCGAAGATTGCCGTGTGCCCGCGGAGAACCGAATCGGTCAGGAGGGCGCTGGCTTCATGATGCTGATGCAGAAGCTTCAGCAAGAGCGTCTGTGTGTCGCCGTGATGTCTCAGGCAAATGCCGAAAGAGTCCTCGAAGACGCCATCGCCTATACGCAAGAGCGGCAGGCCTTCGGTCGCCCGATTTCCAAGTTCCAGAATACCCAGTTCACGCTCGCGCAGTGCGCGACGGAGCTCGAGGTGGGCCGTGCATTCCTCGACAAGCTGATCGCGGAGCACGTCGCAGGGAAGTACTTGGTCAAGGAGTGCTCCATGGCGAAGCTTTGGCAGAGCGAAATGCAAGGACGTGTGATCGACGCGTGCCTGCAGCTCTATGGCGGCTACGGGTACATGCTCGAGTATCCGATCAGCCGTGCCTACATGGACGCGCGCGTGCAACGGATTTACGCCGGCACGAACGAGATCATGAAAGTGATTATCGCGAAGCAGATGGGTCTCTAGGACGGACGGATTTCACGCGCTTCGGGAGCCGACCTTCATTGACCGCTCTGCGGGGTGACGGGTACACTTCGCGGATGGGCGACCCCACCGAGCCCGACGACGCGGGCAATCGACGAGAAGACGCCGCCGCGGAATCCAATCAGGAAGAGGGGCCTCGAGTGAGCCGCCTCCAGGTGGGCGGAGAAGAGCTCATCGTGTTGAGCATACCCCTGCCCAAGCTGGTTTATCCGGAGGGGACGACGCCGACCGAGCACGAGATCATCGACATGGTGCTCGAGGGGCTTACGACCAAGGAAATCGCCGAAAAACGCGGCGTCTCCCTGCGAACCGTGACGACGCAGCTCGGGGTGATCTTCCGCAAAGCCAACGTGAACTCACAGGCGGAGCTCATCTCGGTGATGACGGCGGCCAACGGCGACTCCTGACCGCTGACGCCGCCGTGTAGACGATCGGCCGCTCGTTCTATCTGAATCAAAAAAGAGCGACGCAACCGGCCAGCCCGTTTCCGACCGGCTGCGTCGATGCTCCACTTGGAGCGGAGCAGGTGGCTTCAGCGCACGATTTGGATCTCTGTTTTGCTTAGCCCCTATGTGGTTTCTTCATACCCTGGTGGTTCGGTGTGATCCATACGTAATTGTTCACGTATGGCGCAGATATTGCGCCTCGGCCTGGACGGATGCGCACTCGAGGCCGCGCGACGTGAGTGATCGTCGCCTTATCGCGACGTCATGCCCGCGCGAGAGCGGTGATGAAGGCGGCCGTAGCCGGCCAGGGCAAGCCGGGCGGCAAGTTGATGAGCGGTTGCTCCATGCCGAGGCTGCGTCGTCGCGCGATTTCGCGGCGGCAATAGAGTGGATCCCCGGCGATGGTGAGTGCCTCGATCATGTCGTCGGTCACGGCCTCGGCGGCCTGCTTGCGAGTCGACTTGTCTCGGTAGAGACGCGCAATCTCCTCGCACTCTTCGGCGTAACCGAATCCGCTCAGCAACTGTTTGTAGTAATCGCCCATTCCGCCGATGTAGAAAGCGATGATCTCGCGAGCCTTCGCCGACGCGCGCCGGCCCGGGAGCGGGATCACGATCGTGAAGGGAGCCGTGACGATCTCGCTCGGATCCCGCCCCGCCTGCGAGGCCCCTTCTTCGATCCACGCGCGGCCGTCGGCTAGACGATCGTAAGGCCAGAAGATGGGCATCCAGCCGTCCGCCATCTCGCCGATGCTCTTGATCGCTTGATGCTTGAGAGCCGCGACGTAGATCGGAATGTGTCTTCGCGT
Organism: uncultured Sandaracinaceae bacterium; assembly: GCA_964495565.1. Lineage (GTDB taxonomy): Bacteria > Myxococcota_A > Polyangia > Polyangiales > Houyiibacteriaceae > SG8-38. The sequence goes on along the minus strand of CAZBWQ010000030.1, from coordinate 584 downwards.
GGGCTCGAAGTCGAGCGTGAAGGGCCGGTAGCGACGAAGCTTGGTGTCGGCCTCGCTCAGCGGGCGTTTCTCGAGCATCGTGCGCACGACTCGGATGACGTCTCGCACTTGCGTGAGTGGCTTCTCGAAGTCGCGCCCGTGCAAGCCCTCGATGACGTTCTTGCCGCTGGTGCCCAGACCCAAAATGAAGCGACCACCACTGATCTCGTCGAGCGTCGCCGCTTGCATGGCGATCAGGGCCGGAGAGCGGCTGAAGACGTTTACGATCCCCGTGCCGAGCTTGATGTTCTTCGTCTTGAGCGCGATTTCGGTCAGCAGTGAGAACACTTCGTATCCCCACACCTCGGGCAGCCAAAACGAATCGTAGCCGAGCCGGTCGGCCAAGATCGCCGCCTTCAGATAGGTCTCGCGGTCATAGTTTCGCCAAAAAGCGACGAGCCCGGTGGACTGCTTGGACAGCATGGCGTCTTCCCTTCTCGACGGCTTCTACGACACCCCCCAGGCCCGCGCTAGCTGTAAGCCCGGGCCTCGGCGGAACACGACACGGGGTCGTGCCGGACGGCTCGGCTTGCAAAGTTGGCCGG
>CAZBWQ010000029.1:0-39635 GCA_964495565.1 uncultured Sandaracinaceae bacterium | reverse complement strand
TTCGAAGACGCCGCGGCGTTTGGCCTTCGCGAGGATGCGAAGCGCGTCGCGATACCCCCGGCGAAGCATCGTGCGGGCGTGAATGCGGGATGTGAAAGGCAAGCGCCCGAGGTCGGGCGACACCACGAGCACCTGGACTTGTGGATACATCTTGTGAATCAAGTCGATGCCGCGCTTCTCTTTTTCGTTGAGGATGATGTTCAGGGATTGACGCGCCACCGCGAGCCCGCCTTGATACACCAGAGACGAGCTGCCCATGCGCGCCACGTAGGGCCGGTACACGTTGGAAATGATCACGACGTCGGCGCCGGCCTCCACGGCGAGGTCGATGCTCAGCGTTCGGACGACCTCGCCGTCGATGTAAAAGCGATTGCCGATGCGGTGCGGCCGAAAAAGCACGGGGACGCACGAGGAGGCCGCCAGGGCGCGGCTGATCGGCACATCTTCACGATAACCACGCCCGAATACCACCCTTCCCCGACCGTCGATGTCGGCCGCGGTCACGAGCAGATGCTTGTCCAGCTCTCGAAAGTCGTCCGTCGGCAATCGGTCCGCGACGAAGCGCTCGAATCGATCGATGGAAAGAAGCCCGCTCGTCAGATAGCCCCAGCTCCGACGCTGCTCGGGGTTGGGAAGCCCCAGGAAATAGCGTGCCTTGAGTGGTGGGTTTTCGAGCCCGCGCTGCCAAAACGGACGAAACCAGTCGATCATCTGCGCTGGGGTGTATCCCTGTACGTAAAACGCCCCGGCAATGGCACCGGCGGAGGCCCCGACACAGATGTCCGCCTCGATTCCCAGCTCTTCCATGGCTCGAAGAACACCGATGTGAGCCACACCTTTGGCGGCGCCCCCGGAGCCAATGAACGCAACGCGCGGTCGTGCCATCGCGATTAAAACTTGTCACAGGAGCACGCTCTCGTCGACACGCAATCGCCGGATGAAGCCCGACTGCGGCTATGGGCTCGGCTGCGCCGCCGCTTCGGTCTTGCCCAGGTACGCTTCGCGAGTCACGGCGCGGAGCAACGGGCGCGCGTCACGCGAAAGCGCGGAGCGAGGCCACTTGCGGATGAGGGTCTTCAACGCTTCTCTCGCGGTGTCGAGATCGTCCAAGTCACGGGCGCTGAGGGCGACCAACCACCACCCATCGGGCTGCAATGCGCTGTCGGTGGTCTGTTCCGCCACCTGCTGAGCGAACACCAAAGCCTCTGCGGGGCGCTTCTCGCGTCGAAGCGCCGTAGCCAGGCTCTGTTTGACGGCCGGAACGTGCGCGCCGTCGGGGTCGAGCTCGATCGCCCGCTCGAACTGGGTGATCGCCGCCTCGTCCTTTCTCGACTCGATCAGCCCGAGGCCCTTCTGATAGGCCTCGAGCGACAAATCCTGGCGAAATTGTTGCTCGAAATCGCGAAAGACCGCCGCTTCGGCGGGCGAGAGGGCCTGCTTGATGATGTCGGGATAGCCTCGAACCACTTCGACGCGTTCCCGAGCCCGGATCAGCTCGTAATACTTTTCCGCTTTGGAGGCGGCGGCGGCCCGGTCACTGGCACGGCGCACCTCGTCCTCGAGATCCCGCTTCAGCTCCTCGATCGTCGCCTCCGCATCGGTCGCTTCGGAGCGGACTCCACCGATCTGGGCGTCGAAGTAGAGCTTGAGCCCGGCAAACGAGAGGATGCCGATCACGGCGATGGCGATGCCGCTGTTCCAATTGAGCCGACGCTCGTAGCCTGCCTGGCGCTTGGCAATCGACTTGATGTCCGCCCCGAGGGCATTGACCAGATTGTTGGTCTTGATGATCAGGCCCCGGCTCTCGACGATCTCCTTTTTGATCTCGCGCACCTCGTCGTCGACGTCTCGCATGAAGGCGGAGTACAACCGACCTGCGGCGGAGGCAAGGGCTGGCGCTTGACGGCCTGGAGTCGGCCGCCTACAAGCGGTTCCGAGGAGCGTTTCGTGGGGTTTCGTTTCTTTTTCTTGTGCATGAGCATCGTGTCGTTGGTCGGCTGCAATCGCCTCGCTGACTACGCCTTGGTGGGCAGCGCGTACGTCCCCGCCGTACAAGGCGACATCGAAGTCGAGAAGATCGACCAGGACCAAATCCTGATCAACATCACGCTGGATCACTTGCCCCCGCCGGACCGGGTCGAGCCCGGCTTGACCCATTACGTCGTATGGTTCACTGCTCCCGGCGAGCTTCCGGTACGCCAGCAGGCCCTCGCTTACGACGAGGAGGCGCAGGTTGGGCGAGCCTCGATTCCGACTTCTCTCAAGGAGCTCGAGGTCCAAATCACGGCCGAGCAGGGAATTGCGCCGGACCGGCCAAGCGGAATTCTCATAGCCTCCCAGACAGTTCGCGAGAAATAGCAAATGGCAGATACTTCAGACATCAAGAAGGGCTTCAAAATGCTGATCGACGGCGTCCCGTATGCGGTCGTCGACCATCAGTTCGTCAAACCCGGCAAGGGGCAAGCCTTCATTCGGACCCGCATCAAGAACATGATGACCGGCGCGGTGATCGATCGAACCTTCAAGAGCGGCGAGAAGCTCGAGAAGGCCGACACCGAGGAAAGAACGATGCAGTACCTCTACCCCGAGGGTGACAACCGCGTCTTCATGGACACGCAAAGCTACGAGCAGCTGACGCTCTCCAACGAGCAGCTCGGGGACATGGCCTACTACTTGCTCGACGGCACCGAGGTTTCCGTGATGCTCTTCGAGGGCAGGCCAATCGGCGTGACGCCCCCGACCTTCGTGGAGCTCGAGGTCACCGAGACCGAGCCCGGCTTCAAGGGCGACACGAGCAGCAACACGACCAAGCCGGCGACCCTTCAGACGGGTTTGCAAGTCAACGTGCCTCTCTTCGTCAACGTCGGCGACAAGCTCAAAATCGACACGCGCACCGGGGAATACGTCGAGCGCGTCAAAGGCTGAGCACGGGGGTGACCTCGACCGTGGATCGCGCGGTGTTGGGGGCTCTCGCCCTACGAGCTGCGGCATTCGCCGAAATTCGGCGCTTCTTCACGGAGCGAGGCTTCCTCGAGGTCGATACGCCTGCGATCGTCCCCTGCCCGGGGCTCGACGTGCATCTTTCGGCGTTCGAGGTGCACGACCCGCGCGGTCATTCGGTGGGGTGGCTTGCCACGAGCCCCGAGTACCAGATGAAGCGGCTCTTGTGCGCGGGCGCGGAGCGCATCTTTCAGCTCGGGCGCAGTTATCGGGCCGAGGAGCATGGGCGGCACCACGAACGGGAATTCGCGATGCTCGAATGGTACCGCGCGGACGCGAGTTCCGATGACGTCATCCGCGACACCGAGGAGCTCGTCGTGTCGCTGAGCAGAGCGCTCGAAGGATCGGTCGAAGCATCGGCGCTCGTGAGCCAACCGTGGGACCGCATCACGGTGGAGGCCGCGGTGGAGCATCACGCGGGTGCGTCGTTGTCAGAGCTCCTGGAAGACCTCGACCAGTTCTTTTTGACTTGGGCCGAGCGCGTGCAGCCTCGCCTCGGACACGACCGGCCGGTGGTCGTGACCGACTGGCCTTCCTCGATGGCCTCGCTCGCTCGAATCAAAGCGAACGGGATGGCGGACCGCTTCGAGGTCTTCATCGCGGGCGTCGAAATCTGCAACGGCTTCGGAGAGCTCACCGATGCAAAAGAGCAGCGCGCTCGGTTCGAGCGTGACCGAAGCGAACGGCAAGCGGCAGGGTCGCCCGTCTACCCGATCGACGAGCGCTTCCTCGAGGCGCTCGAGCGCGGGATGCCCGAAAGCGCGGGAAACGCGCTCGGGGTCGATCGAGTCCTGATGCTGCTTGCGGGAGCAGACTCGATTCAGACCGTGATGCCATTCCCCCTAGAACGTCTGTGATCCAGCACAGCCCGTCAGGGCTGTCGCTCTGCGGCCTTGGCCCGCTCCCACATCCGATCGAGCTCGTCCTCGTCGTAGTCGCGCAAGTCCTTGCCCTCTGCCTTCGCGGCGAGCTCGCAATGCCGGAAACGCGACGAGAAGCGATTGAGCGAGGTGCGGAGGGCGGCTTCGGGGTCGAGCCCTTGTTTTCGCGCGTAGGTAGCCAGCGCAAACAAGAGGTCTCCTAGCTCGTGCTCGAGAGCCTCGGCGTCTCGATTCTGCGCGGCTTCATCGAGCTCCCGCAGCTCTTCGTCGATCTTCGCGCGTGGACCGCCCGCGTCCGGCCAGTCGTAGCCGACGGCGCTCGCCTTCTCGCCGATCCGCACGGCCCTGAGGAGCCCCGGAAGCGCCACTGGAACGCCGCTCAGGGCGCCGCGCTCCTTCTTCTCCTTGGCCTTGATCGCCTCCCAACTGTTGATCGCGCCGCTCGCATCGTGGACTTGCTCGTCGCCGAACACCCAGGGATGTCTCCGAATGAGCTTCTCACAGATCGCATCGACGACGTCGTCCACGTCGAACCAGCCTTTCTGGTCCGTCAGGGCCGCCTGGAACACGACCTGGAGCAAGAGATCGCCGAGCTCTTCGCGCAGCAGCTTCGGAGAGCCGCGATCGATGGCATCGGCCACTTCGTACGCTTCCTCGATGACGTACTGCCGAAGCGTTTCGAGGGTCTGCTCCCGATCCCAGGGACACCCGTTGGGACCGAGTAGAGTTTGCATCAGCTCGACGAGACGCGTGAGAGATTGTCCTTGCTGGCTCACCCGACGGCTCTAGCACAGGCGGTTGACGGGCCCCAGGCCCTCACGTCATGGTCCCTAGCCCATGGCGTACGCAAAGAGCGCGGTCAGCTCTCAGCAGATCATCGATGCTGCGATCCGCGTGCTTGCACGCCAAGGCTACGCAAACACCAGCTTGCTCGAGATCGCCAGAGAAGCGGGCATGAGCAAGGGGGCGCTCCACTACCACTATCCGACCAAGGAAGCGCTGATCCACGCGGTGCTGGAAACCGCCTGCAACGCGGTTCAAGCGCGGACCCTTCGAGCATGGTCCCCGTCCGACGACCCGTTCGAAGCGTTGCGAAAGTCCCTGGAGGAGCTTTGGGCCACCCGCGCCGAACGGACCGACGAAGCCTTGGTGGTCGCGGACTTGCTCGCACTGAGCCTCTACGATGAATCGCTGCGACCGAAGCTCGCCGAATTTTACGAGCTCGGCGCCCAGCAGATCCGGGACTATCTCGAGAGGAACCTGCTCTCCCTCGGCTTGGAATCACGAATCTCACTCGACGTCTTGCCTCGAATCGTCATCGGGCTGCTCGACGGCCTGGTCATGCAGGCTTTCGTCGACCCAGATGCCTTCACGCCGGACCAGGTGGTCGATGCCGTGCAAACGCTCGCCATGTCGATCCTGACGAAAGGCTCTTCGAAGTGAGCGCTCTCGATTCGGTCGAAGCGCAAGAAACCGCCATTCGGGCGCTGCGGCGCGCGCGCGAGCAAGGCCGAGTCGCCTCCGCTTACCTTTTCGTCGGCCCGAGTGGCGTCGGCAAGGAGCTCACGGCCGTTTCGTTCGCGACGGACGTCATTGCGGGTCGCGACGAACGCGTGGCGGCTCGAATCTCGGCGGGAAACCATCCCGACGTGCGAGTCTTCGGCCCTCGCGAAGAAGGCAAGCGCAACATCCAAGTCGAAGTGCTGCGCAACGAGATTCTCCCGCTTGCTCAGTACGCGCCCTTCGAGGCGCAAGCCGCCTTTTTCATCTTTCCTCAGGCCGACGTATCCTTTCCCGATTTCCAACCGGAGGCCGCCAACGCCCTCTTGAAGACGCTGGAAGAGCCGCGGCCGAACGTTCATTTCATATTGACTACCGAACGTCCGGATTCCTTGTTGCCCACGATTCGTTCGCGCTGCCAGCGAATTCGATTCGGGCGGCTCCCGGACGCCGTCTTGCAACGCATCCTGGAAGCCCGAGGCATCCCGCAATCGTCGATCGGCCCCGCCGTCGCATTGAGCGCGGGACGAGCCGACGTCGCCTTGGCGCTCGCGACGGGCGACACCGTCCAGGAGCTCGACGCGTTGATGCGCGAGGTGGATGAGACCGTGGGTCGAGGGGGACCGGGCGCGTTGGTCGACCTCGCCGAAAAGCTGGCTCGACGCGACGATCTCGACCTCGCGTTGCTGACGCTCCAAGCATACTACCGTGACGCGGCCGTGAGCGCGCTCGGCGTGCCTGCGAGCGCATGGTCGTTTTCCCGGAACGGGGAAGATGCAGCAGCGCAGGGCCTTCCGCCGGTGGAGGCCGGCACGGCGGCGGCGCGCGTGTCGCTCATTCACGACTGCGTTCGTGCGATGCAGCAGAACGCCAATCGTCAGGTGGCGGTCGATGCCCTGCTGTTTGGGCTCCGAAAGCTGCGATAGGTGGCGCAGCGCCCGAATTTGGCTAGTCTCGGGCGCGAATGGACCGGCCTTTCTACGTCACGACTCCGATCTACTACGTCAACGATCGGCCTCACATCGGCCATGCGTACTCGACGGTGGCCGCCGACGTAATCTCGCGCTACCAGCAGCTCCGCGGAAGACCGTCACACTTCATGACGGGGCTCGACGAGCATGGCTTGAAGATCGAGCGCCGGGCCAGGGAAGAAGGGCTCGCGCCCCAAGATTTCGTCGATCAAATGGCTGCGCCCTTTCGGCTCGCGTGGGAAGAGCTCGAATGCGCGCATGACGGCTTCATCCGGACGACGTCGCTGCAACATCGCGAAAACGTCCAGGCGCTGTGGAAGCTCATGGAGGCCAATGGGGACATCTACCTGGACGACTACGAGGACTGGTACTGCGTCGGTTGCGAGTCGTTCAAGACGGTGAAGGAGCTTCTCGAAGGAAACCTCTGCCCCATCCACCAGAAGCCCGTCGAGCGCATCAAGGAACGAAGTTATTTCTTCCGCCTGAGCAAATACGCGCAGCCGTTGTTGGACCACTACGCGGCAAATCCCGGCTTCGTGCAGCCAGAGGCCCGATTCAACGAAGTGAAGTCGTTCGTCAAAGAGGGCCTGCGGGACTTGTCCGTATCGAGGACCAGCTTTCGATGGGGTGTGCCCGTGCCGGGAGACCCGGAGCACGTGATCTACGTCTGGCTCGACGCGCTGATGAACTACGTCAGCGCGCTCGGCGGCCCAGCCGACCGCGGCGAAGCACCCCTGTACGACCGATACTGGCAAGACGCGGAGACGATCATCCACATCGTGGGTAAGGACATCCTGCGCTTTCACGCCGTCTACTGGCCCGCGTTTCTGCTGAGCGCTGGCATCCGATTGCCGACGCAGGTTTGGGCGCATGGCTGGCTGACGGTCAACGGGGAGAAGATGTCCAAGTCGCTCGGCAATTTCCTGCCGCCCGGGCCATTGGTCGAAGCCTTCGGCGCCGACGTGCTGCGATACTATTTCATGCGCGAAGTCGGCTTCGGTCAGGATGGTGATTTCAGTCATCGAAATCTGATCAATCGATACAACGGCGAGCTCGCCAATGGGCTCGGAAACCTGATGAACCGGATCGTCGCGAGCATCGTTCAGAAGAGCCTCGGCGGCCGTGTGCCACGCGCGCACGTCGACGATTTGGAGCCGATCGACCGAGATTTGATCGAGCGGGCTCGTGGAGGAGCCGTCGAGGCGGCCGCCCAATTCGACGCATTGGCGTTTCATCGCGCGCTCGACACGATTTGGGATTTGGTTTCGGCCGCGAACAAGTACGTGGATTCGACCCAACCGTGGAAGCTCGCCAAGCAAGGGGACACGAAGCGCCTCGAGCAGGTCTGTTACACGGTCCTCGAAATGCTTCGCTGGCTTTCGATCATGCTCTTTCCGGTCATGCCCTCGAAATGCAACGAGCTACGCAAGCAGCTGGGCTTGGGCCCCTTGCTCCCCACCGAGCAGCTCGACCTGTGGCCGAGCGTCTGGGGAGGGCTCGCACCGGACGCCCAGACCCGACCTGCTCGACCGCTTTTCCCCAGAATCGACCAAAACCAAGAGAGCGAGATCTTGGAACGCCTGGGCGTGAAGCCAGCCCGGACCGACGACGAGAAAGTATCCACCATGACCGACGAGGAAGCTCCGCGAGACGATTTCATCGAGATCGACGATTTCACCAAGGTCGACTTGCGAGTCGCCGTGGTCAAAGAGGCCGAGCGCGTCGAAAAGAGCAAGAAGCTGATTCGATTGCGGGTCGACGCGGGAGAGCCCGAGCCGCGCCAAGTGCTGGCAGGGATCTCGGAGCACTACGAGCCCGAAGACCTGATTGGAAAGCGCGTCGTCATCGTCGCCAACTTGAAGCCTCGAAAGCTGATGGGGCTCGAATCTCGAGGCATGGTGCTCGCGGCCAGCGACGACGATGGATTGGCCTTGCTGAGCGTGGACAAAGAGGTCGAGCCCGGCTCCCGGGCAAAGTGATTTCACCACTCCCACCGCGCTTCGATGCGGCTCTTCGCGACGTCCAGGCGGAGCAAGCGCGGTTTCGCGTGGCTGCGGCTTCGAGGCTTGCCGATCCGCCGGACGCGCGCCGCGACGAAGCCATTGCAGGTTTGCTCTCGTTGGCCGACGATCCGATCGGCGCCGTGCGCGAAGCGGCCTACGAGTCGCTCGGCCTCTTGCAGGTCCGCGAGGCATTGCCACGGCTTCTGCGCGCCTTCGAGGACTCGCACCCGGGAGCGCGGCAGGCGGCGGTGTTGGCGATTGCACGAGCCGCTCCCGAGGAGTGCGATCGCGCTTGCGCACCTTTGCTCGACGATCCTCGCCCCGAGATGCGATTCGCCTCGGTTTGGGCGTTCGCCAGCCTGGGTGATGCCCACGCGACCGAAATCGCGCGCGCCCTTCGCGATCCGGACCTCGAAGTTCGCGCGCTCGCCCTTCAGTGCCTGGGGGACCTGGGAGCCGTCGATCAAGCGGACGCGATCGCCGACCTGCTCCGAGATCCGGCCGAAGCCATTCGATTCGCCGCGGCGACGTCCCTCGCGGCGCTCGGTGACGGCCGGGGGGCACACGTGCTTCGCCCCGCGCTGCGCAATCCCGACAAAGCGCTTCCCGCGGCGATCGGGCTCGGGGATCTCGCCGATCGAGAAGCGAGGGACGAGCTCGCGCGTCTCGCAAGACACCGCTGGCGGTCTCCGATTCTCCGGGCGGCGGCCGCCCGTGCGTTGGTACGGCTCGGGGATCCCCTCGGCACGGCGGTGATCCGTCGGCTGGTACGAAGCTGGCGAATCGAGGCGCGACAATACGCCGTGCAACTGGTCGGAGAGCTGGGCTTGACCGCGCTCGTTCCGGACCTGGCGCGCTCCTGGAAGCGCAGCCGTCGGTCGGAGCGGGCGGTCTACGAGACCACGCTCGAACAGTTGGCGCCGCTCAGCGCGCAAGCGGGAGCATTGCTTGCCTCGATCCGCGCCGCGGATCACCCTGTGTGAGCCGTTCATGCTGTTCGACACGCACTGCCATTTGGATGACCCTCGCCTGCTCGACGACCTGGATGCCGTGCTGGACCGAGCTCGCCGCGCAGGCGTGCGGCGGATCGCGACCATCGGCTGCGCGAGCGACGCGGCTTCGGCGAGGTCGGCCGTCGAAATCGCCCGCCGGCACTCGGACTGGATCTCGGCGACGATCGGAACGCATCCCCACGACGCCAAGCATCTCGACGATGCGCTTTGCGAGACGATCCGCGAGCTCGGCCGAGACGCCTCGATCGTGGCCATCGGTGAGACGGGACTCGACTTTCACTACGACCACTCGCCCCGCTCGGTGCAGGAGGACGCGTTCCGAAGACAGATCGCCATCGCCCGCGAGGTTCGAAAGCCGTTGGTGATCCACACCCGTTCGGCCCCCGATCAGACCCTGACGATCCTCCGGGAGGAAAACGCACGGGACGTGGGCGGCATCATTCATTGCTTCAGCGAGGACGCGGCCTTTGCAGCCGCAGCGCTCGATCTGGGATTCGTGTCCTCGTTCAGCGGAATCGTCACCTTTCCAAAGGCGCTCGCGGTCCAGGACGCGGCGCGGCGGCAGCCGTCGGATGCGCTCTTGGTCGAGACGGATGCCCCCTATCTCGCCCCGGTGCCGAAGCGCGGAAAGCTCAATGAACCCGCATACGTAGCGCACACGGCCAAGCGCGTGGCCGAGCTCCGCGGCGAAGACCCAGAGAGGTTGGCGCAGACGGCATACGAGAATTCGCTCCGGGTCTTCGGGATCCGCGAGTGAGGGCTCCCGGGGCTCGCGCGGCGCACCGCCTTGACTCCCCCCCGCTCGTCACTATTCTTGCGGCCCTTTTCCAGGGGAGAAGACTGTGAATACGAATCCCGGCCTCATCGGCACCAAGCTTGGAAATACTCAAATCTTCGTCGAAGACGGCGAAGTTCGACGGGTGACCGCCGTGCAGGCGGGTCCCTGCGTCGTGGTGGGGAAGCGGACCCCCGACAAGGACGGCTATGCCGCTCTGCAGCTCGGCTTCGGCTCGCGGCGAGACAAGCTGGTGACCAAGCCGGAGGCCGGAGCCTTCAAGAAGGCGGGCGTTCCGAACGCCCGAATCGTCCGGGAGTTTCGAGTCGATCCGGCCCTCCTCGAGCGTTTCGAGGTCGGTCAAACCCTCGGCGCGGCGGACATCTTCCAGGACGGCCAGTTCGTCGACGTCTCGGGAACGAGCAAGGGTCGGGGCTTTGCTGGCGTCATGAAGCGACACAACTTCTCGGGTGCCGGCACGGTGGGTCATGGCACTCACGAGTACAAGCGTCACGGCGGCTCGATCGGCCAAAACATGACCCCGGGTCGGACTCTGCGCGGTCAGCGCATGGCGGGCCAGTACGGAAACAAGAAAGCCACCGTCTTGAATCTGCAGGTCGTCAAGGTGCTCGCGGACGAAAACATCGTCTTGCTCGACGGCGGAGTGCCGGGGCCCCGAAACGGGTTCGTGACCCTCAAGGGAGCGATCAAGAAGCCGTCCGTTCCACTGCCCGAGCGCGCTCCCGAGGCAGAGCCCGCCGAGCCTGCGCAAGAAGCCAGCGACGAGGGCTAACTGCCCCGGCGGCGAAAGCAGGATCATCACGGTCGACGCGCTCGTCGCGAAGGCTATCCAGCACGCTCGGTTTACAAGCTCGAGGAGATCGATCGACGCGTGGGTCTCTTCAAGAAGGGCCAACGAGTCCTCGATCTCGGTGCGAGCCCGGGCTCGTGGACACTCTATGCGGCGCAGCGAGTGGGTCCGAGCGGCCGCGTGATCGGGATCGATCTCGCACCATCGGAGATCGCGCTCCCGTCCCACGCAGAGCTCCGCGTGCTGGATGCATTCGAAGCGGATCCCGCGTCACTCGGCGGTCCGTTCGATCTCGTGCTCAGTGACATGGCGCCCAAGACCAGCGGCCAGCGTCATGCCGATCAGTACCGCAGCTACGAGCTGGTGATGCGCGCCCTCGAGCTGGCCAAGGCCGTGCTCTCGCGAGGAGGCACGTTCGTCGCGAAGATCTTCCAAGGCGCCGAGTTCGAGCAGGCCCGCGATGCGCTGCGCGCGGTGTTCGACGAGGTTCGCGTCGTTCGGCCCCGGGCCACGCGCGACGAAAGCTACGAAGTGTTCTTGGTCGGCCGGGGCTTTCGGGGCGCTACTTGAGAGCTTCCAACCGAGCGCGGGCCGAAGCGGCGTAGGGCCCGTCTGGATCGAGCTCGATCGCGCGTCGCAGGTGGGAGCGGGCTCGGCCGAGCTGCCCGTCTTTGGCGAGAATGGCGCCGTACGCATACTGAAGCGCCGGATTCAGCTCGTCTTGCCGCAGCGCGCGCAGCATGACGGACTGCGCGGATCGAAGATCACCCACCGCGTAGTGCGCCAACGCGAGCTCGGCGAGCAACTCGGTCGGGGGCGGGTCGGCCGCGACGGCCAGCGCATCGCGGAGCACCGTCACCGCCTCGGCGGGCGCACCGCTGCGACGGAGGCCTCCTCCGACGGCGATCGAGAGCAGCACCTGGTGGCGCACCATCGGTGCGGCCGCCCGCAGCTCCTCGGCGGCCTCGCCCGCACGTCCCACGTCGAGCAGCATCATCGCGAGGTTGATCCGGGGGATCGGGTCGTCGGGCAGCTGCTCGATGGTGGCCCGGTACTCGCCTTCCGCTTCGTCGAGCCGACCCTTTTCTTCGTACGCGAGGGCCAAGTTGAAGCGGGCCGCGGCGAGCTTGGGGTCGATGGCCACAGCCCGCTCGAGGAGCGGGATCGCTTCATCGAGCTTGCCGGCTTCCCGCAAGAGAACCCCGAGGTTGTTGAACGCGTCGGCAAAGCCTTCGTCGAGCTTCGTGGCGCGGCGGTATGCGGCCTCGGCAGACACGCGGTCGCCGACTTCCTCGCTCGCAAGACCGACGTCGAGCCAAGCACGCGCGTCCTCGGGATCTTCCGCGACGGCTTCGCGGAACACCTGGAGCGCGGCGCTCGCGTTTCCTTCGGCCAACAGCCGTTCGCCTCGAACCACGGTCGGCGTCGCCGGCGGACGGCTGGCCGTCGGAAGCTCGGCCGGCGTTTGGGACGCCGGGGGGCTCGACGAGGCACACGCGACGAGGAGCACCAAAGGAAGAGACCAGGGTCGTGAGACGCCTGCCACGAGGCTCACGGCACCTCGGCGCGCGCGTGTAGCGCGAGGATCCGATCGTGGAGCACCCGCTGGAGGCGCTTCAGCCGATCGGGGTCGCGAAGCTTCTGGCCGTGCTCGTCAGCCACGTAAAAGACGTCTGCGACGCTCTGTCCCTCGGTGTTCACTTTCGAGACCGCGATGCTCAAGTCGAGCTCGTGGAGCGTTCTCGCGATCTCGTGAAGCAAGCCCACTCGGTCCTTCGTGAATACGTCGACCACCGTGTACCGGGACGACGCGTTGTTGTCGACGCTGATGTGTGTGGATACTTTCGGCCCGGGACGGACGGACCAGGGTGGCGGTGTGCTCTGGCGTGCGATGAGGTCCTGCGCGGAGATGCGGTTCGTGAGCCGACGCGCGATGTCCGTCTTCAGATTCTCCGCCAACTTGGTGGGCATGGGCGTATGGTCTCCGACCTTCACCCAGAACACGTCGAATGCCTCGTCCCCGCTCTTGCGCGCCCGCGTGTAGATCTGCGCGGTCAGAATCGACAGGTCGTGCGCGGCGAAAACCGCCGTCAGATCGGCGAGCAAACCAGGCCGATCCGTCGATACGATCACCACTTCCTCGACGTCCTCGCTCGGCCCCGGGCCCACCCGAACCGTGACGAGCTCGTCTCCTCGGTCGCGCGCGATCCGAGCGTGGCTCCGTACGACATCGACGGGATTCGCGAGGAAGTATCGATCCGGCATCTCGTCGATGAAGCTCTGCAGCTCTTCCTGCCCGGCATCCCCGGCAAAGCCTACGACCGCCTGCAGCTTGACCTCGAGCACGCGGTTTTCCGTCTGGGCCGGGGCACTGCCGGATTCGAGCTCGGCCAAGGTGGCGAGGTACAGGTCTTCGAGGGCGCGTGCCTTCCAGGACGTGATGCCGTCCGGGTTGATGGTCGAGATGATCGCGATGGTGCACAAGAACAAGTCCCGAAGACGCTCCGGTGTCTCGACGATCTGGACCACTTTGCGCAGACATTGCGGATCGTGGATGTCGCGCTGGGTGGCCCACCGATAGAGGGTGTTCTGATTTCGGACGAGCCATCCGACGTGCTGTGCGTCGACCGGGCTCAACCCGAGCCGCAATCCGACGCTTTCGGCCATCCGTGCGCCGGCGTCTTCTTGTTCCCGGCCGCGGGTGCGGCCGAGCGAGTGCAACATGACCGCCAAGAACAAGGGGAGTCGCCGCGGCGCTTCGGCGGCGAGGCGGGCAGCGAGAGAGCGCACGCCGCTTTCCCCTCGCGTGAGGGCTTGAAGACGCTCGAGCGCTTTGATGGCATGGATGTCGGCGGTGTAGACGTGGAAGACGTCGTGATAGACACGCCCGACCAAAGGCTCGAACTCCGGAATCATCGCCGAGACCAAGCCCACCTCGTGCAGCTCCGCGATCATCGACCCACTTCGAAACGGGGTTTCGTCGACGTTCTTCAAGAGAGCCAAAAAGAGCTGTGTGGCCTCCTCCGAGTCTTGCAGACGAAGGCGCCATCGCTTCTCGGGAGCGATGCGCGCAATGGCGTCGAGGGCCGAGTGATCGGGACGCTTCTGGTGTCGAAGCGCCTGATGATAGAAGCGAAACGCGAGCGCGGGATCGCCATCCAAACGTTGTGGGTTCTCGAGCGTGATCGAGCCATCCGCCAGGATGATGCCGTGCGCGAGCTTTCGAAACGTGGTGGCACGGTTCCGAGGACGGGCGCGGTCGAGCATGCGCTCCGCGGTCAATGCCACGATGCGCGCATGCCGGTAATAGGCTTGCATGAACTGCTCGACGCCGAGGGTCACGCCATCGACGAAACCGAGCTCTTGCGCGATGTCCTCTTGATCTCCGAAGGTCAGGCGGTCCTGTTGCCGTCCGGCACGCAGATGAAGAAGATTTCGAACTCGCCAGAGCATCTCGCGCGCGTCCTCGAGCTCGCGGACCTCCCGCGCCAGGAGTGCCCCGGTGCGCACGTAGTCCTGCTCGTTCCGCGCGCCCCATCGAGCCCTGGCCGCCCATTCAGCGACGTCCATGTCCCGGAGGCCGCCTCGGCCTTGCTTCACGTCGGGCTCGAGCAGATAGAGGCTGCCGCCGAAGCGGCGATGCCGGATGGCGGTGTCGTGCTCGAGCGCACCGAGAAACTCCACCAGGTGCGGCTCGAAAACTTGCTCGCGGGCACCGCGCTCGAGGTCGTCGAGCAGAGACCCATGCCCGGAGATCCGTCGAAAGTCGATGAGAGTCGTGGTGGTACGGATGTCCTCGCGTGCGAGACGCAAGGTCTCTTCGATGCTGCGCACCGCGTGACCGATGTCGACGCCGAGGTCCCACAGGGGGTACAGGAGACCCTCCGCCAACGCCCCCACGAACGGGTCGTCGGAATCGTCGCAAAGAAACACCACGTCGACGTCGCTATAGAGACCGAGCGTCGAGCGGCCGTAACCCCCTACGGCGACGAGCGCCACCCGGCCCCTGGGCTGCTTGCCCAAAGCCCTCGTCGCGGCGTCCGCTGCGCAATAGAGCGCGCTCAGCAAGCCATCGAGCGCCCTCGCATGAGAACGCGCGGTGAGGACGCCGGGGTCGCCACGACGCACTGCATCCTCGAACGCTCGACGATATCCACCGAGGTACCCACTGCAGGTCTTGCCGAGCGAGGGGGCAAGGCCACCCAAGTCGACGACAGGGCTGGATGCATCCGACAACGGGGACCGAGTATGACCGTACGCTCGTGCGGGAGCAAGGTAGTGGACCGGGCTACCTACCGGCTGCGCAGGTACGATGCGATGCCGGACGCGAGCCCTCGGGCGAGCGCGCGCCGGTACCGTGGATCGGCGAGCGCCCGAGCTTCGGGCTCGTAGGTCAGGAAGGACGCCTCGACCAAGACGGCCGGCATTCGCGCACCGACCAAGACGTAAAACATGGCCCGGCGCACCCCGCGGTCCGAGAGGCCCGGAAACAACACGCGCCCGCCGCGGAGGGTATGGTGTTGTACCTGGCGAGCCAAGGACATGGACCCGCGGGCTTGGCCTCGTCGATGATGCTTGGCCAGCAGGCTCTGAAGGCCTGACACCTCCGACACACGCGTCGAGTTCTCGCGCGCTGCAAGCCGAAGAGCTTGACGGTCGTTCGTCGTATCGAGGACGAACGTCGTGACCCCGCCCGTTCGAACCGGCTCCGGTCCCGCGTTCAAATGAATGGAGACGAATGCATCCGCTTCCATCGAGTTGGCGAGCGCGCACCTTTCTTCCAAGGAGAGCGTTTGGTCGCTCGACCGCGTGAGCATGACGCGCGCCTCGGGCAGGATGGCGCGCAGCCGCTCGGCCGTGAGCTCGGCGAGCTCGAGGGTCAGCCTCGACTCGACCAAGCCGAGCGCTTCGTTCGCAGCGCCGGGCTCGCGCCCCCCGTGGCCGGGGTCCAAGACCACCAACGGACGCGAGTCGCCACGCGCTCGCGGTTGCGCACTGACGTCGATCACGATCCGATAGGGATCGGTCAAGTAAAAGAGCCTCCCCGTCGCCCCGGATTGAAGATCGAGCACGACTCGCGGATCCGGCTCCGCGACGCGCACGCGGAGCAGCCCGCCCCGCTCCACCGAGCGAAGCGGCGGAAGCGAAGCATCCCACTCGACGTCGTCCAGGTGGATCGCGATCCGGGCGGGCAAGATGCCTTGGGGCGCCAAATGCTCCTGTCGAAAGAGCGGCGCACCCTCGAAGGTGAGCACGACCCGCACGCCCGCCGACCCGGGTGTCTCTGCACCGTAGACGCCGATGTCGATCAAGCGGGCCTTCGGGCGGGTCCGCTCGGGAGTCGCCACGGCTTCGGGCATGGGAGCGGGCAGATCCTGCGTCTTTGGCGGAGGCGAATCCCCGGTGCAGCCGACCGCGAGGGCCAGCAACGCTGCCATGGAAAGCCTACTCGTGTCCCCCCCGATCGGAATGCCGGCGGTTTACGCGACCGATGCATCGGGGTCAACGGATGTGCTCGTTGACCGGCCCCGAGCCATGGCCTAGCTTCCGCGGCATGGCGGGGCTGACTTATCGCGACGCCGGCGTCGACATCGAAGCAGGCGACGAGCTGGTGCAACGGATCAAGCCACTCGCTCGAGCCACGCATTCGGAGCACGTCCTCGGGGCCATCGGTGGCTTCGCGGGTCTATGTGCCGTCCCTCCGGACGTGGAAGACCCGGTCTTGGTTTCTGGAACCGATGGCGTGGGCACCAAGCTCAAGCTCGCGTTCGAGATGGACCAACACGAGACGATCGGAATCGACCTGGTCGCGATGTGCGTCAACGACATCATCACCGTCGGAGCGCGCCCTTTGTTCTTCCTCGATTACTTCGCAACCTCCAAGCTCGATGTCGATCGCGCCGAGGCGGTGCTGAAGGGGATCGCAGAGGGTTGCCGCCAAGCGGGTTGTGCCCTGCTCGGTGGCGAAACGGCCGAGCTTCCGGGCTTCTATGCGACCGGCGAATACGATCTCGCTGGCTTCGCCGTCGGCGTCGTCGGCCGAAAGAACATCCTCGACGGCAGCGACGTGCGCGCAGGCGATCGACTCGTCGGCGTAGCTTCCTCGGGATTGCACTCGAACGGCTTCTCCCTCGCCCGTCGCGCCTTGTTTGGTGGGGACAAGCCCTGCTCCCTCGGGGACGGGTTCAACTCGGAGGAAACGCTCGGCCAGGCCTTGCTGCGGCCCACCAAGATCTACGTGGAGGCAGCGCGAATCGGCATCGAGCACGGCGCGCACGCCATGTGCCACATCACGGGCGGCGGTTTGCCCGAGAACCTCCCGCGGGTGGTGCCGAAAGGCCTCGGCATGGTCATCGACTGGCGCTCTTGGGAACGCGATCCGATCTTCGAGCTGATTCGAAATCGCGGTCAGGTCACCGACGTGGAGATGCGACGGACGTTCAACATGGGAGTGGGATTCGTCCTGATCGTGACGCCAGAGCAAAGCCGAAGCGTGGTCGAAGCGCTCGAACAGACCGGGGAGCGCGTGTTCGTGATGGGGGAAGTCACGGACCGCGAAGGAGTCTCCTTTTCCGAGTGAGTGGTTCTCTCATGAATGTGGTCGTGCTCGTTTCTGGTCGTGGCTCCAACCTCAGGGCGATCTTCGAAGCGATCGACGCCGGCACGTGCGGCGCGAAGGTCGTCGGGGTGGTCTCGGACAGAAAGAAGGCTGCGGCACTCGAGCTCGCCTCCGGAAGAGGAGTGCCGACCGCCGTCGTTCCTCTTCGCAAAGGAGACGACCGCGGCCGATGGAACGAGCTGCTCGCCGAGCGCGTGATCGCGTTTCAGCCATCGTTGGTCGTCTTGGCGGGCTTCATGCGGGTCCTCGGCCGACCGATGCTCGACGCCTTTGCTGGGCGAATCATCAACGTGCATCCAGCGCTGTTGCCCTCGTTTGCAGGCCACAGCGGTCCCCAGGACGCTCTCGACGCAGGGGTTCGCATTTCCGGCTGTACCGTCCACGTCGTGGACGCGGGCGTAGACACGGGTCCGATCATCGCGCAGGCCGCGGTTCCCGTGCTCGATGGAGACACGGCCGAGAGCTTGCACGCTCGAATTCAGGCCCAGGAGCACCGCCTGCTGCCGCGGGTGATTCACCAGATTGCAGCAGGGGCGATCGCGCTCGACCCGCTTCGGGTGGGGGTACCCGTATCCGATGCGAGCCGTTCGCTGAGCGTTCCCGACTTGTAGAGCCGTGCCTACCAGTCACTACGACGTCGTCATCTTGGGCACCAACCTAGAGCCCCTCTTGTGCGGAGCGCTGCTCGCTCGTGAAGGACTGAGGGTGCTCGTGCTCGGCCAGGGCGTGTCCGAGCCTGCCTACGCCCTCGACGACGTGGAGATCGAGCCTTTCGGATTGGTCATCACCGGAATGCAAAGCCCAATCATCCAGCGGACGCTCGAGGAGCTGGCGCTCAAGCAGGACGTGCGTCAGCGCCTCCCGAATCGCGATGTTGCTTTTCAGCTACTGCTGCCAGAGCACCGCATCGACGTCTACCGCGAGACGGAGACGTGGCTGCGCGAGCTGGACCGCGAGATTCCTGGTGTGAGTCGTCAGGCAGCGGACATCACTCGAACGTTGGGCGAGGTGCGCTCCGAGCTCGACCTCGTGATGGGCCGAGGGCTCATCTGGCCGCCGGAGACTTTCTTCGAACGTCAGCAGTTCGCTTGGACCACGTCGGGTCAGCGGTACGACCGGACGGGTCGCGGATGGCCTTCTTGGAAGCAGCTCGCGGTGCGTCATCCGCTCCGCATCGGATTCGAAGGGGTGCTCCCGCACCTTTCGGGGCTCTTGCCCGGCCAACACGCGGACGTCACACGCGCTCGCCTCCATGCGCACGTGCTCGAAGGCGTAGCCGAGCCCGCAGGTGGATGGAGCTGGTTTCGCGAAGCTCTCTTCGCGCGAATTCGCTCGTGGGGCGGTGACGTGCGACCGAAGGATCGTGTGGTTTCCGTTCGGCGCCGAAGCCGAGCCTCGCACTTGCTCGTTCTCGCGCGCACCAGCGAAGAGATCGGTTGCTCGCACATCGCTCACGGGACACCGATCGGTGAGCTTGCGGAGCTTCTTCCAGGCCGTGCTCCACTCGGGTCGATCTTCGAGCGCGTGGGCGAGCCTCGCGCCCGCGCCTATCGATGCTCGGTTCACTTCCTGGTGGACGAGCAGGCGGTCCCGGAAGGGCTACAACCAGTCGCACTGCTGGGCGGGCGAGGATCGAGCCCCGAAGGAGCTTTCTTGCTTCGGTCCCAGCGCGTCGAGAACGGGCGCATTCTATTGACCGCGGTCAAGCTCATCGAAGAGCACTTGGTCGACACGGGCTCCTCACCTCTTCGTTTCGTGCGGGCGGAAGCATCGGCGGCGCTTCGCAGCGTCGTTCCTTTTCTCGACGACCATCTGATCTGGACCGACAGTCCTCATGACGGCTTGCCACCTCAGGCACGACGGGGCTCCACCGAACCGGTGTGCAGTGACCCCTGGACCCGCGGGCCTCACACCATGAAAGCGATTTACGAGTATCCGACCCGCCGTGCGATGGGCATATGCGCACTGCCGTCGAGAATGCCGATTCGCGGGGTGTTCCTCTGCAACGATCAAGTGTCTCCCGGTCTCGGTTTCGAAGGAGCATTTCTCACCGCGACCTCCGTCGCCAAGATCATCTCTTCCCACTACCGAAGGGGTGATTGGCTGCGACGCGGTCCTTGGGGTCGCCGTGGGGTTTAGGGCGCTTCCTGCTTCGCTCTGATATGCTGATTCCATGGCAGCACCACAAGAGGCACCGAGGCTCAGTCTGCGGCAGTTGCTCCGCCTGATGGTCGAGCGAGGCGCTTCCGACTTGCACATCACGACCGGCTCACCACCACAGCTCCGAATCGATGGCTCGCTCGTCCCGCTACGCACCGCACCTCTCAAGCCGCGCGAGAGCAAAGCGCTTTGTTACGAGGTGATGACCGAAGACCAACGACTGCGCTTCGAAAAAGGACACGAGATCGACTTCTCTTTCGGCGTGAAATCGCTGTCTCGGTTCCGAGCCAACGTGTTCTTGCAGCGAGGTGCCGTCACAGGCGCGTTCCGGTCCATTCCGTTCGAGATTCGGGCGCTGTCCGAGCTCGGCGTGCCCCCGGTCGTCGAGGAGCTCTGCACCCGGCCCCGCGGCCTGGTCTTGGTGACCGGACCGACCGGCTCCGGCAAATCGACCACCCTCGCCTCCATGATCGACAAGATCAACAGCGAGCAACGCAACCACATCGTCACGGTCGAAGATCCGATCGAGTTTTTGCACTCCAACAAGCTGTGCGTGGTGAATCAACGCGAGGTCGGATCGGACACCGCGGGCTTCAAGGATGCCTTGAAGTACGTTCTGCGACAGGATCCGGACGTCGTGCTCATCGGCGAGATGCGCGACCTCGAAACCATCGAAGCCGCGCTCACGATCTCCGAAACGGGTCACTTGGTGTTTGCGACCCTACACACGAATACGGCCGCCCAGTCGATCAACCGAATCATCGACGTCTTCCCATCGGGACAGCAAAGCCAGATCCGTGCGCAGCTCTCCTTCGTGCTGCAGGGCGTGCTGAGTCAGATGCTGCTCCCCCGCGCCGACGGGCCCGGGCGAGCGATGGCATGCGAAGCCCTCGTTCCGAACGCGGCCATCCGCAACCTAATCCGTGAAGACAAGATCCATCAGATGTATGGCATCATGCAGACCGGGCAGGGAACCTCCGGCATGCAGACCATGAACCAGTCGCTCCTGCATTTGGTGGCCCACGGGGCCGTCGACCGCGACTTGGCGCTCGTTCGTTCGCCCGAGCCCGAGGAATTTCGCCAGATGCTGCTCAATTTGGACCGTCGAGGGTACCAGCAGGCCATTCGTACGGGGGCCTGATTCGGCGTCTGCTCGGATTTTTATTATCGTTAAGAGCGGGATTTGGGGATGGCTAGGATGTCTCGACACCCGCGCTGGGTTGCTTCGCTTGCGTTGATCGCGACGCTCGTCTGGTCCTTCGGATCGGCGGCTCAAGAAAGCGGCGGAGACGAGAAGCGAGCATCGGTCGAAGATCGCGCCAAAGCGGCGGAAGCGTACGACGAGGGAATCACGGCGTACCTCTCGCGCGACTACGTCTTGGCCGCACACTGGTTCGAGCGGGCGTACCGCTTGGTGCCCACCCCGGCCGCCATTCTCCAAGCCGTACGCGCCTATCACAAGGCCGGGGACTCGCTTCGCGCCGCGAACCTGGCCCTCGAGCTGCGCGACGACTACCCGAACGCTCGCAGGGCACGAGAGGCCTCGGCCGCGGCAATCGGAATCGCGAAACCGGCCAACGTGCTGGTGAAGGCAAGCTGCGATCGGCCGTGCACCCTCGACCTCGACGGCACCGTGCTGCGTCATTCCACGTTCTTCACGACCGCAGACGTCGAGCACTCGGTGACCGCGGCGTTCGACACCGGCGAAGTCACCGTGACGGTCCAGGGAACGGCCGGAGAAATCCGAGAGGTCGAGCTCCGCGCGCCACTTCCACCTCCGCCGCCGCCTGTCCCGAGATGGGCCTTCTTCTCCTCGCTCGGCGCGACGATCGCCCTCGGTGCGGTGACGGTCTGGTCTGGCATCGACGCGAACGACGGCGTCGAGGCATACGAGTCGGCAGCGAGAACCGCCAGCTCCCCCGGGATCAACGATGGAAGCTCCCCCACCCCCGCCGAGCAGGCGCAGGCGCTTCTCGAGGAGGGGCAGAGCAGAGAGCGGCGCACCAACATCTTGATCGGGGTCACCGCGGCGATGGCCGCCAGCACCGCCGTCTTGGGGGTCTTCACGAATTGGAAGGCTGAATCACGTGAGACCGCGGCCCGACGAATCCAACCGTCCATCGGGATCGGACGGCGCGGTGGGGCTTTTGCGATCGAAGGGCGCTTCTGATGAACGCACCGGGAGGCATCCCACGAGAAGACCGAGTGTCCCGCCCCATGGCGGGCCGGCAACTCGGTCGGTACGAGATCCTGACCCAGCTCGCGACCGGAGGCATGGCGTCGGTCTACATCGCTCGCGCACAAGGAGTGGCAGGTTTCGAACGACTCGTCGCGATCAAGGTCCTTCATCCGCATTTGGCCTACGAGCAAGAGTTCATCTCGATGTTTCTCGACGAAGCACGACTCGCCGCGCGCATTCGTCACATGAACGTCGTGCCGACGCTCGACATCAGCGACAGCCCTGGCGATGGATACTTTCTGGTCATGGAGTACATCGAGGGCAATCACTTGGGCGTCCTCTTGGGAAATGCCGCCAAACGAGGAGAGCGCCTCCCGCGGCCGTTCGTCTTTCGAGTGCTCATCGACGCCCTTCAAGGTCTCGGCGCCGCTCACCGACTCACGGACGAGCACGGAAAGCCACTGAAGCTGGTTCACCGAGACGTGTCCCCCCACAACATCCTTGTCGGCACCGACGGTATCGCACGGCTCACCGATTTCGGGGTGGCCAAGGCCGACGTCCGAATGGCCTCGACGCGCGCAGGACAGTTCAAGGGAAAGCTTTCGTACATGGCGCCGGAGCAGGCCGCCTCGAACGAAACCGATCAGCGCTCTGATCTCTTCAGCACGGGCATCATCTTGTGGGAGTCGTTGACGGGTAGGCGCTTGTTCAAGGGAGAGTCCAACGGCGCGACGCTGAACAAGCTCCTCAACGATCCCATCGTCAAGCCCTCGGAGCTGATCCCGGATCTCGAACGCTACGACGCAGTCGTCATGAAGGCGCTCGATCGCGATCCGGAGGGCCGCTTTCAGAGCGCAGACGAGTTTGCAGAGGCGCTCGATCACGTGGCAGGCCGTACCGGCGTCGCGAAGACCCGTCACGTCGCGGAGGTCGTTCGCGACTTGGATGCGGAAAAGCTCGATGACCAGCGGCGGCGCGTCCGGGACGCCATCGAGCTCTTGGGTCGCGCCGAGATCGCCGTCTCGAGCATTCCGATGCCGCGCGACAGCAGGGAGCGCATGAGTCACGGCGAGCTGCCATCCACCGCCAGCGAGTCATCCGTTCACGGTCGCACCGTGGACGCCGCGCAGGAGGAGGCGACCCTGCCCGAGCGTCGCGAGTCCTCGCTGCTGCGGTGGTTGGTCATGGTGCTGGCCATCGTGGTCTTCGTCTACGCAGGGTTCTTGTCCTGGCGTCTGCTGGGCCCCACGGCCCCTCGAGCGCCGATCGGAATCGAGCCCGTTCCCGCCACGACGGTCCCGGCAACGGTCCCGATCGAGGTCACCGAACCGGCGGACGCCGCTCCGACGGAGCCGGAGCCCGAACCGAAGCCAGCACGGCTCGAAGACGACGCGCAACGAAAGACCCGAGCCGCACCGAGCCCTCGCCGACGCCGACCCCGACGGCGTCCAGCCTCCGATGGGCCTCGCGCGATCGAGGCCCGCGAGCCACCCGCCCAGCCTGGCGAGCCCGAAACGCGCCCCGAACCGTTGGACATCGACATCACCAACCCGTACCGCAACTGACCGCTTTGGCAGTCAGAGCGGAATTCGCGCGCCTTTTGACCACCGGATCCCTCATCAGCTAGGATTTCGGAAGGCCCAGAGGGGATCGGGCGGAGACATTCATGGCCGAGTGGGTATACGAGGCGCGCACTCGCGCGGGCGAGGTCCAGACGGGGATCATCGAGGCGGACACCAAAGAGGCCGTGCAATCACGGCTGCGCGCCCGGCAGCTCAATCCGGTCAAAATCAAGAAGAAGGGTCGCGACCTCAAGCTGTCCTTCGGCACCGGCGTGACCCCCAAGGAGCTGGTCGTCTTCACACGCCAGTTTGCCACGATGATCGATGCAGGGCTCCCTCTGGTGCAGTGTCTCGACATTCTCTCGTCAAGAGGCGAGAACAAGGCGCTCAACGCCATTCTGAAGGACGTCAAGGACTACGTGGAGCAAGGCGGAACCTTTTCGGACGGTTTGGCGCGCCACCCGAAGCTCTTCGACGAGCTCTTCGTGAACCTCGTCCGAGCCGGCGAGAT
This sequence comes from uncultured Sandaracinaceae bacterium, assembly GCA_964495565.1. Classification (GTDB taxonomy): domain Bacteria; phylum Myxococcota_A; class Polyangia; order Polyangiales; family Houyiibacteriaceae; genus SG8-38. The sequence continues at coordinate 15,650 of CAZBWQ010000029.1, read as the reverse complement.
GGGCGGCATCCTCGACACGATTCTCAACCGGCTCGCTGGCTACATCGAGAAGCGCGTCAAGCTCGCGCGACAGGTCCGCGGTGCGATGGTCTATCCCGTCGCGATCTTCTTCGTCGCGGTCATCGTCGTGGTCGTCATGTTGGCTTGGGTCATTCCGAGCTTCAAAGGAATGTTCGCCGAGTTTGGAGGCGAGGACTCGCTGCCAGCGCTGACGCAGATCGTGATCGCGGCCTCCGAAGGGTTCCTCAACAACATCGTGTGGATCATCATCGGCGTTGCTGCGCTCGTCTTTGCCATCGGGTGGACCTACCGGCAACCCGCGGGCAAACACTTCTTCCACCGAACCTTGCTCGTGATTCCGGTGCTCGGGCCGGTGATGCGGAAGATCTCCGTGGCTCGGTTCACCCGAACCCTCGGGACTCTGTTGTCCGCCGGCGTCCCGATTCTCGATGCGCTCGACGTCGTGAAGAAGTCCGCGGGAAACGTGGTCGTCGAAGCGGCCATCGAGCAAACCTCGAACAAGATCCGCGAAGGGCGGACCATGGCCGAGCCACTGATGGAAACCAACGTGTTTCCGCCGATGGTCGTCCAAATGATCGGCGTTGGCGAGCAAACCGGCGCCCTCGACACGATGTTGAACAAGATCGCGGACTTCTACGAGGAAGAAGTCGACATCGCGGTCGCGGCGCTCACGTCCTTGCTCGAGCCCCTGATGATGGTCTTCATCGGCGGCATCGTCGGCGTGATCTTGATCGCGATGTACCTGCCGATCTTCTCGATTGCAGGTAAAGTCAAGGCGGAGTGAGTCAGTCGTCCGATAGACGGACCAAAGGACGCGAGGAACCCAACCCGCATCGGCGCCTGCAATGGGTGCTGGGGGGTCGGCTGATCGTCGCGACGGTTCTGCTCGGTGCGACCATGTACCTGGCCCTCGATGCGATCCGGTACGGCCATTTCACCCCGACCTTTCTCCTGATTCTGATCTCCGCAATCTACGCCTCTTCGATCCTTTTTGGAGTGTGGCTGCTTCGCGGTCGTCGGGAGCACCTGGTCGCCGCGTCGATCACGACGCTGGACGTTTTGCTCATCACGGGGCTCGTCTACCTGACCGGCGGCGTCGGAAGCATCTTTTCCTTCCTCTATGGAGCGCAGATCCTGACCGCTGCGCTCACGTTGGGAACGAATGCGGCGTACTACACGGCCGCGGCGAGCCTCGCCTGCTACTTCTTGCAAGGGCTCGGGCTCAACCTGGGCTGGCTGCCGCCTCCACCGGACCAGCCCTTGAGCCAATACCTCCTGAGCTCGCGTGACTTCCTGCTCGCCTTGGTCTCCAACATGGTCGGAATCACCGCCGTGGCCTTGCTGGCGACCAACCTGGCCAAACGCGCCCAGGTGGCGGGCGCCCGGCTCATCGAAGCCGAGCAGAGCGCGGCGAAGCTCGAGCGCCTCAACGACGACATCGTCCGCTCCATCGGCTCGGGCCTCATCACGGCCGACGACGACGGGCAGATTCTCGGCGTCAATCCGGCGGCGCGGGAGATTCTGCGGGATCGCGACGGATCGTTGGTGGGCCAAGCCCTCTCGAGCGTCTTGCCGGAATATTCGCGTGGGGGTCTCACCGAGCCACCGAAGCGCGCCGATTCAGTCGGTAGGCGCGCCGACGGCACCGAGTTTCCAATCGGCTACACCTTGAGCACCCTCTTCGACGCCGAGGGCAATCCTTCCGGCGTTCTCCTGTCTTTTCAGGATTTGACCGAGATCAAGACGCTACGGAACCAAGCCGAGAGAGCTCGGCAGCTCGCGGTGCTCGGTCAGCTCGCAACCGGGCTCGCGCACGAGATTCGCAACCCGCTCAGCTCGATCTCCGGCTCGGTCGAAATGGTTCGTGAGGGAAACACGCTGAGCCCGGAAGATGGACGGCTGCTCGGAATCGTGATCTCCGAGGTGGAAAGGCTGAATGCATTGGTGACGACGATGCTGCAGGTCGGCCGTCCGACGAAGATCGAAACGAGATCGGTCGATCTGCGCGCGATCGCAAGCGACGTGGTCGCAGTGGCGCGAGGTGAAGCCTCGAGCAGCAACGGCCTACGAATCGAAGAAATCGCCCCCGAAGAGCCGGTGCTCGCCGAAGTCGATCCCGATCGAATGCGTCAGGTCGTGTGGAACCTCGTCAAGAACGCCGTCCAGGCATCGCCCTACCGCGGGCAGGTCCAGGTTCGAACCGGCTGCAATGAAGAAGGGAGCCCTTTCTTGGAGGTTGCCGACCAGGGCCCGGGCATCAGCGCCGAACGGCGCGAGCGTCTGTTCGACATGTTTTACTCGGGCCGCAGTCACGGCGTCGGCTTGGGCCTAGCCCTCGTGAAGCAGATCGTCGATCAGCATGGAGGCGACATCGCGGTCCACGATCACGAAGGCCCTGGAACGACCTTTCGTGTGACCCTCCCACCCGTGCCTGCGAGCGCTAAACGGCCCGTAGAAGCTCCGAGAGGCGAGCGCCGGGATCCTCCGCTCGCATGAGGCCCTCCCCAATCAGCACGGCGTCAGCACGCCCCTGGGCCACGCGTCGAAGGTCATCGCTGGTGCGGATGCCGCTCATGAACACCGCAACGCGTCCGAACGGGATTCGGTCGACGCAAGCGCGCGCGGCCTCCATGTCGACGGCGAACGTCTGCAGGTCTCGCGCATTGACGCCGACGATGGTCGCTCCTGCGGCCACGGCCAAGTCTACCTCCTCGGCATCGGCGGCCTCCACGACCGGCTCCATTCCGAGTGCACGCGTCCGGGCGATCAGCGACCGGAGCTCGGCATCCGCGAGAGCGCGGACGAGCAGCAAGACCAACGATGCGCCGACGTCGAACGCCAGATCGACCTGGATCGGATCGATCACGAAACCTTTGTAGAGAACAGGCAGGCTCACCGCACGGGCGACTCGTCGCACCAGCAACGGCGAACCACCGAATCCTGGGCCGTCGGCGAGCACGCTGACGACCGAAGCGCCACCCCGTTCGTAGCTTCGCGCGACCCGAACGCCCTCCCCCGGGCTCCAGGGACGGATCTGGCCCGCGCTCGGGCTCCGGAACTTCACTTCCGCGATGATGGACGGAGAGCCCGCCGAACCGCGCCGGAGCGCCCGGATGCCTTCGTCCCCCCGCTTGGGATCGGCGGTTCGCTCGACGGAGCGCATGGCGGCGAGATGGCGCCGGCGTCGATCGTTCTCGAGTCGCTTTCGTTCGAGGATGGCGGAGAGGTAATCGGTCATCGTTGCTGACTAAACCGGACCCACCGGTCGAGCTTTTCGCGGGCAGCTCCGCCGTCGATCGCGTGCGCGGCTCGTTCCGCGGCGCGTCGAAGATCGGGCTCGATGTCGGTCACGTGCAACGCCGCTGCCGCATTGAGCACGACTGCCACACGAGCTGCGTTTCGCTCACCGTTCAAGACCCTCCCGATGATCTCCGCGTTCGCTCGCGCATCCCCTCCCCGGAGCTCCTCCAGGGGCACGGGTGAGAGGCCGAAATCGTGCGGCGATACCGAAAGCTTCGTCACCTCTCCATGGATGAGACGTGCCACGTGCGTGGTGCCGGATGGTGAAACCTCGTCGAGCCCTCCCTCTCCGTGCACGACCCAAGCCGCGGTCGTGCCCAAGGCGCCGAGCGCGCGAGCCAGTTGCTCGAGCCGCCCGGCATCGTAGATGCCGACGACCTGGTGGGTCGCCGAGGCTGGATTGGCGAGAGGCCCGAGCAGGTTGAACAAAGTGCGGATTCCCAGCTCCCTGCGCACGGGTGCCACGTGCCGCATGGCCGCGTGATGGCTGGGTGCGAACAAGAACCCGATTCCCGTCTCCTCGATGCACCTCCGCACGTGGCTCGGGTCCAGGTCGATGCGGACCCCGAGAGCCTCGAGGACGTCGGCGCTGCCCGCCATGGACGACACGGCACGATTGCCGTGTTTCGCCACCGCGACCCCGCAGGCGGACGCCACGATGGCCGCGGCCGTCGATATGTTGAAGGTGTGGAGCCCGTCCCCGCCGGTCCCGCAGGTATCGAGCAGAGGCCCCTCGACGGCAGGATGAATCGATTCGCAATGTCGACGAAGCGACCGCGCCGCAGCGGCGATCTCCAACGCGGACTCGCCCTTCATTCGGAGCGCCACCACGAACGCCGCGACTTGAACGGGCGAAGCCTCGCCATCGAGGATCGCGTCCATCGCCCCCTCGACTTCTGCGCCAGACAGGTCGCGGCCACCGACGACTGCCTTGATCGCTTCGGTGATCACGCCGCCCTGCCAGTCGCCAGCGAGGACAGCCAATTGCGAATCAGCGCGTGACCATGATCGGTCAAGAACGATTCGGGATGAAACTGCACGCCTTCGATGGGCAACGTCTCGTGACGGATTCCCATCACCTCGTCTCGATCGGTCCACGCGGTGATCTCGAGCTCACGCGGGATCGTATCGCGCTGGACGATCAGCGAGTGGTAGCGGGTCGCCGTCAGCGGGCTTGGCAACCCGGCAAACACCCCGGCCCCCCGGTGGTGGATCTCGGAGGTGCGCCCGTGCATGAGCCGCTCCGCACGCACGATGGAAGCTCCGAAGTGCTGCGCGATGCTCTGATGACCCAGACAAACGCCGAAAATCGGGGTCGTCGACCCGAGCCGAGCGATGACGTCGAGACTGATGCCCGCTTCCTCCGGCCGTCCTGGACCGGGGCTGATGAGAATCCCGGACGGCCCGAGCGCACGGATCTCGTCGATCGACACGACGTCGTTCCGCTTCACCACGACGCTGGCGCCGAGCTCGCCCAGGTACTGAACGAGGTTGTAAGTGAACGAATCGTAGTTGTCGATTACCAGAATCATCGATCCCCATCGCTAGCGGCTTCGTCCAACCCCGTCAACCATCCCCGTCATCCGGCCTCGTAGCCGCGCTCCCGGAGAAACTTCTCCAGCCTCAGATTGATCATCTCGGGGTACTCCAACGCGGCGTAGTGCGTGGCCCCGGGGATGATCGTGATCTCGGAGCCACGGGTGCGCCGTGCCATGCGTTCTGCAGCGGAGCGTGGCGTGAACACGTCGCGCGAGCCCGCGATGATCAGCACGGGCACGTCGATCACTGGAAGCAGGTCCCAGGCATCGTGCTCCCCCATGTGCTGCAAGAGCCGAATGAACCTGTCCATGTCGAGCGTCCGAAACCTGGCCACCAGCTCGTCGAACAATTGCGCGTCGAGCGTGCCAGCAGCCAGCCCCACCCGTCGAATCCACTCTCCGGGATCGGGCAGACGCGTTGCCTGGCGAACGATTTGCTCGATCACACGCGGCATGGACCGAAGGCTCTTCAAGAACGGCGGCAGCAATCGGCCTACGAGGCTCAGATTGAAAACGTAGTCCCAGGGTCTCCCAGCCACCCCGTTGAGCATGGCGATCGAAGCGACTTTGTCGGGAGCGGCCCGGAACATTTCGAGCCCGACCTGCACGCCCATGGACCAGCCCACCACCGCGGCCCGTTCGGCCCCTTCTTCCTGAAGCAAGCACAAAGCGTCTTGGGCGTGGTCGGCCACGCGCATCGCGTGGGGATGGCGCGGGGGGCTCGAGTCGTACAGGCCGCGGTAGTCCCAGCTGAGCAGGCGGTACCGCCCGCGAAAGTACTGCATCTGGTGGGACCAGGCCTCCCAGCTTCCGCCGAGGCCGTTGCATAGGAGGATCGGGCGCCCTTCCCCCACACGCTGATACGCGAGCTCGGTGCCATCGAACGACACAAAGCGGCGTTCTTCGACGGGTGGTGGCATCATGGGAGTCGGGGAAGCCTACCAGCGGCGCGTTCTGTGCGCCCGCCTTGACATGATCGTGTTTTAGCGGATAAATTTGAAGGAACTGAAAATGTCAGACGAACCTCAAAAATCCAGGAAAGTCCGCGATATACGCGAACGACTCGGCAGAAACGCCGCTCCGTCCGTCGAAAAGGTGGACACGGGGGGCATTGCGCCACCGCCTCCGGCCTTGGGGGGCGTGGCTCCTCCGCCGGGCTTCATGGGCGGGCGGGCAAATCGCTCGGGCCCGTTCGTACCGAGCGCCGGCCAAGCGAAGCCTCAGCAAGAGGTGCGGATCGTCGTCGATGAGCAGGCGGTCGCACATGCACACGAGGGCAAGAGCCGCCGCGCTCGCAAGCTGATGCTGATGACCGGCGCAGCGGCGGCCGCGTTGGGGCTCTTCGTCGGGGTGCTCGCGACGACCGTGATGAGCAAGCGCATCGAATACAACGCGGCAGTCCGGGACGGCAAAGCGGTCTACGAAGGCGTGCGTGCCGCGGCAGACCAGGTCTCCGAAGCCAAACGTCTGCTCGACCGCGCGGTGGGTGCGGCCAAGGCGCGGCCGGGTGAAGGTCCTTCGGTCGACTACGCGGCGATCGAGGAGCTGCGTGCCCTGCCCACGCCATTCAAAGCATCGGACTTCGCAGGTTTGAACTACACCAAGTTCAGCCCTGAAACCGTCAATGCGCTCTTCTCGTACGCGCGCCAGGTCGGAGAGCTCTGGGATTCATTCGACGGCTTGGCCGGACGAGTCCTTCCGGAGCCACGCCGAAAAGAGCTCGATGAGGCCGCGCAAGACGAGACGGCGATCACGACGAGCCCCACTGGGTGCGTGCCGAACCTCGGCGAGGGCGGCTTTCGTTGCGGCTTGGTCTTCGTCGACATGCCCGAAGGAGATTCGCCTTCCGACAAGCTGAAAGTGCGCATGACGCGGGGCAGCAAGCCATTCGAAAAAGAGCTTTACGTCGGCCAGGACCTGCGAAAAGGGGCCAGCAACTACGTCATTTTGACCAATCCCGAGCAGTCGGGGGGCGTCCTCGGAAACCGTCAGAACGCGTTCAGCGAGTACCGCAAGAACCTCGCCGATTTGTCGCGGCTCATGGATTCCACGCTCGAGACGCAAGGCAACCTCGAAAAGGGGCTCGGCTCGGTCGCAGGGCTGGAGGAAATCGCCAGCTTCTGAGCAAGGGCGTCCGGTGTCGGGTCGCAACAGACGGGCCTGCACTTCATTCGACGGCAAGAGCCGGTCCCTGGTAGTCTAATGAGTGGGGTGCCGCGGTTTCGATTGCGATATCAGTCGACTAATCTGGAGATGCCGCTCGGGCAATTCTCCATCGGCCGTAGCTCGTCTTGCAATCTCGCGCTGGCCGACGGGCTGGTGTCTCGAAAGCATGCCGTGTTGCACGTCGGACCGGACGCCGTCGTGGTCGAGGACCAAGGCAGCAGAAACGGAATCGCGGTCAATGGAGTGCGCATCCAGGGGCCCCGGCGTCTCGCGCACATGGACCGGGTGTACATCGGCTCGCAGGAGCTCGTGTTGATCGATGCCGCCAGGCTCCGCGATCCCAGGCGAGACACCACCGCCTACGTGGTGTGTGAATCTTGCGGCGCCATCAACGGTGCGGCCAAGCGGCGCTGCGGAGAATGCGGAAAGAGGCTCAGCGCCACGGCGGGGGAGACGTTGGTGGCCGCGACCCAGGCCGAGGGCATCGACTCCTCACCACACGCTTGGGGCGCCGAGGACACCCGAACCGCCAAGGCGCTCGACGTCATCGCCGGGATCGCGAGCAAGGCGATTGCCATGGGACGCTTCGACGAGGCGGAGCGGATGTTGATGCCCTATTTGGACACTCTCTTGGAGCGAGCGCTGGCCAACCGGCCGCTCAGCGAGGCCGAAAAAGACGATACGAACGACGTTTTCGCAGGCGCGACTCGGTACGCATTGCAGTTGGCCGAAGGGTTGCGGAGCAACCGTTGGATCGACTGGGTGTTCCGCATCCACACCGCTACGGGCCGCTTGATGGATGGCGAGACGATCGAAGCTCTTCATCGTTTGGTTCGCAGCACCAAGTACGGCCGGTCTCAATACCTGCGTGCCTATCTGCAGGTGATCCAGGACCGCGCGAGTGATTATGGGGCGCCCGAACGTTTCTTGGTGCGACGGCTCGAGGGTCTCGAGCAGGTCGTCTCCGCCCACTAGACGGCTCGTCGGCTCACGCAGCCCATTTGCCTGAGCGCGCTCACCGCTTCGCCAAGCGCGGGCGTGCTGGGGAGCTGGTCGACCAAGGTCAACACTTCTTCTGCAGGTAGCTCGGATGCGGATCCATAGAGCCTTGCGCCGACTTCGATCCATCGTGCGTTCTGAAGCATGCAGCCCAGTCGTGTGGCACATTCAGCGAGCTCCGCGATTCGGGCGGGTTCGACCGACATCTCGGCGCCCAGCTGCTCGTCGAGCTCCGAGACGCCTCGTGACAGCATGCGTTCGGCATCCGCCAGGCGGCCCTGCTCCATGGCGCGATGGACGACCTGGCAAAGAAGGTGAAAGGTCCAGCCCGAGGACCCGGCCTCGCGCGCGGAGCTTGGTACGGCTTCGTCGGTCGACACTGCCCCGCAGTGCGGGCATCGTCCGGCGTCGACAGGATGCGGCAACGCGCAGCCGACGCAGAACCTCAGCCCCGACGTCGTGCGAAAATCCGTCTTTGGCACGTCCGCCACGACGAAGACGAGCTCCTGGGTGCCGATGCGAATTCGATCGCCATCTCGGAGGGCGGCCCTGCCCAACACCGGGCGGCCATTGAGCTGCGTGCCGTTGCGGCTCTGCAAGTCTTCGAGGATCGGCTGGGGCCCCGTCAGGTCGATGCGCAGGTGACGGCGCGACAGCATCGGATCGTCGATCGTGAGCTGGCAGGTGCTACCCCGTCCGACGACCATGGCCGAACCGGCCAGATCGATTTCTTGAAGGTGGAATCGCAACCGGTATCGCACGCTCATCCTCCGCGGATCCCACACTAGCGAGTCGAACGTGGCGGTGTAAAGCCCACCCCGACCTACGTGTGGATCACTTCGCAGGGCCGGCTTGTTCGTGACGGCGAATCTCCCCCGTGATGCGATCGGCGATGTCTGCGTTTTCATCGACGGCGCTTTCCGCCGCCACCGCATCGACCAGCGTGGTCGAGGGCCGCTCGGGCGACTGCTTGGTCTTCCGAAGCTTGTCGAGCTGGGCCACGGTCTTGGGGTCTTCCAGGATCAGACAATAGAAACCATAGAACTCGGTGTTGTCGACTGCGCGCGCCAGGACCCGCGGCTCCTTCCATTCGTACCACTGTGCCGGCTCGCCGCCTGGCTGCGGGGGTTGGCTCTTTTTCTTGGCCTTGCCGTAGCGCTGCTGAAGAGCCGCCCCAAACTCGGCAAAGCTCGCGCCTTCGAACACCGAGGCGTCGAAGGCTCGGTAGCGCTTCCAGAGCCGCTCCTTGATGAAAAAGAAATAGTCCTGGGTGTTCTTGGTACGAACCCTCAACAGGGATTCGCCATTTTCGTGGGTGAACTCGCCGCTCAGGTACCCGGAATCGTAGGCGCTCGGCGTGCCGTCGAACTCGAAGAACGAATCGCGGATCTGCTGGATCTCACGTTCCATCTTGTGGCGCAGCCTGTCCTCCTCGATGGCATCGGTGGCCGCCGCGATCGGCTCCGCGTAGGAGGCTTCGACGTTCTTCTTGAGCTGGCGGTACACCTGCTTGGGGCTCCACCCCCACTCGATGTCACCCATCGATTCCTCGAGCGCGCTCGCCGACCTCGGACTCGCGCTCGCGTTCGGAGCGAAGACGCCTGCGACCAGAAAAACGGCCAAGGCCCATGGCCACCCACCACACGACGACACTCGCATACCCAGTTCCCCTTCCATTCAAGTTAGCACCCCGGAATCCCCTCCTACAAAAACGGCCGCGAATTAACCCTCGCTCGGCGGGGCTTGGCCCGAAGCACCGGGTGGATGCAGCACCAAAAACAGAATGGTTCCGCCGGCCACGGCAGCCGGCATGAAAAACAGATTGATCACGGGAACGAAGAGAAGCACCCAGACGCCGGTACCAAATCCGGCGATGGCCGGGAGCTGGCGGCGGGCCAGGGTCACCCGATCGGCGACGGACCAATTGCGGCGGGCAGCCGGCCAGTCGATGTAATCGACGCCGAGATACACGGCGGTGAGCAAGAAACCGACGACCGAGATGATTTGCCCGATCACGGGAATGAAGAACGACGCGAGGAACATCGGAGCGACGACGGCACCGTAAACCACGACCTTCAAGAGCTCGATGCGAACTGCGCGACCGACGTCGGCGAGCATCCGGCGAAGGGAAAACGGAGGCGCCTCGGCGCCCGTCGCGATTCGCTCGACGGCCTCGCTGAGCGCATCGTTGAACGGCGCAGCGACGATGCTCGACAGAACGACCACCAAAATCAATCCGAGCACGAGAATCAGCAGCCCCGCGATCAGCCCGATCACCCAGCGCAGCGCAGCGAGCAAGCCACCCACGAAGCCCTCGGTTTGGCTCCAACTTTCCGGAAACAGCGTCCAGACCCATCCGGCAAGCTCGTCGTAGTACGTGCCAGCGCCGTAGAACACGCCGAAGAGGGCCACCGAGGTGATCAGGAGTGGGGCCATCCAATACTTGGCGAGCCCCGGATGCTGAAAGTAGACGAAGCGCGCTCCACGGAAGACGAACCCGAGGCCGCGTGCGAAGCCCACCGGGGACATCGCCACGGCGCCCGCACGTCGAATCACGCCTTTCATCCCTGGATCCATCACTGTGGTAGTGCGACGGCGCCCAAGGGGATGAGCGGCTTGAGGTCCTCGTCGTCGAAACGCAGCTGTAGTCCGACGAAGTAGTCCCGTCCTGGATTGGCGATGTCATCGACGCCAGCAAGGAGCCAGAGGCGTCGAATCAGCTCGAACCCGGCCCGAATCCGGAGTCTCGGGTAGATGCGGCGACCGAACTCGAAGATGTCGGTGTTGACCTCGAGACGGTCGCGAATGACCTTCACGTCCATGCCCAAACCTCCGGTGGACTCGATGATGCCGAAGCGGAAGGTGGCGAACGAAATCGTCTTTGCGAACTGTGCGGAGAACTTGAGTCGGTTGCTTCGCGTGATCTCCGTTCGGCGGTACTCGTTGGGCTCGAAAAGCGGCGGGGGGCTCTGACGAATGATGCTCTCGGTGATGCTGAGCGATCCTCTCGGGTCGTCGACGAACTGCACGAGGAAATACCGCCCTTCGCGCGGCTTCAAGTAGATCGAAAAGTAGGTCTTGAAGGCATTCGACAGGGCGTAGTACTCGCTTCGAAGCTCGACGATCGTGCGAAGCCGGGCGAGACCGCCGACGAAGCTGTTCAAGCCCTGGGCCACGCCCTCCACCTCGTCGATCAGCGCCTCATCCTGGGTGAGGCGGCCGATCGTGCCTTCGCCGCGGGCGGTCCGTCCGGTGACCTCCTTCACGTCGGCGAGCACGGCGTTGAGTTGATCGGCAGCCTGATGGATCGACGCGATGGTGTCGTCCACCTCCGCCATGCCGCGATCGAGGTCGCCGCGACGTCGATGGATGATCTGACTGAGATCGTCGGTGGCGAGCTCCACGTTCTCCATGATGCGAACGATCCGGGGACCCGCCTCGTCGGTCACGGTCTTGATGTTCTCGAGCGCGTCGCTGAGATTCCGGAGCGCGCTCTGCATTCGGTCCCCGGCCTCTTCCGTTCCAAACGCCCGCTCCATCTGCGCGGTGATCTTCTTCACACTCTGGGCGATGTCGTTGACCGTCACCAGGATGTCGTCCGTTTGAACACCGGCATCGGTGACCTTGATCTCCCCGCCATCGGGAATTACGGGCAATCCCGGCGTGCCGGGCTCGATGACCAAGACTCGCTCGCCCAGCAGCGAAAGGCTTCGCATGCTGACCCGCGCATCCTGGTAGAGCTCGATGTCTTGCTCGATTCGCATGTCGACGCGTGCCCGCGCCCCCTCCAGGCGAATGGACGAGATGTAACCGATGGGAATGCCCGCGATGAGCACGCGAGACTTGGGGATCAGGCCCTGGACGTCCTCGAAGTACGCATACACACCGTAACCCGACTCTCCGGATGCACGCTCGTCGACGTAGCGATAGACCGCGAAGGTGACAATCAGCCCGAGAACCACCATCAGTCCGACCCGAGCCGCGTTCCAAGTCTCTCGCATGGGCCGGTCGCATCGTAGTCGAAGCAGACCGAAACAGCCATGCCGTCACTCGGGAAAAGTCGGGTCTCCGCTCCTTGCGGCCTCCTACAACAACCGCTATGGCCTCTCGGCTTGTCGGACCAAATGGATGCACTGACGGCAGCCGTATTGGGTGCGTTGCAAGGGCTGACCGAGTTTCTTCCCGTCTCGAGTAGCGGGCACGTCGCAATTGGCGCCCAATACGTGGGCATGGCGGAGGGCTCGCTGGCCTTCGTGGTGGCACTGCACCTGGGAACGCTGCTCGCAACGATTTTGCTGCTCCGTCAGGACATCATGAGCCTGCTCGGGGAAGCGATGGCCGCCATCCGCGATCCACTTCGCCTCCGTGACACGCCGGAGGGACGCACGATCGTCGCGATCGTCCTGACCACCGTCGTGACCGCAGCGCTCGGATTCGGGCTCCGACACCTGGCCGAGGTGTTCGCCGAGGACATTCGGCTCGTCGGGTACGGGTTTCTCGTCTCGGCCTCCGCGCTGCTCGCGAGCGGGGTCGCAAAAGGGTCCTCGTACGAAGTATCCTGGCCGAAGGCGATCGGAATCGGACTGGCACAAGGCATCGCGGTGCTTCCGGGGATCAGCCGCAGTGGCAGCACCATCGCCCTGGCGATGCTGTTGGGCATCCGGGGTGACGCCGCGTTCCGGTTCTCGTTCTTGGTGTCACTGCCTGCGATCGTCGGCGCGGCCCTGTACGAGACGATGTCCTCAGGGGGGCTCGGCTCACTGGGGGCGGCGGCTTGGGTCGGAGGAGCCGCAGCCCTCGTGACTGGATACGTGGCTCTTGTTATTCTGCGTCAAATCGTTCTCGTCGGCCGAATGTGGATGTTTGCCCTCTACCTCGTGCCTCTGGGCCTCTTCCTCATCACCCGGTGAAGCCGCCGCGTCCTCATGACCAATCCCGAAAACGCATATGCAGTGATCATGGCCGGAGGCCAGGGAACCCGGTTCTGGCCGCTCTCCCGGCGCGATCGACCGAAGCAATTTCTGCGCTTGGGTCCGGATGGCCGCTCGTTGCTGCGGGCGACCGCCGAGCGGGTCTGGGAGCTCTTGCCTCCGTCACGAACCCTCGTGGTGACGTCCGAAGAGCACCGTGAGCTGGTACGAGCCGAGCTTCCGGAGCTGCAGCCCGACCAGGTGCTCGCCGAGCCGGTCGGTCGGAACACGGCTCCTTGCATCGGCTGGGCCGCCACTCACATCCGAAGAATGGACCAATCGGCCCTCATGGCGGTCTTGCCGGCGGACCATTACATCGGAAACACCGATGCGTACGTAGACACGCTGCGACGCGGTCTCGAAGCCGCCACCCATGGCGACTACGTGACCATCGGAATCCGACCGACCCGTGCGGAGACTGGCTACGGGTACATCGAAGTCGGCACCGAGCTCGACCCCGGTGTCTTCCGAGCGCGGCGATTCGTCGAGAAGCCAAATCGCCAACGGGCGGAGCAATTCGTCGCGAGCGGCAGCTTTTTGTGGAACAGCGGGATGTTTTTCTTCATGGCCTCGAAGATCCTCGAGGCGATCGATCAACATCTGCCGGGCCTCGGCGAACGACTGCGAAGCTACGACGAGGCCGCTCGACGCGGCGACGAGCTGGCAGTCGTCGCGGAGACGTATGCCGACCTGCCTGCCGTGAGCATCGACCACGGCATCATGGAAAAAGTCAGCTCCGTGAGCGTCGTTCCCGGCTCGTTCGAGTGGTCGGACCTCGGCAGCTGGACGTCGGCATGGGAGCTCGCATCTCGAGACGACCACGGAAACGTGCTGCCGACCGAGAGCATCGCCGTCCGGGCCAATGGCAACTACGTGTGGGCGCCGGAGGGCAAATTGGTAGCCCTCGTCGGGGTCGAAGGCCTGGTCGTGGTGGACGCGGGCGATGCATTGTTGATCATCCCACGTGATCGCGCCCAAGACGTTCGGGAGGTCGTGAAAGCGCTTCGGGAGCGCGACGATCCGCGAAGGTGAGCCCGTGAATCCGGACGTCTTTCGTCAATACGACATTCGAGGCCACGCCGACCGCGATTTCGGCGATGCCTTCGTCCGCGACTTGGGGCGCAGCCTCGGCACCTTTTACGGAAAGCGAGGATTGCGCCGAATCGGGGTCGGACGCGACTGCCGGTTGAGCTCGCCTCGCTTGCGCGACGCCCTCTGCGGCGGGCTGCTCGAAACCGGTATCGACATCGTCGATGTCGGTGTGGGCCCTACCCCTTTGCTGTACTTCGCCGTGCACGATCTCGATCTCGATGGCGGCATCCAAATCACCGGAAGCCACAACCCGCCGGATGAGAACGGCTTCAAGATGATGGTGGGCAAGGCGTCCCTCTATGGGGCCGACATCGTCGAGCTACGAGAAACCATCGAGAGCGGAAGCTTTCGTCATGCAGAGCGTGGCACCATCGAGCGCGTGGATCCGACGGACTCCTACGTGAAGAACGCCGCAAGAGACATCCGGCTCGCAAGGCGCGATGTTCGCTTCGCCATCGATGCCGGCAATGGAGCCGGCGGTCCGCTCGCACTCCAGACGATGCGTGCCTTGGGGCTCGATCCGGTGCCTTTGCTCTGCGAGATGGACGGCACGTTTCCAGTGCATCACGCCGACCCGACCGAGCCCGAGACTCTCGAAATGCTGAAAGAGCGCGTGTTGGCGGACGGATTGGAGCTGGGTTTCGCATACGACGGCGATGCCGATCGGGTGGGCGTCATCGACGAACGAGGCGAGGTGATTTGGGGTGACAAGCTCATGATCCTCCTTTCTCGCGCCCTGCTCGAAGAGCATCCCGGAGCGACCATCATCGGTGAGGTCAAGTGCTCCCAGACCATGTATGACGACATCGCGGCGCACGGAGGGCGCGGTCTCCTCTGGAAGACCGGGCATTCGCTGATCAAGACGAAGATGAAAGAGGAACAGGCGCTGCTCGCGGGCGAGATGAGCGGACACATCTTTTTCGCAGACCGGTACTTCGGATTCGATGACGCGATCTACGCGACCTTGAGAATCCTCGAGATCGTTTCTCGCAGTGAGATTCCGCTGCACGAGATGCTGCAGGACGTCCCGGAGACTTTTGCGACTCCGGAAATCCGGTTGGAATGCAGCGATGCCGAAAAGTTCGACCTCGTACGACGAGTCGTCGAGCACTACCGGCCCACCCACTCGCTGGTCGACATCGACGGCGCGCGCATCCAGTTCGACGGAGGCTGGGGGCTGGTTCGAGCCTCGAACACGCAGCCGGTGCTGGTTCTGCGCTTCGAAGCGGACTCCGCGAAGCGCCTCGAAGCGATCCGCGACGAGGTCGAATCAGTCCTCAGTCGGCTCCGAGACGACTGAACGCGGCGACGCCGGCAGTTGCACCTGCAGGTTTGCGAGACGCTCTTCGCGGCCCTCGACGGCCTCCCAGTCGCTCGGTCCGATGACGGCTCTCCGCGTCTCGTGCCCCGGGCGGTAGACCAATACCTCTTGCCCCTCGTGGATGGACCGAACACGAATGCGTGCCGTCGGGCCATGCCCCACGAAGCGATAGACCTTCGCGCCTGGGGGATTGGTAATTACGCGAACGGTTCCTTGCTTTCCCTCGTCGTCGCCCGGCGTGGT
>CAZBWQ010000028.1:0-41869 GCA_964495565.1 uncultured Sandaracinaceae bacterium | reverse complement strand
GCCGTGCGAGAACGTGTGCCCGGTCAACGCGACCGTTCACTCGCCCGAGGGCCTCAACGACATGGCCTACAATCGCTGCGTCGGCACCCGCTATTGCGCCAACAACTGCCCGTACAAGGTGCGCCGCTTCAACTACCTGGACTGGCACGGCCATCTCGACGACAAGTTCGGGTGGTACAAGGACTTTCCCGAGTCGCGGAAGCTCCAGTTCAATCCGAACGTCACGGTGCGCATGCGCGGTGTGATGGAAAAGTGCACGTACTGCGTGCAGCGGATCGAGGAGGCGCGGATCACGGCCAAGCGAGAAGACCGCTTCATCCGAGACGGCGAAGTGGTTACGGCCTGCCAACAGGCCTGCCCGACCAAGGCGATCACCTTTGGCGACCTCAACAACCCAGAGAGCAGGGTGGCCAAGCTGGCCGGAGTGAACCGCGGCTACAAGCTCCTCGCCGAGATCGGCACGCGGCCACGCACCACCTTCTTGGCGAAAATCCGCAACCCAAACCCCAAGCTGAAGGGAAATGGGTGAGAAATCGATGAGCTACGACGCACCCATCAAGGAAATTGGCGAGACGTCCCTCCTTCCGGAGGGCACGAAGGCCCACGACATCACGGAGACGATCGCTCGGGTGACGGAAAATCCGGCGCCCCGCGGTTGGTGGCTCCTGTTCCTGGTTTCGGTCTCCGTGCTCGGCGCCATGGGGGCCGCGTTGGCCTACCTGTTCTACCAGGGCGTCGGTGTCTGGGGTAACAACGCGCCGGTCTACTGGGCTTGGGACATCACCAACTTCGTGTGGTGGATCGGCATCGGTCACGCCGGCACACTCATTTCGGCGATTCTGTTCTTGTTCCGTCAGAAGTGGCGCACGAGCATCAACCGCTTCGCCGAGGCGATGACCGTCTTTGCCGTCCTTTGCGCGGGGCTCTTCCCCGCCATCCACACGGGCCGCCCGTGGTTCGATTACTACCTGTTCCCGTTGCCGAACCAGATGGACATGTGGCCGAATTTCAAGAGCCCGCTCATGTGGGACGTCTTCGCGGTCAGCACCTATCTGACGATCAGCGTCATCTTCTGGTACGTCGGGCTGATTCCCGACTTCGCGACGCTACGTGACCGCTCGAAGAACCTGACGCGGAAGCGCGTCTACGGCTTCTTCGCGCTCGGGTGGCGCGGGGCTCACCGTCACTGGCAGCACTACGAGCGGGCGTATTTGATCTTTGCCGGCATTTCGACGCCGCTGGTCCTCTCGGTCCACTCGGTCGTTTCGTTCGACTTCGCGACCTCGGTGTTGCCGGGTTGGCACACTACCATCTTCCCCCCTTACTTCGTGGCCGGCGCGGTCTTCAGCGGCTTCGCCTTGGTGATGACGCTGATGCTGATCTGCCGCTCGGTGTTCAAGCTTCACGACGTCGTGACCATCAAGCATCTGGACTTGATGAACAAGTTCATGCTCGGTACGGCTCTGCTCGTCGGCTACGCCTACGCGATGGAATTCTTCATCGCATGGTACTCGGCGAACCCGTACGAGCAATGGGTGTTCTTGCACAACCGCCTCGGCTGGGGCGAGCTCGACAGCAATGGGAACTGGGGGCCGCTGTGGTGGGCCTACTACACCATGGTCTTCTGCAACGTCATCGTGCCGCAGATTTTCTGGTCCAAGCGCGCGCGAACCAGCGTTCCCATCATGTTCATCGCGAGCATCTTGATCAACGTGGGCATGTGGTTCGAGCGATTCGTGATCATCGTCACCTCGCTCTACCAAGACTTTCTCCCCTCCTCCTGGGGCATGTTCCATCCGACCGCGATCGACGTGCTCACCTATCTCGGAACGTTCGGGTTGTTCTTCACCCTGTTCCTCCTGTTCGTCCGCTGGGTTCCGATGATCGCCATCGCGGAGGTCAAAGGGACGCTGCCGGGCGCGCATCCCGATCTGCACGCGCTCGAAGCGCATCAGGAAGACCCCGGTGCGGCTGCGGCACCGGTGCCGGCGGAGTGAGGCAAATCATGGCAAATCAAACGAAAAGGCCCGCCCTCTACCTCGCACAGTACGACACCCCGAACGCGCTCGCTCGGGCTGCCATGAGAATCCGGGATGCCGGTTACCAGAAGTGGGACTGCCACACCCCGTACCCGATGCACGGAATGGACGAGGCCATGGGTCTCCCGCCTACGCGCATCGGTGTCATCTCCTTCATCTTCGGGATGCTGGGTGTGGGCACTGCGGTCCTGATGATCCAGTACACCAACGCATGGACCTTCAACTTCCTCGACATCGGTTGGGGCTATCCGTTGGTCGTGGGCGGAAAGCCCCCAGGCGCGTTTCCGTCGATGGTTCCGATCATGTTCGAGCTCGGGATCCTGTTATGCGGGTTCGCGACGCTCTTCGGGTTGCTTCACATCATCAAGCTGCCCCGACACAATCATCCGATCTTCGAATCCGACCGGTTCGAATCCGCATCCGACGACAAGTTTTTCATTTCCATCGAAGCCGAGGACCAGAAGTTCGACCTCGAGCGAACCAAGGCGCTTCTCGAGTCGACCAGCCCGGCCTATCTCGAGCTCGTCGAAGAGGAGGTTCAGTGATGCGCGCCTGGGTCGTCACACTCGCGTTGGCTTCGTGGATGGCGGGCTGCACGGGCATGGAGAGCACCGAGCCTCCGGTCGTCGGCATCCGCAACATGTACAACCAGCCTCGATACGACACGCAAGAGCGCCATCCGTTCTTCGACGACCAGCGATCGATGCGGCCTCAAGTCGACGGGACGGTCTCGCGCGAGATGGAAAAGGGGCTCGACGCGGCCACCGGCCTCGGCGCACAAGACCAGGCCTGGATCGACGAGGTTCCGAAGCGAATCACGCAGAGGCTCGGAGGGGTCGAGGCGGCGGTCAAGCGAGGGCAGGATCGCTTCAACATCTACTGCGCCACCTGCCACGGGGTTTCGGGCGACGGCAAAGGCATGGTCTCGCAGCGGGCTCTCGCTCTCGGAGCAAGCGGTCTCGTGGCGCCGACCCTACATGACGATCGACTACGCCACATTCCCGACGGCCAGCTCTTCGCGACGATCAGCAACGGCGTCCGCAACATGCCGTCCTACGCGCACAACATCCCGGTCGATGACCGCTGGGCCATCGTGCATTACGTCCGCGCGCTGCAATTGAGTCAGGCGCCAGTCGCCGCGCTCGAAGACACGGAGCCATCCAAGTGACGCAAGCAAAACCAAAAGAGTATCGGATAGGGGACGACGCAATGTGGGCCCGTGCTTGGCGGCCCCCCCTAGTGTTGGCTCTCGTGGGCGGGCTGCTGGCGGTCGCGACGGCGTCCCCGGATCGCCTCGGGTTCGCGTATCTTTTCGCGCTGGCCACCACGCTCACCTTCATGCTCGGGGGCATCTTCCTCGTGCTCATCCAGTTTTTGACGGCGGCGCACTGGGGCGTGTCGACGCGACGCATCGCCGAAGTGATCATGTCGGGTGCTCCCCTGCTGGGTGTGCTCGCGCTGCCGTTTTTCATCGGGGTGGGGCTCGGCAAGATCGACATCTACCAGGAGTGGCAGAGCGTCAGCGCGCACGGCGCTCACGGGGATGAAGAGCACCACGAGGCCGATGCAGCGGGCGAAGCCGAAGAGCACGGAACGCTGACCTTCGGCGCGAGTATCGCGCGGGCGCAAGACCACGACACCGAGCACGCCGACCAAGAGCATGCGGCGCCCCACGAGGAGGAGCACGCGCACACCCCACAAGAGGCAGCTCTCCACCACGAAATCATCGCCAAGAAGAAGGCCTATCTGAACACGGCGGGGTGGGTCACGCGCGGCGTGGTGTATTTCGTGTTGTGGTCGCTGATCGCCCTCGCGTACTTCGGGTGGTCCCGGAGGCAAGATCAGGATCGCGATCCGCAGCACACGGTGCGCATGCAGCGTTTCGCGGCTCCTGCGCTGATCGTATTCGCCGGGGCGCTGACCTTCGCGGCGTTCGACTGGCTGATGTCACTCGAGCCCGCGTGGTTTTCGACCATCTTCGGCGTGGTCATTTTCGCTGGCTCTGCGGTCGCGATTCTGGCCTTGACGATTCTCATCGGATTGAGCTTTTACAAGCGCGGGCTCGTCGGGGACGCCATCAACCCGGAGCATTTCCACGACCTCGCGAAGCTGATGTTTGGCTTCATCTGCTTCTGGACCTACGTGCACTTCTCGCAGTGGATGCTGATTTGGTACGCAGGGATTCCAGAAGAGGCGACTTGGTTCCACAAGCGCTGGGACGGTGGATGGCAGTTCGTCTCCCTGCTCCTGATCTTCGGCCACTTCGTCGCGCCGTTCGTCCTGTTGATCTCGCGCGTTCAGAAGCGAGCGCTCGGCTGGCTTCAGTTGATGTGCTTCTGGGTCATCTTGATGCACGTCATCGACATCTACTGGTTCGTGCTGCCTCAGGCCGGGGGCTTCAGCGTGTCGCCCGCAGACATCGGCGCCTTGTTGTTCGTCGCCGGGATTTTCTTCGCGTACGTATTTTGGCAGCTGGGCAGGGTACCGCTGGTTCCGGTCGGCGATCCCCGGCTCCCGCGCAGCCTTCACCACCATCAAACTCACTGAGCGTGCAGGGATGAATACGAATCAACAGACCGAGCTTGCACCTTCGATTCGCCGCTTCGCGTGTTGCTGCGCGGCAGTCGCGATGCTGGCGGGCTGCGGCCAGGCCGAGTCGGCCCAGGCTCCGACACCCGCGGACGAGTACGAGATCATCCACCAGCAACAAGAGAAAGCTCTCGAGACCGGTGCCATGCCCTTGGATGAGGCAATCGCCCAGTACGCCTCGAAGCCGCGCGCGGAGCTCGCAGCCGTCGCGCCGGAGCCCTCCGAGGACCAGTCGGCGCTCAACGGGTGGTCGTTCAAGGGTGCGGCCCCGGCTGCGCCGGGCGAGGCGACGATGCCTCCGGAGTGCCAGGGCGCGGCCAACCCGATGGCTTGCTGGGGTCAGAAGCTCAGCAACAGCAAGGGATGCATGGCCTGCCACGCCGTCGATGGCGTCCGGCAGCAACCGTGTCCCAACTGGCTGGGGCTGTTCGGCAAGGAGCGCCCGCTCGCGAGCGGGGAAACCGTGGTCGCCGACGAAGCGTATCTCGCCAACTCCATCTCGAACTCCTGGGATCAGTTGGTGCAGGGCTACGGGAAGACCATGCCGCCCTACAACTTCCCCCAAGAAGAGATCGATGCGCTGGTCGCGTACATCAAGTCGCTCGGGGAGGGAGGATGATGAACACCGCGTCGATCCCAACGAAGGCGTGCTTCGTGCTGCTGCCGCTGATGGTAGCTTGCCAAGCGCCGAGCCCCGATCCGATGAGCCTCGAATACAGCAAAGAGCTCTATGCCTCGTGCGTGCAGTGTCACGGCGAGAACGGAGAGGGTGACCCGAAAGTCGGCGCGCCGGCCATCGCCGGCCTCGAGCGCTGGTACGTGAAGCGGCAGCTCCGCCATTTCAAGCGAGGCTATCGCGGGTTCCATCCGGAAGACATCGGAGGCAAGAAGATGCAGCCGATGGCACGCGCGATGGATACCGATCAGAAGGTCGATTTGGTGGCCGCCTACGTGGCCGCCATGCCCGCCGTCGACCCGCCGCCCACGCTCGAGGGCGGCAACGTGGAAACGGGTAAGATCTACTTTGCCGTCTGTGTCCAATGTCACGGCGAAGACGGGGGCGGCAACATCCTCGAGTTCGGGCCTCCCTTGGCAGGCGCGAGCGATTGGTATCTACTGACCCAGCTCCAGAACTTCAAAGCCGGCATTCGCGGCACTCATCCCGAAGACGTGACGGGCGCGAAAATGCGACCATTCTCGATGACCTTGCCCAACGAACAGGCCATGAAAGACGTGATCGCATACATTAGAACCTTGCCGGGGCAGGGCGAAAAGGATTGACGATGGCTGGAAAGACGAGGGATCCCGACGAAGAGGCGTACTTTTGGTGGAAGTGGGCCATGATAGGAGCCGTCGTCTTCGTCGGCGTCGTGTTTGCTTTCATTCTCAAGTGAGCATGTAGAGGATTAAATGCTTCAAGGAATCTACGACTTCATCAAAGGCCTCTTCGAACCGCTGGGGGACTACCTGATCGGCGCCAAGGTGCCCGTCGCATCGTCTTTCGCAGAGGACATCGACGCGCTGATCGCGTTGATTGCGGTGCTCGTCGTCTTTTGGGCGTTGCTCACCTACGCCGCGTTTTTCTTTCTCATCTTTCGATTCCGTGAGCGGAAAGGCGAACGCGCCAAATACGTGACCGGCGAGGAAAAGAATCTCAAGCGATGGATCAGCTATCCGCATGCCGCGATCATCGCCTGCGATTTAGTCATCGTCTTCATGGCGATCATGGTCTGGTTCGACATCAAGCAGCGCCTGCCGGAGGCCGACAGCACGGTCCGCGTGGTCGCGCAGCAGTGGGCATGGAACTTCATCCACCCTGGCCCCGACAACCAGCTCGACACCGAGGACGACATCAACACCTTCAACGAGCTTCACGTGGAAGAAGGCAAGACCTACCACTACGAGCTCGTGTCGAAGGACGTCTTGCACGATTTCTCGGTGCCCGCGTTTCGCTTGAAGCAAGACGCGATTCCCGGCCGAGTCCTCAAGGGGTGGTTCCAGCCGACCCGGGCCGGCGAGTACGACATCCAGTGCGCTGAGATGTGTGGCATCGGCCACGGCATCATGGGTGCCCGCATTTTCGTCGAGACACCGGAAGAACACGCGGCTTGGATGTCGCAAAACGGCACGGGTAAGCTGGCTGCCCGCTGAATGGAAGAATCATGGCTGAAGCAGGCACAGTAACGGAAGCACACGCCGCGCACGGGCACGAAGCTCATCACGAACAGAGCTTCTGGAGCAAGTACGTCTTTTCGACCGACCACAAGATCATCGGGATGCAGTACATGTTCACGGGCATCCTGATGGCCTTGATCGGCGGCTACATGTCGTACGTCTTCCGGATGCAGCTCGCGTTTCCCGGCGAGAGCGTCCCGGGCTACGGCGTGGTGACACAGGGCGAGTACAACTCCCTGGTCACCAATCACGGGACCATCATGATCTTCTGGGTCGCGATGCCCATGCTGATCGCGGCGTTCGGAAACTACCTGATCCCGCTGATGATCGGCGCCGACGACATGGTGTTCCCGCGGATCAATCGGCTCTCGTATCAGATCTTCTTGATCAGCGCGATCGTTCTGATCGCGTCCTTTTTCGTGCCGGGAGGCGGCTTCGGCGGCGCCTGGACGGCTTATCCGCCGCTTTCCGCCAACGCGGAATACAATCTGACGCCGCTCGGCTCGACCCTCTGGCTCGTGGCCGTGGCGCTCGAGTTCGTGGCGTTCCTGCTCGGTGGCATCAACTTCATCACGACGCTGATGAACTCGCGCGCGCCGGGCATGAAGATGTACGACATCCCGATGGTCCTTTGGATGATCGTCATCGCGAGCATCCTCTTCATGGCTTCGGTCGGGCCCCTCATCGCAGGAGCCGTGATGCTCTTCATGGACCAAGTCGTCGGAACGGGTTACTTCGACCCCGACCGCGGCGGAGATCCAATCCTGTGGCAGCACTTGTTCTGGTTCTTCGGGCACCCCGAGGTGTACGTGGTGTTGCTGCCGGCGATGGGCATCGTGGCAGACATCATCACCACGTTCGCCCGAAAGAAGCTGTTCAATTACAAGCTCATCCTCTACACCGCCTTCGCGACTGGCATCATCAGCTTCTTCGTGTGGGCGCACCATCAGTTCGTCGCCGGCATCGACCCGCGGATGGCGAACGTCTTCACCATCACGACCCTAATCATCTCGATTCCGATCGCGGAGATGCTGTTCTTGTACATCGCAACGCTGTACGGGGGCTCGATTCGATTGACGACGCCCATGCTGTGGGCTCTCGCGTTCATCGCCGAGTTCATCATCGGCGGCATCACCGGCATTTTCCTCGGCGCGAGTGGGTCGGACATCTACTTCCACGACACCTATTTCGTGCTCGCTCACTTCCACTACACGTTCTTCCCCATCGCGATCATCGGTTTCTTCGCCGGCATCACGTATTGGTTCCCGAAGATGTTCGGAAAGATGATGGACGAACGGCTCGGAAAGATTCACTTCTGGGGCACGATCATCGCGTTCAACTTCATCTTCATCCCGCTTTTCATCCTGGGAGCTGCGGGTCAGCACAGACGAATCTACAACTTCCAGAACTTCCCCGACCTCGCGGGCCTTCAGGATCTCCGTGTCCTCGCGACGACCGCGCTGGTCGTCATGCTCGTGTTCCAGGCCATCTTCCTCTTCAACTTCGTGATGAGCTTGATCAAAGGAAAGCCGGCCGGAAAGAATCCGTGGAAGGCCAATACGCTCGAGTGGACGACGGAGTCGCCGCCACCGCATGGCAATTGGCCGGAGGGTCTTCCGAACTGTTACCGAGGCCCTTACGAGTACAGCGTTCCCGGGCGCGAGGAGGACTATTGGCCGCAGAACGTTCCACCAGACACCGCACCAGCCGAGTGACGAGGAGACCATGAGCACGACCAAGCCCATAGCCACGACTCGCAGCGTCACCGGCATCCCGACGGGGAAGCTCGCCGTTTGGTGGGTCATCGCCTCCGAAATCGTCATTTTTGGTGGCCTTCTCGCCGCGTACGTGATGCATCGGCTCGGCCATCCGCAGTGGGCCGAATACGCCTCGCACACCAACATCTGGTTTGGCAGCACCAACACGTTCGTCCTTCTCACCTCGTCGCTGTTCGCCGTCCTCGGACACCACGCAGCCGAGCACGGTGACGGTAAGAAGGCAGCCAAATGGCTGATGGGCACGGCCACCGGCGGTTTCATCTTCCTCGGGATCAAGGCCGTCGAGTGGACCGGAGAGATTCAGCACGGATATACGCTCACTGCGAACGGCTTTTGGCAGTTCTATTACACGGCGGCGGGCCTTCACGCGCTTCACGTCATCGCGGGCATCATCATCATGTTGATCATCGCAAAAGATGCGTGGAAGGGCCGGGAGCTTCAACGTGTCGAGCTCATCGGAATCTACTGGCACTTCGTCGACATCGTCTGGATCTTTCTCTTCCCGCTTCTCTACATCGCCAAGTGAGGATGGACATTCATGGCTGAGCATACGGATCAAGATCACGGACAAGCCCACTACGTGAAGATTTGGGCCATTCTGCTGGTATTGCTCATCATCAGCATCGCCGGCCCCATCGTCGCGCCGCACATCGAGTTTGGGTTCCTGAAAGCTTGGATGATCACCTTGCTGACGGCATTTGGAATCGCCGTCGTCAAAGCCTACTTGGTGGCCGCCAACTTCATGCATCTCAACGTCGAGAAGAAGTACATTTCCTATCTTCTCGGCACCATGCTGGTGTTCATGTTGCTCTTCTTCGCCGGAGTGTCTCCAGACGTGATGAAGCACGAGGGGCAGAACTGGGAGAACGTGGCCGCCAAGAAGGAAATCGAGCGCGCGCTCGAAGCAGAAGGCGCGGCGCATGGCGAAGAGCACGGCGGAGGAGAGCACTGAGAAACGGAGAGCAAGCCGATGCCCGATGACGCACTAGGTCGCCCTTACGGAATTCCCGCCAGGCGCGAACCCGTCTTGCCGAATGGCGTGCTGGGCATGCTGATCTTCGTCGCCACGGAGATCATGTTCTTCTCCGGGTTGATCAGTGCCTTCGTCATCGGCAAGAGCAACGCCATCGGGGGATGGCCGCCTCCTGGGCAACCTCGGCTGCCGGTCGAAGAGACCGCGCTCAACACCGCGGCGCTTTTGGCGAGCGGCGTGGTGTTGTACTTCGCGAATCGCGCGTTTCGGCAGCGGTCGTCGAAAGCCAAGCCGCTGCTCTTGGTCTCGATCCTCTTGGGCGGGTTCTTCGTGCTGTTTCAAGGCGCCGAGTGGGTGGCCTTGATTCGAGAAGGGCTCACGCTGACCTCGGGTCAGCTGGGCGGCTTCTTCTACCTGATCGTCGGGACGCATGCGCTCCACGTCGTCGCGGGTTTCATCGTCCTGCTCTACACCTATCGGAAGCTGACTCGTCAGGAGCTCGATCGCTTCACGTTCTGGCCAGCGCAAATCTTCTGGTACTTCGTGGTCGGAGTCTGGCCGATCTTGTACTGGCAGGTGTACCTATGACGCGTGCTTGGTCGAGCGCCGCAGCGGTCATGGTGGGATGGGCTGCCGACGTAGCCCGCGCCTGCCCCTCGTGCGCCTCGCCGCTCGAAGAGAATCGCCAGGCGTTCGTCGACACGACCATCTTTTTGACCGTCGTGCCGCTCGCCATGATCGGCGGCTTCGTCTGGTGGATTCGCCGCCGTACGCGGGAGATCGACCAAGCGACCGAGATCGCGGTTCCGGACGGCCTCCTGCGGGACGCAGGCCGGTTTTCGAAGGAACGCTAGAGCGGCTCCCAAACCCGCTGCCTGGTGTCTTCGAGGCTGCCGCGCGCTCCCTCACGGTCCGAGACCGCCACCGCGAATCGTCGCGCGGCCACGGCCAGAAGCACGCCCGCGGCCACGTCGATGAACCAGTGCCAACGCAGGAACATCGTGGCGATCACGATGTTCAACGCCACGAATCCCAAGACCGGCCATAGCCACCGAAACGGCTGGGTATGACGAAACGCAAACGCATGCAGCGTGAAGTACACGGGGAAGGCCGTGTGCAGGGACGGGAAGATGTCGAGCTGGGCACCGGCCGTGGCGACGGTCAGCTCCACCTGCCCCCACCAGAAACCTCCGTGAAGCGGCTCGTCGAAATGGATCGTCGCGTAAGGCCCCGCGCCCGGGACGAGGGTGTAGAGAAAGTGCCCCGCGGCGACGATCAGCATCGAGCCCGCCAAGAGCTCGAGCTGGCGTCGGCCATGACCCAGGAACAGGGAGGGAACCACCATCAGAATCAGGACGAGGAAGTAGCCGTAGTAGAAGAAGGAGAGCCACTCGACGACGGGCCGGACGTTCCACGCCTCCATCCAGAGCGAGGGGGTCGTTCCGAGCAACCACAGATCGATGGCGAAGAGCCGGTGGTCCATCAGCTCGGGCTGCAACGCAGGGAGAAGTGTCCGCATTTCGAAATATGACAGCACCATCGGAATGAAAAGCCCCAGGCGATAGGTCAGTGCGCGGGCCCGCTGGCTCCGAATCACCTCACCCCGGGTGAGCACCATGGAGCAGGCGGTGATGACGAAGAGGGCCAAGGCAAGTCGGCGCGCCACGGTGGCCGTCGGGCTGTCCGGCGCAAGCTCCACCCGCAGGAACAGGTAGCCGTGGAAGGCCAGCGCGATCACGTCTTGGGTCGCCAGGTTTTGCGCCGTGATTCCCAAGGCGGTTCGGGCCCGCTCCGCAACGCTGCGCGTGACTTCCAGCATGAACGCCCTCGATCCTCCGGAGTGTGTCCAGAGCTGGTTTTCATTGCAACCATCTGGTTACGTCCCCGACGCCGCAGCTAGGCCAAAAGGGTCTGGAACGCCCAGGGGACGCGGAGGGCAACCTGCGGTACACCTGGCCTCATGGAAGAGGTCCACGGCAAGCGTAAGTCGATCCGGGAGGACGCCATCAACCTCCCCAACTTGCTGACCATGCTGCGCATCGCGCTCATCCCGGGCGTGTTGTGGCTGCTTTGGGACGGCACGCCCCGCGCGAACTTCTGGGCAGCCATGCTCTACATCGGCACCGCGCTCACCGACCTGATCGACGGATACCTCGCGCGACGATGGGGTCAGATCAGCGTCCTCGGGAAGTTCCTCGATCCTCTGGCAGACAAGCTCTTGGTGATGGCGACGCTCGTCTTTCTCGCCTATTTGGGCCGGCTTCCGTTTCTGGGCGTGGTGGCGGTCATCATCATGGTCGGTCGCGAGCTCTCGGTGACGGCGTTGCGCACCATCGCCATGAGCGAGGGCGTGGTCATGGCTGCGATGCGCGCCGGCAAGGACAAGACCGCCTTGCAGATGGTCGCAATTCTGATGCTCATCGTGCACCACCGCTACATGATCAACTTCGGCTTCTATCAGACCGAGCTCGACTTCGCGCAGGTCGGCTTGGTGTTGCTCTATCTCAGTCTCGCGCTGGCGCTGTTGAGCGCGGGCGAGTATTTCAAGCTCTTCGTCGACGCCGTCGATGCCAAAGAAGAGCGATTGAATCAAGCGGCGCCGTGACCGAGAAAGAAGGCGATTTTTCGGTAGAGACGCGAGCGCAGCGTCACATCCTCGCCCGCGTCCTTCGCGGAGAGCGTTTGCAGGCGGCCTTGCACGAGCTGGCCGAGCGTCACGGGCTACGCACCGCATGGATTCGCGCGATCGGAGCTTTCGAGTGGATCGAGCTCACCGAGTACGATCAGGTTCGGCGGCGATACGAAAATCCGCATCGCTTCGAGCGCTGCGAGCTCCTTTCGATGCAGGGCAACCTCTCCGAGCGTGACGGGGAGCCCTTTTGGCACCTTCATGCCACGATCTCGGTTCGAGAGGGCGGGCACGATCGGACCTACGGTGGGCACGTCGTCGATGGTGTCGTGTTTGCGCTCGAGGCGAACGTCGAGGCGTTCGACGACGTGACGCTCCGGCGCAAGGACGATTCGGCGACCGGGCTCCAGCTCTGGACGAAAGCCGAGCGCTCCGGGGAATCGGATTCGCCCACCACCATGGAAGCGGAGCGGCCTGCGGCTGTGACCTGGGCGATGGCGGCCGAGGTTTCGGCGCGCAGTGACGAGCCTTCCGACTACGATCCGCCCCGCAGAGGCGATTGGCTGGAGCACCCCAAGTTCGGTTCGTGCAAGATCGAGTCCCTCTCCGGAGCTGGGGTTTGCGTCATCAAGCTTCCCGATGCTCGGCGCAAGAAGATCAAGCTCGATGCGATGAAGGTCCTCGCACCGAGAGACGAGGACGGGCGCCGGGTCTTCCCCGTGACGAGTAAGCCCAAGGGCTAGTCCGACAGCCGGATGCGAGGGTCGAGCGCCGCCACGGCGATGTCGGCGAGCAGATTCCCTGCCTGGACGGCGACGCCGAACATCAGAACGACGGCCATGATCACGGGTGCATCGAGCGATTCGATCGCCTCGATCGTCAAGAGCCCCAGGCCCGGCCATGCGAAGATCTTCTCGGTGATGATGGCGCCACCGACCAAGAAAGGGAGACTCAGACCGATCAAGGTCACCACGGGCAGCAAGGCGTTGCGGATCACGTGTTTGACGACGACCTGGGTCCTCGGCATGCCCTTGGCGATCGCGGTACGTACGTAGTCGTGCCGCATGGTTTCGATGAGCTCGCCACGCATCACCCTCGCGTACGTGGCGGCGCCTGCGATCGCGAGGATCAGCGCGGGGAGCAGCGCATGGTACACATGGTCGAGCGGATCGAGCCCGTAGCCGCCGAAGGGGAACCAGCCGAGCAGGAAGGCGAACACCAAGAGCGCGATGGGGCCCGTGACGTACGTGGGGAGGCTGATGCCCACGAAGGTGGCGACCATGATGGCGGTGTCGCTCCACCGATTTCGCCGCAGGGCTGCGATGATCCCCGCCGTCAGGCCGATCACCAATTCGAATCCGAGCGCCATCGACGCCAGCAAGAGAGTGCGCGGCAACCGGTGTGCGATGACGTCGGAAACCGACTCGTGGTGTGAGTACGACTCTCCGAGGTCGCCCTGAAGAATCCCGCAGAACCCGCGTGACCCGTCTTCACGACGATACTTCAGCGAGTCGCGACGAATGCACGGCATGACCCCCAAATAGGCCAGGAACTGCTCGACCACCGGCTGATCGAGGCCCTTTTTGGCCTTGAAGTCGGCGATCTGCTCGGCCCTGGCTTGTGGGCCGAGGACGGTGACGGCAGGGTCTCCTGCGACGAAAATCAGGAAGAACACGAGAGTGACCACCGAGAGCACGACGAGCAGCCCCCACACGGCTCTTTGCGCGATGAATCGGATCATGGGCTCTGTCCCTGCCTGTAGATGTCTTGGCTGACCCGCTGCCGGGGCAGATCGAGCCAAATGTTGCGATACTCGTTGAGCCAAACCGGATGCGGACGGAAGCCCTTCACGTACGGCTGCCAGACGAACATGTCGACGGGATAGTAGAGAAAGACCCAAGGGGCGTCCGCGGCGAGGATGGCATTGGCTCGCGCGTAGAGGGCGAGCCGCTCTGCGCGGTCGGTCTCGGCGCGCGCTCGATCCAAGAGCGCATCGAGCTCGGGATTGCTGTAAAAGGAACGATTTTCCGAGTTCTCGGGATGGATGGATCGAGTGTGGAAGAGGATGTCCATGAAGTTCGAAGGATCAGGGAAATCCTGGTGCCACCCGGTGAACGCCGCTTGGGCGACGCGTGGGCGGCCGGTCTCTTTGAGGTACGTTGCGAAAGAAACCATCTTGAGCTCGACCTCGATTCCGATTTCCTTGAGGTCCTGCTGGAACAGCTGGGCTACGCGCACCTCGCCTTCACCTCGGACCCACAGCGTGATTGGCTCCTCGAGGCCGTTTGGGAACCCCGCCAAACGCATTTCCTCTTTGGCACGCTCGAGGTCGAAATACTGCTTCGTGGGCAGATCCGGATCGTGAGGCGGGAGCATCGGTGGTAGCACCTGCGTGGCGGCGATCACCTGTCCCGGATCGAGCCGCTCGAGCTTCGAGCGGTCGATGGCGAACGCGACGGCCCGTCGAACGTGCACGTCGTCGAAGGGCGGGAGCTCGCAGTTGAGCCCGAGCGCAAACACCGAAGCGCTCGGCATCTCGGCGCGGTAGGGCGCCCACGCCTCGGATTGCCGAAAGAACAAGAGATTGATTTTGCTCGGGCGATAGAGGATGTCGAGGTCGCCATTACGAAAACGCGCACTTGCCACGTCCGCCGAAATGTTCTCCAAGAAGATCATTCGATCCGGCCGGGGCCGTGGCGCCCAGTACTGGTCGAAACGAACGAGCTCCACCTGAACGCCGCGCTCCCAACGAGCGAACATGAATGGCCCGGCTCCGACGGGATTCCGTCCCACCGCATCGAAGCCCTCTTCCCGCTCGATCCGCTCGACGTGCTCTCGGGGGATCGGATAGGCGAACGGCATCGCAAGCGCGTTCAAAAAGGTCTGATCGGGCTCGTCCAATCGAAATTCGATGGTCCTGTCGTCTATGACGATGATGCCCGCGACCGAGTCCGCGTTGCCGTCGTGATAGTCGGGCGCGCCCACGATGGACTTGTAGAACGGGTAACCTGGCGATCCGATGCGCTGTGACAAGAGGCGGTGAAGGGACCACGAAACGTCGTGCGCCGTGATCTCTCGGCCGTTGTGGAACTTGATGCCCTCGCGCAGCGTGAATCGAAAGATGCGACCCTCGGCCGAAACCTCGGGCAGCGCCACGGCAAGACTCGGAATCATCTTGCCCTCGTAGTCGTAATCCAGGAGCCCGTCGTAAAGCAGACGGCATGCGGTCATCGAAAGGGTGTCGTAGGCGAAATGCGGGTCGAGGGTGTGGATGTTGCTTCCCGCCGAGAACACGAAGGTGCCCCCGGATTGGGGAAGGTCGTGTCCGGCGCCCACGTAGCGTGGACCGATCGGGGCGCGAGGAAAGTGAGTGACCACGGCACCGACGAGCAGCAGGCAGAGCACCAGCGCGATGATGGTCGGGATCCAGCGCCTTCGCTCGCGTCGCTCAGTCTTTGGGATCGAAGGCATCACGAAGCCCCTCTCCGAACAAATTGAATCCAAAGACCGCCATGCTGATCAGCACGGCAGGGTAGAGCGTCAATCGCGGCACGCCCAGCAACAAGGACTGGCTGTCGTTGAGCATCGATCCCCAACTCGCCGTGGGAGGTCGGACGCCGAGGCCGAGAAACGACAGCGCGCTTTCGGCGATGATCATTCTCGCCACCAGGATCGTCGCGATGGCGACGATCGGGCCCATCACGTTCGGCAACACGTGGCGCGCGAGGATCCGGAAATGGCGAAGCCCGAGGGCTCGCGCCGCTTGCACGTAGTCGAGCTCCCTGGCTTCCATCGTCTTTGCGCGAGTGACGCGGGCGAGGGTGGTCCACGAGAGCACGCCGAGCACTACGCAAATCGTCCAGATCCCCGGCGTGTCCCAAACTCGCTGCATGACGATCGCGAGCAATAGAAACGGCATCGACAAGACGACATCGACGAGCCGCATCAAGGCCGTGTCCGTCCGCCCGCCGAGGTACCCCGAGACGAGGCCGAGCGTGACGCCGATCAACACCGCCAGCGCGGTCGCCAGATAAGCGACCAGCATCGAGACGCGTGCCCCCGCGAGCAGACGGCTGAGCTCGTCCCGCGCCAAAATGTCGCCCCCCAACCAGTGCCCGGAGACCGCACCCGGACCGGCGGGCAAACCGTTGTCGAGCAACAACTGGTCGGTGAACTGCTGCACGGGATCGTGCGGCGCTACCCAGGGACCGACGATGCCCAGGGTCGTAACCAGCACCACGAGCGACAAGCCGGCCAGAGCCCCCTTGTTCCGCCGGAACCGTCGAAATGCCCGCGAATCCATGCGCTGGGGAGGGACGTACTGGGTTCGAGCCGCCGCGTCAATTTCCACCCTGGCGGACGATCTGGAGGCGACTTTTGCGATCTCCATAGCCGCGGTCGAAGCCGGGCCTGGAGCCGAGAAAATCCCGTTAAGTGCAATAATTACGAAATCTTATGATTTTGTGCATTTTGCGATTGACGTGTTTATTTTGAATAGAATACATTCGCTATAAGTTATTCAAATGACTCTACCAACAGGACAGCAGCGCAGAGATCGGGAACCAGAGCCGAGGGCCTGGTCCGAGGAGGAGCTGGAGGCGCTGGAGAGGGCGCACGCCGAAGGAATGAGCGTCCAGCAAATCGTCGACGCCTTCACGGCTCGCGGCACCCGCCTCACCGAAGCGACCTTTCGCAAGTACGTGCAGCTAGGCCTGTTGCCGAGGAGCGTGCGCGTCGGCCGAAAAGGCAAGCATCGGGGCTCCCAGGGCCTCTATCCAGCCACGGCGGTCCGCCAAATCGATCACATCCGGCGCCTGATGCAACAGGGCTTCACGATGGAGGAGATCCAGAAGGAATTCCTCTTCGTCCGTGGCGACATCGATGCGCTGCGCCGGCAACTCAAGCGCGTGTACCAGGCGATCGAGGAAGCCATGCACGAGCAAGCGCGGGAAGGCGCCGACGAGGTCGGGGCCACCGACGCGCTGCAAGAGGTTCGCGAGCTCGGCAAGGAGCTCGTGCGGAAGCTCGAGGACATCGAGCGCCGGCTGACGATGCGGGCCCGAATGGCTCGAGCAGCCGTCTGATCGAGGTGAGGGGGAATGCGATGAAGGACCGAGCAAGCGCAGAGGTGATCGAGAGGGAGTCGGATGCAGAGGAAGGCGAGCGTGAATCGCTGGCCGATGCGCTCCACGAGGACGCTCCGGATTCGGAGGAGCGCCGTGGACGCAGAAAGCGGCGCTCCCGGGCGCGGGCTCGGACGATTTCGATTCGGCGCCTCAGCAAGGCAGAGCTGAATCGAGGGCGCGAGCTCTATCCCGAAACCGACTATTGGAAGCCGAAAACGCGGGCGGAATGCAAGGACATGGAGCGGCCGTGCCCTTTCGTCTCTTGCAAGTACCACCTCTACATCGACGTCCATCCCGTCCGTGGCTCGATCAAGCTCAACTTTCCGGACGTCGAGATCTGGGAAATGACCGAGACCTGTGCGCTGGACGTCGCCGACCGCGGTGGGATCACGCTCGAGGAGGTCGGCGAGATCATGAATCTGACCCGCGAGCGCGTCCGCCAAGTCGAGACGGCAGGCTTGGCTCGGCTGCAAGACTATCGAGCGGTCGACAAGCTCAAAGACTACGTGACCTGAGAGCCACTCCAAGGGCAGCAAGGGGGGAGGGTGTCGCCCATCGGCGGCACCCTTTTTTTATCTAGTTCAGCGTACGCGCGTCACGCTTCTTCTTGGCCCAAATCGATTCCCAGCCCTTTCGGTACTGCTCGGTCGCGACTTGCGCGGGCCGACCGCCCGACGATCGCGCATCGTGCTGCACCTCCACGTCGAAGAGGTAAGGGGCCTCCTCGCGAGGTTTGAGACGCACCACCTCGCCGTGGAGCGGCTTGCCTTCCTCGAGAGGTCGCATCGTGCCAGCTTGGACCTCTCCGTCGCGCTGCCGAAGCACGTCGTAGCTCTGCCCATCCTCCGACTGCCCGTAGACCAGAACCACGTCACGCGCGTGAGGCTTGGAAGCGGGTTTCTTTGGAGACTGCGCACCCATTGGCTCATGGGTAAGTCCGGCCCGGTCGGAAGTCCAGGGGATGAGGGCCGAAACGGGGCGGCCCTCGAGGGTGGCGCGCCGGGCCGTGCCGACGCGACGGGGGCTTGCCGGCCGGCGGTCCGTTTCGTACGGTGCGCGCGGTCGTGACGCGATTCATCGTCATTTCGGTCCTTTGTCTGGTGGGGGTCGCTTCGGCGGAGGCACAGGATACGGCCTGCCCGAGCGGGAACCTGCTGGCCGGCAAGTCGCCCGCAGCTCATCCAGGCGTCACGCATGCCGCCCGGGTAACCGACGGCATCATGACGGGCGCGGGCGATCCCTGGGAGAGCGAGCTGACCGCGGTCCTCGCGGACCCCAAGAGTCATCTCCTTTACGACTTGGAAGCGATGGTCGGATTGACCGCGGCGGACCTCCAGGGCGACAACAACGACCAGTACATCATCGAAGTCTCCGCGGACGGCCAACGCTTCGACCCGTTTTGGGTCGCCGATCCGGTGTCGGGCCAGGGGATGCGCCGGCGCAGCGCACGCGGCCTCCAAGGCCAAGCGCGGTACGTCCGGATCCGTGGTCAGGGCGGTGATGGCTACTACAGCCTCGGCGAGGTCCAGCTGTTTTGCCAGCCTCCGGCCGCCTGGCCGCCTCCGATCGAGGTCAAGAACACCGCGAAGTGGTGGTGGAAAAAGATCCTGGAGAAGAGAGATCACCGGTACCGTCTCGGTCTTGCGGCGCTCGGTCTTTTCTTCTTCGTGTCCCTCTTTCACGTGGCTCGAAGCAAAAAGGCTTTGTGGGCAGCTTCGGCGCTGTCGCTGTCCATGTTGGCTCTGTCGAGCTACCGGTTGCACGGAGCCAAGCTCGCTCCCTGGTTCGCCGAATGGGGCGTCTACGTGTTGGGCGCCTTCGTGCTGCTTTGGTTGGCTCGTGGAGTCGCGTTGCGAGCGGACGAGCTTCGGTCGCGCGCTTGGTGGGAGCGCGGCGCCTTGGTCTGGGTCATCCTCGCTTGCTCGGCAGCGTGGGTGAACTTCGGCGTGTTCCACAGTGCGCGCATCGTGCATTACTGGGACACGTTTCATTACTACGTCGGCTCGAAGTATTTCTCCGAGAACGAATACGAGCATCTCTACGAATGCGTGCTCGTCGCGGACTACGAGGACCGCGGCGAGGCCGACCTCGGCAAGCGAAAGATCCGCGACCTCGTCGACAATCGCCTGCACTACGTGAGCAAGGACGACGTGCTCCGGTACCAGAAGGGATGCGCCGAGCATTTCACCCCCGAACGATGGGAAGCGTTTCGCCAAGACGCGCGCTCGTTCCGCGCCGTGATGGGATCGGGTTGGTGGAAAGACATGTTGATGGATCACGGCTACAACGCGAGCCCGATTTCCAACATGGTCGCTGCGTTCCTGACGAACTGGTCTTGGCGGGATCAGATTCCGGATCCACCGACCTCGCGCCTGCAGCCAGATCAGTTGGAGCGATTCCGAACGCGGATCCTTCGTTACTCCATGATCGATCTCGCCTTGTATGGCGGCGCTTTCGTGTTGATTTTCTGGGCGTTCGGGCTTCGTGCTTGCGCCTTGTCCGTGCTGGTCTGGGGCACAGGATACCCCTGGGCCTACTTCTGGACCGGCGGGAGCTTCGCCCGAGTCCCTTGGTTCTTCATGGCCGTCGCAGCGGTTTGTCTGCTGAAACGGGGATTCCCTCTGTTGTCGGGCTTCGCGCTTTCCTGGAGCGCGCTCTTGCGCCTATTCCCCGCCGCGCTGGCCGGTGGCCCCATGGCGGCGATGGTCGACCGTTTCATTCGCCGTAAGAAGATGCCGCGACCCTGGCTCGACACGACCGACCGACGATTCATCGCCGGCGGCATTTTGGGCCTGGTCGTGCTCATCGGTGCGAGCATCGCGATCAACGGATGGGATGCACACCCACAGTTCCTGACGAATACGCTGAAGCACGCGGAGACGCCTCTGACGAACCACATGGGACTTCCCACGGTTCTCTCCTACAAGCCGAGCAAGGTGGGCCGCTTCACGAAGGATTCGAGCCTCGAAGACCCTTGGGCTCGATGGAAGCAAGCTCGAAAGGAAACCAAACACGACAGGCGATGGCTCCACGGCTTGATCTTGCTCGGCATGTTCGTCCTCTTGGCGATCGTCGGGCGGCGAGCCGCGCCTTGGGCGGTTCTGTCGGCGAGCACGATCTTGATCATCGGCTTCTTCGAGCTGACCTGTTACTACTACAGCTTCGTCGTGCTGATGGCGCCCTTGGCAATCGAACGGCTACGGTATACGGTCGCCTTGATCTCGATGGTGATGGCCGGGCTCGTGATCCAGTTCTTCGTCGGCTGGTACGACGAGCAATACATTTGGGAGACCGTCGTCGTGCTCGTGGCACTCCTCTACGTTCTCGTGGATTTGGCGCGGTATCCCCTGCCTGAGTCTTCGCCTGCGGCGGCCGAGAGCCCCTCGGTGTAGTTGCGGGCCCGCGACTCCAGCCTTACCTTCCCCAGGTTAGACAGGTTCACGTGATCGCTGGTGTGCAGATGCACACGGGAGGAAAGTCCGAGCTTCACAGGGCAGGATGCCAGGTAACGCCTGGTGGGGGCGACCCCGAGGAAAGTGCCACAGAAAGCAAACCGCCTCGCCGCTCGAGGGCCGCGAGGCAAGGGTGAAAGGGTGAGGTAAGAGCTCACCGGGCTGGCGGTAACGTCGGTCGCACGGCAAACCCCATCCGAAGCAAGACGAAATAGGGAGGCGTCGAGGGTGGTCCCGCCCGAGTCTCCGGGTAACGTCGCTCGAGGTCGGTGGCGACGCCGATCCTAGAGGAATGATCACGAGCCGCGCACCGGCGACGGGACGCGGCGACAAAACTCGGCTTACGAACCCTCTGACCACGGCGCGCTGCTCCGCAGTGCGCCGTGCTGTTTTTCAGGGTCCCTTTGGGGCTTCGGGAGCGCCCATTCAGGCCTGTCTCGCACGCACGACCACGATGCCTCGCTCACGCGCTCGTTCGAGCGCAGCGCGGCGCGGCTCTTGGTAGTGTGGCGAGCCCAAGTAGGCCAGGAGCCGCTCGCTCACCGGAAAGATCAGGTCTTCGGGGATCCAGGTCACGGGCTCTCCGTCGCCCCAGCGGACCTCTTGCCGCTCCATCTTCCAAGCGGCCTCCGCGAGGTCGAGCGGGGCGAGCACTTCGCGAATCGCCTCGAATCGTCCTTGTAGCTCCGGATCCAGAAAGAACGATTGCTCCGCACCCAAAAACGCGATGTGGTAGCGCGAGGGGTGGTGCGCGACCGCGTCGAGCTCGAGCCGCTTGGCGGCCTGAAAGAGCATGTGCATCGTTTGCTCGCCCGAGCCGAGACCCGGGTGGTCTTGGCCGGGCCATTGCGGCGCCCGCAGAGAAAATTCCTCGGTTGGGTTTTGGAGGAGCATCCACTCGATGTAGAGCAGCCGCAGATCGTCGGGCGGCACGAGCCCCTCGGGCGCCGCTCGCGAGACGCGCCGCAAGACCAGATCGACCAGAAGATGCTCCGCGCCTCCTTTCTTTGCGTGAAGCGTGAGGTGCTGCCGCTCGGGGTCGGTCGGATCGACGCTGAGCCGTGGGTCGGTGAAGCCGCGTTCTCGGATCTCTCGGGACACGCCGTACTTCTCGAGCGCGAATTCGATCCCGTGTCGGGAGTAGAAATCGAGCATGCGGGTCGATTTGTATCGCGGTCCGATCAGATCTCCCATCAGGTCCGCTTCGGTGAGCTCGAACTCATCGCTCGCGCGTTGGAGCTCGCGTGGGCTCAGGTCCTGCGCAATCTGCGCGTACCGCTCGTACATACTCTTCTCGGGCTCTTCACTCACCGACTCCTCATCGGTCAGCAGCCAACGAATGAAATCCGAGGACGCGTGCCATGCTCGATCGCTGTAGCCACCTCCGAGGGTCACTACGACCGGAGATCGTCGCTTCTTCGCGCAATCGACGACGAAGCGATCCCGAGTCAAGACCGCTTGCCTCGAAAGCGCAAACTCACCCAGGCGATCGCCTGCGAGCACGTCGTTGCCGGCGATGTAGAAGATCAAGCCGGGCTCGATCTGGTCGAGGGCCGGCGGCAGGGTCTCCCGCAACGTGTCGAGATAGGTTTCGTCGTCGGTTCCCGAGGGCAGGACGAACTGGACGTCCTGAGCGGCCTCTACGTGGCTCCAAACCGACCCGTGGATCGAATAGGTCAAGACCGTGCGATCCTCCTCGAAGGTCACGACGTTGCCGTTGCCTTGGTGGTAATCGAGGTCGACGATGGCGATCTTGGCCTCGAACCCGCTCGCGCGAAGGAGAGCGATGGCCGTCGCCACGTCGTTGTACACGCAGAATCCAGCGCCGGCTTCGGGCTCGGCGTGATGAAACCCGCCCCCGATGTTGAAACCGACCCGATCCTCGTGAAGGGCTGCCCAGCGAGCCGCCGCGACGGTGCCCCCGACTTGGCGGCGCTGGGACATGAGAACCGGATCGACGTCGATGTCGTGTGCCTCCAATCCGAAGATGCGGCCCAAGTATTCGGGGCGCGCGGTCCGGTCCAGATAGAAATCCGCGTGCGCAAGCGCGAGATCGGCCAACGCGATCGGGGGCGCGGACCGAACTTGCTTGCCGTCGATCAAGCCTTCGGCGGCCAGAGCGCCCAAGATCTTTTCACCTCGAGCGACCTCGATGCCAGGCACGCGGGCCGTTTGCTCGAGGGAATCCAGGCGGTACTGCGGATGGTACCAAAGCCCGACTCGGTCCTTCAGCCGGTGACGTGCCTTCCTGCGCTGCAGCCAGCCGGCCATCCGGGCTACACCGAGATCGAGCCTTTGCGGAAGTCGGTGCGTGCGATGTGGACGTTGATCACGACGGGTTTGCCGGACGCGGCGATGGCCTTCGCTTCGTTCAGCGTCTCGTCGATCTGGCTCGGATCGTCGAGAAGCAGACCCGCTGCGCCGTATCCTCGAGCCGCTTCGTGATAGGCGGTGCGGTTGAGCACGGTGCCGATGTCGGTGCCGAGCATGGGAACCTGCTCGCGCGCGATTTGCGCCCACGACCCATCCGTGCCGATGACGGCGATCGGAGCGAGCCCATGGCGTACGCAGGTGTCGATCTCGGCCAAGCTGTAAGCGCACGAGCCGTCTCCGTAGATGAGCCACAGCTCCTTGCCCGGGTGAACGAGCGACGCGCCGACGGCGAACCCGCCCCCGACGCCCAGGGTTCCAAACACACCTGGGTCCAGCCAACGAAGGGGCTTGCGCGGACGCAGGATGTACGATGCGGTGCCCACGAAATCCCCGCCGTCGACGACCAGCACGGCGTCGTCGTCCATCTTCTGCTCGATTTGCTGAAAGAGGAGAAGCGGATTGACGAGCTCCGAAGGAGCTTGGGCCTGGTCGGCGATTTCTTCGTCCCGCGCGACCTCGCGAGCCCTCAACGTGTCGTACCAACCGCCCCAAGGTCCGAGCCGCTGTCCGCGGCATGCCTCGGCGAGCTCACGCAGAAACTCTCCCGGGTGCATGTGGATCGCAATCTCCGGCCGACGGTTCTTGTGCATCTCGCTCGAGCTCAGGTTCGCCGCGACGAGCGTGGCTCTGCTCGAGATGCTTCGTCCGTAGCCGAGCCGGAAATCGAAGGGAAAGCCCGCCACGATCACCATGTCGGCTTCTTTGAGAGCGGCGCTTCGCTGATGCCGAAACTGCACCTCGCTGTACCGGCCCAACAGGCCGCGCGCCATTCCGCCGAGCCAGGTTGGAATCCCGAGCGATTGCACCGCGTCGGCGATCGGTGCCGGATCGAGCGTGTTGACGAGCGCCTGGCTCCCGATGACGAGCGCCGGTCGCTCCGCCTCCCGGAGCAGGGAGGCGACTTTGCTCACCCGCGTGCTTTGCCTCGATGGTTTGGGGGGCAGCGCCTCCCGAACGGGGGGGATGATCCCGAGGTGGGGCTGATGGAACTGGCGGTAGAGATGGCCCCGGACGTAGAGCTCCAGCGCCTTCGATCCCAGGCCCTTGCCGCCCTGGGCTCCGCTTTCCTTCATGAACATTTCGCGGACCATGTCTTCCGGATAGAGGACGTCGATCGGCATCTCGATGAAGACGGGCCCTGGGACGCCGCCCTGTGCGATTTCCATGGCTTTTTCGACGACCGGAGCGATGTCGTTCAGCCTCTTGACCGTGACCGCCCACTTCGTGATGGGCTCCATCAGGGAGATCTGGTCGATGTCTTGCAGCGCCCCGCGGCCTTTGAGCAGCGTGGCCGCGGCGCCCCCGAAGAGCAGAACCGGCGATTGTGCCAGCTGCGCGTTCTTGACGGCCGTCACCGTGTTGGTCACCCCCGGTCCCGCCGTCACCGCGGCGACTCCTGGAACGCCCGTCATCCGTGCGACCGCGTCGGCGGCGAACACCGCACTGACCTCGTCGCGCACGTCGACGACTCGGATTCCATGAGCCTCGGCGCCGACCAAAATTGGCGAGATGTGCCCGCCGCAGAGGGTGAACAGGTGCTTCACCCCTCGCGACGCGAGGACCCTCCCTATGATTGCTCCGCCGTCTTCTGCCATCACTCGCTCCCAACTGGCTCGAGCACGTGCCGCTCGAGCACGATGCAGGTGAATTTGCCTTCGAACACCTTGGCCGCTCCGACGTGAGCTTCCACGAGCACCTGATGTTTCTTGCCGCTCTGTTCGACCGTATGGGCGGTCGCGACGATTTGCTCGCCCTTGCGCACCGGTTTCAGGAATCGAGCTTCGGCGCCGGCCAACACCACGTGGGGATCGTTGACCGCCAACATCGCGGCGTAATCAGCCGCCCCGAACAAGAAGCCCCCGTGGATCAATCCATGCTCGTCCACGGCCATGGAATCGTTCGTATCGAGCGCCACCCGAGCCGTGCCCGGCCCGAGCTCGAGCGGCTGACCACACAAGCGCGGGTCGGCGGCGAGGTGGGTCTTGGCCTGCATGGGGCGGCACGATTGCACGAGCCGACGGTCTAGAAAAGCGGCCTTTGGCCCATTTCACGGCTTTCCCGCTTGCCGTTTGGGCATTCGGGTGTCTAATAGATCTTCAACTCAGCACGACGGAGGGTCATGTGAACGAGCTGGCGCGGTACCTCATGGAAAACGCTTACATCGACTTTCAGGGCGGAATCACGATCGACGAAGTCCGGAAGTTCCTGCGCGACGAAGACAGCCGCGAATCGAGGGCCCTCCTGTCCAGGCTCATCGAAGACGAGGGAATGGATGACCTCATGGTGACCATTGCGGATTGCCTGAAGGAATACATTCGAACGGGAATCAACGAGGACATCGTCAAGGCCCAGTTGATCACCTACGCCGAGTCCTAGGATCGCGGCACACCGATCAATCTCTGCTAGGATCCGCACCCTCATGCTCCAGGTAGCACTTTGTGTCTCGTTGGTTCTCGCGTTGTCCGGTTGCGAGCGCTCCACCGAGGCCGACAGCGGTCCCAAAGACGCGCCCTCGACCGTCAAGCCGGCGCCCGGGTCCAAAGGGCCCATTCGCGATTTGCCCCAGGTCGACACGAGCGGCCTCGACGATTTCGCAAAGGGCATTTGGGTCGACATGGTGAACGAGCTCTTGTCGCCCTGCGGCGAGCCGGTCAGCGTGGCGCGTTGCATCGACGAGGGACGCAAGTGCAAGCGATGCGTGCCGGCTGCGCGCTACGTCGCGCGCTTGGTCGATGGCGGCTACTCGCGCGACGAGATTCGCGACATCTACCGGGTTCGGTATGGCGAGGACACCAAGGCCGAAAAGCTCAGCATCGACGACTCCCCGCTTCGGGGCTCTCCCATGGCGCCGGTGACGATCTACGAGTTCAGTGATTTTCAGTGCCCCTACTGCAAGACGGCGGCGCCCGCGCTGAAGAAAATCGTCGAAGAATCCGACGGCAAGGTGAAGCTCGTCTTCAAGCACTATCCGCTCCCCATGCACCCAAAGGCGCGCGAGGCGGCCAAAGCCACCATTGCAGCCGACCGGCAAGGGAAGTTCTGGGAGATGCACGACCTGCTTTTCGAGAACCAGGCGGAGCTGCAGCGTGCGAGCTTCACGAAGTACGCCGAGCAGCTCGGGCTCGACGTGAATCGCTTCAAAGCCGACATGCAGTCCGAGGAGACCGAGCGCCGAGTCGAAGCCGACATCAAGCAGGGCCGCGCAGTGGGGGTGGATTCGACGCCGTCGATCTACGTCAACGATCGCCGTTTCGTCTTCCCCGTCGATGAGCTCGACGTCTACATCGAAGAAGAGCTCGATCAGTGAGCCCGTGGTGAGCAGCGCGAGCTCACGCGGGTGCAAGGCGCGTCTCGCGGCCATGGCGGTGCTGCTGATCAGCTCGAGCGCGGCCGCCTTGTCCATCGGCGACGAGCCCCCGCCGGTCGTGATGCGCGATACCACCGGAGCCGAGCTCGATCTTCGGTCACTCGATGGAAAGGTCATCTTGGTCGACTTCTGGGCGTCCTGGTGCGGGCCCTGCCGGCGAGAGATGCCATTTTTGCAGAAGCTCCACGAACGCTACGCGCGCGACGGCTTGGTCGTCGTCGGCGTGAGCATCGACAAGAGCACGAAGAAGATGAACAAGTTCTTGCGGAGCACGCCCGTGACCTTTCGCATCGTTCACGATCCCGAGGTGGAGGTCGCATCGAAATACGAGCTCGAGACGGTGCCGTCCTCCTATCTCATCGGCCGCGACGGCCGGATTCGCAGCGTGCACGAGGGGTTCGAGGAGGACGACGCCGCCACCCTCGAGGCGCACGTGAAGCGATTGCTCGCCGAGGTGTCCGACGAAGGCTAGTGGCGGCCCCCGGTTTGGCTTCAGCGCTGTGAGCCCGCCGTCCCGACCGAGGCACCTCGAGCGACGAAAGCGCTCAGCTGCTCGCTGACGTAATCCACGACTTGGCAGTCCGACTCGCGAAACGTTCCGCCGGTGACGCCTCGCGCGAGCTGCAATGCTCCGAAGAAGCGGCCGCCGTGAACCAGCGGCCGATAGAGCAGCGCCCTGACATCCACGCCCGGCATTCCGTCGACCTGCTCGTCGTAGCGAGGGTCGGCCGGCGCATCGGCAAGAACCAGCACGGTGTGCTCGCCGAGGTTGCCAGCGGCGCCCATCAAGCCGCGTGAGGCGGGGAAAGCGGATCCGCGCCGCTCCGTCGCGCCTCGCCCACGGGCCGCCACCAGGCGAAGCTCGTCGGTGTTCACGTCGAGCAGAAATCCGGCGCTCGCCTCGGAGGGCACCAGCTCCTCGAGGAGCCGAACCGCGAATTCCAGCGCTTCGGCCCTGTTCCGAAGGAACAACAGGTCGTGGCAGGCTTCGAACGCGGCGGCGAGCCGATCCTCGGTGGGCGGGGGCGGAACGCTGCTCACCCGCGCGGCTCGGGTGGGGTGCTCGTGCTCTCGCAGGGGAAACTCGATGTCGATGCTCTTTTTCCAATCCTTCCACTCGAGGCGAACGACGGGTGGATGGTGGGGTCTGTCCTTCCAAACGTGGTCGAAAAGCTCGATGCGCACGAACTTGGGTCCCCGCTCCTTCTCGATTTCGTCCTGCACGCGGCGGAGCAAGCTCGTGGCGAGCTTCTCGCCGGTCCCCGGCTCGAACGGCGTCGCGACGGCATACATCCGCTCACGAAAGTGAATCGG
This sequence comes from uncultured Sandaracinaceae bacterium, assembly GCA_964495565.1. Classification (GTDB taxonomy): domain Bacteria; phylum Myxococcota_A; class Polyangia; order Polyangiales; family Houyiibacteriaceae; genus SG8-38. The sequence continues at coordinate 13,994 of CAZBWQ010000028.1, read as the reverse complement.
GCTCGAGGCGCGGGGGCTTTGATCGCGAGAAGCCAACAAGCGAAGCTCGTGCTCGATGGTCGTCGGCGGAGCGCTGTTCGGCCGAGGCCTCGATGCGGTCCGCTCGGCCACGGGTACCGGTGGAGGAGGGTGGGGAACCGCGGGCGAAAGTGTGACGGGCCGCACCGGCGGCTTCATCGCATCGAGCGCGCCTGCCATCGGTCTCTTCGTGCCCGGTGGTGGGGCGGGCTCGGATGTCGGTGCGATCTGATAGCTTCGGCGACCGCGTGCGTCTTGAATGAGCACCGAGCCGTTTGGGGACACCTTGCAGCTCGCGCCCGGGGGCACTCCGGCCGCTTCTCCCAGCCTGGTGCGAACGAGCTGGAGCGCAGCGGGCCAAGTCGCCGCCTCGACCGCACCGGCAAAAAGCGGCTCCGCAGTGCCGAGCCGGCTGATTTCCACTTTCCAATACCTCGTCGCCACCTTGGTCTCGCCGGTACGCTGGCTCATGATAACCGGAATTGCAGAGGAAGTCGCATCTCCGGCTGGCATGGCGTGCGAGTGCATTGTAGGTAAGCGCCCGTGTGGATTCTCGTGATAGGCCGTGAGGGTATCGAAGAGCGCGCTGAGAGCGCGGTCGCGTGTCTGCATGACCTCGGTTGCGATCTCAAGACGGCCAATCTCTGGGACCGCCTCGACACCGACGACGTGGTCACGAGCCCCCCGGCGGTCATCTTGATCGAAGCCGGAGACGAGGCCGACGCCGGTCGGGCCGCGCTGGTGCGGGTGCGCGCCGCCGAGCCGCTTCAAGAGGTGCCGGTCATCATCGGGGTGACCGTGGGAGCCTTGACCCGCCTGGATCCGGGGGACGGCTTCGACGACTTCGTCTTGATGCCGTACGTGCCCGCCGAGCTCTACATGCGCATTCGGCGCGTCGAGTGGAGCCGAAGCGAGTTCGCCCAGCAAGAGCGAATCAAGATGGGGCCACTTTGCATCGATCTCGCCGCCCACGAGGTGACGATCGACGGCGGTCCACGACAGCTCACGCACCAGGAGTTCGCGCTCCTCAGCTTCCTCTGCCAGAACCGGGGCCGCGTGTTTTCGAGGCGTCAGCTCCTCGAGCGCGTTTGGGGCGTCGACTATTACGGGAGCAGCCGTACGGTCGACATTCACGTCCGTCGCCTGCGCATGAAGCTCGGTCACGCCGTCAACAACCTCGAAACGGTTCGAGGCGTCGGCTACAAGATGAAAGAGCCGTGATGCGGGCTCCGCTCGCGATTTCGACTGGAGATCCAGCGGGCGTGGGACCCGTCGTGACCGCCGCGGCGTTGGCGTGCTCGTTGGGAAGGGACCGGGCGCTCGTCTACGGTGACGCGGAGTGGATGGAGCGGGCGTTGCGCCAGCACGGTGTCGAGTCGCTCAGGCGTGTGACCCCGGAACAGGCCGACGTCCTCGCGCCGGGTGAGATCGGGCTGGTTCACGTCGCGCATTGGCCGGTCTCGATGGTCCAAGCGCGGGCGCCCACGATCGCCGGAGGTGGCGTGCAGCGGGAGGCGCTCGATGCGGCTTGCGACGCCGCGATTGCGGGCACGGCACGCGCGGTGGTGACGGGCCCGGTCAGCAAAGAGGCCGTGAGCCTCTCGGGCGTCAGCTTCCGAGGGCAGACGGAGCACTTGGCGAGGCGGGCCGGTGTGCACGTCGAGCACGTGACGATGATGTTTCTCGGGCCGAGGCTCAAGGTCGCGCTGGTCGGCACGCACTGGCCGATCAAACGGGTTCCATCGACTGTCACCCCGGAGCACATCCGTCGAACCGTCGACCACCTGGCCGACGCGCTGGTCCGCTGGTCTCCCGAGATCAAGCCGCTCAGGATCGAAGTCACGGGGCTCAATCCTCATGCAGGCGAGGGCGGTCTCTTGGGAGCCGAGGAGGAAACGATCATCGCGCCGACGCTCGACGCGATGCGCGAGGAGGCGCCGTACTCGACGGGAGAGGTCGAGATCGCGGGCCCGACTCCGGCAGAGGCCGCGTTTCGATACGCGGCCGACGGCCGCGCCCACGGTGTCGTCGCCATGTTTCACGACCAGGCCACCATCGCGTCCAAGTTGCTCGACTGGGGCCAGGCCGTGAACTGCACTTGGGGCCTCCCCTTCGTTCGAACCAGCGTCGATCATGGCGTTGCGTACGATGCGGCCGCATCGGGAATCGCCTCGGAGAGCGGGATGATCGCGGCGATTCGAGCAGCGCAGCGCCTCACGGGCGGGATCGAGGAATGACGACGGCCCAAATCGTCATTCGAGGAGCGCGCGAGCACAATCTGAAGAACCTCACGGTGGCCCTGCCCAAGGGGCGGTTGACCGTCGTCACGGGCCCGAGCGGGAGCGGCAAGTCCAGCCTGGTGTTCGATACGCTGTACGCGGAGGGTCAGCGCCGTTACATCGAATCGTTGAGCGGACACGCGCGCCGGATTCTCACCAAGCTCCGTCGACCGGACGTGGACGTGATCGAAGGCCTTTCTCCTGCGATCGCCGTGCGAGAGCGTGAGCCGTCGCGCAACCCGCGTTCGACTGTCGGCACGCTCACGGAGGTCGGAGACTACCTTCGCGTGCTCTTTGCGACGGTGGGCGAGGTCCACTGTCCGGTCTGCGGTGCCCGGCTCGCCGCGCACTCGGTCGCGCAAGTCGTTCGCGAGGTCATGAGCTGGCCGCCGGGGAGCCGGTTTTCCGTGCTGGCGCCGGTCGCGCGTCCGGACGCGCCCGCATCCAAGAGCTTGCTCGATGATTTGCGTCAGAAGGGGTTCGTCCGACTCCGAATCGACGATGCCGCGGTCGATCTCGAGGATGTCGAGGCAATCGAGCCGGGTGCATCGGTGGACGTCGTCATCGATCGTCTCTCCGTGCGAGAGGGAATTGCCGCACGCCTCGCCGAAGCCGTGGAGCTCGCTTACCAGCTCGGCGGCGGAATCGCTCACCTGCTCGAGCAGGGAGGGTCACGGCATCGCTACTCGGAGCATCATGCCTGCTTCGAGGGTCACGCTTCGATCCCGAAGGTCACTCCGCAGTTGTTCTCGTTCAACACGCCGCTCGGAGCCTGCCCGACGTGTGACGGTCTCGGACGCACCCGAACGTTCGTCGTGGAGCTCGCCATTCCGGATGAATCGCTTTCGTTGCGCCGTGGCGCGGTGGCAGCTTGGGGCAAACCACGTCTGGCCTACTACCGAGCAATGCTCGAAAAAGCAGGTGCCGCGGGAGTCGACCTCGACACCGCTTTCGAAGAGCTACCGAAGAAACAACGCCGAATCGCGCTGCACGGAGGTGGAGGATTCGAAGGAATTCTGCCGGGGCTCGAGCGCCGGGCCCACGAATACACGCGCCGAAAGCTCGCCGAGCGAGGTGACGAGGAACGGGTGCTCGAGTTGCTCGAAGAGGATCTGGGCCGCTTCGCCAAGATGGAGCCTTGCCCGTCCTGCGGGGGCTCTCGCCTGAACGAAGCGGCACGCTCGGTGCGGATCGACGGGCTTTCGATCGCGGACGTCAGCTCCTTCGACATCCTCCGCTTGAGTCCGTGGATCGAACGGGTTCCGTTCTCCGAAAAGCTCGAGGCTGCGGTTCGTCCGCTGATCCAATCGCTCCGAGATCGCCTCACCTTCCTCGAGCAAGTCGGCCTCGGATATCTCAGCCTCGATCGCGAGGCGGCCACGCTCTCCACCGGAGAAGCGCAGCGCGTGCATCTGGCGACACAGCTAGGTGCGCGTCTCTCGGGCATTTTGTACGTGCTCGACGAGCCGACCGCAGGGCTGCACCCGGCGGATACGCGGCGCCTGTTGGCGACGCTCGCGCAGCTTCGTGACCTCGGCAACACCGTGGTCGTGGTCGAGCACGACGAGCAGACGATTCGAGCGGCCGATTGGTTGGTCGAGCTCGGTCCGGGTGCGGGGGAAATTGGGGGCCATCTGGTCACCGAGGGAGATCTCGCGACGCTCATCGCCGCCGAGGGCTCGCCGACCGGCGCTTACCTGTCGAAGCGCAAGCGCATTCCCGTTCCGGACCGCAGACGAGAGGGAGCCTCGAACATTTTGCGCCTGCGCGTCGAAGCGCTTCACAACTTGCGCGGGGTGGAGGTCGGCTTTCCACTGCGGCGCTTTTGCTGCGTGACCGGCGTGAGCGGAAGTGGCAAGAGCTCTCTGATCGTCGACGCGCTGTTGCCGGCGTTGCGCCAGCGTCTCGGGCTGCTCGCCGAGGTCCCGCCTGGGGTTTCCATCGAAGGCGGGCAAGAGCTCGCGAACGTGGCGTTCGTCGATGCGACGCCCATCGGACGGAGCCCGCGTTCGAACCCCGCGACCTATCTCGGGGTGTTGGGGCCACTTCGCGAGCTGTATGCCGGTTTGCCCGAGGCGCGTGCGCGAGGCTATCGCCCGACGCGGTTCAGCTTCAACGTCAAAGGGGGCCGATGCGAAGCATGCAAGGGGGAAGGGATCCAACGAATCGCGATGCAGCTGCTCCCCGATGCCGAGGTCGAGTGCGAGGTATGCGGCGGAAGCCGGTACAACGAGGAGACGCTGCAGGTTCGATATCGAGGCTTGAGCATCGCCGAGACCCTCTCCTTGTCGGTCGACGACGCGCGCGCCCTCTTCGAGGCCGTGCCGGCCATTCGATCTCGGCTCGAGGCGCTTCAGCGGGTCGGGCTCGGGTACCTGGAGCTCGGGCGCCGCTCGACGACCCTGAGCGGCGGCGAAGCGCAACGAATCAAGCTGGCACGCGACCTCGCGCAACCCGCCCGCAAGCCCACCCTTTACCTGTTCGATGAGCCGACGCGCGGATTGCACTTCGTCGACGTCGAGCAGCTCGTCGCCATCCTGCATCAGCTCGTCGAAGACGGGCACACGGTCGTCGCGGTGGAGCATCATCTCGACGTCATCCGCAACGCGGACTTCGTGGTCGACCTCGGTCCGGGCTCAGGCCCTGACGGGGGCCGGGTGGTCGCGGCCGGCACCCCCGAAGAGCTCGGCGAAACCCCCGCCTCGGTCACGGCAGCCTTCCTCTGAGGGGACACGCACCCACCCCAAAACCGTTCTGTTTACCGAAGCTTAGAGACCACACCGCGAAAACCCGCCAGCTTGGGCCCCGGTGCTCGGGTCGTCACCGCCTGATCGGCCGGGGTTCGGAGGGCTAGCGTGTGCCCGCCTGGAGAGATCGACTGAAGGCGTCGCCGACGGTGACGCATGCCTGGCGGATTTCGAGCTCGCCTCCCACGAGGATCGCGAGCGGGCTGACCTCGACGACCTCGACTTCCTTGCGCCACTGATGGACGAATGCCGCAAGGCGCATCAGCACGTCCCCGATGGCGCTAACCGCATCCGCACGCTCCCGTGGGGTCCCCGCCAACAGCAACGAGCTTCCGCGCAGACGCAACAGGACACGCTCGAGGGCCTTCGAAGTCGCGGGAAGCACCGTCTGGGTGGTGTCGGCGGACGCGCGCCCATGCGGATCGGCGAAGCCGATGTCGGCCAACACCGGTCCCGAGGACAACGGCTCCATCCGAACGCGGAGCAGGGTCCGGGCCAGCGTGGCGGCGCTCACGGTCACGCCGAGTAGACGAGCCTCCGGCGACCGAGCTTTGGCGACCGCCATGATCTGACGAAACGCATCGCGCGCCTGGCCTGCCGAAAAGACTTCGACGGAGAGGTCCGGATGGTCCCACAGACGCAGATCGGGTGACGCCAGGGCGACACGTACCGGAAAGCCGATGCGGGCCGCCTCCGAGGCTGCGCGCGTCGGCGTCGCACAGAGCTCCTCCAACGGCAGCGGTACGTCGTAGGGTCCGAGCGCGGCCTTGCTGGCCGGATCCGAAAGCGCGCGCCGAGGCCCCAAGATCACGTCGAGCACCGCGCTCTCTTCGACGCCCTCGACGATCGGCACCTTGGGGCGCGACGCATCCTGGGACGCGCGCATCGCGCGCAAAGCCGCCGCGACGTCGCGTGGGGGACCGATCGGCCGCGCTCGTGGACCGATGCCCTCGTGTCCGATGAGCCCATCCTCGAGCCGGATGAGCTTCCCGTCGCTTCGGTGGCTGACGCTTTCGCCGAGGCGCACCCGATCGACGCTCGGTAGATCCTTGGTGGCCGCCGCCCAGGGGCGCTCCACGTCGAGGTCCAACAGCGCGGCCACGGCCGCGAGCGGTCCTGTCTCGTGCACTGCCGGCAAGCCCAGATCGTGCAGCAGATCGAGCGGCGAGGGCCCGATCACGGCCACGGGGATCCTTCGCCCGGTGGCCCGGGCCTCGTCCGACAGACGAACGGCCAGATCGGGATCGGCCCCGTCTTCGACCGCGACCGCCACCCGCACGGCGCCGCTGCGCGCGGCCTCCATCGCGGCCTGCCACGGTCGTTCGCATACCTCTGGCTCGACCGCGAGCCCGATGCGCCCGGCGTCCCGGGTCAGATCGACCGCCAGCTCCGGGCAGTCGCAAAACGTCTTCCAAGCCTCCGCCATGGACCGGACCAAGAATAACCCCCGATCGCGCTTCGGCCCACTTCCCCGAACGGGGAGCCTCGCTCGAATTGCTTTGTTTGCCCGGAAAGGTCGATCCCAAACATCGGATCAGCTCGAAGTTCATGGCCCGACGAGCTTGACGCTTCGAACCCCACGGTGATAATCCCGGGCTCGGTGGTGCAACCCCCTGAACACAGGGGAATTCGCCGGGGGTAGAGCGGAGGAGAGTGGGCAGATGCGCCTGAAGCTGATCGCGGGCAACCTCGTCATCGTCCTTCTGGTCGGTCTCGGGTCGTACGTGGTGGTGCGAACGCAGCTCCGCAGCCAGCTTTCCCGCGAGCTCGAGGATCGCATCGGAGACGATTCGGAGCTGTTTGCGCGATCGTGGCGTGCCGACGGCGCCCGCCTGGCCGAAGGCGTGGCCAGCCGCGCCTCGAGCAAGTCGGTGCGCGCCGTCTTCACGGCGTCGGGCGAGGCCAATTTTCGTCGGCGGGCCTTCAACGCGGCGCAAAGCGTGTTTCAATGGTTTCAGGATCCGGCGCGTGGACGCTCCGAGCCTCCACACATCGTCGTGCTCGTCGACGAGACGGGCCGGGTCATTGCTCGCGATACCGATCCGAACCGGATGTTCGGAGAGCTCCTGATCGGGCAGGCGCCGGCGCTGGCCGGGGTCCTCAAGCGCGGAGGGTCTCGGTATGGCGTCTGGAAACACGAAAACAAGCTGTTGCAGGTCGGGGTGGCGGCGGTGCGGAACGACCAGGGAGGCATCGTCGGCGCGCTCGTCGTGGGATACGATCTCTCGAACGGGCTGGCGCAGCGAGAAGCCGCGGTTCTCGGTCACGAGCTTCTCTTCATCACCGCAGACGGCATCTACAGCACGTCCACGTCGGTCGAGGTTCGCGACGCGTTGCAACGAGCGCTCTACGCACCTCCACTCGAAACCGGGACCGAGGCCGCCTTGGCCGGCAAGCCCACGCTACCTTGGACCACCGAGCTCGGCTCCGAGCGATACGTGGGAGTCACGTCCTTCCTGCCCATGTCACGCGGCGTCGACGCGGGCTACGTAGTCCTCGCGCAGGAGGCGAAGCACGTGGCGTTGGCCTCCACCGCCAACGTGATCTTGTGGCTCACCTTGCTCGGTTTGATCGGCGTCGCGATTTACGGCTTCGTCGTCGCCAACGGCATCATGGACCCGATCGAGCGCATGGAAGACGACATTCTCTCGGTGATCAACGGGCGCGGCGACGTCCGCTTGGAGGTTGAATCCCCCGAGCTCGGCGGTCTTTCCTATCGAATCAATCAGTTGATCAATCTCTTCATGGGCGTGGCCGAGGAGGACGAGGACGGCCGCGCCGTCACCAGCAGCGGTGGCTGGGAGGCGGTGAGCGCTACGGGGCCGGACGCGGGAAGGCAGAGCGCCACGCCCGACGCGCAGGAAGATCCGGAGGCCCTCGCGCTCGCGGCGCTTCCCGAGGACGAGTACTACGCGCGGCTCTTTCGCGACTACGTCGCTGCCAAGCAGTCGATCGGCGAAGACGTGTCGAACATTCCCGAGGCCCGTTTCACCGAACGGATTCGGGGAAATGCCGAGCATCTGCGAAACAAGCACGGAGCGAGCATGGTGCGCTTCAAGGTGGAGACGATCGCCGGCCAGGTGAACCTGAAGCCCATCGTCATTCCGTGATCCGTCGGGGGTGGCGAGCGGCTCTCGTTGCGCGGGTCACGAGTTCGGCCTAGGTGTTGGGGCCATGGGGCTTTTCGACGTCTTCAAAGGTGGAGGGGGCGGGCTCGGCAAACACGTGGCCCGCGTCGCGAACAAACGCGCCCAGAAACACGAGCGCTGGGAGTCGATTCAGGTGCTTGCCGAGGACGGGTCCGAGGAGGCGATTCGTGCGCTGCTGACGCGGTTCACGATCAAAGTCGACCCCAGCATCACCGACGGAGAAGAAAAGAACGAAGCCTTTCACGGCATCGTCAGACACGGCGAGGCGGCTCTCGGCCCCGTTCGAGATTTCTTGGAATCGTCCGACACGTTGGCGTGGCCTCTCAAAATCCTCAAGGAAATCCAGAGCGAGCAAGAGGTGACCACGATCCTGCTCGAGCTGCTTTCCAAGATGGACACGGAGTACGAGCGAGACCCCCAAAAGAAGATCGGTCTGATTGCAACCTTCGAAGAGCGAAAAGATCCACGCATCGTCGATGCCGTTTCGCGCTTCCTCGAGGACATGAACGAGACGGTCCGTTTTCACACCGTGGGTGCCATCCTTCACCAAGACGAAGCCGAGCAGGCTCGCGGCGCGCTGACCGAGGCCTTGTTGAACGAAGAGAGCGTCCGAGTGCGAATTCGCATCCTCGACGGCTTCATCGATCACGGCTGGACGCTGGGTGAGGTCAAAGAGGAAGCTTCGAAACGGCTCCCCTCCGGCTACGTGCTCGGCAAAAAGGGCGAAGTCCTCAAGAAGTGAGCGCGGGCGTCGCGCCGGAGGCCCCGGCCCGTGCGGCGGCTTCAGTCGGTGGTCTTGATCTTCGGCGGAAGCACGAAGATCAGGCCGACACCGAACATGTTGTTGAACTGCCGCAGACGATCGTCGCTGTCGATCACGCCATCGTCGTTGTTGTCGGTCCCGCCGGTATTGTACTTGAACGGGATGCCGCGCCACTTGAAGGAGATTCCGAGGAACTCCTTGAAAAAGGCCGTGAACGCGACGCCGAACGAGGGCGCGATGGCCGTCCGTTTGGAGCGCGCGAGCTGACTGTCGAGACAGCCCACGTCTTGTGAACCGTCGGCCAGGATGCAGTATTGGGGCGACGTGATCGAGTCACGGGTGATCCGCGTGTCCGAGCGTTCCTCCACGCCCACGAACGCAGCACCGACGAAGAAGTCGAGGTCGGCATCGAAGAAGACCTTCTGAAACATCGCCAGCTTTCCGCGAAACGGCACGAAGTGAAGCTCCACGCCCGACCACCAGTTGAGCCGCCCCACTTGGTCCGGGAAACTCTCCCGGCTCGGCAAATCGAGCCGGTTTGCGTCGCGCGTGACGCCCTTGTCGCGAATCTCCCTCGTCAGATCGGTGTCGAGCTGACCGACCGAGTACCCGCCCCAGCCGCCGATGCCCAGCCAATCCAAGAAGTGAAACCGAAGCTCGCCACCGACGATGAGCGAGCGGGCGTATTCGTCACCGATGGTGAAGCTGAAAAACGGCTCCGCGTGTAGGCGCATTTCACGCCACAGTCGAAGCTTCTTCACGGCTGGGGCCCCGGCGAGGGGTCCGCTCACGTGGACTTCTTGCGCGTCCGCCGAGCTCACCCCGGTACGCAACCCGTCGCCCAGCGTGAGGCACAGGGCCAAGGCTGCCATCAGGCCGATTCGCGAAAGCGTATGTCGTGCGAAGGTCATCATTTCGGTAGCCGGTATTCGAACTTGATCGGTAGGAAGAGCGTGAAGCCAATCTGAATCGAGGTATTGGCCACGAACGAAGAGCCGGACTCGAGCCAGGTGGACGGGTCGTTTCGCCCAGCCCCCGGCGTGACGTCCACGTTCTCGAACTTGTCCGGCCACATGTAGGCGCGGAACTCGGTGAAGAACGTGAGGTAGCGGGTCAGGAAGATGCGAAGACCGATGCCCACGTTGAACGCGACGTTCGTGTTCCAATCGAAGCTACGAACCTCGGGGTCGAACACCGGAATCGGCTGCGTGCGCATCAAGCCGACGCCTCCGACGAGGTACGAATCCCACTGGAAGAGCTTCTTCTTGCCGACCTTGAATTTCCCGTAGAAGGGCACGTAGGTGAAGTTTGCCCAGAGCCCGAACTGCCAGTCGTTGATCGGAACGCCCAGGCGGAACTGATCCTGAATGCGCGGAATGAAGCTCGTCCCCCGGTCGAAAGGATTGGTTCCCCAGTCGTACCAGATGAAATTCACGCCCACGGCCAGCACGTTGGTGAACCAGTAGTTGAACGCAAAGCCCAGCCCGTAGCGCTTCACGTACGGGTCGTTCAGCGTGAAGGCGGCCGACGGCGCCAGCTCCGCGCGCTTGAGACGAAGCGCGTAGATCTGTTGCACCGCATAGATCTCCTCGACGACCTCTTCGCGTTGTGGAGCCGGCTCGACGGGCCCTTCGGCAGCGCCGTCGTCGGAGGCCAGCTCCTCGATGAGGTCACCCCGAGGCTCGGAATCCTGTCGCTCGCCGGACGTCCCTTCGTCCTCGACCTCGTCCAGCGTGAACTCCATCTGGGCCCGGGCCGGCGTCGGAAGCACTGTCCAGAGCGCCGCGATCAGTAGCGCAATCCCCCCTAAAACTCGCATCGGCCTTTGGCCTTCCCCCCTGGAGCGCCCCGGCCCCCACCGTGGCAACTCGCTGAAATCACGCACTAAGTATCCGATTTCAATCGGACGACAAGACTATACCATGGCGAATATCGCACTACCAAATCCGGTCGCCATTTTCGGTGATTTCGTCGTTCGAGCCGACGTTCAGCTCGCGCCAACGGCTTCTTGGGCAGTCTCGGCGGTCTCGGGGACCTCGAACAGCGCCTCGAGGAAGGTCTCGGTATCGAAGGGCTTGAGGTCCTCGACCTTTTCGCCGACGCCCACGAACTCGATCGGGACCTGGTGCCTGTCGACGATGCCGAGAATCACACCACCTTTTGCGGTGCCGTCGAGCTTGGTCAGCACGATGCCGGTCAGCGGGAGCGCATCCTTGAAGAGCTGTGCCTGCTGGATCGCATTCTGTCCCGTCGTGGCATCGAGCACGAGCAGCACGTGATCGGCCGGTCGCCCGAGAGCCTTCTCGACGGTCCTTCCGAGCTTCTTGAGCTCGTCCATCAGAGGAACCTTCGTGTGCAGCCGTCCCGCAGTGTCGGCGATCACGATGTCGATGCCCTGATCTTTTGCCGTCTGAATCGCATCGAAGATGACCGAGCCCGGATCGGCGCGGTCTTTGCCTTTGACGACCTCGCATCCGACCCGGCGACCCCATACCTCGAGTTGCGTGACGGCTGCAGCTCGAAACGTATCGCCAGCTGCAAGCAGCAAGGTCTTGTTCTGACGATCGAAGCGGCTGGCCAGCTTGCCAATCGTCGTCGTCTTTCCAACGCCGTTGACGCCGACGACGAGAATTACCGTGGGCTGGTGCTCGATGGAAAGGCCCGTGCCGCTCGAGGCGAGAATGCTTCGCGCCTCTTCTCGAATCGCGTCCCAAGCTTCGTCTGCAGAGGAGAGCTGGCCCCCGTTCATCTGGCTTCGAAGCGCGTCGAGGATCCGTTCGGTGGTGTGAACCCCGACATCTGCGGTGATCAAGACCTCCTCGACCTCTTCGAGGATCGAGGCGTCGAGCTCTCGGCCCCGGCGAAAGACCCCGGCGAGGCGGGAAATCAGATTTCCGCGAGTCGACTTGAGCCCGCTTCGAAATGCACCGAGATCGGCGGGTGGGGCAGGGGGCGGGGCGACCTGCGGCTCGGGCTTGGGCGGCGCCTCCACTTTTTCGGGTGGCGGCGGCACGAGATCCTCGAGCTGGATCGGCTGCGTCGGCTCCGCTTCCGCCGGCTCGGGCGGCGTGATCTTCGGGTGCTCCTCGGCAACGGCCTCGGGTGGAGGCGCTGGCGGCTCCGCCCGAAGGGCTTTCTTCTTTCGGGCTCGAATCCATCCGATGAGGATTCCCACCACGATCAACAAGGCGACCGCGCCAATCGCAGCGAGCGTCGTTGGGTTGCTCAGATCTAGTGACTCCATTCGACCTCTATATCCCCCGTTGGTCGTTGGGACCCGAGGAATATAGAGAGGTCGGCGCCAGTGAGTCAACGTGGCGGCATCGAGCGTGTTTGGCGTCGGCGCTCGGCTGCTGTGATACTGCTTACGGTGGGGATGGAAACGCGTGTCGAAGAGCACGGTGATCGACGGCGTCGATGGCGTGTGCTCGCCTTGATCGTGCTCGTTTGGTCGAGTCACGCGATGGCAGACTCCCGCGAGGACTATCTCGTGAGCTTGCTCCGCACCTCCGATGCGTTTCGGGTCCGAGCCCAGGCCGCGCTTTCATTGAGTCAGCTTCCCTCGACGCCACGGTTGGTCGGCGCGTTGGAAAGGGCGGTGCGTGACGACCACCCGGCGGTGCGAGTTGCTGCCATCGCTTCGCTCCAGCGGCTCGAGGCCAAGCAGTCGCTGCCGATCGTCGAGCGAGCCACACGAGACCGCGACAAGGCCGTTCGTCGCGCGGCAGCGGAGGCGCTCGAAGTGCTTCGAGCCGCGGGTCGGCGTCCGCGCGGCCCCGGCCCCACCGAGTATCTGGTGGCAATCGGTATGCCGGGAGCGAAGTCGGAGCGGGTCTCCCGGAAGATGCTCTTCGACGTGCGCGGCTTCCTCTCGGCGCAGCTCCAAGAGGTGCAAGGTGTGGAGCTCGCGCCCGACGAGCTCACCCCGGCCGAGGCGCAACGCGAGATCGAGGATCGAAACCTGCACGGGGTATACCTCGAGAGCTCGATCGTCAGCCTCGAACCCAAAGCCGGCGGGGTGAGGGCGGCGGTGGCAGTCATCGTGACGACCTATCCGGGCCGCGAGATGCGCGGCGTTCTGCGAGGCGCGGCGACGGCGTCGGGAGCCTACGGAGAGGAGACCGCTTCGCAGGCCATCGAAGGAGCGCTGACGGGCGCGCTGCGGCGTCTCCCCACCGTTCTCGAGACGGCGAAAGCAAGAGGGCGACTTTGATCGGAGGATCAAGCGTGAGGAAGTGAGTGACGCATGATGCGAACCAAGCAACGAAAGATCCGAAACTACCTACTCGATCGGCGCTTCCAGTTGAAATACACGGGCATGGTCTTGTTCGTCACGGTGACGGTCGCGAGCGTTTTGGGCTACGTGGCCTACCGCTTCTCTCGTGGGCAGACCGAAGCGCTCACGGCGCACATCGCAGCGCAGTCCGACCTCGACGAAGGAACGGCCGGAGATCTCGAACGATTCGCCGAGCAAGAGGACCGCAAGGTTCGTAATGCGATCGTCTTCGGCGTCGCCTGCTTGGCGTTGGCCTTGGGGGTCACCGGCATCGTGGTCACGCATCGCGTGGTCGGCCCGGCGTATCGAATGCGGCGCCTCTTCGAGCACGTGGGTCGCGGACGTTTCGAGGTCACGACCGGCATCCGGAAAGGGGACGAGCTGCAAGACTTGTATCGATCCTTTGCGGAGATGGTCGAATCGTTGCGCGGTCAGCGCGCCGAGGAAATCGCGCAGCTCGAAGAAGCGCTCCGCAGCATGGAAGCAGGGGGCGTCGATTCCGACTACCTCCGCGAGCTCCGCGCGCTCCTCGACCGAATCCGCGAAAGCGTCGACTGAAGCTCAAGCCCGGGGCCCGGCGGAACACGACACGGGGTCGTGCCGGACGGCTCGGCTTGCAAAGTTGGCCGGAAGCACTGACGAGGTCGGGCCAAGCAAGCCTCGCCTCGGAGCTCGTGTCCAATCGGGGGTGGTCGCGGTCTTGCCGATTGGCACTCGCTACGCCGCCCCGACCCCGCATCGCGTTCCGCCGAGCCCCTCCTT